>JAYZFI010000001.1:0-9331 GCA_036336855.1 Candidatus Latescibacterota bacterium
GATCGCAGCTTGCTGGTTAGTCGCGCGGGTTACACCGGCGAGGACGGATTCGAGATTATAGGCCCGGCGTCGGCCCTGCCGGCGCTTTGGGAGGAGCTTGTCGCTGCGGGTGCCGTACCCGCCGGGCTCGGCGCCCGCGACACCCTGCGCACGGAGATGGGATACTCGCTGTACGGCCACGAGCTTAGCGAGAAAATCACCCCTCTCGAGGCCGGACTGGAATGGATGTTGGCTTTGGACAAGACCTCAGACTTTCCCGGCAAGGCGGCTTTGCGCACGCAGCGTGAGCGGGGAGTGGAGCGGAGGGTCGCGGGTCTCATACTTGAGGAGAGGGGCGTGCCGCGGCCCGATGCCGAGGTCTATCAACAGGACCGCAAGGTCGGCTTCGTGACCAGCGGCACATATTCGCCGGTGTTGCAGAAGGGGATCGCTCTGGTGCTGGTTGACACGACGGTGCATGAACCAGACACCGCGCTGCAGATCTGGGTGCGGCAGCGGCCCCTGTCTGCGCGGGTGCACAGGCTGCCCTTCGTGGAGTCTCGCGTCAAGTCGCGACCTCGGCGTGATCGTCCCCGACCACGAAAGCACTAGATCAGAAAGAAACAGCCCGGTGCCGTCACATTCCAATTGCAGCGATCGTTTCGCTTTGCGCCACATCGGCCCGCGAGCGGAAGATGTGAAGGAGATGCTCGCCACCCTGGGGCTGAGCAGTCTCGATGAGCTCATGGACAAAGCCGTGCCTCAGCCGATCCGCAGCTCCCGTCCCCTGCAGATCGGCGAAGCGCTCACCGAGCACGACGTGCTGCTGCGGCTGCGTGAGCTGGCTGCCAGCAATTGCGCTGCCACCTCGTATATAGGTATGGGCTATCATGACTGCGTGACGCCACCGGTCATCCAGCGCAACATTCTCGAGAATCCCGCCTGGTACACCTCGTACACCCCGTATCAATCCGAGATCGCTCAAGGACGGCTGGAGGCGCTGCTCAATTTCCAGACCATGGTCATCGATCTCACCGGCCTGGAGATCGCCAATGCCTCACTGCTTGACGAGGCCACTGCCGCTGCCGAAGCCATGGCCATGCTGCACGCCGCACAGGGCCGTAAAGCGCGATCGTCGAAGTTCTTCGTCGCCAGCGATTGCCATCCCCAGACCATCGAGGTTGTGCAGACTCGGGCCCGCTGCCGCGGCTGGAAGGTCGTCGTCGCCGAGTGGAGAGACTTCACCGTGTTAGAAGGTGAATTGTTCGGCGCCCTGCTGCAGTACCCGGGCACCGATGGTGCGGTAGACCCCGGCATCGTCGATTTCACCGCCAGCACCCGTGACGCAGGCGTGCCCGTTATCATGGCAACTGACCTGCTCGCTCTGACTTTGCTCACCCCGCCGGGGGAGATCCACGCCGACATTGCCGTCGGCAGCAGCCAACGACTCGGCATGCCCATGGGAATGGGCGGTCCGCACGCGGCCTTTCTGGCCGCGCGGGAGAGCTTCAAGCGACAGATCCCCGGGCGCATCATCGGTGTTACCCGCGACGCCTACGGCAAGCCGGCGCTGCGCATGGCACTGCAGACCCGGGAGCAGCACATCCGCCGGGAGAAGGCGACGAGCAACATCTGTACGGCCGAGGTCTTGCCCGCGGTCGTGGCCAGCATGTATGCCGTTTACCACGGCCCCAAGGGATTGCGACGGATCGCTGAGAGTATCCACATCCGGGCCAGCCGACTGGCCGCTGCGATATGCGCTCACGGCGGGCTGTCGGTGGCCCGCGAGACGTTCTTCGATACTCTGTGTCTGCGTGGGAGTGCGAACGTTGTACAAGCTGCCTTCTCCCGCGCTCGGGCGGCGGGGATCAACCTGCGCCGATTGGCCGAAGACACCCTGACCGTGGCGCTTGACGAGACCACCAGCGACAGCGATCTGACTCGCCTTCTACAGGTGCTCATCCAGGACGACGTACTGCCGACGACGGAAGTGTCCACGCTACCACCATCGTTGAGTCGCCAGGGTCACTACCTCCAGCATCCCGTTTTTCACAGTTATCGCTCGGAGACGGAAATGCTGCGCTACATGCGGCGCCTCGACGCCCGCGACCTGTCGTTGACAACGTCGATGATTCCCCTGGGCTCCTGCACAATGAAGCTCAATGCCACGGTAGAAATGATGCCCATCACCTGGCCTGAGTTCGCCGCACCCCATCCCTTTGCCCCTGTCGAGCAGAATCCGGGCTACACCAAGGTGTTTGCCGAGTTGGAGGAGATACTCGTCGAGATCACGGGTATGGCAAGGGTGTCCCTGCAGCCCAACGCCGGCTCTCAGGGAGAGTATGCCGGGCTACTGGTGATCCGCCAGTATCAGGCAGAGCGCGGCGAGGGTCACCGCCGCATCTGCCTGATACCCGCCTCTGCTCACGGCACAAATCCGGCGAGCGCCGTGATGGCGGGTCTCAAGGTGGTCGTCGTCGCCTGCGACACAGAGGGCAACATCGATGTCGAGGATCTGCGGGCCAAGGCCGAGCGGCACAGCGTCGAGCTCGCGGCCCTCATGGTTACGTATCCTTCGACTCACGGCGTCTTCGAAAAGGCGATCACCGACATCTGCCGCATCGTCCACGAACACGGGGGACAGGTCTACATGGACGGCGCCAACATGAATGCCATGGTGGGCCTGTGCCGGCCTGGCGAGATCGGCGTCGACGTCTGTCACCTCAACCTGCACAAGACATTCTGTATCCCCCACGGCGGAGGAGGACCGGGCATGGGGCCCATCGCCGTCGCCGAGCACTTGGTTGGCTATCTGCCGCACCATTCTGTCCTCGCACCGGCGGGTAGCGATGAGGAGAAGACGATCGGCGTCATCTCTGCTGCGCCATACGGCAGTGCCGTCATCTTGTTGATCTCCTGGTCCTACCTCAAGCTCATGGGGGCATGGGATCTGGAACAAGCCACACGCATCGCCATCCTAAATGCTAACTACGTCGCCTGCAGACTGGATCCGTGCTTCCCCGTCCTTTACCGGGGCAGAGAAGGCTTCGTTGCGCACGAGGCGATCTGCGATCTACGCGGTTTCAAGAAGGCGGGCATCGAGGTGGAAGATCTCGCCAAGCGTCTCATGGACTACGGTTATCACGCGCCCACCGTGCACTTTCCCGTACCCGGCACGGTGATGATCGAGCCCACCGAAAGCGAATCCCGCCAAGAGCTGGACCGGTTCTGCGACGCCATGGAGGCGATTCGCGAAGAGATCGCCGAGATCGAGCGGGGTGAAGTGGCGGTAGAGGACAGTGCACTGCGGAACGCACCCCACACGCAGGACATCGTACTCGCCGCAGAATGGAACCGCCCCTACAGTCGCGAGCAGGCGGCCCGACCCGCTTCCTGGCTGCGCGAGCACAAATTCTGGCCCCGCGTGAGTCGCATCGACAACACTTTCGGGGATCGCCAGTTGGTCTGTTTCTGCCAGCCAGTTGAGGCGTACGCTGAGCCCTCCCCGAACACGAACGTGGAGGACTGACAGATCATGGCTGCCGACCGCAGAGCGCTTATCACCGGCATCACCGGACAAGACGGATCCTATCTCGCCGAGTTTCTGCTTGATAAGGGCTACGAGGTCTCCGGACTCGTGCGTCGCTCGAGCACGGTGAACTTCGAGCGAATCGAGCACATCCAGGACCGCATTCACCTGATCTCCGGCGACCTCCTCGACCAGAATTCGCTAATATTTGCCATCGGCGAGGCCAAGCCACAGGAAATTTACAACCTGGGAGCCCAGTCTTTCGTGCCGGCCTCTTGGGAGCAGCCCTTGCTCACCGGCGAAATCACTGCCTTGGGCGTTGCCCGTCTGCTCGAGGCGATTCGCAGCACAGATCGCAACATCCGCTTCTACCAGGCCTCAACCAGTGAGATCTTCGGTAACGTGCAGGAGTCGCCGCAGACCGAGAAGACACCGTTCTATCGGCGCAGCCCCTACGGCGTCTCCAAGGTCTACGGCCATTGGATCACCATCAACTACCGCGAATCCTACGGTCTCTACGCCTGCTCTGGCATCCTCTTCAATCACGAGTCTCCGCGACGGGGCCTGGAGTTCGTCACCCGCAAGATCACCAATGGGGTAGCCCGCATTAAGCATGGCAAGACCGACACCTTGGCATTGGGCAATCTCGCCAGCCGACGCGACTGGGGCTACGCCGGTGATTTCGTACGCGCCATGTGGCTCATGCTGCAGCAGGAGGAGCCGGAAGACTTCGTCATAGCCACCGGCTTTGACCACACGATCCGCGAGTTCTGCCAAGTTGCATTCGACTGCGTCGGTCTCGACTGGGAGAAGCACGTGGTGGTAGACGAGCGGTTCTTCCGGCCCGCCGAGGTCGAGATCCTCACGGGCGACGCCAGCAAGGCGCGGCGCAGGCTGGGGTGGGAGCCCGAGGTCAGTTTCGAAGAGATGGTGGGGATGATGGTCGAGCACGACTTGCAGATGTTGAGCAGATGAAGCGGACGACCGAGGCGCTACTTACGGCGCTGTTGGTTTACGGCTGTGCGTCCGAAATCTCGCCGTCCCGGGAAGAGTTGATCGAGGCGTTGCGGTTGCGGGCCTACCGGGGCGAGATCACTGCCGAGGTGATCTCACAGTCGTCGAGGCGCGACATCATCCGCGAACGGGTGGAGTTTCAGGGACGGCACGACCAGCGCATTCCAGCGCTTGTCGCCTACTCCGAGCTCGCCCGTGCTCGGCCGTTGCCGGTGCTGCTTTGTATGCCCGGTAGCCCCAATAGCAAAGAAGATCTCATCCAACCCCTCGACCTGCTCACGACCTGGGCGGAGGAGGGGTTCTTCGTGATCAGCATCGATCGGCCCTACCACGGCGAGCGTGACGGCAATCCTGAGGCGGCGATTCGCAGCAAGGGATTGCCCCGCGTGCTTGGCGAGTACGTGTACGATCTCGGGCGCACTATCGACTACGTGGAGACCCGGCCGGAGGCTGACGTCAGCCGACTGGGGATGCTCGGCCTCTCCATGGGAGGGATGGAAGCGCTCCTGCTCGCCGCCGTGGACGATCGCGTCGACGCCGTGGTCTCTATTGCCGGCCAGCTCAGCTGGGAGGAGGTTTTCGCGGAGGGTGCATGGAAGCTCATCTTCACGGGTCTGCCGCTCACCGAGCAGCTTCTGGCGCGGCAGGCTGACGGTGCCGAGGCCCATCGCGCTTTCCTCGAGATCACTCCGGACCTGCGCATCGTCGATGCGCCCGGAGTGGCGGCCCGCATCGCGCCGCGCCCGCTGTTGATCATGACCGGTGAGGAAGACCCGTACGTCACACCGGCGGGAGCACTGCGCACTTTTCGCACGGCCCGTGTGAGTTACGAGATCGCCAATAGATCCGATGCCTTGGCATTCTGGATCGAGGAGGGCATGGGTCACGGCTTCTCTGACGCCATGCGCCAGCGCGCCCTACGCTGGTTTCAGCGCTGGCTAGTGCCCCTTTCGGAGGCGCCTTCTTGACCCCTGTTCAGGTGGCGGGCGACAAATTTCCGGATCTGGCCGCAAATGCGATGAACGACGTAGGCGTCGCGACGCTCTAGGGGAGCGCGGTTGAAAAAGCGCCGCAGGACGCGCTCGAAATTTCCCGTGTTTTC
Source organism: Candidatus Latescibacterota bacterium (assembly GCA_036336855.1). Classification (GTDB taxonomy): domain Bacteria; phylum Latescibacterota; class UBA2968; order UBA8231; family UBA8231; genus JAYZFI01. The sequence continues at coordinate 5,625 of JAYZFI010000001.1, forward strand.
GTTGAAGGGGCGGAACTCCACCAGCCCCATGGCCTCCATTACCCGTCCGATCAGCTGATCCATCTCTGCCGCCGTGACCAAACGCTGATCGCTCGATGACTGCCGCTTGCCCGCCTGACGGAAGAACTCGTAGGCGATGATAAGCACGGCGTGGGAGAGGTTGAAAGAGGGGTGGGGGACGGCGGAGGGGATACGTACCAGGTGATGGCAGCGCATGAGTTCGTCGCGGGAAAGTCCGTCCTTCTCGCGGCCAAAGAGCAGGGCCACGCGATGCCCATGCGTGGCAGCCGACACCGCCTGCCCGACCACCGAAGGATAATCGTCGTAGACGACGCGAAACCGGCCGTCGCGGTGCGTAGTGCCGATCACTAAGTGACAGTCGGCGATGGCCGCGTCGAGGTCGTCCACGATCGTCGCCGATTCGAGCAGATCCGTGGAACCGTGCGCCATCCAGCGCGCTTCGTCCGCGAGGATGGATCGCTTCGGACGGACCACCACAAGGTGCTGCAACCCGGTGTTTTTCATGACTCGACATACAGAGCCCACGTTTCCCGGAGTGCCCGGTTCCACAAGGACGATGAGCAGGTGATCTAGGACGGAGGGTCTGGCGTCGGTCATGGGGCCTCGCAAACTACACAGCCATAGACCTGATTTCCACCGGCAACACCTCCGTTTTGTGGGAACGGAGGTTCCTTCTGGTTGCGGTTTCACCCAGTCGGGGGTACATTGACCGAGTCATAACGATGTAAGCAGCACCCCACCACCAACCTGCTATGGACGCTGACGCGTCCCAGGAGGCTTTACGTTACCGGGCTCCAATCAGAGGCCTTCCCCTCGAAGCGAGGTCTGAGTCCCCTTGTCGCCTTGCACGTGGAGAGCACCGGTAGGAACGTCACCCGCGCACCAATTCGCGCACGCACCCAATAATCGCAAACCTCATCTGAGCCCCTGCGCCTACTGAAGGCGCGCCCTACGGGCCGGGCTCCGGTGTCACGTCCGATGGCAATCGGCAGTGACACCCAAACTCCAACCTTGGTTGCCCGGAGGCGGGCGCCATCGACTTGGGCGAGGGCAGAGCTATGGCTGTATCTACCGAATTCGTTTGGACTCTGTAGCTGCTCATGCCACAGTTACTTACGGCTCATATCTGAATGGCTATTCGCATCACAGTCTGGCGCCGCGTCTACGACATTATCCTGCCGTACCGCCTTCGCCTTGCAGTTTCCACGGTGACCCTATTATGCCTTACCGGGCTCGGGTTGCTCTCGCCCGTGGTGACGGCGGAACTCATTGGTGTGGCTCTCGTCGATCTGGACCGTGTCGTGTTCTTGGAGTGTGTGGCCGCGCTGTTCGTCATCCACGCGCTCTCCAGCGGTCTCAGTTACCTGTACAAGTACCAGATGCGGATCCTTGGAGGCCGCGTCGTTTTCGATCTGCGTCGTCGCATGTACGACCACCTGCAGCGGCTGTCGCTCGGGTTCTACGAGTCACGTAGTGCCGGCGAGATCATTTCTCGCATGATGAACGACGTGAACTCCATCACGAGGCTGGTGACCGGAACCGCTCTCAACACGCTCATTTCCACCTTCAAAGCAGGCGCCCTGCTGATCGTGCTTTTTCAACTGAATGTAAAGGTGACGCTGGTGGCGCTAGCGGTACTGCCCTTCCACTTCCTCGGCTACTTTTTCTTCGGCGGCCGCATCTCCCACGTCTCCTGGAAGTCTTCTGAGAAGACGTCGCAGATCTATGGGAAGGTGAGCGAAGTGCTGGGTGCCATGAAGATGGTAAAGTCCCATTCCGGAGAGATGCGTGAGAGCCGGTCGCTGATCACTCAGCTGCGCGAGAGCTACGACATCAACCTCTACTCTGGGAACCTGAGCAGCATCTGGGGTAACGCCACCGGTAACATCTCCTATTTGGGCCAAGTTCTAGTCATGCTCGTGTGCGGCTTCGCTGTGCTCGATGACGGACTAGCGCTCAAGGAATACATCCTCCTCATGTCCTACGTGGGCATGCTCTACGCGCCAATATCCGAGCTCATCGGTGTGGTGCAGGAGATCATCCCCGCCAAGGTCGGCATTCGCCGTGTTTTCGAAATCATGGACCTCGAACCCGAAGTCAAGGACCGTCCCGACGGCATCCGTGAGGCCATTTACGGCCGCGTTGAGTTCGATGACGTCAGCTTCGCCTATGCTCAGGGTGACCAAGTAATTACTGATGTCTCCTTCGTTGCCAAGCCAGGAGAGGTGGTGGCGTTCGTTGGGCCCAGTGGCTCCGGCAAGACCACCATCGCCAATCTGATCGCTCGGTTCTACGACCGCGGCACCGGCAGGATCCTTATCGATGGCCAGGACATCCGCGAATACTCCCTGCGTACGTTGCGCGATCAGATGAGTATCGTACTGCAGGAAACCATGCTGTTCCGCGGCACCATTTTCGACAACATCCGCTACGGCAAGCCGGACGCGACCCTGGAGGAGATTGAGGAGGCAGCACAGCAGGCCAATGCTCATGAGTTCATCTGCACCCTGCCCGAAGGCTATCGCTCGCTGATCGGCGCCAACGGCATTCGGTTGTCTGGCGGGCAGCGCCAGCGTATCGCCATCGCCCGGGCGCTAATCCGCAATCCGCGCGTCCTTATCCTTGACGAGGCAACGTCCGCTCTCGACACCGTGTCGGAATCTAAGGTGCAGGAGGCGCTGGCCACCCTTATGGAGGACCGCACCACCTTCGTCATCGCCCATCGGCTGTCGACGATCCGCAACGCCCACAAGATCGTCGTGCTGCGCGAGGGGCGCGTCGTGCAGATCGGTCAGCATGACGAACTCATGGCCGAGGAGGGCCTCTATCGCGAACTCTACGATCCCGACTGGGCCAAGGAACAGAAGCAACAGCGGGATGAACGTATCGAAGAACTCGTCCGCGATGCCGGCTACGAGGGTATTCTTTTGGAGACTGCGTCATGACCACGGTAACAGAAGTCCTCAACACCGCTGCGAGCGCGGTGCCACTGCGACGCCCACTGGTTTTCGACCTGGTAGCTCACTTCGAACCCAGCGCCCACTACCGGTTTTCGCGCCGGGTTCGCAACGAGTTCGACCGGATGGCCAAGGCCTACAGCCGCTCCACCTGGTTGCTCGGCCGCTACGGTGGCCGCCCGGTCATGCAGTCCGACATCCAGGGCATCGGAGTGGCAAGCCGCGTCGAGATCGGCAGACTGGTGCTGCGCGAGGGCAATCAGTTAGAGTTGCTGGCCAGTGCTCTGCGCATGTTCCGAGAGTGCCAGGATCAGGACCTGGCTTCGGGATCAGTGAGTCGCATCCTCGTCCACTTCAACCGCGCCGAGGAGCGTCACGACGAGCGCAAGTTGCTGCTGGCCAGCCATCAGGAGGTTTTCGGGGATACTTGCGCTTTCCGCACCTGGGACGAGCATGCCCTCGAACTCGGACACTGTGTCGAGTACCAGACGCTGATCCAGTATTTGCGCGAGGACGGGCTCTACCACTCGACTCATCGCAATCGTGTCGATCAGGTGCAGCGCCATCTCAGCCAGGAAGTGGGGCGCTATGAAAACCACAAGTTCTTCGTGTTGCCGCAGGAGATCCCCGGCGGGGGCCCTCCGTCGTTGAAGTTTTTCTACACCGGCGACGAGGGGGCCGACGCCCGCGGTGAGGCCGTCATGGAGGGCTATACGCAGGAAAAGCTGA
>JAYZFI010000002.1:0-39064 GCA_036336855.1 Candidatus Latescibacterota bacterium
TGACCTCCCGGTGAATGATCATCTCCACGATCAACACATAGAGGACGCTCATAGCCGCCGCTTCGCTGACAGCGATGATGCCGGAATAGATACCGCCGATGACGACGGTGGGCAGAAGTAGCTCCCAGACTCCATCGCGCATCGATCGCAATGCGGCCCCTTTCGCCAACGGTGGCCGATCGGCTCGAGTGCGGGTGAGTCCGACGAAGTAGGCGTAGAGTGAGAGGGCCACCACCAGCATAAATCCCGGCACAATGCCGGCGACGAAAAGCGAATCGACAGGCGTCTCCGAGACGATCCCATATATGATGAGGGGGATGCTTGGGGGAAACAGCAGCCCCAGGCTTCCGGAGGTGGTGATCAGGCCGAGGGAGAACGACTCGGGATAACGGCTCTGCAGGAGAGCGGGAAAGAGCAGACCGCCCACGGCGACGATCGTCATGCCCGACGCTCCCGTGAAAGCTGTGAGCAAGGCGCAGCTGATCAACGCCATGATAGCCATGCCTCCTGGCAGCCAGCCCAACACGGCCTCTGAGATGCGAACCAGCCGTCCCGCGGCGTCGCTTTCGGCCAGCACGAATCCACAAAACGCGAACAGGGGAATCGCCGTCAGCGCCGGAGTGTCGGCGAGGCGGTACATCTCGATGAAGATAATGGTGAGGTCGACATCATCGGCGGCAAAGGCCGCCACCGCGAGAGCGCAGATGACGATGAAGAGGGGCGTTCCGATCCCGGCGAGCGCGAGGCCGCCGAGGGAGGTCAGCATCATGCCCGGTCCGTATCGGGGGGAACACCCCCCGCACTGCGCCAGAGAAAGCGCAAAGCCATGGCGCCGAACACCGCGGGAAAGATGAGTTGAGCGATCCATCGAGGAAGGCCGAGGAAGGCGTCGCCGAGATCCATGCTGCGCTCATCGAGGACAAACCGGGTGCCGTGCCAGGCGAGCAGGGCGCAAACGAGACTGGCGATTAGATCCGACAGCCGCTCCACCGACGCGCGCACCGAAGGAGGCAGGAAGCGCAACAAGGCATCGATGCGGATGTGGCGCCCTGTGCGGGTAGCGATTAGAGCTCCGATAAAACTCGCCCATAACACGATGTGCTTCACCGCAGCATCCGCCCACAACAGGGTCACCCCAAAGATGTTGCGTAACAGGATCTGCGAGAATGACAACAGCAGCAGCAGCGCCACTATAGCGACGAGGACGCCCTCTTCGATGCGGTGGTGGAGAGGGCGGAACGCCGGCGGTCTGTTCGACATCAAGGCGAAGTGTTCCCGCGGCGAAAGTCATCTAGGTGTCGCAGCACACTGTCGTATGCCTGGGCGGAGAACGCCGAGCCCACCAGTTCTGGAATGGCCCGCTCAACCAGTACGCGGAAGGACTCCACATCTTCGGGCCGGGGAGTCACTGGCTGCACTGCCTGGCTACGCATGACCTTGAGGGCTTCGCGATTGTCGTCCCGGTTGTTCCTGTTGAAGGCGTTGATGTGCTTGCGCGCAATCGCTCTGAGGGCGTCTCGGTGGTCCGCATTTGGAATGCGATGGAAGGCCTTGTTGTGTACCAGAACGGCACCCACCGTATAGTTGATGGGCAAATCCGTGTAGAATCGAACGCGCGTAAACCATTGCAGCACGATGGCCGCTGCCGCCGAGGCGTAGACGACCTCTACGAGATTGGTCTGCAGGCCGAACAAGACGTCGGGGATCGTCAGGGGGACGGAGGTGACATCGGCGAGGCGAAACAGCACCTCTGTGATGGGTTCGTCCTCCAGCCTCCAGACATCCATTCCCTGAATGTCCGTCGACGAGCGGATCGGCTGCTGCGACAGCAGATAGACGAAGCCGATGTCGGACCAACCGAGGAACTCGTAGCCGGCTTCGGCAAAACCGGCGGTGAAGAATTCGTCCATCTCGGCCAGGACGTAGTCCACCTCCTCGTAGCTATCGAACAGAAAAGGCATCTCGAGGGCGAGTACATCCGGGAGAATCCGGCTGACGCCGGTGCCGCCAAAGCCTCCACCGTGGATCTGGCCGATTCGGATCTTGCGCAGCATCACGTGCTCGTCACCCTGAACCCCACCGGGGTAGATCTTGAAGCCCACCTCGCCTCCCGAGACCTCGCGAATTTCTGCGTCGATGGCGCGCAGACTGTTAACCCAACCACTGCCCTCGGGCGCGAGGGTGCCCAACTTGATGATGGTGGCACCACTGACTGGGGAGAGGCCGAAGGCGGTGTGGGCCAGGAGAGTGACGAGAAAGGCGCGCACGTGTTTAGAAAAAATCATCTGCCTCCTCGAGCAGAGTTCTGGCGTGACGAATGGCAATGGCGTTTTGCAAGGTGAGCTCGCCCATACCGCGATTTTCGTGGTTAAGCACTTCGTGCAGGAGGCTCTCATAGAGGTCGTGGTCGAAGGTCTGGCGTGCGTAAAATCGGGCCATCAACACCTGTACCATCAGTGACTGTCGCTGAGTGATTCGCAGGGCGGCCTGGAAGTGCTCTCGGGAGAGGTCGGGACGGCCGCCTAACATGGGGGGCAGGGAGGCGTGGTACACCCCAAGAAAGACGTGCGGGCTGCCGTTGTTGTAGGTCTCATCCTGACGCAGAACCCACTCCATGAGGTGTATAACCTTGGGCAACTCTGCCAGGGCTGACACAGCTTCCGTGTGACTGGCGATCCACGCACCCCAGGCGCTCGACGCCGAGAACACGACAGGGAGATCTTCAGGGCGAAGCTTGTCGTCAATAGCCGTGAATTCGGCAAAGGGGCCGTTGAGAAGGGGGGCGAGTCCGGAGCGCGTGTTCGCCAGGGCGCGAAGTCCGTACTCTTTGGCTCGCCCGTAGAGCCCGCGGGCGCGAAGGGGATCCGCCATTTCTACAACAGTACCGTAGGAGAGATAGACCTCAGCTGCGGTGAGCAGGTTGTCACGGTTGTCGCCGTCGCTGCGCAGCAGGCCCTCGAGCAGCAGGATATACGTGGGCACCGCCTGTACCACCAGATCGACATCGTCGTGACGGGCCGTGGCTGCCGCCATATCCTCGATGAGCCCGCGGGTGGCGGCAGAGCGAACGTGAGAGCACGCACCGAGTGCCAGCAGGCCGGTGCAGATAAGAATTCTCGGCAGTGTGCTCTTCATCATCGCAGGTAGGAATTGTGGCGTCCTTGCGACACGGCCTCGGGACGAGGATGGGGCAACCAGCTGGCAAACTTAGGTGGGGAAGAAGGCGCGGGTGAATATGCCAAGGTTAGCTCGGGCGTCAAGGAGTGCGATGGGGAAAACGGGGTCGAAGCGAGAGCGGGACAGGCGAATGACGGACGGGGTCTTGAGTGTCTGAGCTTACTTGGAACGGGCACGTTGGGACTGTACGGGCCGGCGTGGCGTTGACCGTGCTTACGGCACTCGCCTATTTCAGCGTCTTGGGGGGCGAGCTGACCTTCGACGATCGGGCCATGGTCGTCGAGAACGAAATAGTAACCGAAGCCCAGTGGTGGGCCCTACTCACCACCAGCTACTGGAGTGGCATTACCGGTCAGGAGGGCGGTCTCTACCGGCCCCTGACCATGGTGAACCTGGCAGCGCAGCACGCGCTGTTTGGAGACCACTCCAGCGGCTACCGCCTGGTTTCAATAGTGCTGCACGCCGTGACTGGTTTGGCGCTGTTCCTGGTGGTGCGTAGGCTGCTGGCGTCCCCTCGCGCTCTCACCGCCGCGGCTCTGTTCTGTCTGCATCCCATCAACAGCGAAGTCGTGAGCACCAGTGTGGGCAATGCGGAATCGTTGGCTCTGCTGCTGAGCTTGTTGGCGCTGTATTTTCTGTTCACAGATCGCACGTGGTTCCGAGAGATGGAGGCTGCGTCACTGCTCGTGCTGGCCCAACTGGCGAAGGAGAGCGCCGCCGTGGTCGCCATCGCTGTAGCCCTGGCCGGGGCCTACGCCAGAAATCGTCGCCTCGCTGTCATGGGACTGACGGCGACCGCCGTCGGTCTGGGGTTTCGCCTTGCCATCACTGAGCGTCTGGGACCGGGCCCCATCGGCTTCCTTGACAACCCTCTCTCACATCTTCCTCCATTCGAAAGAATCGGCGCCGGCCTGACTGTTGGCGTGCTCTACTTGACCAAGTTCGTCGTGCCCTGGCCGCTGGTCGCCGATTACTCCTTCGACCAGATCCGGGCTCCGGAACGGCTCGGCGACGCACACGTCGTCGCCGCGGTAACTTTCCTGTTGAGCCTTATCGCTATCGCTCTGCGCACTGCTCGCCGGCGTCCGGCTGTGCTGATCTCCGTCCTCGCCGCCGCCGGTTCGTTAGCCATCGCTTCGAATCTGATCATCGTCATCGGGACCGTGTTCGCGGAGCGGTTGCTATACCTATATAGCGCTGCAGCTTGCGCCATAGCCGTGGCGACGCTGCCGCGGCGACAACCGCGCTGGTGGATAATCGGGAGCGGACTCGGGCTCGTTTTCGGACTGTTGTGTGCCCAGCGCGCCGCGGACTGGCGTTCCGACGGCCAACTCTTCGAGGCCGCCGTTCGCGATTCCCCACGCAGTGCGCGCAGTCACTTTGGCCTGGGCCTGGCACGGCACCGCGCTGGAGATCTCGAGGCAGCTATCGCCTCTTACCAACGTGCCGTGGCGATCTTTCCACGCTACACCGATGCTTGGTTCAACATGGGGGCGGCCCATCTCGCCGGAGAACAGCTCATTCCGGCCCGCGACAGCTACCTGCGAGCCGCGGCAGCGCGCCCCGGGTACCGCAAAGCGCTACTGGCGGCAGCCCTGATCGGGGAGCGGATCGCTCCTACAGACGATAGGACGGTGGCCGATTACAAGCGTGTGTTGCAGGTCGACGCTGGTGACGTCACGGCAGTGTCGCGCCTGGCAGACTTGTATATACGCAGGGGGGAGCCTGATCTCGCCATCGGTGTGCTGCGCCACGCCCTAATGAAGGGGGAGAATTCGAAGCTGCGTCGCCGCCTGCAGCGGCTGTCTCCCTAGTCGGCGTCGCCAGAGTCGGCAATGCAGGAAAAAGGTTCGTCTTGCTCGGAGCAGAAAACGAAGACGGGTATTGCGTCGCGAAGTCGCCGCCCCTTGACACGATAGACAGCCTCGAAGTCGCCGAGGGAGCGGTTATAGCGGCGGTACGCCAATAGCTGGGCGTTGTTCACCTTCCAGTTGAGAAAACCGTTGTAATGGCCACCGGGGAAGTCCTCGGTCAGCCGTTGGCGAAAACGTGCTTGGGCACGTTGAAAAATCGCTCTGCGCTTGCGCAGCACCACTTGACGTGGCAGCTCAAACTGGTACAGGCGGTCGAGAGAGTCCGTCACGGCGCGCACGAACTCGCGGAACCGGTCGCTTTCGCGGCGCCGCTGCTCGGCTTGGGTGAACTGCTGGGAAAACTCACCATAGCGGTGGGTGAGATACTCCAGGGCCCCCGCGCGACCCACGAAGCTGGCAACACTCTCGTTGTAGCCGGTGTGGTGCTCGACGTAGATGATGGAATGGGTGAGTTCGTGGAGAATGAGATCGGCGAGCTGCCCCTCTTGATAACGCGCCATGGTGCTGAGAATGGGATCGGAGAAGTACCCTAGGGTGCTGTACGCCGAGACTGGACGCAGGACCGCGTCGAGGCCACGCTCGCGCAAGCGCTCGTACTCTTCACTTGCCCTCTCCTTGGAAAAGAAGCCCTTGTACGGAAGGGAGCCGACAAGAGGAAACTTCCAACGATAGGGCTCGAAGGCATCGACGAGCGAGGCGCTGACATTCCAAGAGATCGGCTGACCTCCGGTGTCGTAGTAGCGGGTGTAGTTGTCCTCTGGTTCCTCGCCGAAGCCGAGGTTTTCGAGGGCAAAACGGTGAATGTCGTCAACTCTGACGAGCACGATCCGCAACTCAGGTGATGTGCTCGGAGCATCGAGGACATCGCCAACGGGGCGGCTGCTCCACAACACCCGCGCCTGTCCCCACGCCAGATGGGCGTAGTAGCCGAACTCTAAATCGCCACAGCCGTACAACAAGAACAAAAGGCCGATCCCAATATGTCCCGGGCCCTTTCTGGTCACCACTCTCACAGCTCGGTCAGGTACCGGCGGATACTTGCTCGAGAGCGATGTAGATCTTGCTCATCTCACGATTGAGCTGCTGAATCAGCCTGTTGGCTTCGGCCAGCTGTGATTCCGCTGCTCTGTAATACTGATCGTTCGCTAATCGGAAACTCCCGCCTTCTGTCGATTCCACGTGCCAGCCTTCTCGAGTCTTCTGATAGGCCCCGAGACGTAGCAGGATCAGCTTCTTGGTGTCACGGTGAACGGGAGCCAAAAGAGCGGGGGGCTCGATGGATTCGCAACTCTCCAGCAACGATTTCATCTGGGGCTCCAACTCTGCTGCCAGATTCGCCAAGTTCTGCCCGGTTCCCAGGCGCTGGTCGTCGCCGCGGTTCGATGATAGGCCGCTCTCGTACCTGGCCTGCAACTGACCGATCTTCACCTTGAGGGGCTCGATTCTCTGCAGGTACCGCCCGATCTCGGATACCGATCCGTACGGCGTTTCCGCTGGGGGAGCGGCAGCGGCCTCCTTCTTGGGGTCTTCCCCACAAGCGTGGAGGCCTGCCATGGCCAGCAAGGTAAGGGGGATCGAATAGCTTTGCAGAATTCTGCGGTGAATTCGCATAAAGTGACCGTCTTCCGGGTTGGCTGCTAGTTTGAGGGGTGAGTCGTGCGATGACACTGTCTGGGAATCGACTACAGTCGTGCTCTGGCCTTCTTCAGGCCTTCCGTTGCCACCGGCGAATCGGGATCGATGAGCAGGGCCTTTTGGAACTCCACCTCTGCCGCCGCCCAGTTCTCATCGAGGGAAGCCAGCCGACCGAGGCCGAGGTAGGCGTCGAGGGCGTTGATGTTGAGCTCGACGGCCTTCGAAAAAGCACTGCGCGCCTGATCAAGACGATTGGCTGCGAGGCAGGCGCTGCCGAGCTTGATATAGCTTTGAGCGAACCGGGGGTTGACGCTCACCGCCAACTCGTAGTGTCCGATGGCGCCTTCGAAATCTCCAGCCGCTTCGGCGATTTCACCAACGCGCAGTGCTGCGAGAGGATGGTTCGGGAGCGCACGCGCCGCCAAGCGAAAAGCTGCACGCGCGGCAGTGGTGTCGCGACTCTCTTCCCACGCCTTCACGCCCTGCTCGTAGTAAGACTGAAAGGCGCGGCGCAGATAGCGTTGCGCTGCCTCGTCGCGGCTCTGCAGTGCGAAGATGCGCCCCAACTCGTTGAGGGCGCGAGCGTTGGTGCTGTCTCGAGCCAGCGCCATTCGGTAAGCGCCGATTGCACCCCGTATGTCGTCTTCTCCCAAACGTCTCTGAGCGAGCGTTAGCAGATCGTCCACGCTGGCGTTGGCACTTGGCGTGTCTGATCGGCCACACGCCACCACAAGCAGGGAAGCAAGAAGGAGGGAGGAAATCGTGGGGCGGTTCAGGCGGAAGAACTCTACGTCTTCGGGTTGATCAGGTTCTCACCATCAAAGATGACGTTGCCATCGCGATTGAGAACTTGGCCGTCTTCGGTGAATTCGTACTTCATCGACTGCCCTAGAGTGAGGTGGCGTTGCACCTCTTCGAGGTCCCGGTACTTCTCGATGAGTTTTTCTATGGGCCCCTCGAAGTCGGTGGCGGAATATTTCGGTCTGCCCTTGTCGCGTGTTTTGCGTTCCTCAGCGGTCATAATGGGCAGCCGCTCGGCGGTAGAGCCTAGGCGGCCATCGTTGGCCTGACGCCGGCGATACTGCTCGTGGCGCTTCTCCGACTCGGTGAGCATTTCGTCGGGCACGCCGCCGAGGCCGGCTTCCTCTTCGCTGTGACTGAGCGCCGACTGCGCCTCCTGCGCCTGCATCTCGCGGTGTCGATCGCCAAACTCAGCGACCTCCCGCTCCATCCGCTGCTCGCGCTCTTCCTCGAGCGTGAGATCCGTTCCGAGTTTGCGCAAAACCGTTCGTGCAGCCCGTTTCATCTGTGACTCGCCAACCTCCATGATTCTGCCGGTACTGGCCCTCCGCAAGAGGACCGGAAGTGAATCTATGATCCATAGGGAATATACGGTTAGGTCGCACTATCGGGAACCCGTTAAGGTGGACAGATCAAACAACGCCCGCGTATCTTAGCGAGCGATATTGGGGCATTTGCGGCTACCGTCCGAAATCAGACCAAGTCGCGGTATCGGATTGAGCGCCAAGAGGTTGTAGATCCGAAGACGCTCTGCCCCACGCCGAGTTCCCCCGTGGAGACACCAACATGGCCGAGCAGACTGAAGACGACGACCAGAAGATGGACAAAGAGGATCGCCAACAGCGTACGGAAAAGTTGCGTCATCTCGTCAACGAGCGCAGCGAAGACACGGCCAAAATGGTCAGGACTTGGCTGCAGCAACAGATAAACGAGCCGGACGGGTAGGCGGACTCCGGCCACCGACAGCGGACAAACCATCCGACGAAAGCACTGAATGACGTTCCTATCACGATTTTTCTCCAATGACATTGGCATCGATCTTGGCACGGCTAACACACTGGTCTATGTGAAGGGGGAGGGTATCGTGCTCAATGAGCCCTCAATCGTCGCTCGTCACATCATGACCAAGAAGGTCATCGCAGTCGGCACAGAGGCGAAGGAGATGGAGGGTCGCGAGAATTCGGAAATCGAGACCATTCGCCCCTTAAAAGATGGGGTGATTGCCGACTTCGAGGTCACGGAGGAGATGATCCGCTACTTCATCCGCAAGGTGCAGAAGAATCAGCTGTTCATCCGGCCTCGGATCTTGGTCTCCGTGCCCTCAGGATCGACGGAGGTGGAGAAGCGGGCGGTGCGGAATTCCTGCGAGCGAGTTGGCGCCAGAGAAGTTCACCTGGTCAGCGAGCCCATGGCCGCTGCCATCGGCATCGGCCTTCCCGTCGAGCAGGCAGTGGGATCCATGGTCATAGATGTCGGCGGAGGCACAACCGAGATTGCCGTCATCGCCCTGTCCGGCATCGTGACTACGGAGTCCATCCGAGTCGCGGGCAACGAGATGGACCAGTCCATTACCGAGTGGATGCGCAAGAAGTACAATCTTCTCATTGGTCCGCGAAACGCGGAAGCCCTCAAAGTGCAGATCGGCTCTGCCATGCCGCTCGATCCCGAAGAAGAGGCTCCCGTCCGCGGCCGCGATCTCGTCGCCGCGCTCCCCAAGACCATCAATGTCGATTCCCGAGAGATTCGGGAAGCGCTAACGGACCCGGTGGAGGCGATCGTCGCCGGCGTACGCCGCGCCCTTGAACGCACTCCGCCCGAGCTGGCGGCGGACATCCTCGAACGTGGCATGGTGCTCAGCGGCGGCGGCGGTAAACTGCGCGAGCTTCGCGAGCGCCTCATCGAGGCGACCAGCCTGCCGACCTATATGGACAGCGAAGATCCGCTGTCGGCGGTGGTTCGCGGCAACGCCCGGGTCCTCGAAGAGTTTGATCGCTATCAGAAGGTGCTCTATTGAGCTTCCTTCCCTCCGCGTCACGCGCCGCGTTATCCTTCCTTGCTCCAACGAAATAGCGACTACCTCTGCATCGGTCTCGCCGTCGTCCTCTCCCTGACGTTGATGGGACTGCCTCCCGAGCGTCAGGAGGCCATCGCCCACGGTCTGCGCTCCGCTGCGTGGACCACGGGGCAGTGGGCCTTTGCTCGCGTTATCCGCTTCGCGCGCGGCGAACAACGATCGCGGTATTTGTCGGCGCTCAACGTTCAGCTCGCCATAGAGAACATGCGCTTGCGCGAGGCGGCGGCGGAAAACCTGAGACTGCGTCAGGTTCTGCAGTTTCGCCAGAGGGACCAGGTTCGCCGCGTCATCCCCGCGGAGGTCATCGCCCGCGATCCCGATCAGCTATTCGACAAGCTCGTTGTCAACGCCGGCAGCGATCTCGGTATCCAAGAGGACTGGCCGGTGGTGACACCGGACGGCCTAGTGGGCCATGTCGACGAGGTGAGGGACCACAGCTCGGTCGTGCAGCTCATCTTCGGCTCCCGGGTTAGCGCGCTGGTGCAGGAGAGCCGCGCCCACGGCATCGTGTCGCCGTTGGCGGGGGGAAACCGCTTCGAACTGCGCTACGCGGAGGCCGCCAACCTCATCGAGGTCGGAAATCGGATCGTCTCATCGGGTCTTGGCGGGAGGTACCCAAAAGGCATCACCGTCGGTTACATCACCGAAGTAAGGGAGCGCGAACGGGACCCCTTACTCAAGGAGGTTTTTCTTGAATCAGAGGTAGATTTCTGGGGGCTGGAAGAGGTGTTCGTAATTCATTCGGCATCCGATTCGGAGCGCCCCGAGAGCTCTCCTTGACAACCTCCATGCCATTAGTTATTATCGTTTCCTGGCCTCGGATCGAGCTATCAAAAACAGCCGTAAGCGTCTGGCAGACAAGCGGAAGCGCGGACTGAACTAATCGGCTTCGAGGTGCGGAACACGGGCGTCTCACGGCGCCCGTCTGAGTGTCGAGAGAGATGCCTCCAAGGGGGAACAGTCCTTGACCAAGGCTGATATCGTCCGGCAAATCGCCCAGACTACGGGACTCACAAAAACTGACACCTCTGTTGTCGTCGATGGGTTCATCGAAGCCGTCATCGAAGCGCTTCAGCAAGGCGAACATATAGAGATACGTGGCTTCGGCACCTTCAAGTCCGTGAGCCGAGCACCACGAACGGGCCGCAATCCTCGGACCGGTGCGGAGGTGAAGATCTCTAGGCGACGCGCGCCGGTGTTCAAGCCTTCAAAAGAGTTGAGAGCGCGGGTCGAAGACAACGGGAATCCAACAGGAGCTGAAAAGAATGCCGTGTGGAAGGAAGAGAAAGCTGCATAAGATCAATACGCATAAGCGGAAGAAGCGCCTACGCAAGAACCGCCACAAGAAGCGCGACATCTAAGTCGATGAACCGCCGGCCGGTCTGCTTGGTGTGGGCCTTGCTGAATAGCGGGGTGCCGTGTAGAGCTATTAGCTCAGCTGGATAGAGCGCTAGCCTCCGGAGCTAGAGGTCACAGGTTCGAATCCTGTATAGCTCGCCATAATTCCGGTCGGGGTGTGGCGCAGCCCGGAAGCGCACCTCCTTGGGGTGGAGGTGGTCGCAGGTTCAAATCCTGTCACCCCGACCATTTTCTTGTTACAGCGGTTGTGTAAATGACAACAGGGCCACGGATTCTGCGCAGATCCTTGGCCCATTGTCATTGCGTCGGGGTGTAGCGCAGTCCGGTTAGCGCACCTGCTTCGGGAGCAGGGGGTCGGCGGTTCGAATCCGCCCACCCCGACCACCCTAAGACCCTGTAATCCAATCGGTTACAGGGATTTTTTATGCCTCGGGTGATGTCGGGTCTATCTAACCGCTGACTATCATCGCTCCTCCGATTCAGGGATCAACGTGGACGAGTGGACTTGGAGGTGACCGAGGCATGCTTTGCCCGGTTTGCCCACGGCACCTTCCCCCATCTATAGGTCAGTGTCGATGGTGAGTGAGTGTCCCACATGGTCACCGTGGGAGGTTTTGTCGCGCTTCAATGTTGGAAAGAGGGGAACATGCTATCTAGTTGGTTGCCCGCTCCTCCGCTACTAACCGACTGTTGTTCGCCATTGGTATGATCGTGTCAGTCATCATTTTGGCACTCTCGCTTTGTGAAATACGGTCTGATTCCCTCGTTGGTGGTCATTTCGTGCAGACTTTGGCGTGGAATTCGTGACGAATCGAGAGATCGTCCGCGAGTTGAGCAATATGTTGACCTTGGAATTTCCTTACCCTGGGCGGCGTGTGGGTGCTGAGCCGCGCATCGGTTCTGACCCGATACTTCCATCTTCGGAACCCATCTGTCATGAGGCCTCCCCGACCTGTTGCTGTACGAGGCGATCCTTCCTTCCCTCGACGTGAACCCTCCCATCGTCATCTGTGGGCCTACGGCTTCGGGCAAGACCGCACTCGGCTTGCGTGTAGCCGAGCGGCTACCTACCCCCGCAGAGATCATCTCCGTAGACTCCCGGCAGATTTACCGGCGGCTGGACATCGGTACAGCGAAGCCCGATGCAAACGAGCGTGGGCGTGTGCGGCACCACCTCATCGGCGTCATCGATCCCGACGAGACGTTCAGCGCTGCTCGCTTCGCGAGATTCGCGCGCCAAGTCACCGCCCGGCTGCAGTCAGCCGGCGTGACGCCGATCTACGTGGGTGGATCAGGTCTCTACTTCAGTGCTCTGCTCGATGGCATCTTTGCTGACGAGGAAGGCCATGACGGTCGGCGCCAACCGCTGCTGGACCGCATAGAATCAGAAGGCGTCGCCGCGCTTCACGCCGAACTCGCCGAGGTGGACCCCCTCAGCGCACAGCGGATCTCCGTCAACGACGAGGTGCGCATCGTGCGCGCGCTGGAAGTCGCCCTCGACGGGGGAAGTGGCCGCATCCGGCGGTGGGAGAGTGACCCGGGCGAAATCCTGCCGGGTCCCACACCCGTTCAGGTCTGTCTCGCGATGGAGAGACAGGCGCTCTACACGAGAATCGACGACCGCGTTCATCAGATGATCGCCTCCGGTTGGGTGCAGGAGGTGGAGAGCTTGCGCTGCCAGGGATTGGATACGCAGGCTCCGGGCCTGAACAGCCTCGGATACGCCGAGGTCATCGCGGCCTTGAACGGGAGCATATCCATGGTGGATGCCGTGGACTCCATCCAGCGCCGGACCCGGCAGTTGGCCAAGCGCCAAATCACCTGGTTTCGGCGTGATCGACGACTACGGACGCTCCGTGTCGACCGTTTGACGGCGGATCAGGCAGCCCAGAGAATCGTCGCGGAATGGAGCTCAAGGGCTACCGGATTCGATCTGGTGGAGGAGGGCGCTGTGCGCGTTGACAGAGGGGTTTAGCTCAGTTACCTTAAGGCATGATTCTAGGTGCCACTTCGGCCTTCTGTGATCCAGTTTGGTGTCTTCACGGGGGGTACGGGTCGTGTGCAAGAGTGAGAAAGGGGCGGGAGTAGTTCAGGGGTAGAACGCAAGCTTCCCAAGCTTGATGTCGCGGGTTCGACTCCCGTCTCCCGCTCCAATTCTTCCTTCCGTCCACCCACCGCATCCCGCAGTGGGCGGAAATACACTTGTGCTCCCGAATCGTCAATCTGCCCGCGCGCAATCACCGCAAAGCGTTCGGTCTCCCCGCCACCTCAATCAATTCCATAATCAATTCCATGGCGCATCACCTATTCCGACCCACCGCGGTCCTTCTGTCCGTCCTGTGGTGGCATTGCGGCGCGTCGAACGAGCTTGCCTCCAGATCACCCCTCGACACGGCGAATGTCCACTACGATCTCGGTCTGGTGTTGTTCGAGCGCGGAGACCTGATGAGCGCTCAGTCCGAGTTCGAGCGAGCCCTCGCCCTCGACGACAAGTATCCGGGAGGACACGCCGGCAGCGCCCTAGTGACCGCTGCACACGGCGATTTCTGGTCCGCCCGCAAAGAAATCGAAAAGGCTCTTCATCTCGATGACGATTTCGTTGACGCCCACATCGCCTTGGGCAGAGTCGTGCAGATGGAGGGGATAGCGCGCGGTCTTTCGGAATTGGCTTGGTTTGCTGAGGCGGAGCGCGCGTTCCGCCTTGCCGTCTCGTTGGCACCGGAACGCCCAAGGACGCACTACTTCCTCGGCATCGCCGCTCTTGACGCCGGGGATCTGTCCAGCGCCACGGCGGCATTTTCGCAGGTGGTCAAAATCAATCGAGGCCAGCTTGTTGCCAAGGCCATGGCACAGCTCGAGCGCATCCAAACGGCGCAGCGAGCGAGCCCGGGATCGGCGCTGGGTAGCCGCATCGCGCTGCGAGAAGAGATCACTCGCGGCGAGCTTGCGGTGCTGTTAGTAGAAGAGCTGAGTCTACAGGAGCTCGTGGAAAAGCGAAAACGTTTACACCCCGAGATGGCCGCACCTGTGTTCCAAGCTCCCGGCATTGAATCGTCAACTGTGCCTGCACCTTCCGATCTCATGGCCTCCTGGGCCTGGCCCTGGATCCAGCAAGTCATCCGCCTGGAAATTCCGGGGCTCGAGAGTCTACCCGACCAGTCCTTCCGCCCCGACGACGCCGTTACCCGGGCGACCTATGCCCGGGTAAACGAAGGCATCCTCGCCATGCTTTCCGGAGATGACGAGCTGCAGACCCGCTACGTGGGCGAGCGGGTCAGTCGCTTCCCCGACGTGCGGTCTGACCACTTCGCCTACAATGCCATGGCCGTCGTCGTCGATCGCGGGATCATGGCCCCGGAGCGAGTCACTGGCCGCTTTCGTCCGGATGACACGATCTCCGGCGCCGAGGCGCTGTCCATCATTCGCGAGCTGCAGAATGCGGTTCGGATAGAATACTAGATCCGCAATGCGTACCCACACATCGTTCGGGTGGCTTCGACCGTGTGCGCTTCTCCTCGTGCTCACCCTTCTGATCTCAATCGCCGAGGCGCGCGTCACCCGCAGCGTCAGAGCGATTGGCATCGCCACCATCACGGACGGCGACCAACCTGACGCCTTGGATCGTGCCCGGAGATTAGCGCTGCGCGATGCAGTGGAGAGGGGTGTGGGCGTGCTCGTCTCCTCGGCCAGCCAGGTCAGCAATTTCCAGCTGCTCGAAGATCACATCTTTGTCGCCACCCGCGGCTATGTGCACTCCTACGAAGTGGTGGAACAGGGAGTGACCGACGATGGGCTGAGCTGCCGAGTCGTTCTCGACGCTCGCGTTGATCTCGAAGAGATCGAGCGTGAGCTCGCAGCCATGGACCTCGCCCTTGTGATAGCCGGTAGCCCGCGCTTGCGCGTTCGGGTGCGGGAATCCGTCGTCGATCTCGGCGGCTCCGCGCAGGATGTGGAATGGGGCATAGTACGGGAGCTGCTTCTGACCCAACTGCGAAGCCTGAGCTCGCAGCTCGACGTGACTCTGGAAGGGGGCATCGATGGCAACGAAGCCGACCTGATCGTTGACGTAGGCGCCCAAGTGATCGCCAACGATCCCAAAATTCCGCAAGCGAATCAGAGACTTTCCGCCAGCGGCCTGCACTCGATGCGGGCGACGATCCGTGTGGAGATCCTTTGGATTGACAATGATCGCCCGGTCGCCATCGTCGAAGGAGTGGGAGCGGGTGCCGGGACTACCTTGCGAGATGCCGGAGAAATTGCCCTCCGGTGGGCAGCCGAATCGCTGGCGGAGCCTCTGCGGAAGGAATTGGCGGAAGAGGTTCGGCGCCGGGCGTACGTACAACGCCCCGTGCGCCTGACGCTCACTGGTCATTCCGGTACCATCAGGAACGTGGGTGAGCGCCTCCATCAGCAGCTTCGCGGCGTGGACAGGATAGCGCCCCGACAAATCGATGAAGACCTCGCCGTCTTCGACTTAAACACGCAATTGGGCGCTTTCGACATAGCTCGACAGGTGAGCGCCCGCGGGCTCGGCGACTTCGACGTGGAGATCCTCCAGGTTACCGCCAACACCCTCAAGCTAGAGCTTGCCGACGGGAAAGCGGGGGCGGCTCCGTGATTGCCGTTCGCGAGGTCGAGCAGGGCACGCTGGCGGATCGCTCCGGCTTTCGCGTCGGCGATCACATACTCGCCATTAACGGCGAGCAGATTTCCGATCTCATCGACTTTCAGGTCGCCAGCTCCGAGGCACATCTGCTCGTCGAGGTGGAGCGCCAAGACAGAATTTACGAGGTCGAAGTAGAGCGTCGCTCCGGCGAGGCCATGGGCCTCGACTTCGAGGAAATGCACTTGCGGCGCTGCAACAACAAATGCGTGTTCTGTTTCTTGCATCAGATGCCCGGTGGACTGCGGCGAAGTCTCTACTTCGAGGATGACGACTACCGGCTTTCCTTTCTGCACGGATCCTACGTCACGCTTACCAACGTGCGGGACTCGGATCTGCAGCGAATCATCGAACAGGGGCTGACCCCGCAGTACATCTCCGTGCACGCCACCGATCCGGAATTGCGCCAGCAGCTTCTGGGTAGGACTAAGCCTACCATGCCCATCCTCGAGCGCATTCAGCTTCTCGCCGACGGGGGGATCGAGATGCACGCCCAGGTTGTGCTCTGCCCGGGCTGGAACGATGGACCGCACCTGGAGCGAACCCTAAGCGACCTCGCCCCGCTGTACCCGGCGGTGCGCTCCGTGGCGCTGGTTCCGGTGGGACTAACCCGTTTCCGGCAGCACCTGGCGGAGCTACGCTCGGTGACAAGGGAGGACGCCAAGGCCTACTTGGAGGTGGCGGAGACGTGGGGGGATCGGTGTGTGACCGAGCTCGGTGCACGCTTCGTTTACGCTGCCGACGAACTGTTCCTGCGGCAATCGCGGCTGCCGCCACAGGCGGAGTACTATGACGCCTTCCCTCAGATCGAGAACGGCATCGGCATGGTGCGCTCATTCCTCGATCGCTGGCGTTCCGGCCGGTCCCAGATTACAACGCCGAGCACGACGGTGCGGATGGCCATGCTGACAGGAACGATCGCCCCGTTTTTCTTGGAGCCCGTCGTCAACGAGATCAACGAGATTGCCAACGTTGAAGTCGAGCTCCTCTCCGTGGCCAACGACTTCTTCGGCCACGGGATTACCGTGTCCGGACTGCTGGCAGGGAAAGACATTCTGGCAGCGCTGGCCCCAGCGCGTTGGAACTTGGCACTGCTGCCGCCGAACTGCATTAACGGCGATGGACTCACCCTCGACGACATGACCGTCGCCGATCTCTCCGAGCGCAGTGGCGTCACCATCGCTGTCGGCGATTACGACCTCGCTTTGAGTATTCAGCGGGCACTACACGGAGATCTCGTCGAGCGCGGACGTGGCCGCCAGCTCTCCGATCTCGGGTTCTTCGTGGGACGCCGGGAGGGGAACTGATGACGTCCATGCCGACGGCCGAAGCTCCCCAGATTCTCGCTTCCGTACGACCGACGATCGCCATCGTCGGCAGGCCCAACGTCGGCAAGTCGACTCTCTTCAACCGCATCACCGGCACGCGTCAAGCGATCACCGACGGCCAGCCTGGAATCACCCGGGATCGTATCTACGGGCTGGCCGAGTGGGCCGGCAGGCGCTTCACCCTTGTGGACACGGGGGGGATGGTACCCAGGTCGGTGGACGAAATCGAAACCGAGGTCCACGCGCAGGCGGAGATCGCCGTACGCGATGCCGACCTTGTGGTCATGCTTTGCGACGCCACGGAGGGCCTCACTGGGCTCGATCAGGAGGTCGGTGACATGTTGCGCAAGCGCAACCAGCCCTGCGTCCTGGTCCTCAACAAGGTGGATCACCCCGACTCGACCCGTTATGACACCTCTGAGTTCTACCGGTTGGGACTTGGGGAGCCACTCACCGTATCGGCAGCAACGGGCCGGCGTTCCGGCGATCTGCTGGACGCCATCGTGGCACGTTTCGACAAGCTCGGTCTGGGCGACGGAGACGAGATCCGAGAGGATGAGATTCGCATCGTAATAGCGGGCCGGCCCAACGTTGGAAAGTCGACCCTAATGAATCGTCTCGCCGGCCAGAGCGTGTCGATCGTCCACGATAGCCCGGGCACAACGCGCGATGCCACTGACATCCGCATCGAGCGCAACGGGCGCCGTTACGTGCTCGTCGATACCGCGGGTCAGAGACGACGATCGAAAATCAACGAATCGGTGGAATATTTTAGCGTCCTGCGGGCCTCGCGAAATATCGAGCGCAGCCATGTCGTCATCCTGTTGCTCGATGCCACTGAGGGGGTGACTGTGCAGGACGCGCGCATCATGAACCACGTGATCGACTCGGGCAAAGCAATGCTGGTAGCGGTGAACAAGTGGGACCTCAAGAGCGATCGATCGGCAGATCCCGATGCTCCCAAGGCCGACATTGAGGAGTACACCCGCGACATGTTGCATTGCTTCCCGTTCTTGCGCGACTTCCCCTGGCTCTTTCTTTCTGCATTGACGGGAAGACGCGCAAGTCGATGCTTGGATCTTGCAGCGAACGTGCACGCGGCGGCGACACAGCGCATTTCCACGTCCGAGCTGAATCGCTGGGTGGAGGGCGTGACTCAGCGCGTGGACCCCTCGGCCGGAGGCAAGGAGGTTCGCCTGCTCTACCTCACCCAGGTGGAGACGGCCCCACCCACCTTTCTCGTGTTTTGCAACCGACCGGATCTCGTCAGCAACGCCTACCGGCGCTATGTCGAGAACGAACTGCGCAAGTCCTTCGAGTTTGGCGGTACACCAGTTAGGCTGGTTTGGCGCAGTACGCGCTCTCGCCAGGCCCGTAAATTGGGTGAATGAGAGAAAAACGATGAACGGTTTTAGAGACCGAAACCTCATAGGGGAAAGCAGGTCATCGTGAAACAAACTCTAGGAACTAAGCTCTACTACAGTATTGGTGAAGTCGCCGAGCTAACCGACCTGCAGCCCTACACGCTGAGATCGTGGGAGAAGGAGTTCCCGTCACTGCGCCCCAAGCGGCTTCGCGGCAAGAATCGAGCCTACCGCGAGCGCGATATCGGAATCATTCTGCTCATCAAGCGTCTTCTCTACGATGAGCGCTATTCCACCCGGGGTGCCCGTCAACGCCTCAAGAACGAGCCTGAGCTTGTTCGTGGTGCTGTCGACAACGTCGTTAGCCTTCGAAACGGGGCCGAGATCAGCGTCGAAGATATAGCTGCCGCAGGCCGGCAGGATCGCGAGCAGCAGGCAGTCCGGGTGCCTGCCGCCGTTCCGGACGATCAGCTGCGAAGCCTGGTCCGCGAGGTCGGCGCCGAACTCAAGGAAATTCTCAAAATGCTCGATTAAAGCGTTGAGCAACAATGGGTTGAAGGTCTCGATTTAGGACGGAGTACAACTTCAGCTTGCCCAAATACGTGGCATAATCTACTTTTATTGATTTCCACCAGGCTCCAAGAGCGCGGTTCCGTGGTTCTACGGGGACGGCTTCGAATAGATGGAATGGCAGTCAGATTTTGTCGATGTGGTGGAGCCTATTGTTGCCGATCACGGTGCCGAACTGGTCGACGTTGAGATCTCTGGATCTGGCGGCAGCTACCACGTGCGCGTGCTGGTGTACCGCGAAAAAAATGGAGTAACGGTCGATCTGTGTGAGGCCATCAGTCGAGAGGTCTCCGACCTGCTCGACGCCGAGGATCCCGTACCGGATCGATACCGCTTGGAGGTGACTTCGCCGGGGCTCGATCGGCCTCTGATCTCGGAAGCCGACTTCCAACGAGCCAGTGGACGCCACTTGAAAGTAGTCATGGCTAATGGCCGCACCCGCTTTGGACGGCTCGTGGGGTGGACACAGGACGACTTGCATCTCGAGGGCGATAAGGGGACGGAAGAGAGTCTGGAGCGAACGGGAATCGCCAAGGCGACCATCCAGGCCGAATTCTGAACGCAGCTTCGATGCTGTTTACCTGACAGGAGTCAGATGACCAACCTGAATATTGTCGAAGCGCTGGGGCAAATCGCCCGAGAAAAGAACGTTGATCGCGAAATGGTGATGCAGACGCTCGTTGACGCACTAGTCTCAGCGGCGAAGAAGCGCTACGGCAACGCGGACAATTTCGAAGTGCAGATCGACCCCGACACCGGGCACATGGCGGTGATGGCCCGCAAGACGGTGGTCGACGAGATCAACGACCCCGAGCTTGAGATTGAGCTCGCCGATGCTCGCGTTATCGACGACAGGGCGCAACTCGGCTCGGTGGTCTTCGAGCAGCTCAACCTCTCCAACTTCGGCCGCAACGCCATACAGACGGCAAAACAGATCCTCATTCAGCGCGTGCGCGAAGCCGAGCGCGAGCGCATCTACGACGAGTTCTGCACGCGGATCGCGCAGATCGAGACGGGCACCGTCCAGCAAATCAGCCATGGCGACATCATCCTCAACCTTGGTCGTGCTGAAGCCGCGATCCCGTTGAAAGAGCAGATCCGTCGCGACCGGTATCGCCACGGCGATCCCGTGCGCGGCTACATCTACGAGGTCCTTAAGTCAACCCGCGGACCTCAGGTGCTCCTATCACGGACCCACGACGAACTGCTGCGTAAGCTGTTTGCCCTAGAGGTGCCGGAGATCGCCGAGGGAATCGTCACCATCCACGCCGTGGCCCGTGAGCCGGGAGAACGTGCCAAGATCGCTGTGAGCAGCAATGACGAGCGCGTCGATCCCGTCGGCGCCTGCGTTGGAGTAAAGGGATCGCGTGTCCAGACCGTCGTTCGCGAACTCAGCGGCGAACGCATCGACATCGTTCCCTGGATCGACGAGCCCGACATCTTCATCTCCCGCGCCCTCAGCCCGGCTACTGTGGGTCGCGTTATCACTGACAGCCGTCGTCGTCACGCCCAGGTGATCGTTGAGGAGGACCAGCTGTCACTGGCGATCGGCAAGTCTGGACAGAACTCCCGTCTCGCCGTGCACCTTACAGGCTGGGGTCTGGACATCATCACTGATGAAGAGTATCAAAGGCGCCTGCGGCGCTTGGAAGAGAGCAAGGTCGAGCTCGGTAAACTCGAAGGCGTCAGTGAGCTCATCTCCCTCAGTCTAGCCACGTCGGGGTTTATTTCGGTGCGCGGCATTGCCCAGGCCGAAGTCGACGCGCTGTATACGGTACCAGGCTTGGAAGAGGACGATCTCGCGGCACAGCTGCACCAGCGGGCTCTTGCCTATATCGAGGAGGCCGAGGCTCGCGGTGAAGAGCTGCGGCCGGCAACGCTGGAAGAACTCGAAGCGGCAGAGCGCATTGCCGAAGCCAGAGTCCCTGCTGAGGAACCAGATGCGGTGGTGGCTGAGGCCGCCGAGCACGGACCCGACCCGGAGACCGAAAGCGTGGAATCAGCTGGCGCCGAAGAGCCCGAGGTGGAAGTCGTGTCCAAGCCGCAGGCGGAAGCAACGGAAGGCGAACAGGCACCAACCACCGAGTAATTGGCGGTGGCCCAACGAGGGATCGACAGCGGACCAACGCCTCGGCAAACGCTGAGGCACGGAACGCGCTAACGCGCGTAGGTTAGGAAGAGGACAGTTGGCAGAGAAGCGCAGAGTTTACCAGGTAGCCAAAGAGAAGAAACTCTCCAGTGACGCACTGATCTCCATGCTTAAGTCCCTTGGGCACGAGGTTAAGAGCCACATGAGCGTGGTCACTTCGGCGATGCTCGAAGCGATCACCAAGAAGATCGAAGACGAAACCAAATCCTCCGTCGAAGAGGTACAGCGTCAGAAGGTCAAGGAGACCCAGCGCAAGGCCGAGGAACGCGCCGCCCGTCAGCCCGAAACCAAGGACGACTCGACCCAAGACAGCCGGGCCCGGCGACGCAACGAGGCGCCAGCCGCGACGGCGACAGACTCGGGGCCTGGTGCCCGCGGAGGCCCGGAAGACGCTGATCGCAGGCGGGGCAAGCGTAGAGGCAAGACCGACGAGGAGAAACTCTCCGAACTACGTGCCACCCACAGCGAACGGCCCTCCGACAAAGCACCGGCACGAAGCCAGAACTCCACGCCCAATCCCAATCCCACTCCCAATCTTGGCGGGCGTTGGCGCGGCGGCGGCCGGCGACGCGGTCGGAAGGGAACGGGTGACACCCAGGCGGTGCAGGATAGCGTTCGCAAGACCCTCTCCCAGATCAGTGAGGGGCGCACCCGTCGGCGCTACGACCGACAGCGCGACGAAGGAGGCGACGAGACGGGTTCATCGGCTGAAACTCAGGTTCTGCACATCAACGAGTTTGCCACGGTCGCCGAGTTCGCCGAGGCGATGCACGTGCGCACCGCAGAGGTCATGGGTGCCTGTCTGCAGCTCGGCGTCGTTGTCACTATCAACCAGCGGCTGGACATGGACACCATGGTGACGGTGGCCGATGAGTTTGGCTTCGAACTGCGCGCCCTCGATCAGGCGGAGGTTGAAGAAGAGGAGGAAGAGGAAGATACGCTCGTCGAGCGGGATGAAGGCGGTGAGCCCGCTTCCCGGCCTCCTGTGGTCACGGTTATGGGTCACGTCGATCACGGCAAGACCTCTCTCCTTGACCACCTGCGCAATACCAACGTCGCCGAAGGTGAGTCGGGCGGCATCACCCAGCACATAGGCGCCTACACCGTCAAGACCCTCGACAAGTCCATCACCTTCCTCGATACTCCCGGCCACGCCGCCTTCACCGCAATGCGCGCTCGCGGTACGCGGGTTACCGATCTCGTTATCCTCGTTGTCGCCGCCAACGACAGTGTTATGCCTCAGACCGTAGAGGCCATCGATCACGCCAAGGCGGCGTCGGTGCCCATCGTAGTGGCCATAAACAAAACCGACCTGCCTACGGCCGATGTTGACAAGATCAAGCGAGAGCTCGCCGAACATGATTTGCTGGTCGAAGAGTGGGGGGGGCAAATCGCCTGTGCCGAAATCTCCGCCAAGACGGGTGCGGGAATGGACAAGCTACTCGAGCTCGTGCTCCTTGAGGCCGAGCTGCAGGAACTCCAAGCCGTGCCCGATCGACGGGCTCGAGGCACGATCGTCGAGGCTAAGCTCGACAGGGGCCGCGGTCCGATGGCGACTGTGCTGATCCAGGACGGCACCCTGCGCAAGGGTGATCCTTTCGTCACCGGTTTGTACGGCGGCCGCGTACGCGCCCTAATGGACGAGAACATGCAGCGCGTGGACGATGTCTCCCCGGGATTGCCGGTGCAGGTGTTGGGACTGTCGGGTGTGCCACAGGCGGGAGACACTTTCGCCGTCGTTCCCTCAGACCGCACCGTCAAGGACATCATCCAGAGGCGACAGCAGATCAAGCGCGAACAGGAAGCGCGGCGGCGCAGCGTCACTCTCGGCGATCTCCAGCATCAAATCCAAGAGGGACGCATCAAAGAGCTCAACGTGGTTCTCAAAGGCGATGTGGACGGCTCAGTTGAAGCCATCGCTCAGGAGCTTGGCTCCATTACCCACGAAGAAGTGCGCATCACCGTGATCCACAGTGGCGTTGGTCCGATTTCCGAATCCGACGTGCTGCTGGCCTCGGCATCTAACGCCGTGGTGATCGCCTTCCACGTACCCATCGAAGTCAACGCCCGCGATATGGCGGCCAACTCCGGTGTGGAGATCCGCGAATACGAGATCATCTACGAGGTGGTGGAAGAGTTGCGCGGGGCGCTGTCAGGTCTGCTTGCTCCAACTCTGGAAGAGCGCATTGTCGCAACTCTCGAGGTGCGTCAAACCTTCAGCTCGTCCCGTACCGGCATGATCGCCGGCTGCTTCGTGCAGGACGGAAAGATCGTGCGCAATAACCAAGTCCGGCTGAAGCGCGAAGAGGAAGTGCTGTGGAAGGGAGCGATCTCGTCGTTACGTCGATTCAAGGACGACGTGCGAGAGGTAGGCGAAGGCTTCGAGTGCGGTATTTCGCTCGATGGCTTCGATGAGGTTACCGAGGGCGATCTTATCGAGGCCATCGAAGTTGTGGAGATTGCTCGCAGCCTGTGATCGGCGCGGAGCGAACGTTAGTTGTTCTGATTGATTATTCGCGTTGGCACCGTAGAGCTGTTTTTGGCTGACAGCCAATCGCTGAAGCAAAAGCGGCAGGTCGTGAATAGTCTCAAGGAAAGGTTACGCAATCGCTTTAACCTGGCGGTAGCGGAAATCGATCACCTTGAGCTCTGGCAACGCAGTGCTCTGGCGCTGGCGACAGTGAGCAATGAATCGGCAAACGCGGACGAGGTCATCCAAAAGGCGATGAGCTTCATTGAGAACGACGGTCGCGCCCAAGTCATCGACTGCTACGTTGAAGAGCGGTAGATCGAGATGGCTAGCACCCATCGCGTGAGCCGGGTTCGCGAGCTGCTGTTGCGCGAATTGCAGGAAATAGTTCAGCGAATGCGAGACCCGCGCACGACGATGGTGACGGTCATGGACGTGGAGGTCACCCACGATCTCCGAGAAGCGACGATGTATGTCAGTGTCCTCGGCGACGAAGTGCAGAGGAAGGTGGCCACGGATGCGCTACAGAATGCCATAGGCTACATGCGTCGCGAGGTGGCACAGAGAGTCGATTTGCGGCACACGCCGGAGATCTGCGTTCGCTACGACGAGACCTCTGAGCGCGCGGCGCGGGTGACGGCAATCATCGATTCGTTGCCCGACCCCGGCGAGCCCTCTCCTGCCGAACTCAGTGCGAACTATAGGGGGGAGTGAGGTTGGTTGCAGGGAATCTACGTTGTAGACAAACCGGTCGGCCCGTCGTCACACAAGGTGGTCTCGGTGATGCGGCGGTGCACGGGGACGCGTCGGGTCGGCCACTGTGGAACGCTCGACTTGCTAGCATCGGGAGTTTTGATCTTGTGCGTCGGACGTTATACCCGGCTGAACGAGTGGCTGAGCCGGGGTTCCAAGGAGTATCTGTCTACCTTTCGACTGGGGGCGGAAAGCGAGACTGATGACGCGCAGGGACCGATTCTCGAACGCGCTGTCGATGATCCCCCGCAGCGGAACGACGTGGAGCGTCTCGTTACAACGGAGTTCTGCGGCGACCTCATACAGGTGCCACCGGTATACTCCGCTGTTCACGTGAACGGGGAGCGCAGCTACCGGCGAGCGCGTCGAGGCGAACAGATAGTGGCCAAACCACGCAAGGTGTCGGTTAACGAGTTTGAGGTGACAGGCTTTGATTACCCCGAACTACAGGTTCGAGTCGTCTGCTCACGAGGCACTTACATCCGCTCGCTGGCTCGTGATCTGGGCCAGCGGCTCGGTTGCGGCAGTTACGTGCAGGATCTGCGCCGAACCCGAGTCGGCAACGTCGGCCTTGCCGACAGCACAGATCTGACGGCTCTACAGGAGGCCGGGCTGTCCGTGGCGCCGATTGCTGCCCGGCGGGCCCTCGACGGGATCCTGCCGGCAATCGACGTCGGCGGCGCGGTAGTGGCGGATTTCCTCCACGGAGTCGCCGTCGAAGTGGACGAGGCGCAAGAAGAGGGGGAGCGGGCGGTATTTGCACCGGATGATGTCTTCCTCGGCGTGGCCACGGCGGAGGCCGGTCGGCTCCAACCTAAGCGGGTAATTGCAGATATGTCGCATTTCGTTGAGAGTTGAGTGAGGGAGCTGAGTACTACTGTTGTCCGCGGTGATGGCAGAGGCCGAGAGCTGGGATTTGCCACGGCGAATCTCGATTTGAATTCAGAGCAGCTGTCCGGATTGACCGCGGGTGTCTACTTGGCTCGTATCCGCTGGCCAGGTAGCGCGGGCGAAAAAGCGGCCATCGTCAACGTCGGTCGACGGCCTACGTTTGGCAGTGGCCGTCTGACCGCAGAGGCGCACGTTCTCGACTTCGAGGGTAACCTCTACGGTAAGTCTGTGCAGTTGCGGTTGTTGGAGCACCTGCGTGATGAGATCAAGTTTGAGAGTCGCGAAGCTCTTATCGATCAGATCGAAATAGACATCAAGCGCGCTCGCCATTACTGAGACGAGCGTGATGACGACCAGTCACACGGAGGAAGGCGTTGTCGATTACCGAAGAGAAGAAAACCGAACTCGTCAGTAAGTATGGTGAAGGTGACGCGGATACTGGATCTGCCGAGGTGCAGATCGCGATTATGTCCGAGCGCATCAAGAATCTTACCGAGCACCTGAGAGAGCATCGCAAAGATTTTGCTACCCGGCGAGGCCTACTGAAGCTCATCGGCCGCCGTCGGCGGCTGCAGAATTATCTGCAGAACAGGGATCCAGAGAAGTACGCGCAGCTGATTAAGGATCTCGAACTGCGCCGGTAATCTCCTCCACCACCGCGGAGGCTACTGACATCGCAACTCATCGATCGAGAGCAAGGAATGACCCATAAGGTTGAAATGGAATGGGGGGGGCGGACTCTCTCCCTGGAAACGGGAAAGGTCGCGGGTCGCGCGAATGGCTCCGTATGGATTCGCTATGCGGATACAATCGCCTTGGTGACCGCCTGTCGCAGTTCACGAGCTGGAGATCGGGACTTTCTTCCTCTCACAGTCGAATACCGTGAAAAAGCCTATGCCGCGGGCCGGATTCCCGGGAACTTCTTCAAGCGCGAAGGCCGCATGGGGGAGAAAGAGACGCTGAGCGCTCGGGAGATCGATCACATGATCCGCCCGCTGTTCCCGAAGAAGTTCCGTCACGAAATCCAGGTCTTCGTCACCATCCTCTCGTCAGATGGTGAAAACGACGCTGACGTGCTCGGCATGGTCGGCGCTTCGGCGGCGCTGTGCCTGTCCGACATGCCCTTCTCTGGCCCCATCGCGGCGCTGCGTGTCGGACGCGTCGATGGCGACCTCGTCATCAACCCGACAAGAAGCCATCTCGAAAAAAGCGACATGGATTTCATTATCTCCGGCGACCGCGATAGTATAGGGACGGTCGAGGGCGGCGCGGAGGAGATCTCCGAAGCGGCGTTGTTGGAGGCGCTGGAGTTCGCTCACGAGAACATTCAGGAAGTTCTAGACCTACAGGACGAGCTCACCAAGCTCGCAGGGCGCGAGCAGATGGAGTACGAGGCTCCCGAGGTCGACGAAGAGCTAGTGAAGGCGGTGAAGGAGATGACCACCGCCCGCATCGCGGAAGCCAATCGTTCCGGTGACCGCGACGTTCGCGCCAAAACTCTGGCGATCATGGAGGACGAGGTCGTCGAGCAGTTGACGGAGCGCTTTCCCGAGTCTGGCAAGGCGATCGGAGAGATTGTCTACGATGTGATCAAAGCCGACATGCGAGAGATGATCCTTACCGACAATAAACGCATCGACGGCCGCGCCGTGGACGAGGTCCGCCAGGTGACATGTGAGGCCCAGATTTTGCCCCGGTCACACGGGTCGGCGCTGTTCTCGCGCGGAGAAACCCAGGCCCTGTGCACAGCCACTCTGGGCAATAAGTTTGACGAGAAGATGATCGACGACCTGCGTGGCAAGGCCTTCAAATCGTACTGGCTCGACTACAATTTTCCTTCCTACAGCACTGGGGAGGTCTCCTTCCCGCGCGGTCCCGGACGTCGAGAAATTGGACACGGACACCTGGCCGAGCGTGCGCTGGAACCGGTCGTGCCGACAGCGGAGTCCTTCCCGTATACAGTGCGGCTGGTCTCCGACATCCAGACTTCGAATGGCTCGACGTCGATGGCCACCGTTTGCGGCTGCTCGCTGGCGCTGATGGATGCGGGAATCCCGATTAAGGCGCCGGTAACTGCATCGGGCGTCGGCCTGATCAGCGAGGGAGATCGCTACGAGATTCTAACCGACATTCTCGGCGATGAGGACTTCCTCGGCGACATGGATCTTAAGGTCGCCGGCACGGAAGAAGGTATCACAGCAGTGCAGATGGAAAACAAGATCGCCGGCATTCGCCTAGAGATACTCGAGGAAGCCCTGGAGCGCGCCCGTAAGGGGCGCACCCACATCCTCAGCATCATGAACAAGTGCCTGTCGAAGGCGCGCCCGGAACTCTCTCCACACGCGCCGCGCATCGAGTACATCAAGATTGACCAGGCCAAGATCGGCGCCGTCATCGGCCCAGGTGGTCGCATGATCCGGGAGATCGAGAAGACCGGCGCCAGCGTCTCCGTCGAGGATGACGGCACGATCACGATCTCCGCCGTAGAGGCAGAGGCAGCGGCAGCGGCGATGAGCATGATCGAAGCGATTACCGCCGAAGCCGTGATCGGCCAGGAGTACCAAGGCACGGTGAAGCGGATCATGCCCTTCGGCGCCTTCGTGGAAATCTTGCCCGGCAAGGAGGGACTCCTGCATATCTCTGAGCTCGACCACCATCACGTCAAGGAAGTGGAAGACGTGGTTGCGGAAGGTGACTCGGTTGCGGTGAAGGTCCTCGATATCGACAACGCTGGGAAGATTCGACTTAGCCGCAAGGCGATCCTGCCCGCGCCGGAGCAGAACTGACATTGAATAGCTGAATAATTGAGCGTCGCTGAGAGCGGCGATTAAGTCCACCACCAGTTTGTTTCATAATAGGCTACCGATCGGCCGTGTCGTGGGGAGCGTGTGTGCTCACGGTGCGGTCCGCGGTAGCCCTTTTATATCTGCCGCTTGTTGTGGTTGGGTGAGCGTGGGAGTCCTAAGAAATGGGGGTTGGACAACTTGGGTCCGACCGCGAACAGGATGACGACAGATGTCTGACAACAATAGCCATCCCTCGGCAAGGATAGCCCGTATCGCCGACTTCAATGGCCAGAGCGTCGAGCTCAGTGGCTGGCTCTACAACAAGAGGTCGAGCGGAAAGCTGCATTTCTTGCAGGTCCGAGACGGAAGTGGCACGATCCAATGTGTCGTGTTCAAAGAAGACGTCAGCCCCGGGGTCTTCGAGATCTGCGAAGACTTGAATCAGGAATCCGCGCTGAAGGTGTACGGCGAGGTCCGGATCGACGAGCGCTCGCCCATCGGTTACGAGCTAGGGGTCAGCAACGTCGAGGTCGTGCATCAGGCTGACGAGTACCCGATTTCGCCGAAGGAGCACGGCGTCAACTTCCTCATGGAAAATCGCCACCTGTGGCTGCGTTCGACGCGACCGCACGCGATCCTGCAGGTGCGCAACGTGATTATCGACGCCTGTAGGGATTACATGCGGGACGAGGGCTTCACCCTCATCGATGCGCCAATTCTCACACCGGCAGCCTGCGAGGGTACGACGACTCTGTTCTCCACCGACTACTTCGGCGATACCGTGTATCTGACACAGAGCGGCCAGCTCTACATGGAGGCAGCGGCCATGGCCTTCGGCAAGGTTTATTGCTTTGGGCCGACCTTCCGGGCGGAGAAGTCGAAGACGCGGCGGCACCTCACAGAATTCTGGATGATCGAGCCCGAGATGGCGTACTGCGATCTCGACGGCGACATAGAGATCTCCGAGAGCATGGTGGCTTTCATTGTCGCCCGTGTGTTGGAGCACTGTCGCCCCGAACTGGAGCTATTGGAGCGTGACATCGCGCCTCTTGAGAAAATCTCGACGCCTTTCCCACGCATCACCTACGAGGAAGCCATCGAGCGACTGCAGAAACAAGGCAGTGATATCGAGTGGGGGAGTGACCTCGGAGGGGAAGACGAGACCCTGCTGTCGAAGGAGTTCAATTCTCCTGTCCTTGTTCATCGCTACCCCGCAGAAGTCAAGGCCTTCTATATGAAGCGCGACCCCGAGGATGATCGCTTGGCATTGTGTGTCGACATGCTGGCCCCGGAGGGGTATGGAGAGATTATCGGCGGGGGTCAGCGCGAGGATGATCTGCAGCAGCTGGAGGCGGGGATCGCCGCCCACCGCCTACCCCGGGAAGCCTTTGAGTGGTACTTCGACCTGCGTCAATACGGCTCTGTACCTCATGCCGGTTTCGGCATGGGGATAGAGCGCGTGGTGACCTGGCTGTGCGGCCTGCAGCACGTACGTGAGGCGATTCCATTTCCTAGAACTTTACATAGACTGTACCCATGAGTCAGCAAGCCGTATCCACCACCAAATCTGCCAGCAACCAGCGGCCCGGCGCCTACGAATTTCGCGAGTTGGAGCGGCGATGGCGTGAATTCTGGCTCAAAGAGAAGACCCACCGCGCCGCCGGTCCCGGCGAACCTGGATTCGAAGACCGTCCTAAGTGCTACATCCTCGACATGTTCCCTTACCCGAGTGGCGACGGCCTACACATCGGACACCCGAAGGGTTACATCGCCAGCGACATCTACAATCGCTACAAACGCATGCAGGGTTTCAACGTTCTACACCCCATGGGCTTCGACAGTTTCGGCCTCCCCGCCGAGCAGTATGCCATCGAGCACAACGTACATCCGGCGATGTCCACCGACGAATGCATCGAACGCATACGTGGACAGCTCCAGTTCCTGGGTCTCAGTTATGACTGGGATCGTGAAATCTCGACCTCCAAGGAAGACTACTACTGCTGGACCCAGTGGATCTTCCTGCAACTCTTCCAGTGCTGGTTCGATCCCGAAGTCACTTGGGAGGACGGCGCCGGTCGCACTCTGCAAGGCCGGGCCGTGCCAATCGAACAGCTGGTGAGGTCCTTGGCGTCGGGAGAGCGCGAGCTGACGGCCGCCGATCGACAGGTCATAGAGGACGCTGGTGCCGACGCCACCGATAGCTGGGCAGGTCTGAATCGCGCCCGGCAGGAGCTGGTGCTCAACAACTATCGGCTCGCCTACCAGAAGGAAGTGACTGTCAACTGGTGCCCAGGACTGGGAACGGTGCTGGCCAACGAAGAGGTCACTGCCGAAGGGCTGAGCGAGCGCGGTAACTGTCAGGTGTATAGGCGCCCCCTAAAGCAGTGGATGCTGCGCATCACCGACTACGCCGACCGGCTGCTGGAAGACCTCGATGCCGAGCGTCTCGCCGATGGCAAAGGGGGTACTTTCGCTCTGGACTGGCCAGAGCAGATCAAGCTGATGCAGCGGAACTGGATCGGTCGCAGTCATGGGGCCAATGTCGTGTTCGAGGTCCTCGACCCACAGACTCACCAGCTGAAGTCGCGCCTGGAGGTGTTCACCACCCGACCTGATACACTGTTCGGTGCCACGTTCATGGTAGTGGCACCGCAGCATCCGTTGGTGACGGCGGGCAGCGACAGCTATGCCGTGCCCGAGACCTGGACAGACAGCACGCCCGACGCCTGGAAAGGAGAGTCGCCCAGCGATGGCATCCGAGAGGCGCTGGGTCGCTATCAGGCGACAGCGGCAACGTCGAACTTCAGAACCGCCGATGCCAAACAGGAAGACGACAAGGACAAGACCGGTGTATTCAGCGGCATCTTCGCGCGCAACCCGGTCAGTGGCACAGAGATTCCAGTGTTTGTGGCCGACTACGTGAGCATGGACTACGGCACTGGCTCGATCATGGCCGTGCCCGCTCATGACGATCGCGATTACGCCTTTGCGAGCAAGTACGGTCTCCCCATCATGAAAGTCGTTGACCCCCCGGCCAGCACTGGCAAGGTGGAATGCTATACCGGTGATGGAACCTCCATCAACTCACCGGGCGGCGTGGGTGGTGATCAGAACCCTTTCGCGATTACCGATCTGCCGACGGCAGAGGCAAAGGGCAAGATCGTTGCGGCTTTGGAGAAGGAGCGCGTGGGCAAGAGCGCTATCACCTATCGGTTGCACGACTGGATCTTCTCCCGTCAGCGTTACTGGGGTGAGCCCTTTCCCCTCGCCACGCATCCAGATGGATTTTCAGTGGAGACCGACCTGCCGGTACTGTTGCCAGAGATGGCGGATTTCCAGCCGCTGATGTCGGACGACCCGGACACTCCGGTGTCACCGCCTCTGGGGCGCGCGGAGAGGTCTTGGACTCGGGTCGAGATCGGGGGGGAGGAATACGACCGCGAACTCAACGTGATGCCGCAGTGGGCGGGCTCCTGTTGGTATTTCCTGCGCTTCATCGACCCGCAGAACGATTCCGCGTTCTGCGATACTACCAAGGAGAGCTATTTCATGCCCGTCGATCTCTACATCGGCGGCGCCGAACACGCAGTCCTGCACCTGCTGTACTCCCGGTTTTGGCACAAGGTGCTCTACGATCTCGGCCACGTCAGCACTCCAGAGCCCTTCAAGAAGTTGTTCAACCAAGGCATGATCACTGCTGATGCCTTCACCGATGAACGCGGCGTTTACATTGACATCCGCGACGTCGAATTCGACGGCGACACTCCGGTGCAACGCGGCACCGGAAAAGAGCTGAACCGCTCTCGCGGAAAGATGGGCAAGCGCTACAAGAACGGTCTGCCCCCGGAAGAGGTTGGCGACGAGTACGGTGTCGACACGCTGCGGCTTTACGAGATGTACATGGGCCCGCTGGAACAGTCCGCACCGTGGAGCATGGAGGGGATCCGCGGCATGCAGCGCTTCCTGCAGCGGGTGTGGCGCAACTTCATCACCCAAGACGGGCAAGCGAAGGTGAAGGCCGAGCCGATCGAGGATGCCCTCGGCAAGAAGCTGCAACGTACCATCGTTCGTGTCACCGACGACATCGAGGGGTTGCGCTTCAACACGGCCATCGCCGGGCTAATCGAGCTCAACAACGAGCTCGTGGGTGCCGACGAAATCCCGGAAGAGCTGGCGCGAAACTTTCTGCTGCTGCTATCACCGCTGGCGCCGCACATTACAGAAGAGCTGTGGATGCGCTGCGGCTTCGGCCACGGAAACTTGGCTTACCAGGCATGGCCGAAGCACGACGAGATGGCTCTAGTGGAAGAGATGATTACCCTGCCCGTGCAGGTGAACGGAAAGGTACGCGGCACAGTCGAAGTTCCCGTGGAAATTGAGGAGCACGTAGTGAGAGAACTCGTGCTCGGACACGAGAACGTAAAACGCTTCTTGCCTGAATCGGGAGAGGTGCACCGTTTCATCCTGGTGCCCGGCAAGATCGTCAACATTGTCGTATAGCCGGCGCCGCCGCGAAGTTGCCACTGCCAACGTTCACCGCCGAGAGCGGTTTGCAGAGCCTGCAACGCCTGCTTCTCGACCTCGGTACTCCAGGACTCTTCGTGCTGTCCTCAATCGACTCCGCAGGAATACCGACTGGCGGAGCCCCCGACATCGCTCTAGTGCTGTTGGCTCCCGACCTGACGTGGGCAGAGGTCGCTATCCACGTCCTTGCCACGGTGCTCGGTTCGACAACGGGCTGTGTTGTGCTCTACGCTATAGGGCGACGGGGGATTCAGCTGCTGCTAAGTCGCGGCAGTCCTAGATGTTACAAGAACGCGATAAAGAATTTCCGCAGCCTTGGTCACTGGGCGGTGTTCGGCGGTGTGCTAGGACCGCCGCCGTTTCCGACGAAGGCGATCGTGCTAGCCGCTGGTGGGGTGGAGAGTTCTTGGCAGGGCTTCGTGATCGCCGTCGTCGCAGGGAGGCTGATCCGCTACAGTATAGCCGGCGTATTCGGGAAGTTGTACGGAGATGCCGCTATCGACATCGCGCAGGACCACTATATTCTCGCCTTCTTGGTGGTGGCGGTCGTTCTTGCGGTGGGGTATTGTCTGTCGACGCGGGGATCGCTCAATGATGAGTCGGACCCGGAGTAGGCGGATCTCCGAATCCTTGGGCGACAGGATAATTGCGGGTAATGAAGATTATGTAATCTTTGGAACTTGGAACGTGTTGATCTGGTAGGGGAGAGGCAGTCCGATGGCATACACCTGCTACATGCGGGTGGGCGGCGGTTGCGATTTATAGGGTACCAAGTGACATTATCTGGAAATCCGTCATCCGATAGTAAAAGCTAATAATAGAGCCCACAATCCGATTTCAATGACAACTATTTGGGCATCCTTCGAAGCCATGTCCGACCGAACTATCACCGTGCTGGTCACCTTGACAGTGTACAAGGTGACCCTGTTGGCGATCGGCCTGTTCGCCAATGCAAAGACCAACGACGAAACGGAGTTTTATTTGGGGGGTCGGTCTCTGGGCCCGTGGGTGGCGGCGCTGTCGGCGTCTGCATCATCCTCATCGGCCTGGACCCTGCTAGCGGTCAGCGGTGCTGCCTACAGCTGGGGGTTGTCAGCCGTGTGGTTGTTTCCGGCCTGCGTCGGGGGCTTTGTCTTCAACTGGATAGTACTGGCACCCGCTGTGCAGCGGGTCGGCAACAAGACCGGTGCACTCACTGTAATTGAGCTTGTGGCCGGACCCCGTGATCGAGAATTCTCTCGGCTCATTTCAGCCATCTGCGCGATTATCGTCTTGTGTGCGTTCACCATTTACGTCGCTGCCCAGCTCCAAGGCGCCGGGAAGACCTTTGAAGACACATTTGGCTGGAGCATGACCCACAGTGTGCTGGTGGGGGCAGGTGTGGTGATCGTTTACACCTTACTCGGCGGGTTCTGGGCGGTCAGCTTGACCGACACCTTGCAGGGTGCGGCTATGGCAGCCACTGCCCTCATCATCCCCGTGGCGGTCGTCCTCGCCTGCGGAGGGCCCGTCGCACTTGTCAACGGGATCGGGACGATCGATGCGCCAGGTTGGTTAGATCCGCTCGCTGGCGCCGGTGGTGCCGCTGGCCTTGGCTTCGTCTTGGGAACCTTCGGGATTGGCCTCGGATACCCTGGCCAACCCCACGTCGCCAATCGGTTCATGGCTCTGCGTCTCGGACAGGAAGCCATCACAACCGCGCGTCGGGTGGCCATCGGATGGGCGGTCATCATCTACTGCGGAATGCTCATTGTCGGTTGGGGCGGCCGGATCTTATATCCGATACTAGCTGATAACGAAACCGTATTCATCCACATTACCAACGGCATTTTCCCCCCAGTCGTGTCCGGTATTCTCCTTGCCGCGGTCTTATCCGCAGTGATGTCCACCGCCGATAGTCAACTCCTCGTCGCTGGCTCGTCGGTGTCCCATGACCTTGGGTTAGGAAGTGGAAAACGTGCCCTGCTGTGGTCTCGGGTAGTCGTACTAACCATCAGTGTCTTCGCTGTCGTAGCCGCACTGTTTGGTTCGCAATCGATCTTCGATAAGGTGCTATCGGCGTGGTGGTTGGTGGGCTTCACCCTCGGCCCGACCCTAATCGTGACCACGATCAAGGGACCCGTTCCACCAATACGAATTCTGATCGCAGTATTGGTAGGCGGGGGACTTACTTTCATCGCCAACCTCATTCCGGCTACCGACAAAACACTAGTGGAATCAGTACTGCCGTTTGTGCTCGGATTGCTAATCGTATGGCCGTGGAAGCGTGCTGCCCCCCAAGGCGAGAATGGGACCACCAATATTCATAGGCAAGCAGCGGACATTCATTCGTAAACAACACATAGTAGAAAAGAGAAAGCTCATGAGTTTCTTCAGGACAGCATCGTTTGTTTTGGCCATGGCAGTTTTGTCTAGACAAGCCAACGGTGAGGTGTTGTTCAACGACATCCACTTCCATCCCACCAACTACATTCAAGAGGGGATTACCCTGCAGTCCTTCGTCGACGACATCATGGGCGAAGCGGTGCAGCGTGCAATCGTAGCCCCACTTCCTCTTCAGCAGAAGTGGGATGCCTTCGTCTCCGGAGACAGAGCTCCCGACTACTACCTGCGCTCCGATGCGAGCTTGTATTACTACTCCTTCGCCGACGCGATGGTCGCCACGGAGTATCTGGCGTTGTCCTCTGGCGACAGGGCCCGCCTGGATCCGATGATCGTCGGCTTCAACCCGACGGACATGTACGCCGCGGACCACATTCGTCGGGTGGTCCGCTTGTATCCTGGCGTGTTTTCTGGAATTGGCGAGTTTTCCGTCCACAAGGAATTCGTCTCTGCTAAGGTTTCAGGCCATACCGCCAGTTTGCTCAATCCGGCCTTAGATCGAATTTTCGAGGCAGCCTCCGAAATCGGTCTAGTGGTGCTGATTCACTGCGACATCAACACGGTTTTTGGCCCCAACGGACCCGAGGACGACACGACTTCTCACTTCGATGATCTCATGGCACTGTTCAAGCGGCATCCCAAAGCCCAAGCCATCTGGGCACACACCGGATTGGGGCGGTTTGTTGCCCCTTCTCCAGACCATCTCAAACTTCTGGAGCAATTGCTCAACGACCCGGAATTAGATCACGTTTCGCTCGACATCTCTTGGGATCTCCTCGGCAATTACCTCAACAGCGAAGTGGAGGGATGGGACGCACTCATCGAAGCCCATCCAACCCGGTTCCTCTTCGGAACCGACTCGGTGGCTCCCGGTAGTCAGGAATCTTATATAGCGAATTATGAGGCGTTTCAGCCCATTTGGAATGCACTTTCACCGGACGTGCTGCGCAAAGTAGCCCGCGAGAACTACATTAAAATTATGGACGTGGCACGGGCGAGCGTTCGCGCTTGGGAGGTCGCACAGGAGGTGGCCGATTAGACTGATCGCCCACCAAGGTAGTGGCACGTCACAAGTTTCAGCAGCCGATGGGGTATCTGTTGACGCACAGATCGCTGAACTGATATGGAGTGGGGAGCACAAGTAGGTATTAAGAAAAGGGGACTGCGCGTATCATCGCAGTCCCCTTTTTGTACACCATTTATCGTCATAGCGGCGATTTTTTTTGGACGGAGGCGCTACTCGGATTGACCTCCTCCTTGATACTGCCAATCGCCTTGTCCGCCCGCATACGCGCACGTTCATGATGGGCTTCTCCATCGACGGCTGGATCACCACGCCGACCAGACTCCCCATCATGAGGAAGATGACCGAGCGGAGTCACGAGCCGTTTTCTATGCAGTCCCATTGCGCGTAATGGAGATTATGTAAATTCTACGTTATGATGTTGTGCGGTGGGGAAGAGGTGCCTACCCAGAAATGTGGATATAATCGGAAGCGTTGTCAGTGAGGCGCTCGCGGTTTTCGTAGTAACGCATCGTCGTCTTGAGATCCTTGTGGCGGAGGTGCGCCTGCACCTGCTGAGGCTTTGCACCGCCCTCGATGGACATTGTGCAGCATGTGTGCCTGAACATATGAGCAGTCACATTCCGGGTAACGCCGGCAATGCGGGCGTAGCGACGCACGATCTGATTGATGGACTGGTCGGTGATTGGCTTTCCGTGAGACTGGTTGCGAGACAGGCTGAGGAAAACCCGGTCGACAGCATAACCGTGGCGACGCAGGGTGTCCTGATAGGTGTGCAGGTAGTGGATGACGATCGTCTGCAACTTAACATCCTGTGCGACACCGCTTTTTGTATTCGGGAGCCGTAGAATCCAAAACGCACCGTCTTGCGCGATATCGGACCAGGACATGTTTGCAACCTCCGAGCGTCGCAACCCGGCAAAGGTGAGCAGGTGCAAAATCGCCAGGTCGCGATCGCGACGGAGCTCGTCGAGTTCTTCGCCAGCAGCGTCGAGAATCATCCTTAATACGTTTCGGGGCAATGATTTACCTGATATTTCATCATCGACTCGATAGCCACGAACCAATGCTGAATCGGCCGGGTTCTTGTTGATGATGTCGGTAGCAACCATCATCCGGAAGAACGCCTTAAGACTGGACAGTTTCCGGTTGATCGTGGTCCGCTTACGTCCCATGGCCGCCAGGGCGTTGCGGTAATCGATGATGTCAGTGAAGGTGATGGCGCGCACGTCATCGGGGGTGATACGATCACCGTTGAAGAACTCGCAAAGATCCGCGTAGTAGGCCTTTTTTGTGCGCTCGGTCAACTGACCGGCAAGGAATTGCCCCATGGGATCCTCGTGCACTGAGGGCACGAGGACGGGAGGCGTGACGACGCTGATTGCTTGCTCTGGTGACTTTGTCATAGCAGGATGTGGTTGTTGGCGGCAGCAAGGCGAAATATAGCAAGGGCGCCGGCTCTTTGTCAGCAAGAATCTGTGTTCTTATTCGGTGGTTGTATTGATTGGTATATTCCGTCGGCGTGACCAAGGAGATCCAAGACAGTATCAACTTGCGGCACAATGTGATACCTATGACGGTATACCCAAATTAATAACCAACGCTAATGCCTGTTATCGTTAGTATAGGATGGTGCGAGTCGCACATGGTCCTGAGGTTGAGCCTCGGCTGCGCAGTCTTGTCGGGCGAAGATGTCGAGGGTTGCGTGCTTTCTTGAGCTCCTGGCCACAAGAAAGCCATCACGACGGCCATTTAGAAGGGTATTTTGGTGGCTATTGCTGCATCCTCACAAGGTGCATGGCCCTCAGGATGCGTGTCTTGGAGCATTTGATTGAAGTCGTCGCTGGTCACATGACACAGCAAATGAAGACCGGCTTCCTCCAGAAACTTCATCACATCATGGTGGATGTCACGTCCACCCAGGCTATTAGCTAAATCGAAGACGCCTTGGCGGCCATAGTAGTTGTCTCTCGGCGTCGCCCCATCGGTGAACGTCCTCTCCTTAATTTCTCGTATTTTGAGTTCAGCAACGAGATCATCCCAATCGCCCTGCGTCACAGACTCAATATCGTACATGAGAGCATTGCGAATGGGGAACATAATCGCCATCACACGGTGAAACGCTTTCTCATCACCGCTCAAATCATCATGCGGCGCCTCAATGAGTTCGTCCCCATCCAGAGCAGGTGTTCCCCGCGCCACGAGGACACCCCCCGAAGCATTCACCGCGACCGCTACATCCAACCCAAAAAGAAATTCCCCACTTCGATTGACGACCTCTTCGGTTCCCGGTTTTCGCCCCGTCTGATGCGGTGTCCCCATGAAAATGCAATAGCCGGCATCGTTAATCGTGCAGGCATAACTGTCTTCGGGGCGGTCATCCCCTCGCACCTCGCTACCAGTATCGGTTGCTGTGTCCGTGGGCGTTCCAGTTTCGGTATCGGTTGTCGTCTGACTTTCTGTCGGCGCCGAACGAGAATCCACATCATCCGCTGTCTCGCAGGCAAGGCACATAACCCCCACCACAAGGGCCACAAGAAATAGCTTGGTCACAAAGTTCTCCCTCTCATCCATGCGATGCTCTTCATGGCATCCACCTTTCCCTGAGACAGATGGATTTTGTCCAGAATGACTATTGACGGTAGAGTGGACCTGGAGTCACTTTCCGAGGATTCATGATCCTTGCAAACAGAACAGGTTGGCAAGAAAATGCAGAACACGATTGGAGAAAATATGGAGAACGAAAACAAGTGCCCCGCGTTGGGCGGGCCTCACAGACACACGGCGGTTGGGACCACGTCGAACCAACACTGGTGGCCGAATCAGTTGAACCTGAGGATTCTTCACCAGAACTCTCCCCTGTCTAATCCAATGGGTGAGGAGTTCAACTACGCTGAGGAGTTCAAGACGCTCGACCTCGATGCCCTGAAGAACGACATCGACACGCTGATGACGACGTCGCAGGACTGGTGGCCGGCCGACTACGGCCACTACGGGCCGCTCTTCATTCGGATGGCGTGGCACAGCGCAGGCACGTACCGCATCGGTGACGGCCGCGGTGGCGGAGCCTCCGGAACAATCCGCTTTGCGCCCCTCAATAGTTGGCCCGACAACGTGAACCTCGACAAGGCGATCCGGTTGCTGTGGCCGGTCAAGCAGAAGTACGGCCGGAAGCTCTCGTGGGCCGATCTGATAATCTTCACCGGTAACTGTGCCCTGGAGTCGATGGGCTTCAAGACG
>JAYZFI010000003.1:0-48929 GCA_036336855.1 Candidatus Latescibacterota bacterium
GCCCGGCATTTTGAGATCGCTGATCACCAGGCTGGGCTCGAGGCGCGGAATCTCCTCCAGCGCTTCCTCCGCGGCACTGGCGACCTTGACTTCGTAGCCACGGCTCTCCAACAAGCGCTGGCAACTGCTGGCCAGGTCGACTTCGTCGTCGACGACGAGTATGCGCACTGCCGCCATGGTAATCTGCTCCT
Organism: Candidatus Latescibacterota bacterium; assembly: GCA_036336855.1. GTDB lineage: Bacteria > Latescibacterota > UBA2968 > UBA8231 > UBA8231 > JAYZFI01. Next base: position 192 of record JAYZFI010000003.1, read on the forward strand.
ATTCCCCGTCCTTGAAGGGGAAACTCAAGGTGATCCGCGAGCCTACTCTGACCTCGCTGTTGACTTCCAGAACGCCCGACTCGCTCTCTACGATCGCCATGCTGACGCTGAGCCGAGACCGGTTCCCTGTCCCGTCTCCTTGGTGATGAAGACCAGATCGAAGACGCGCTCTAACATGTCCGACTCGATCCCCACTCCGGTGTCCTCCACGTACAAGAATCCTACGCCATGAGTAGAACCCGCTACAACCCAACGGCCTGCGTAACATCAGATCTGGCCAAAGTTTGTGTTGGTAATACAGAAGCAAGAATTGCAGCGCACAAAATTGTCTTCCGCATTTCATTTTGTACTCAGAAGGGGATGGGGAAGGCGCATGAGTCGGTTGAGTCCCTGTGGATTTGGCAATCTTCGTGCCAGACATTAGCGGACCGGCAGGCCAGGACAGCCACGCCCCAGGCGACGATCAGCGAGGCGAGGGGGACCTGCCAAGACTGGGATATCGGTGTCTCAGCTGGATAGCTGGTCCCGCATACTCTCTAGCAGCTCGGCGACTCCGATGGGCTTGTTGAGGACAGCACAGCCGAGATGGCGGGTTCGGTCCCAGTCGACGCGGTCGTCAGTGAATCCCGTGAGGATGATGACGCCGAGCTGGGAATCCCGCTCCCGCAAGGGCAGCGCAAAGTCAGGCCCCCGCCCGTCGGGGAGGACGACGTCGGTGAGTAAAAGGTGATAGCGGTCGCCGCCAGCGGTGTTCCAGGCCCTGCGTGCCGAGCGAATGTCGGGGCAGGAAGTGACACGGTAGCCATTCTGGCTGAGAACTAGCTCCAACCGCTTCTGCAGGTCGAGCTCATCCTCCAGCAGCAGCACCCGCTCGCCGGCTCCAGGCGGCGACGAGTCCTCCTCGGAGGTGTTGTCGCCCGACGCCAAGGCGCGGCTGTCGGTGGGCAGGAACAGGCGAAAGCAGCTGCCTTGTCCCGGCTTGCTGTCCACAGTTATCCAGCCGCCGTGGGCTTCGACGATGCCGTAGACCACAGAGAGCCCGAGTCCCGTACCTTTGCCCGTGTCTTTGGTGGTGAAGAACGGTTCAAAGACCCGCAGGCGTACGCTTTCGTCCATACCCGTGCCAGAATCCCTGACCACGAGCTGACAGTAGCGTCCCGGGGGGGCGTGGGCATGGGCGGGGATTTCGGCCTGCCCGATCTCGACGTTGCTGGTCTCGATAAGCAGGCGACCGCCTTCGGGCATGGCGTCCCGGGCGTTGACGCACAGGTTAACAATGATCTGATCAATATTGCTGAGGTCGGCGCTGATCACGGACAAGTTGTCGGCGAGGTCGAGCTCGACCTCAACATCGTCGCCGAGCAGACGGCTGATCATCTTGCGCATCTCTCGCACCTGCAGATTGAGGTCCACGGGCTGAGGCTCCATACGCTGCCGGCGGCTGAAGACAAGAAGCTGTCGGGTCAGATTGGCGGCACGCAGGACCGTTTGTCGGATCTTCTGCAGGTCCTCTCTGAGTCCCTCCTCGGCTTCAGCCAGAAGCAACTCGACGTCGAAGAGGATAATACCGAGCTGATTATTGAAGTCGTGGGCGATACCCCCCGCGAGCTGTCCCACGGTTTCCATCTTCTGCGCCTGCAGCAGCTGATCTTCCAGATGCTTGCGCTCGGTGATATCGCGAACGATGCCGGTGAAACAGCGGCGGCCGTCCTCAAAGAACTCGCTCACCGCCACTTCCATGGGGAATTCGGAGCCATCCTTGCGGCGGCCGGTCACCTCGCGACCCATGCCGATAATGCGCTTTTCCCCGGTTTCGATGTAATGCGCGATGTAAGCCTGGTGATGGCGCCCATAGGCCTCCGGCATGAGCACCGTGACGTTGCGCCCGATGACCTCTCCCGGCTCGTAGCCGAAGATCGTCTCGGCGGCACGGTTGAAAGACTCGATGTTGCCGGCCTCATCGATGCTAATGATGCCGTCGATGAGATTGTCGAAGACCGCGCGATAGCGCTCGCCCTCCTCCTGCCGGCTATCGTGCTGCTGGCGTAGGTCGATCAGCTCGCGGCGCAGAGTACGCATCTCGTCGACGAGATCGTCACGGTCGCGCTCTTCACGGTTCAACGGGAATCCTCCACGGGCTAGGTCGGACAGTCGCCGGGGGGCGAGATACGGTAGCAAGCACCCTCTAAGCCGACAACGCGCATCGACCTCAGAAGTACCAGCGCATCGCCGCGAAGCCGGTGTCCGGGTAGATCCCGAACTCCGATCGCGCCCGCGGCATCCCCCTGAGGATGTCGATGTCCTCGCCAACGCCGACGAAGGCTCCCCCCTCCACGTACAGGTCATCGCCAAGGGAATGCTCGAGACGCGCACCTGCGAGCCAGGAGCGATCCTCCAGATTCTGCAGAACCTGGGCGGTGGCACTCGTCAGAGGCGTCGCCTGCCAGATCAGCGCTGGAGACAGGTAATGGCGACCGAGCAGGTAGACGGAGCCGGTGGTGAAAGCGCTGGGATGAAATCTGCGCAGATAGTCGCCAACCCGCGTTTGGCCGGCGCCGCTGTAGTGGTACTCCGCCCAGGCGAAGAGCGTTGCTGAGAGATTATAGTCAGCTCCCGCCGAAACGCGACCATATTCTTGGCCCCGATGGGGAGCGACCCAGGCCGCTTCCAGCCAGATTCCGGCGCCGAACACGGCGCGGGCCACATCCACACCCACCAACCAGTGCCGGCGAAAAAAGATCAGAGTGGGGGTGACGTCGGTGCGGGCCAGATGGAGTCGCGTTCGAAGAAATCCGGCACTGTGCCGCACGGCACTGCCATTGCCGAAGACCCATCCCAAGTCGATCTCACTGAGAGTGCCCAGGGGAAAGCGCGCCCGCACCGCATCGACGCCGGCTCTCTCCTCCTTGTCGATCGTGGCGTAACTGAAGGGCACGAAAACGTCAGTCGGATTCAACGCGCGGGCGGAGCCGAAGGCGATAGGCTGGCGACCAATGTATAGGTCGCCCATGTCTGCGCTGTAGCTGAGGAGGGCACGGTCGAGGGTAGCTCGCAGCTGCGATGTGCCAAGACCAGAGACGATGTAGTGGTCGCTTTCGTCGAGAAGTCGGTACGAGGTTGTCGACAGCGTCTCTATCCGATTCAGGGGAGAGTTGTCGTCTTCGTGCGAGGAGGCTTCCAGAATGTTCTCGACGGCCAGTTCCCACGACCACGCTCCCTCGCCACCGAACAGGCGCAGGCGGGCGCGGCTGAGCGAGTTAGCCCGTGTGGGTACCGACTCCTGCCCCAACGGCGTCGGATCGACGATAGTCGCGAACTCTTTCACGTAGCCAGAGAGCCGAAGCTGCTCTCCCCAAGCAAGGGAATCTGCTGACAGCAGCGGGCTGAGAAGGAGCAACAGGCGAGCAATAGGGGAACCGCCTCGGCTCCCCTCACTCATTTCTCACCTCATCATTGTCGATGCGTCCGTCGCGCAGGGTGACCAACCGGCGGGCGCGCTCCATGATCATGATGTCGTGTGTGGAGAACAGGAAAGTTACGCCTCGCTCGGAATTGATCTGGCGCATCATGTCGACAAGGGCGGAACCGGTGGCGGAGTCGAGGTTGGCTGTGGGTTCGTCAGCGAGGATAAGGTTGGGCTGTGAGACCATGGCGCGAGCGATGGCGACGCGCTGCTGTTGGCCCCCCGACAGCTGATCGGGCCGACGCGACGAAATGCCGGCGAGGGCAACGAGCTCAAGGGCTTCCTCAACACGAGAGCGGCGCTCGGCGGCGGGAACACCCTGCAACAACATGATGTACTCTACGTTCTCCGTGACGCTGAGTACAGGGATCAGGTTGTAGGACTGGAAGATGAAGCCCATATGATCACGGCGGAAATCGGACAGCTCCGTTCCTGTCATGTCGCTGACACGGCGCCCCGCTATATAGATGGCTCCAGCGGTTGGGGTGTCGAGGCCGCTTATCAGATTGAGCAGTGTCGACTTACCGGAACCCGAAGGGCCGGCAACGGCGGTAAACTCCCCCTGGGAAACCGTCAGGCTCACTTCGGACAAGGCGGGGATCTCCACCTCGCCGGTGACGTAGGTACGACTCGCGGACTCGACACGAATGAGCGTGTCTCCGATGTACGCAGCCGGTGAGGATGACGAGGCAGGGGGCGTCATCAGAGGCTCCTTCGCATGGCCTGGGCGGGCTCCATGCGGGCGGCGTAGGTCGCTGGATAGATGGAGGCGACGAGGGCGAAACCGAGAACCCAGGCGGGGAACATTACATACTGGTCGACAGTGATCACCGGATGAACGAGCCGAGTTATGGTTACCCCTGCCATGTCGATGCCGCTATAGTCGATACCGGTGTGGGCGACCAGGGCGGTGCTGGTGAGGCCGAATAACGATCCGATGGCAATGCTGATTAGGGAGAGGCAGGCCGCTTCCAGAACGATGAGCAGGAACAGCTGCCTCGGCCGCGTGCCCACGGCGCGTAGCACCCCAAACTCGAAGGTGCGCTCGTGAAGAGACATGAACAGGGTGTTGATGACGGAGAGAGCGACGACGCCAAAGAGGATGAGAAGCACGACGAACATCGAGAACTGCGACAACTCCAACATAGCGTCCAGTTCCGGCAACAGATCCCGCCAGCCCAGCACCTCCCGGTCACCACCGCTGTACTGGCGCCAGAACGGATGGGAGCGATCTCCCGCAATCCCCAAGTCGCGGAATTGGATGGCGATCTCGTGCAGATCACTGGACGACAGCTCCAGTAGCTTACGGCTGAATTCGAGAGGGACGAAAGCGACCCCGTCGTCGAGACTACGGGCGCCAAAGCGGAAGATACCGCTGACTCGCACCATTTCCTGCGTTAGCTCGCCGGCCCCTGTGGTGGTGGCGGTGACGATCAGCCGATCTCCAAGTTCGACTTCGAGTAATTCCGCCAGTTCATGGCCTATGAGCACGCCTCCCGAAGGCAACGAAGCATCACCCTGTTCTACTGCTTCGTGAATGAGCGAAACCTCGTGTTCGCGATCGGGGTCGATTCCGAATACGCTGGTCGCGGCGACATTGGCCGGCGAGGAGATCATGGCGAAGAACTGGGTGCGCGGTGCGGCCGCGCGAACGCGGTTGTCGGTGTCGAGGCGAGCCATGAGTTCGGCGCCGTCGGAAAGGGCCAGCTCGACTTCGAGGTGAGAGCGGAAGCCTTGGCGATGGATTTGCCCCTGACCGAGAAACGTTTCGGTGGCGGTGCGAATCATATTCTCCTGTAGGCCGACGAAGAGTGCGTCGGTGAACAGCAGACCCGCCAAGCCGATACCCACGGCGAGTCCTGCCAGCAGGGTACGGCGCAGATTGCGCAGCAGGTTACGCCAAGCGAGCCGGACTAGATACACGTCAGCCTCAGTGCGCTCGCATGGCGTCGGCCGGCGCTATACGGGCGGTGCGCCAGGCCGGGAACAGACTGACGCCGACAGAGGCGAGTAGCACAACCAGCCCGGGCAGCCAAAGCACCCGGGCGTTGACTTCGCTGTAGATGTGGCTGAATAGCACGCCACCGTAGTTGATGGGGTTAGGGATGGAGATGCCCTGCTGCGACAACCAGAAGTTGAGTATCACAGAGAGCGACACTGCTGGAATCAGGCTAAGCAGAGTGAGGAAGGTGGTCTCGAGGACGATCATGGAGAACAGGGCTCTCGGTGGCGTCCCCATCGCTCGCAGAACACCGAACTCGCGGGTGCGCTCGAGAACGGACATCAGAACGGTGTTGAGGACGCCGATGGCGACGATGATGACGATGATCAGCAGAGACACCCACATGCCTTCTTGGTCAACCTTCATGGCGCGATAGAACTCCCATTCCACCATCCGCCAGGGGGCGACTTCGAGGTTGTCAGCAGCGCCGATACGTTGGGCGATCTCGTCGGCGGCAGCATCGGCGTCGCGGTGGTCTTCGAGGACGACGGCGATTTCGTGGACGTGAGCGCGTGGCAGGGAGAGGAATCTCCGGGCAGCGTCGAGGGGCAGGTAGTAGGTGCGGCCCACCCGAGTTCGTCCGCTGGCGCCGACGATGCCAACGATGGAGAACAGGTCGTTGGCGATGGAGCCGTCTGCTCCCTGGCCGATGAGGGCGATCTCGTCGCCGATGTCAGCATCAAGAACCTCGGCGAGGGTGCAGGTGAGGATGATGGAGTTTCCTTCGTCGGCGGCAAAGAAGCGTCCCTCAGAGATCTTCTGCTTCAGGCGAGTCGTCGCCGGCTCGCGCACCGGATCGACGCCCACGAGGCGCGCTCCCGCAGTCTTGCGTCCGAGAAAGGCGAGGCCGGGAGCGTAGACCCGTGGGGCCCACGCGGCGAACCCCGATTGGTGCTCTATTGCCCGCACCAGTCGCTCGTCGGCGGTGAGGGTGGCGTGCAGCGAAGGCTGCTGGCGATAGCCCTGGCGGTGAATCTGCAGATGTCCGGTCTGATCGCGAGTAAACATGTCAATGAGGTGGGCGTAGCTGCCGTCCGAGATGCCGATGGAGAGCGAGGACAGGGTGAAGCCTCCGACCATCATCAGGGAGGTAAACAGCGAACGCCGACGCTGCCGGAAGACATTGCGGAAGGCGATGCGGGCGAGCACGGCGAGCCGTTCCAGCTACTAGCGTCGTTGCAGTTCGCGCAGACTGAACAGCCGATCGGAGATCCCAGTGTCGAACTCGGCTTCAACATAGCGGATGATGGTACGGTGACCGGGCTTGTTTAACGACGTCATAGCCATGGTTGCCGGAAGCGTGCGGCCGCTGAACTCGGTGACGTCTTCGAACTCGATGCGGCGGGCGGCGCGGTCCTTTTCGTCGTAGTAGATCTCCGTCACCGGCATGAGATCGATGGCGCGAACCGTGAGGCTGATGCGCGGCCACAGGGTTGCCGTGTGTTCGCCAGCGATCAAGGTCAGAGTGAGCAGACTGTCGTCTGCACTCTCAAGCGTGGCGGTGTAGTCATCGGTGAAGGTGCTCTCCTTAACCAGGTCGTCATTGCTGAAATCGGATCCCATCCACGAGCTCATCATCATCGATGGCGGGACTTTCATAACCTTGTCGATGCGCGGGAAAAAGTTCCACATCTCCGGTCCTTTGCGCAGGGTGGTGATGCCGACGTCCTTGCGCGGGGCGTGGATGCGGATCAGGGTCTCCTTGAGCCCGCGGGTCCACATCTCCATCTTCAGCCGGCGCTCCCAGTTGGGATTGGAGATGATCATCTCCAGGTGAGAATGGCTGTCTTCGGAGCGGTAGAGCCGGTCAATGTGGTCGACGATGCGATCGACGAGGGTGGCGCTGTTGGCTGAATCGGCGCGAATCGGGGCGGCGGCAACGACGAGTCCGACAAGCACAAACGTCGCTGGGCGATTGCGCCGGCACCCCCGCCGAGTCCGATCAGTCCACGGCGACAAGGGTCAGCCCGAGCCGCTCCTCAACGCCTCGCAGTGTACGCAATTCCTCATTGGTGAGGGTTGCCATGGAAGCCTCGATGCCTTGTAAGGCAATGATCGTCTTGCCGGTCTGACCCTCCAGGGCCCGAACGGCATCGAGCTGGTTGGCGTCGAGCTGAGCGATGTTGAAAATCACGGGGAGCCTCCTGGGGAAGGGGGGAGGATCGGAGTCCGAGGCGGATCTCCGCTGACTGCATGATATAGGGGCGAGTGACCCTCATCAAGAAGGGCCAACGCTATCTACGCCCGGTGTTTGCCCCTGCTGCGGCGAGGACGCAAGATATAGCGGATCCCTCTAAGACAGAGAGAGAAACTTGAAAATTACGGAAGTCAAAGCGTATCCCACCTGGGTCGGTGGTCGGAACCAGCTGCTGGTGCGCGTCGAGACCGACGAAGGCATTCACGGGGTCGGTGAGGCGGGAGTGTCTAGCCGGGAACTCGCCGTGGCTGGAGCTGTTCATCACTATTCTGAGTTTCTCGTCGGCCGCGATCCGCGTAATCCCGGAGCACTCTGGCAGGAGATGTACCGCGGCCAGTACTTCGAGGGCGGACGCATTCTCACGGGGGCGATCTCGGCGATTGACATCGCTCTCTATGATATCATAGGGAAGGCGCTGGGCGTGCCCGTCTACCAGCTGCTCGGCGGCAAGCACCGCGACCGCGTGCCCTGCTTTGCCACCACTGGGGCTTCGTCGTTAGAACAACTGGTGATCAACGCCAAGCTCCTGATAGACAAGGGCTGGAATGTGATTCGCACCGGTCCAAATGAGCGCAAGGCCGCCGCCGATGCCCTTCGCTTTGAACCCCGCGAAACTCTCGGCATCACCGCAGAGTGGCTCACCGCTCTGCGGCAGGAGCTGGGACCCGATCCAGTGCTCGGGATCGACTACCATCACAGGCTCAACGTGGCGGAAACGGCGTCGTTCTGTCAGCGTATGCCCTCGGGAACTCTCGATTTTCTCGAAGAGCCGATCCGCGACGAGACGCCGGAGGCCTACGAGTCGTTGCGCACGATGACGGACGTTCCCTTTGCCATCGGCGAGGAGTTCGCGAGCAAGTGGCAGTTCCTACCCTACCTGGAGCGCGGCATCACCCAGCTTGCCCGCATCGACGTGTGCAACGTGGGAGGGCTCACGGAATCGATGAAGGTCGCTGCCGTGGCTGAGGCGCACTACATCGATCTCATGCCTCACAATCCGCTAGGGCCGATCTGCACGGCCGCCAGTGTGCACCTGGGAGCCGCCGTGCCCAACTTTGCCTGGCTCGAAGCTCGGGTGTCGCCGACGGAGGAGCCGCGCGCCGCCAACCCCGACGTGTTCCCTCAGCAGCTGTTGTTGGAGGGTAGCGCCGTGTCGGTGCCCGACACGCCCGGACTCGGCGTCGATTTCGACGAGGACGTCGTGTCACGCCAGGAATTCAAGTTCTGGGAGGCGCCGCACTTGCACCGGGACGACGGTTCCTACACCAACTGGTGAGAATCCGGATCGATGCCTGTGCAGATCGACATCGAAGCTGTTCCCGAAGAGCGTCACCTGCGCCATCTGTATCGTCGAATGGCTCCTCTTCTGCTGTGCGCTGCCCTCTGCTTCTTGTCGCTCAGGCCCTGGTGTTCGGAGGAGATCGTGGACGACGAAGGTGAGCTTCGGCAGTTGTTCTGGTCGAAGAGATGAGCAAGACGCGCGCCCTGCACGCTGCATCGCTGCGGGGCCTTGGGGGCGTGACGCGGCGGGAGCTCGAGCATCTGTTCGGGACGCGTGTAGAGCCAACTGGCTCGGAGCAGAGCCGAAATCTCGACCTCACGCTGTTTCGCTACCGCGGCAACCCCACCGACCTGTACGACCTCGGCACCGCTGAGGATCTGTTCGTCACCATCGCTGAACTCAAGCTGTCGGGTACGCACCGCGACCTGGACGCATATCGCAAAGCGGCCCTGCGTCACGAAGTCGGCGAGGCGCTGGAGGTGGCCGGCACTCTTCGGCGGCGAACGGGCAAGCGGGTCAGCTACCGCGTCGTCGTCCAGGCCCAGGATACACCGGGACGGGCCTACCGGCGCAACGAGATCGAAGGCTCTGTCGAAGAGGGGCTCACGACCCAGTATCGTAACTGGAAGTTGGTGGAGGACGATGCCGATCTTGAGTTCTGGGTGCAGCAGCTAGACCGCAAAGCCCTGTTCGGTCTACGGCTGTCCGACGCCAGTATGCGCCACCGCACCTACAAAGTGGCCCACATGCCCGGCTCTCTGCGTCCAACGGTGGCGCGGGCCATGGCCTTTCTCGCCGGCTGGTCGCCGGACGACGTTGTAGTCGATCCCACCTGCGGCGTCGGCACCTTGCTGGTGGAGCGGGCCATGATGACGCGTCACGCTGGTCTGCTCGGCGGCGACCTCTCGGTGGAGGCGGCGGGCATGGCGTTGGCCAACTTCGGCCTCCGACATCGACCTCGAGCGATATGCCGTTGGGACGCCACACGGTTGCCATTGAGCGACCGCTCGGTACGCCGGGTCATCGCCAATCTGCCCTGGGACCACCGCATACAGGCCGATGTGGAGGAACTCTACGGACCGATCTTGAGCGAGACCTCCCGCGTGCTGGGGTCGGGGGGAACGGCGGTTCTACTCACCAGTCGCGCCGGCGCTCTGCAGGATCGGTTGCGGGATGTTTCCCGGCTATGCCTGCGTGAGCGGATTCGCAAAGTCTCCGTCCTCGGCCGTTCCGCCGACTTGTTCGTCCTCGCAGCGAGCGACTGATTCTCCCCGACTCTCCACAGACGGGAGACCGAACGTGGATGGTCGGGGATGATGGCGTGGATGAGACCGTCTTCGGACTCACGGAAAACACATAGCAGATGCGGCTACCCTATCCGTCCTCGTGGGGATGGCTGGAGATTCATGGGCAGTTGACAGCATGAATCTGGGATCTGCGTCAAGTGACGTCGTTGACGACGTTCTGGGGCGAACCAGCGATGAAGGCGCGCACGTTGTCGACGACGGTGTTCAGTAGGCGATGGCGAGCAGCATGAGTGGCCCAGGCGTTGTGCGGGGTAATGTAGCAGTTCTTCACGCCGTACAGGGGATGCTGCGCCGCCGGCGGTTCCACGGTCATCACGTCAAGCCCGGCGCCGGCGATGCGCTCGGCTTCCAAGGCTTCCCGCAGGGCCTCCTCGTCGACGAGAGGTCCGCGGCTCGTGTTGATCAGGAAAGCCGAGGGCTTCATCATCGCCAGACGCTCTCCGTTGACGATGCGTTCGGTCTCCGGCGTAAGCGGGCAGTGCAGGCTAACTACATCGCTGCGACGAAAGAGCTCGTTGAGATCTACGAACTCAATGCCGTCGACGGGGGTCCGCGTTCGCGAATACGCGATCGTCTTCATGCCAAAGGCGCGCGCCATCTCGGCAGTGCGACGGCCGATCCGACCCAGACCGATGATGCCGATGGCGAGGCCCTCAAGCTCCACTAAGGGGTAGTCCCAGAAGCTGAAATCACGGCAGGTTGCCCACCGGTCCTCGTTGACAGCGCGCGCGTGGTCGGCGATCCGCTGCGTAAGATTGAGTACGTGGGCGATCGCTGCCTGCGCCACCGACGCGGTTCCGTAGGTAGGGACGTTAGTCACTGGAATGGAGCGCGTGGTGGCGGCGTCCACGTCGACGATGTTGTAGCCGGTTGCCAGCACTCCGATGTAGCGTACGTCAGGTAATTGACCGAGGGTATCACCGGTGAAGGGAGTCTTGTTGGTGAGGACAATCTCGGCGTCGCGAGCGCGATCTACGATCTGGTCGGCGGTTGAATGTTCGTGCACCTTGAGTTCGCCGAGCTCGGAAAGGCCGTCCCAGCTGAGATCGCCGGGATTCAGGGTGTAGCCGTCGAGGATGACAATCTTCATCGCAGTTGAGCCCGTTGCAGGTTACGGTGGAAGAGCCGTGGAACCTGCTGCGATGAAGGCCGGTGGTCAAGGGAACTGTGCTGCCCCGGTGAGGGTACAGGGCCAACGCAGGCAGGTCAGTTGCGCGAGAGCTCCGTCAGTAGTTCACCGTGCTCGGCACGCATCTTGGAAAGGCCGCGGTCCCGTAGTTGGCGAATGCGCTCGCGGGTGAGACCCAGCAGGCTGCCAATCTCCTCAAGGGTCATCGGTAAGGCACCGCCAAAGCCGTAATAACGGCAGATAATTTCCCGTTCGCGGTCGTCGAGCGAGTCTATGCAGCGATGCATGGCTTCCACAAACTCGCGCTGCTCAATCTGAGCTTCGGGCGGTTTGTCATCCGACTCGTGGAGCGCGTAGACCGGCGTGGAGTCCTCATCTTCGACCAGGACTCCATCGAGGTGCACATCGACGTACCCAGTTTCAATCGCACGTTGGACGCGCCGGGTGCTGAAGCCGGTCGAATCGGAGATCTCGTAGAGGGTAGGGGTGCGCCCCAATTCCTGAGCGAGTTTGGTTCTTACACGCTCGACCTGGCAGAAGTCGGCGATGCGGTTCGTCGGAGGAGCGACGACTCGGCGGCGCTCTAGGGCCCGGCGGATGGACTGGCGGATCCACCAAACTGCGTAGGTGATGAACTTGCTCTCTCGGGTCTCGTCGAAGCGCAAGGCGGCCTCTAGGAGCCCGAGGTTGCCGTCAGAGACAAGTTCGCTGAGCGACTGGCCGCTGCTACGAAACTCCTTGGCCACGGCAACGACGAAGCGAAGGTTGGCTTCGACAAGGCTGTGCAAAGCGCTGTCATCACCAGCCCGGGCGCGGCGTACGAGCTGGGTTTCGGCCTCGCGGCTCACCGGCGCGCACTGGCGGATATCCCGCCAATAGGCGTCGAGCAGCGGCGAGGAGGAAGAATTTCTACCGGTGCGATCACGAGTCGGTGGCACGGAAGTCTCCCTTCTGTCAACACACATCGTCCGCTGCGCCGAAGTGGAGCAGATTCTGTACCATGTCGGGTGCGGTGCCTGCGCAGTCGGATAGAGCGCAGTCTTGTCCGAACCACTCGAAATTCGGGTGAGGGCACTCTGTCCCACCCTGGGGCAGGCACGTCTCATTACGTTAGCCCACGGGATACAGCTGGCGTTCTGACCGGTTTTGAGCTCGAGACGGTCGCTGCGATATAGTTCGAACGACGAAAATAGGATGACCATGATCGAAATAGATCCTCGCAGTATGCAAAGAGCTACTGATCCCACTTGCGGCATGACCGTGGACGTTGAGCCAGACACACCTCGTCACGTACACGAAGGAGTGATCTACTACTTCTGCTGTGATGGCTGCCGCGCTCACTTTGCAGAGGATCCAGCGGCTGTTCTTGTCGGGAAACGAGAGAAGCCGGAGGGGGTAGAGGACGCGGAGTACACATGTCCCATGCACCCCGAGGTCAGGCAGCTTGGCCCGAGCAACTGTCCGGATTGCGGCATGGCCCTTGAACCCGCGGTGATCCGTGCTCCTGTGCGGCGCTCGGAATTCACCTGTCCCCTGCATCCCGAGGTGGTGCAGAGCGATTCGGGAAGCTGCCCCAAGTGCGCCATGGCGCTGGAGCCGAGAACCGTGACGGTCGAGGCGGAGGACCCGGAGCTGGTCGACATGCGGAGGCGCTTCCGGATTACACTGCCGCTGGCGGCGGTGGTCATGGCTTTGGCGATGGGAGAGATGATCCCCGGCGACCCAATGGGCAAGGTCGTGAGCAAAGAGGTCAACGGTTGGCTGCAGCTGTTGATGGCCACTCCTGCCGTGCTGTGGGGAGGATGGCCATTCTTTCAGCGGGGATGGGCATCCGTGGTGAATCACAGCCCGAACATGTTTACGCTGATCGGCATGGGGACCGGCGCCGCCTTTGGCTATAGCGTCGTGGCCACGCTGATCCCGGGAGTGTTTCCCGCAGTCTCCCGTACGTATGGAGGCTCTGTCGCCGTCTACTTCGAGACGGCGGCGGTAATCGTTGCCCTCGTGCAGCTGGGCCAGGTACTGGAGCTGCGCGCTCGCGGCCGGACCTCGAGCGCGCTACGGGCGCTCTTGGACCTGGCGCCGCCCACGGCAACGCGGATCAGCGACTGCGGCCACGACTTCGAGATCCCCCTAGACGAGGTGGAAGTCGGAATGAGGCTGAGGGTTCGGCCTGGCGAGAACCTGCCTGTCGATGGCGAAGTCGTGGAGGGGTCGAGCGCCGTGGATGAATCCATGGTGACCGGCGAGCCCATTCCGGTGACCAAGGAGGCGGGTAGCATGGTCACGGGCGGTACCGTGAACGGCGCCGGCAGCTTCGTGATGACGGCGACCCGAGTCGGTTCGGAGACCCTATTGGCCCAGATTGTGCAGATGGTCGCCGAAGCGCAACGCAGCCGCGCTCCCATTCAACGGCTTGCGGATGTGGTATCTGGCTGGTTCGTGCCGGGAGTTGTCCTCGCCGCTGTAGCCGCCTTCGTCGCTTGGGGAGTCTATGGGCCGGAGCCGCAGTTGGCCCACGCCCTCGTCAATGCCGTCGCTGTGCTCATCATTGCCTGCCCCTGTGCCCTCGGACTGGCGACGCCGATGTCGATCATGGTAGGAACCGGACGAGGGGCGAACTCAGGCCTACTCATCAAGGATGCCAAAGTTCTGGAAATTCTGGAAAAGGTCGACACCATCGTCGTGGACAAGACGGGAACCCTGACCGAAGGGAGACCCTTACTGACGATCGTGCAGGCATTCACTGGTTTCTCTGAAACCAATCTTCTACAGATGGCGGCGAGCTTGGAGCGGGGCAGTGAGCACCCGCTGGCGCAGGCCATCGTGACCGGCGCGAAAGATCGATCCATTGAAGTGTTGAGTGCGACGGAGTTTTCATCTGTGACGGGCAAGGGCGTCGTCGGCTCTGTGAGGGGCCGTCGGGTCGCGGTGGGCAACGCCCCCTTGATGGAAAGCGAAGGCGCCATCGCTACGTCGATCGAGCCGTGTGCGGACGACCATCGTCGCCAGGGGCTCATCGTGATCTACGTCGCCATCGACGGCAAAACCGCGGGTTTTCTTGGAGTGCAAGACCCCATCAAAGAGACGACACTGGAAGCAATTCGGAGCCTGCACGAGGCGGGTCTCGAGGTAATCATGTTGACCGGTGACAACATGGCTACGGCCACAGCCGTGGCTCAACAGTTGGGGATCGTTGAAGTCGAGGCGGAAGTGCTTCCGGAGGATAAGGGAGAAGCGATCCGGCGGCTGCAAGCTTCGGGACGGACCGTGGCCATGGCTGGAGACGGTGTCAACGACGCTCCGGCTCTGGCTCAGGCCGAAGTCGGCATCGCCATGGGGACGGGAACCGATCTGGCCATGGAAAGTGCGGGGGTGACTTTGGTCAAAGGGGATCTACTTGGCATCGTCCGTGCGCGCATGCTGAGCCGGGCGACGATGCGCAACATCCGACAGAACCTGCTGTTCGCCTTCCTTTACAACTCGCTAGGTGTGCCGATCGCCGCTGGCGTGCTCTATCCGTTCTTCGGTCTCTTGCTCAGCCCGATCATCGCGAGCGCGGCGATGACCCTGAGCTCGGTCATTGTGATCACAAATGCGCTGCGGCTGCGGACGCTGGAGCTGTAGGCTCCGGCAAGAAATGTACAGATTCGACGCATAGAGAAAGGAGTGACCTGACGAGTATTCGGAAGAAGCGGTTTAGAGTGATCACTGTCGTCATAGTAGGGGGTGTGGTCTGGAGAGTGCACTAGTGTGGCAGGCGAGGTTGGAGCCAGGCGTACAGATATGCCCCGGAGAAGACTCCTGCAAAGGTCGCCAGAGCCATCGCTTCACCTGATCCGACCTGAGCGTACACGGGGCCCGGGCAAGCGCCGGTGATGGCCCAGCCTATCCCGAAAATGGCTCCACCTATGACGGTTCCCCAGGTGAAATCCTTGTTCTCGTAGGAGATCGGTCCGGCGAGGCTGACGATGCCGAGGCGCCTGATGATCTGCACCGAGATGAGGCCAACGACGACGGCCGCCGACATGACCAGATACATGTGAGCCTCCTGAAAGCGAAACATGGCCTGGATGCGAAACCAGGAGGCGACTTCGGACTTCACCAGAACGATGCCGAAGAACACACCGATGGGCAGGGCACTGAGGGCTTTCACGGCGCCGACCCCACGACCCAGAGTCCGGGTACGACGTGAATGACCAGCAGCCCACCAGCGAAAAAGCTGAGGGTGGCAACCAGGCTAGGCCAGTTCAGGCTGGAGATGCCCATGATGGAGTGTCCTGACGTGCAGCCATCGGCGTAGCGGGTTCCGAAGCCGACGAGCAGGCCTCCCAGGAATAATCGCACGATCCCGCTCAACCCCGAGTAATGGTCGGGCAGCAACAGAACCGGCTCGGCGGAGTGGAACTGAGCGCCGAGGGCTGCGCCGATGGCGATGCCGCCGACAAAGAGGAGGTTCCACGTCTCCCGGCGCCAGTCGTGCTGGTTCAGGTAGTGGAGCCTAGACCCGGGAAGGGCGAGAGAGCAGAGGTGTCGGAAGCTGCTCGAGATCCCGAAGGGCTTGCCTACGGTGAGTAGCAACAGAGGCACCACGAGGCCTATCATCGGCCCCGCGACGTACCAGGGCCAGGGGGACAGCACGATTTTCAAGGACTCCCTCCAGTTCACTAGCGCATGCCAGACGCAAGCGCCGCCTGAGTTACACTGTTAGATTGGGTTCGGCTGGCCGCTCGAGGCAAGTTGCGCACGAAAAGCGCCGTGCGGTCGGCTGTCGAAAGGGAGGATTGTCTACAATCTTTCCTGCAACCAGGAGATCATAGCTGATGGCTTACAAGGGCATCATCCTCGCTGGGGGATCGGGCACGCGCCTGCACCCGGTAACCCTTGCGGTGAGCAAGCAGCTGCTGCCGATTTACGACAAACCGATGGTTTACTACCCGCTATCGACGCTCATGCTCGCCGGCATTCGCGAGATCCTGCTCATTTCTACGCCGCAAGATCTGCCGCGATTCCGCGAGCTGCTGGGCGATGGATCGCAGTGGGGCCTGGCCATCGACTACGCGAAGCAGCCGCGACCGGAAGGGTTGGCCCAGGCGTTTCTCATCGGCGAATCCTTCATAGGCACCGACCCGGCGGCGCTGGTGCTCGGAGACAACCTGTTCTACGGGCATGGCATGTCGGCGCAGCTGCAGGAGGCGGCGCTGCAAGACCAGGGAGCGACGGTGTTCGCCTACTACGTGCGCGACCCGGAGCGCTACGGCGTCGTCGACTTTGACAAAGAGGGCCAGGCCCTAGATATCCAGGAGAAGCCGGAGGCTCCAAAGTCCAACTTCGCCGTGACGGGGCTGTACTTCTACGACAACGACGTCGTCGACGTCGCCAAGTCTGTCAAGCGGTCATCGAGGGGTGAGTTCGAGATCACCGATGTGAACCGTAAGTACCTCGAGGCTGGCAAGTTGCGCGTGGAGATTTTCGGCCGCGGCGTCGCCTGGCTGGACACGGGTACGCACGAGTCGTTGCTCCAGGCGTCGACCTTCATCGAGGCCATCGAACAGAGACAAGGGCTCAAAGTTGCGTGTCCGGAGGAGATCGCGTACCGCCAGGGCTTCATCAGTGCCGGGCAGCTGCAACAGCTAGCGGAGCCGCTGGCCAAGTCCGCGTACGGCGAATACCTCGTGCGGTTGGTGGGAGAGCTCGGCCGCACCGGTTTTTGATCAGAGTCAGTGATCGGTAGGCACTTACGGCCAAGACAATGGGCTAACCCCCATAAGCCCGGTCCAACGCTTCCAGAGCTCCTTGAGTCAACACCTCTGCCGCATCCTCGCGAATGTAGCGTCCCTGGTAACGGGCGCGGGCATCGATGACTTCGTAGCCGCCGAACGGAATTTCCTCCCGGGTAGGGATGTAACCGATGGATCCGTTGGCGTAGCCCACGGGCATGGTGACGGCAAAGGGGGAGGCATCGGCGATGGCGAATCCGGTTTCCACGAAGATCTCTCCTGGAAGGCTCACCATGGCGATGTCGTCGATAGCGATGGCCTGCACTTCCACAGGGAGTCCCGAAGCCGGCGCGTTCTTGCGGGCAGCCTCGACGCGGTCACGCGCGGCAAAGTAGTGACGGGAAACAGACCAGTCGCGGTGATGTTCGCCTTGCAGGGCGAGGTAAGCGGGTTCAATCTGAGCAAACTGACGTTCACAATCTGACAGTGACGGCGGGTCTTCCAACGGGAGCTCGAAACGGTGCTGTGCGCAGCGCACACGCCCGCCCTCGCGCACCTCGGCATCCTTGATAGCCTGCAAAGTCGCGGCGCCGAGGCGGGTTCCATGACGTTCGGCGTGGATGTAGTTGCCCCGTGGGTGGGGGTTGATGTTGCCGGCGCAGCCGTTCAGGAAGAGCGCGGTGGAACCGGACAGCTGCTGCTCAATGAGCCGCATGGCGTATCCCATGGAGTCGGCAGTGAACAGGTAGTTGTCGCCCACCAGAGAAGTGCCGTGTACGGCATGGTGGTAGAACAGGCCCAGGGTGCCGCAATCTTCGGCGTGGTCAAAGAACAGCACGTCTACCCAGGGCGCGATGGGACCGTCGGGGTTCACGCCAATACGGGTTGAGCCATCCGGGGCACGCTCACGACGATTGGCGCCTATACGCACGTTCCGCCGTCCGTAGCCGTAGCGTACGGGGATGGCATTCGTCGCTGCCTGAAGAGCAGCGCCGGCCATGTAGTGGCAAAGGGCTTCTTGCCAGGCGAGAAGCCCTTCTGGCAGTTCTCCGAAGTCGGAGTACATCAACGGCCCGCCGTGCGTATGGGTGAAGGCGAGGAAGACGCAACTTTCGGGGACCCCGGTAGCCTGGGTCACTAGTTCGCGCACCCGGGCGATCTGCAGTGCGCGCATTCCCAACAGATCGCTGGAGATGACGATGACCTGGGTGCCGCCGTCGTCGAGGAAGAGGGCGTGGGTGTTGAGGTGGTCGTGGACGCCTTCGGCGCCGTGGTCGCGCGCACCGTAACCGCCCATGGGAAAGCCGATGGGAGGAGTGATATGGGCGCCGCCGGCGCCGACCTGTAGTGCCATGGTTGCCTCCTGCCGAGTGTCGCGGTGTTGAGTCACGAAAGCGGATAACGCCCGGGCCCGTCAAGCAGCCGTAGCTTCGCGGCATGCGGTTGGGTAGATTTCCCTCCTCCCAACTAACAGGATGGACGCGATGAATGAAGAAGGATCTGGGGTGCGGCCACGGATTCTGCTGGCGCTGAGCCGCAACGCGTGGGACAATTACGTCGCCGAAGAGACACTGAAAGAGCTGGAGACCTTCGCCGATTGGGATTGGTACGAGTGCGAGGGCGGCGGCATCGAGTCGGCGAGTGAAGACGAGGCGGTTGCGCAGGAGCTGACAGCTAAGGTGTCCGAGTTCGACGGTCTCGTACTGTGCCATGGCGCGCCGCGGGTGACGGCGAAGATGCTCGACGCGGCACCGCGGTTGCGGATCCTAGGCGAGTTGGAAGGGGATCGTTTTGCGGCGCGCATGGATCTGGCCGCGGCATGGGAGCGGGGCGTGCGTACAGTGGACACGACCAACGGTTCTTCCTACCCGGTCTCGGAGTGGGCGCTGGGGCTGATACTGATCTCGCTACGCAACGTCGGCTCGCAGTTCCGGCGGATGATCTCTGGACAGCCGCGCGTGAGTACTGAGCCCTACGGCGGCGTGCTCACCGGCAAGCGGGTGGGGCTGATCGGCTGCGGTAATATGGGACGGCTGCTTATCAAGTATCTCAAGCCCTTCGACGTCGACATCTGGGTCTACGACCCCTACCTGCCGCGGGAGATGGCCGACGCCGTGGGCTTCCTGCAGACCTCGCTATCCAATGTGCTATCGCAGTGTGACGTTGTGGTCTGCGTCGCTCCATTGACGCCGGTGACGCGGAAGATGATCGGTGCTCGCGAGTTCGCACTGCTGAAGCCGGGCAGCGCGTTTGTCAACGTGTCGCGGGGAGCCATCGTCGACTCCGATGCCCTTGTGGAACGGCTGAAGAAGGGGGACATCACCGCCGGCCTGGAGGTTTTTGATCCTGAGCCCGTTCCCCCCGACCACGAGATTCTTACGCTGGACAATGTCTTCCTCACGCCGCACTCGGCGGCTTATCGCGGCGCGCAACGCCAGCCCTTCCTCGATCTGATGGTGGAGGAGCTGTACCGGTTCTTCCACGGCCACGAGACCAAGTTCGACCTGACATCACGGGTGCAGGTGAACCGGACCGGGGGGGATAGCAGCCAATTTCGAACGTAGACGTGGAGAGTTCGGGGGAGTTCCGGTCCGAACTGCGATAAATCTGCTGTGGTCGCTGACCACGTCCCCCCGGGTACTGACAGTCATGCCTGAGCAGTCGTGTCTATCTATATGTGACCTCAATGCGCCCCGAGCGCGCTGTTCCTGTTGCAAGGCGTCAATGAAAGAAATTCTCTTCATGTCTCCATCTCAGACCATCGGCAGCGCTGTCACAATGTCAGGGGCAATCTGAAAGGAACCCATGCAGCGGCCAAACATCGTCATCCTCTACACGGATCAGCAACGCTGGGACGCGGTGGGTGTGAACGGCAATTCGGAGATTCGAACGCCGCGGCTCGACCAGCTCGCCACAGAGGGAGTGAACCTCGATCACTACTTCGTGCAAAGCCCCGTATGCATGCCGAGTCGATTAAGTTTTCTCACCAGTCGCTATTGCTCTCAGTTGGGGATCTTCAGCAACGGAACGCGAGTGCCGGAGGGGATTCCCAACCTGGCCACTTATCTGCGCAACTACGGATACGTCTGCGGCAATATGGGCAAGCTTCACTTTCTGCCCCACGCCAATCGCAACCACATGAATCCCCATCCGGCGTACGATTTCCATAGACTGGTGATCTCCGACGAGCCTGGGTGCTATGAGGACGCCTACCGTGCCTGGGTCCGGCGGCAGGCGCCGGAGCAGATGGACCGGATCAGCTTGGGATTGCCACCAGCGCGCGAGACCTGGGAGGCGATGATGGGTCGGGAGCCCATTATTCACCTGGAGCGTGAGAAGAAGTGTGCAATCCCCTTCGCCGCCGACAAGCACCTGACCCACACCGCCTTCGTTGCCGACGAGACCATGAGTTTCATCCGCGAGCACCAGTCGCAGCCCTTTCTGGCGATCGCCGGCTTCTACTCGCCACATGCGCCGTGGATCACGCCGCAGAAGTATCTCGACCTCTACGATCCGCAGAGGCTGAGCCTGCCGGCGATTCCGGATGGCTGGGATTCACCCCAGGGCCGGGAGCCGATTTCCGAGGCAGAGCTGCGGTCGGTACGGCAGGGCTACTACGGCATGGTGAGTGAAGTCGACGATCACGTCGGGAGCATCCTCGACTGCCTGGACGAGCTGGCGCTGACCGAAGAGACAATCGTGCTGTTCATCTCCGATCACGGCGAGTACCTCGGGGACTATCACACCTACGGAAAAGGCGCCCCGGGCCAGGACTGCATCAGCCGGGTACCCTGCATCGCGCGCTGGCCTGGACACATCGAGATGGGTGTGAACATCCACGACCTGACCGAGGCGGTGGACGTGGTGCCGACCCTGCTGGAGGCGGCGGGGATTCCCGTGCCCACCACGATTCAGGGGCGATCGGTGCTGAGCCGATGGCGAGGTAAAGTAGGCACGGGATCGAGAGAGAGCACGCTAACCGAGTGCGTGCCCTGCAAGTCGCTGCGAACCGCGCAACACCGCTACGTCTGCTACCGCGACGGAAGCGAGGATCTCTATGACATCGCTCGTGATCCCGGGGAGTACGAGAACGTTATCGAGAGCTCAGAGTACAGCTCGGCGCTGACCGACCATCGCAAGATGATGATCGAAAAGCTGCTGCAGACGGATATGCCGCATCACCGGGAGTTCGCCTACTGAAAGCCAACTCAGCCCGAGAGTACCGCTTCGATATGGCCCAGTTCTTCCTCGGAGAGAGGGTCGGCCTGGGTGGCGCCGACACAGTCGATGACCTGGGAGGGCTTGCTGGCTCCGATGATGACGCTCACTACACCGTCGTGACGCAGGATCCAAGCGAGTGCCATTTGTGCCAACGTCTGTCCCCGAGCTTCGGCGATCTCGTTCAGGGTTCTCACCCTAGTCAAGATCGCCTCGTCGATGCGGTTGCCAAGGTCATTCATGCCTTTGGCGGCGCGGGAGTCGTCGGGAATGCCGTCGAGATACCGCCCGGTGAGAAGGCCTTGAGCGAGCGGACTGAAGGCGATCATGGATTGTCCTTCTGACTCGCACACGGGGATCACGTCTTCTTCTGGCCCCCGGTCTATCATGTTATACTTCACCTGATTGATGATAAGCGGTAGCCGTAGTTCGCGGGCGATGTCGGCGGCTTTACGAATGAGATCCCCACGATAGTTAGAAATGCCGGCGTAGATCGACTTGCCCTGTCGCACGATGTCGGAAAGAGCGCCGATAGTCTCTTCCAACGGCGTGTTTGGATCGGGCCGGTGGTGGTAGAAGATGTCGACGTAATCGAGGCCCAGCCTCTGCAGCGACTGGTCCAGCGAAGCGAGGAGATACTTGCGGGAGCCAAAGTCGCCGTACGGGCCGGGCCACATGTCGTAGCCGGCTTTGGTGGCGATGACGAGCTCGTCGCGATAGGCCCCCAACTCCCGTGCCAGCACTTTGCCCATGGATTCCTCTGCCGCGCCCGGTGGAGGCCCGTAGTTATTGGCGAGGTCGAAATGGGTCATGCCGCGGTCGAAGCTGGTAGTAACGAGTTCGTGCACTAGGGTGACTTCGAAGCAGTGCTGCCACAGTCCCAGTGACACCGTAGGTAGCTGAAGACCGCTGCGCCCACAGTACCGGTAGCTGATGTCGTCGTATCGGCCTTCTGCCGCCCGATAACTCACTAGTAAGGTTCGTAGGTGGAGGAGCCTTCCGCCGCCAGCTCCACCGTCCAGATGTTGCGATAGCAGACTAGGTCGTTGTGGTCCTGCAACAGCAGCGGGCCCGGTGCGAAGATGTTCTCGTCCGTGGCGGCGCCGGTAACGCCGGGCAGCCGGATGTTGTTGTGGATGATGATACCGTTGTGCGCCACTGTGAGAGTTGGTCCGGAGTCACCCTCGCGGGGGGCTCGGAAGGTGACCTCGTACGTTTGCCACTCCTTGGCGGGTCGGCAGGCGTTGCTGAGAGGCGCGAATTGGTTGTAGATGGCGCCGCAGTCACCCATGCCCGGCTGTGCCCAGCCGTGGGAATCGAGGACCTGAATCTCGTAGCGCCCTTGCAGGAAGACGCCGCTATTGCCCTTGGCCTGACCCGTGGCCTCGGGCATGTCCGGGCACCGGAATTCGAGATGCAGGAGGAAATCGTTCAGCCGCTGGGTAGTCATGATGTCTCCCGTGCCGGGTACGACATGCAGGATGCCGTCCTCCACCTTCCAGCCGGCGGGTTGACCGTCACGAGAGGTCCAGTTGTCGAGATCGAAACCATTGAACAACACGAGGGCATCATCCGGTGCGGGGGCGTTGTGGGTATCCAAGATCGTGTCTCCGGAAGTAGGGCGTCGGGTCGGTGCTACACGGTAAACAGAGGTTGTAGATCTTCGAGGATCTGGTCGAGTTCGCGCTCATCTTGGGCATCGAGGCGCGGCGATCCTAGGATGCGCATGGCGGTACTGGAGAAAATGCCCCGCCGCTTGAGCACGGTCTTGCCCACGGGCACACCGAGGAGAAGGATCAGGTTGATGAGTGGCAGCAGGTGACGGTAGATGCGTCGGGCCTCGGCTTCATCCCCCCGATGCCAGGCGTCCCAGACCTGGACGTGCACGTCCACCGCTTCGGTAGCGGGCATGAAGCCGTGAGCGCCGCGATGCATCTCGGACAGCATCCAGCGTCCGTGCCCGCCGCCGAAGACGCCATCGCAACCATCTCCGATGCCTTTGAGAACGGCGCTGATCTGGTGGGCGCTGGGCTGCATTTCTTCCTTCAGGTAGCGGATGTGTTCGACTTCGCGCAGCAGATCCTGCAAGAAAGCGGCGTCCATGTCCGCCTGGGTGTGCTGAATGAACATGGGCCTCCCCGCCGCAGCGGCGACGGCCTCGTAGTAGGCGCGGTTCTCGTCGCGAGTGCCGCTGGAGATATAGGGGGGTAGGGCGATGACAGCGTCGACGCCGATGTCGGCGGCAGCCCGGGCGCATTGAACGGCGACTTGTTGACTGGGCGCGGCGACGCCCCCGACGACGGGAATGCGGCCATCGGCGGCCGTTACGGCGCTCTCCATGCCGCGACGTCGCTCGTCGTCGGTGAGGTATTGGAACTCACTGGCCAACACCGGGAAAACGACGCCATGGGCTCCCGCCTCTATGCAGAATTCCACCTCAGTGCGAAGATCCTCTTCGATGATCTCACCATCGTGGTCGATGGGGGTCAGCAGAACGGGGAAGATGCCGCGGAAGGGCTCGTGCGTGCCTGTCATCAGCGGATTTCGGTGTATGGGTTCACGGACTTGTGAAGAAACCCCAGTTCGGGATGGCGTCAAACCTCAGATTGTTTGTGACCATCGCTACCCTGCCTGACATCGGCCGGCTGGCTGGAGCGCCATGACTTCTTCGATCCACACCGTCTTGGCTAGCTGCCTACATTCTGAGAGCGCAGTGCGATCTTCCTCACCGACCTGCAGCCCCTGTTCTACTGCAATGAGTAGGAAACGGGGGGTGCGGTGAGATGCCGTCAGCATGGAGTCGTACGGTGGCTGGTTTATTCCTATCATCGATGTGCTCTTCTGCGGCGGAAACAACCGATGTTGCATCTGTACCACGGTCTTGTCGGGCGAGTAATCATCGACCAAGTAGAGGCGGCTGTCAGCTATCCGCGACATATGGACAGGACGTCGAGTAACTCGTCCAGAAACTATGTCAGGAATCCTGAGCCGCTGCGAAGCGCTGCAAGGATATTCCAAATTCTTATCGCTCTGGGATGCTGTGTTCAGCTTTTGGCAGCGAACAATCAGTGGATGCCCCATAGATGGTTTCCTGGATTCGGAAAGTAGTCTCTGCTGGGGCGACTCGGTGGCTCCTCATTTGGGGGCTATCGGTGTTCTTGCTCGGATACCTGCTTCATCACGGTCAAGAGGCTGCTACTTCAGGTTCGTGGCGATTCACGCTAACCCACGACGATGACTATGCAATGGTCGCAATCGCGGAAGGATACCGGCAGGACCCTCCTAGCGACGCGAATCCATTCTACCACGAAGAGCGCGGGGAACGGAATTCGCCACTAGACTACACCGCTGTGGCGTTCGTTGGGACGGTGGCGAGATGGCTCGGCATACCCGTGATCTGGCTCATCCCACTTTGGAAAACGTTGGTTCCTTTTGTCGTCTGGGTGACGATGATGGGATGCCTGATGCGGTTCTGGGATGTGCGCGAATGCAGTGCGGCGTGTTTTAGCATGCTACTGTTGGTAGCTACAACGATGCTGCACGGCAGTTCGCAGTTTGTACTGCTCCGATTCCCCCATCCCGGGGATGGGCTGTGGCTGGCGATCCTGTGGGTTTCTTTTGTGCTAAATGCAGAGCGCATTGAGCGGGCATATGCCCTGTGGGTTTGTCTGATCGCTTTGGCCACCCTCACTATCACTCCGTACTACGCAATCCTCGGGGGTTGGCTCCTGGTGTCCCAGATCACATGGTGTCTTTTCACAGGGCAACGGAGCTTAGCGAAGCGACACGCGACTCCGCTACTTGTTGTTGGGGGCCTGTGTGGGGCAAGGCTAATTCAGGTCATGCTCTCTGCAGACTCCAGTCGCTACCTACAGCACGTCCTGAATCTAGAGCTTGAGGACACCGGCGAGCCTGACGTGGGAGCCCTGATTCTTCTTGCCGTGGCCATCCTAGCTGTCGGTTCGGCAGCGGGCTGGCGCAGGAAGAATCTAACACCGATGGATGCTGCTTTTCTGGGAATTCTGGCCATAGAGCCACTTACTGCCAATACCAGATTTATCCTGGGAAATGACCACCAGATCGGCTTGCACAGGCACTACCATCTCATCTTTGAGTTCGCCGTTGCAATTGGATGGTGCAAGGAGAAACTGCCGAAAGCAGCCGCCCATTTCAAAGGAACGGTGTGGATATGGGTGATCCCGTTGGGCCTAGCCGCGCTGGCCACTCTAATTGTCAGTGATTCAAGCACCAACTGGCTGCGTTATCTGCCAAGATCGGTACCCACCCACTACGAAATGGACAACGACACCCTAATCTTTGGTGTAATGCCTGTCCTCTTGCTAATCGTATGGTTAGGCATTGTGTGTATAGGAGTACGTCAATGGGCCGGTCGGCCGAGGCGATTAGTGCCTTTGGTCACGGGCATCACCCTGCTGGCGTACGTCGCCATGCCTTCTCAGTTAGAGGCAAGGACCAGGGATTATCCGTTTGGCGGAGCAATCGACTGGCTCGCATGTAACGCTGAATCCGGTGACGTCGTGCTTACGCTTCCCGGGAAATGGACTCAGATTGACTACTCGATCCTTTACGCTCCAGTGAAGGCGTTCTACAACTTCGTAGGCAGCCATTTGTCCAACCAGCCGACAACAGACAACTTCCGTCAATCCTATTACGTGGCTCTCCAAGATGGAGCACTGGATATGGCAGCGTATGGGGATATGAAAGGAGTACTAGCACGGGAATTGAGTAGTCACCTACGCCTAAACTACGTGATGCTCGAGAGGAGTGATGCTCTGGAGCGGCGTGTAGCTGACCAAATAGGTGACTTCTCCCAAGAGGCGTACTCCGATGAGCGGTCGCTTCTGCTGCGGATTTTTTATGAGTAGGGTTAATAGGCTGCCTGCCGAAGACGGGTGATGGCGTTGGGGCGGCGATAGTAGGCTCGGGTGGCGTCGTCTTCGTGCTCGGTCAGCCGCCGCGGAAAGATCGTGTAGTTACTGATCGGCAGAGCCGATCGCCGGCCGCAGTAGATGTGGATGGTGCGGCGCTCGTGACAGCTGCGGCGAACGTTGCCCGCATGGAACATACCGGCGTTGAAGATGACCGCTGTACCCGCGACCCCCTCGATATGATGGGCCTCTGAGAGGTTGTATCTGTCCAGTTCGGGCAACTCGCGACCTTGCCCGGAGCCGGGCAATACACTGAAGGTGTGGGTTGTGTTGTCCACGTCGGACAGGTAGTAGACGACTGAGACGTACGCTGTGTATTCCGGCGCGTCGCGCAGCAGGTCAGGCCAGCCGGAGCCGTCACGATGCCAGTGGCAGTAGGGCTCGCCGTCGAAGGGACGGCGAATACGCACGGAGTGTTCTTCGGCGCAGAGCCTGGCCCCGAGGATAGCTTCGAGAATGGGCATCAGTGCGGGGGAGCGCATAGTGACGTCCATCTCCTCGTA
Source organism: Candidatus Latescibacterota bacterium (assembly GCA_036336855.1). Classification (GTDB taxonomy): domain Bacteria; phylum Latescibacterota; class UBA2968; order UBA8231; family UBA8231; genus JAYZFI01. The sequence continues at coordinate 26,962 of JAYZFI010000003.1, forward strand.
GGCGAGCAGCATGTGAACACTGAGGGTGACGTGGCCGTTCTCCCGTTCCGTCCAGAAGGGCGAATCCGTCGCTATATCGCGGTCGATGGCGGCGTTGATCACAGCGACCTCGTCTTCGCTCAGCCCGTTGGGCACGACGAGGTACCCCGTGCGCTGGTAGCTCCGCAGTTGATCCCGTAGCTCTGTCCTCAACTGGACTGCCGCTGCACGATGTCCAAGTCCCACTGCTTCCAGTACTTACGCACCGGATCCTCAGGATCCCAGTCCGCGTAGATCTCCTCCCAGCTCAGAACTGATAGATGGGGCATTAGGGAATCCTCGCGCACGCTGTGGCTTCTCGGTTGATAGCGATAATCGCAGGAGACGCGGAGCCGGTCCTGGGTGAGGTTGTCGCGGCCCTGGTGCACGGTGAGGCTGTGCAGGATGATGACATCGCCGCATTGGTAGTCGCCTCCCACCCAGGTGGTGTTTTCGGCGACGTCGACCTGTCGCCCGCCGGGCCCGGAGGCTTCCCGATCTTGCAGGCGACCCTGAACGTGGGAGCTCCGCGCCACTGCCAGGCCTCCGAGCTCGACGGGGCAGTCCCCGACGGGAAGCCATGCCGTCCAGGTGTCTGGGGAGCCGCCGATGTAGAGATTGTCCTGATGGGGTGGTGTGGAATGGGTGGCCGAGCCAGGGAAGACGACTCGGCAAATGTTGCGAGGATGGGGCAGGACCTGTTCTCCAAAGAGGATCTTGAAGACCTTAGTGATGGCATCGTCGAGGGCCAGGGCGTGGAAATTGCGAATCTTCTGCAGGTCCGCGTAGAACACGCGCCAGCGGGGATCGGCACCCTCCACCACCAGCTTGCCGGGTCGCGAGAGGCCGACGGCAGGATCAGTTCCCGGACGGGTCCAACCGTGGGCCGCGCAGAGCTCGAGGATTTGTTGGCGCACGTCGAGCACTTTGCCGGTGTCCAGCAGGCTACGAAAGAACAACAAGCCCTCTTCCCGTGCCTGTAGGCGAAGCCGCTCGGGGTCGGAGAGCAGCTCCGTGGAGTCGACGAGGGGATCGACGCGAGTCATCTCTACCATGGCCATCGTTGCATTGTCCTCTCCACATTCGAGGGTGTCGCAGTGCGCGGGGAAAGCTAGCGGCATCCAGGTCGCGGTCAACGCCGCTTGGCGTTGCGAGCCGGGCTCACTACAATGCCCACCCCCCAACCGGATTTTCCCATGGACCTCATCGATCCCAAGCACCACCGACAGCTCTTTCTCGACGACCACGCTATCGAGTCCATGGATGGCGTGCGTCGCCGCCTGCGCAAGCCTGACCGATGCGGGCCCGTTATCCCCGGTGCCGGTGTGCAGAGCCGCAGCACTCCCATCTGGAATCCGGAGAAGGCGCTCTGGGAGTGGTGGTACTTCGGGCGTAATTGCTGCTACGCCACATCAGAGGACGGAGAGCACTGGGAGCAGCCGATTCTCGGCCTGTTCGAAGTCGACGGCTCCCGAGACAACAATGTCGCCTGCGATCCGACCCAGGGAGCACGCAGTGTCTTCCACATCGTGCGTGACGACCGCGATCCTGACGTGAGCCGGCGCTACAAGGCGCTGTTCGGATCGGATGGGCGTCAACTGGGAACCTCTTCAGATGGCTTTGAATGGACCCTACTGGACGAGGTGATACCCAGCCAGGACGAGTCGCAGTTCACGTACGACCCGATCAGCGAGCACTTCCTCGCGCTGGTCAAGCATCCGACGGAGTGGGGCCGATCGGTATGGCTGTCGACGAGTGTGGAGTTCGGTGATTTCAGCGAGCCGGAACTCATTTTTCATGCCGACGAGACGGACTGGGAGAATTGCCGACGACGGGTGCGGGAGATCGTCGACAATCCGGCGTACCTGACTCCTCCCATCGTCGACGACGTCGACTACTTCGCGCAGATCTACAACATGGCGGTGCTCCCCTACCAGGGGTTCTACATCGGCTTCGCCACGGTATTCAACCCCATCGGCGCGATCCCGCCGCCGGCGACCAACTACACCCGCATCAACCAGATCGAGCTCACGGTGTCGCGGGATCTGAAGAATTGGGAGCGGGTGGCCGACCGTGAGGTCTTTCTCGGTGTCGAGCCGTGGACGGGTGACAATTACGCCTGCAGCCAGCTGTTGCCATCCGGCGCGCCCGTGGTGCGCGAGGACGGTGAGATCTGGTGCTACTACAACGCTCTGCGCATGCCCGGGAGTCGGGAGCAGTACCGAGACTTCAATCGCAGGAAGGAGTTATTCCGCCTGGGTGTATCACCGGAGGCCTTCGATGACTCGGCGGCGCTCTCACTGGCGAAACTGCCTTCGGACCGCTTCGTGGCGTTGGAAGCGGACGAGGCGGGGCAGGTGCAGACCAAGCCTTTCGAGCTCAAAGGCGAGGAGGTTTACATCAACGCTGCTGCGCCCTGGGGAAAGGTGTTCGTGGAGATCGTCGATGCAGAGAGCTCTAAGGCGCACGAGGGCTTCTGGGTACCGGGCGAAGAGCCGGAGCCCTTTGTCGGCGACGAGCTGCGGGCGAGGGTGGAGTGGAAACCGAAGCACGATCGCGTCTTCGACCGACCGGTACGCTTGCGGTTCTATCTGCACCAGGCGCGACTGTACTCATTCTGGATCGAGTAGCTGGTCACCGGGTGAAGCGCCGATAACTATCGACCAACTCTATGGCCGACTGCAGAATCAACCCGCGCTCGTCCGCGGCCTCGAAGAACAAAGCCCCCTCCCTGACCCAGCGCTCGGCCGCTTCTGCGCTGGAGGCCGTAGTACCGAAAGGGACGCGATGGCGCTTGCAGATCTCGAGAATTGCCCGCATAGGTCCAGTGACATCGGGGTGGTCGGCGTCTCCCGGTTGCCCCATCTCGACGGAGAAATCCCCCGGACCCACGTAGACCATGTCGACGCCTGGGGTGCTGATGATCTCCTCGGCGCTCTCGTACCCGGCGCGAGTCTCGATATGAACGACGACGGTGCTCTCGGCATCCTGATCTGCCATCCAGGCCCGCTTGTTCTCCGGGGTCACGTAATCGCTGTTGCCATAGCCAGCGGCATAGGCGCGGGTACCCGAAGGGGGAAACTTGAGATAGTCCAGGAGGGTCTCGAGCTGGTCTCGGGACTCGGTCCGCGGTAGCTGTATGCCGACGACACCGTACTCGAGAAGCCAAGCGACCTCGGCCCGGTCGAGCTGCGGCACCTTGGCGACGGGAGGCAGGCCGCAATCGCGGGCGGCGAGCACCGTGGAGAGGAAGGCGGCGGAGTCGAAGCGGATGTGCTCGGTCTCGAAGTAGACGAAGTCGAAGCCCGCCTGCTCGTAATACTTCATCAGCGTGGGGTTGCAGTACTCAGCGACCATGCCGCTCACCAGCACTTCCCCGGCGGCGAGTCTCGCCTTCAGGGTGCGGCCGGGACCCCCGTGAGGGTAGCGGGATGCAGCGGGTGAGGAGTGCAAGCGCGGTTTGGGCATTGTTGCCTACCAGTCGTTGACGGATCCGTCGGGGCGGCGCCAGTGCGGGGGCTCTCCGTCGGCGACTTCGGCGGCGCGTGCAGCCTCCTCGTCGATGTCGATGCCCAGTCCCGGCGCTTGCGGGCGCAGCAGATGGCCATCCACCGCCTCGAGATCGTGATCGATGATGCGGCCGATCGGTTCGGAGTGCGGGCCGTACTCCTGCACGGCGCAGTTTGGGATTGACAGATTCAGGTGCAGCATGGCCGCCGTGCTCACGGGGCTGCCGGTGTAGTGACAGGCGAGCTCCTGATAGTGGACCTCCGCCATGGTCGCGAGCTTGTTGCCTTCGGTGATGCCTCCGGAGTGGCAGATGTCGACGCGGATGAAGTCGATGAGCTCTTGCTCGATGAGCTCGCGAAAAGCCCACTTCGTCGTCAGCTGCTCACCTGTGCCGATGGCGACATCGGTGTGGGCGCGCAGAGTGGCGAAAGAGCCGGGGTTCTCGGAGCGGATGGGATCTTCCACGTACCAGGGGTGGCTGTCGGCTAGCCGATTGCACAGCTCGATGGCGCGGGCAGTAGTCAATCGCGTGTGGGCTTCGAAGATGATCTCCACCTGCTCCCCAACGCCCTCGCGTAGCGTCTGCATGTGCGCGGCACCGTTGAGAATGGCAAGCTTGGCGTCGAAGCCGTCGTTGTGGCCGGTGATGGGCGAAATTCGCAGGGCGCGATACCCTTCGGAGAGGAGGGCTTTCGAGTTCGCCACCAGCTGTTCCGGGGTCGCGCCACCCACGTGGCGGTAGACAAGGACCTTGTCGCGGGTGGCACCACCGAGGAGGCGATAGCTCGGGACGCCCAGAGCTTTGGCATTGAGATCCCACAAAGCGATGTCGATTCCGGCGAGGGCTGACTGTAGGACGGGACCGGCACGCCAGAAGGTGCCGCGGAAGATGTCCTGCCAGATGTGCTCGATTCGCGTGGCGTCCTGCCCAATCAAGACGGGCCGCAGGTGTTTGAGGGCTCCTATCACGGCGTGACCGCGTCCCGACAGGGAAGCTTCGCCCAAGCCGTGGACGCCTTCGTCGGTCTCGATCTTCACGTAGACGAAGGAGTGGACGTAGAACACTTTGAGATCGGTGATTTTCACGCATTGCTCCCGGTAATTGGCGAGTCGCAAGAAACAACCCCGGAGCCTCGGCTGGCAAGCCGATGCCGGCGATGTAGCTTTAACCTATGATCACTCCCGAAGAGCACCGATCCTTTCTTGAGCAGGGATACTTGCACGTCCCGGCGGTGCTGGATCCGCAGCTGTTGCGTCGGATCCAGAGCGAGTTCGAAGAGATCTGGGAAGCGGAGTCGTCCCGGTCGGGTCGCTGCAACCAACTCGTGCTGCTGCGGCATCGCACTTTCATCGACCTCATCGAGCATCCACCGATTCTGGACCGCCACACAGCGATGTTCGGGCGGCAGACACAACTGCTACAGTACGACTTCCTGCGCCAAGAGCCGGGGTCGACCTTTCCGCTACGGGCATGGCACCGGGACTTCAGCTTCCCCAGCGATCGTCCGCTCTCCATCAATACCATTGTCTACCTCGATCCCATGGATGCTGACAGCGGCCCCACGTACGTTGTGCCGGGCTCGCATCGGGGCATGGAGTTGCCGCCAGCGGAATCGCAAAACGAGCCGATAGAGGGAGAGGTCGCGGTGTACGCCGAGCCGGGAGACGCGGTGTTCATCAACAGCCCAGTATGGCACACCGGCAGTTGCAACCAGTCGAATCGACTGCGCCGCGGAATCTACATGTACTACGGGTACTGGTGGCTGAAGCGCTACGAGTCGGAGTTCACGTTGCCGGCGGCTTGTCTCGAGAGGGCCAGCGAACGTCGGTTACGCCTGCTCGGCTATCAGATGCCCGATCAGGATCTGCACATCTACGATCCCGAGCTGCCTTTCGACTTCGACCAGAGCGACAACTGACTAGTCTGCCGCGCTCAGGGAAGCGCGGGCGGTCTCGATGGGAATGTCGATGCGCTGCCGGTCAAGAAAATTGGTGACCTCGGTGTAACCGACGGTGGATAGCTCGTTGAGAGCATCCACGAAGTCGGCGGCGACGCGGTTGGGTACGTGGGCATCGGCTCCAATGACGACGGGGATACCGCGCTGCTGCATTTCGGCCAGGATCCGGGGTCCCGGATTCATCTCGGGAACGAGCTTGTGCAACCCCGAGGTGTTCAGTTCCATCGCCGTTCTGGTGGCGGCGATGCGGTCAAGACTCGCACAAACAGAGTCCATTACGCGATCCAGGTCCCAGCCGGCGGGATCGCTGTTTTTCACCAGATCGGGATGGGCGAGAGTGTCGAAGAGCCCGCTCTCCGCCGCTTGGGCAAGATGCTCGAAGTAGAGCCGTTGATAGTCTTCGATGCTGCCGTTGTAATAGCGTTGCTGATAGTCGGTTACCTGAGGGTGCACCGATCCTAGAACGTGATGCAGAGGAGCCATGACGTGCAGTTTCTCAAGCCACGGCTCGCAACCCGGGTAGTAGTCGCTCTCCAGCCCGAGACGAACGTCGACCCTGCCTTCCCACTCCAGCCGAGCAGCTTCCACCATCACCGTGTAGTTGTCGAAGTCGGAGATAGACATGCGGACACCTGCCGACCAGCCGTCGTCGATGGGATTGTGGCAGGTGACGACGATTCCCTTGAGACCGTGTTCGTGGGCGACGCGAGCGTAGTCTTCCGGCTCCCCTTGGGCGTGTCCGCACAAGGGCGTGTGCATGTGCTGCTCGTAGAGGACGGGGCTGACGGTCACGGGCAAATGGCCTTTAATGGGACTCGATGACAGCGAGATAATGAGCGGACAATGGCGATTCTTATCAAGAACATTCGGGTTATCCCCCTCACAATTCCCTTTCGCGAAGATCTCGCTCCGCACCTCGTGCGCTCCGGGCTGCTCAGCTTTGCCAACCGGGTTAGCCTCTACAGGGTGGAGCTGGAAGACGGATCGGTGGGCTATGGGGATGCCATGGGAGCACCCACAGATATCAGCGGGTTCATCGGTAGCGATGCGGTGGCAGGGCTGCGACAGATCCGTCATGGGGGTGTGCAGATGGCGTGCTACGACGCCGTGGGCCGCGCCCTGGACGTGCCGGCGCACGCCCTGATGGGACGACAGGTCCGCAAACGTGTGTCGCTGGGTTACTGGACGGCAGAGGTGCCTCCACATCTGCTTGCCGAACACGCTCGTGCGGCACGGGATCGGGGTTATCGCGTATACAAGACGAAGTGCAGGCCCTGGTGGGATCCCATCGTGCAGGCCCAGGCAGCGGCTGACGCCGTGGGGGACGAGATCCAGCTCTGGCTCGATTTCAACGGCCATCTACGCAACGCCGAGTCGGCTCTGCCCGTGCTCGAGGCGCTGTCGAGAATTGGCTGCGTGGCGGGTTTCGAGTCGCCGATACCCCAACGCGACGCCGACGGCTACGAGAGGCTGCAGGGCGAGATCGAGTTGCCCATCGCCGCCCACTACGGTAGCGGCTGCTGCCACGTGCTCTCCATCCCAAATTGGGACACCGGCGTGCCGGCGTTGGAACAGATCCAGCGCGGGCTGTGCGACGCCTTCGTTCTTGGAGGCGCCGAATTGGAAGTTGTGCGTCGCCGCTCCGAAGTGGCGGCAACGGCAGCGCTACCGTTCTGGATTCAAACGCTGGGAACGAGCTTGCGGGTGGCCTGGCTTGCCCACGTGGCCTGCACTTGCGAGCAGGCAGTGTTGTCCAACCTCGCGGGGCACACCATCTGGGATCGCCAGCTCTGTGCACTGTCCCCGGTCGTCGACGGAGAATTCGTTGTCCCCGAAGGCTCGGGGTTGGGAGTGGACATCGACGAAGAGGCTGTCAACGCGCTACGCAGCGACGCGGGTCTAAGCGAGCCGCGAAAGATCACGAGTGTGGTGTTCGCGTCTGGGGCGAGGATCCATTTCTCTAACGAGCAACAGCGACACGAGGCTTTCTACCTGGGAGAGGCCGAAGGATTTCAGCCCGGGATCCGTTTGGAGACCACCGTCGATGACGGCAGCCCCGAGTTCGAGCAGAAATTCCTGGCCTGCCAGTCCAGCCCCGTGCGAGAGGGCACGTCATGAGGTTCGAGAAGCCCGTCTGGGTTGACGAGATGCCATCGACGAACACTCCGCTCATTGAGAAAATCGAGCGCGGAGAGCCGCTGCACGATGGTTACGTGCTGGCCACCCATTGGCAGACGGCCGGCCGCGGTCAAGGTGATCGCATCTGGATCGCCCGCCCCGGTCGCGACCTCTGCTTTTCCTTTGCGATCCAGACAAACACACCGATGCGGCAGTTGACGTCACTGTCAATGGCGGCAGCCCTCGCCGTAGCGGAATGCGTCGAGAGCCTCGGCGTGAGCCAACCCCAGACCAAGTGGCCCAATGACGCGCAGGTCCAGGGGCGGAAGATTGCGGGTATCCTGCCGGAGCTGCCTGAGGGAGACGCCGACACACAACGGACGGTGGTCGTCGGTGTAGGACTTAACGTCCGCATGACCGAGCAAGAGGCGGACGAGATCGACCAACCAGCGACATCACTGTTCGTGGAGACGGGAAACAAGTTCTCTCCAGTACATGTGCTGCCCGATCTGCTCAATATGCTGGAGGCGAGACTGGCGGTCTGGAGCGAGCACGGATTCGCCGGCTTGCGCGAGGATTGGCACAACCGGTGCGTTGGCGTCGGTGAGCAGGTCGTCGTTAAAGAGGGTTCGGAGTGGCTAACAGGAGTGCTTTCCGGATTCGGCGACGCCGGACAGCTCCTGCTCGACGACGGTGGCCCGGTGCGGGAGGTGTGGTCGGGACGTCTAAGAACGGCCGGCTAGGTGAAATCGCTACTCGAGACGACGGGCATTTCCACTTTCTATTTTCCGAGATTGCCGCCAGCCACGTCCATGTAGACACACGACGTGCAGGCCGGTACGGATCGACGGGCACTCTAGCGGGTGTCGTATTTCACTGCTCTTCCCAGGTGAGCAGAACCGCCATGGTTTCGCCAAGCTGATGGTAGAGCAGATCGAAGGCTTCTGCTGCGTCGGTGTAGGAAAAGCGATGGGTGATCATGCGGTCGAAGGGAATCTGCCCGGTGGCCATCAGCTCCAAGGCGTGATCTGAGCCCTGAGGCCGCAGACTGCCGTCGACGTAGCTGCCGACAATACGTTTGCCCATGATCTTGCCCGAATAGAGCGGTAGCGGCTCGTCCTCATAGAGCCCCAACACCTGCAACAGGCCGCCGCGCTTGAGCATGTCCTGGGCCTGAGCGAAAGCCTCGGCTCCGGCGCGCCCGCCCACGGCTTCGACAACGACGTCCGCACCCTCGCCGTCGGTGAGCTCCTGTACGCTCTGCACAGGATCAGCGGAGCTGGCGTCGATGATTTCATCGATCCCGAGCTCGCGGGCGAGCTCGCAGCGTAGGGGAAGGGTGTCGATGCCGATGATGCGCCCCACGCCTTGGGCGCGGGCGGCGAGCATACAGCCGCTGCCTACTAGGCCTTGGCCCTGGATGACCATGTTGTCGTTGGGACCCGATTCAGTCTGCCACATCCACAGGACTGAGCTTGTGCACAGGGGCCAAAAGGTGCCGGCCTCGGTGGAGACGGAATCAGGCAGAATCACAACCGTCGGATGGTGACTCGGATTTACGACCTCCACGGTCACGTACTCGGCGTGGGGAGCCAGGGCGGCGACCCGGTCGCCCACCTGGAAGCCCTCGACTTCGGATCCCATATCTGAGATGCGACCAACGAGAGAATAACCCATCATGCGATGATCGATAGCCTCTTCGCGCACGTAGCGGCGCCAGATCTCTGAGCCGCGGCTGATCAAGGAGCACTCGGCCCGGATCTGCACTTCCGTGGGAGTGACAGCGGGTCGGTTCACCTCTTCGAGGACGATATTGAAGGCTCCTTCGGGCTTGGCGACACGTTTCATCGGCTTTCTCCTTAATCCGGTCCGCCGAGCGCCGCAGCAGGAGGCACCGGGTCCGGTAGGTGCCGTCCACGGCATTCATGTTCCTTCCATGGACGTGCACGGTGTATGGGTACAATCTCATGTGCCAGATCTGACGAAATCGCACGAACAGACCCTGGGGAGTGCACTCCTGTGACGAACGCACGGCGTCATACCCGGTAAGAAATTGCTTTCATCGGTAGGTGTTGGTACCGCCGCCCGTTGCGTTCGCTTGTGCGAAACAAACGGAGTACGACTCGCGAGATCATAGGCTCGCCATCCATAGTCGCAGCAGTCGAAGTTGAAGAAGGTGGCTTCCCCAGTGGGGAATCATGTGCGTTGGGGATGTCTCCCTAAGTGAACTCGAAATGCGGCCGGGTCTGCGGCAGCTCCACCCTTTTCGCACACAAGAAACCCTCCAACCCAGCAAGATAGCGTATGCCGTCTTCGCGATGAATGAGTCGAGGAAGGACTGCCCAAAGCGGTTCCTTCAGCAGCTTGGTGGTGTCGAACCGCGGACGCTCGAGCAGATCGGGCATTCGATCGGCGGGCAGAGTCGGACTCCTGCCGAAGTCGTCAACCATAGTATCCGTCAGGGTCAGGCCGGGGCGATCGAGGCGAGCACGTCTCCAGCGGCGACCTGTTGGCCCTCGGCGACGCTTATGCTGGCCACAGTACCGGCGACGGGAGCCTGGATGGGGATCTCCATCTTCATAGCCTCGAGGACAAGCACGGCATCTCCGTTCTCCACCTCGGCGCCAACTGGGGCCTCGATGCGCAGAACCTTGCCTGGAACTTGGGCTTCGACCGAAGTGCCCTCGGCAGCAGGAGCGGCCAGTGCGTCAGGTGCCGCTTCTTGAGGAGGCGCAGTCGGTACCGAGGCGATGGGAGCGGCGTCGACGCCTTCGCCGATGCCGGCGGAGAAGATCTGATCACCCACCTGCACGCGGCAGCCGTCGACGACGACGTTGTAGCTTTTGTCGTCGATGCTGACGTTGTAGGCGGTAGGGCTAGTGGGGGTTGGCTCGGAGGGGAGTGCGGCTTCCCTCCGAGCCTCGGCGGCGACGGGATTGGCCGCCGGCATGGAGGTCTCGGGCTGACCTTTGCGAATGCCGAGCTCGGCCTCACCCTTAAGAAAGGCAATGCCTTTGTCGCCGCAGGAGGCTACGATGAAAATGTTTTCGTCGGTGCGCTCGAGCTCCTCCTGGGACAGCTTGCGACGGGCGGCGTCGATGCCCTTGTGGGGGTCGGCGTCGTTGAGGGCGAGAGGCGATTCGGTAGTGGGCTTCATTCCCAGCTGATCGGCAGCGAGTTTGACGATCTCGGGATCGGGCGGCACCGGGGTCTTACCGAAGTAGCCAAGCACCATGCGACCGTAGTCGTCAGCGATCTTTGCCCAAGGGCCGAACATGACGTTGTTGAAGGCCTGCTGGAAGTAGAACTGACTCACCGGCGTCACAGAGGTCCCGAAGCCGCCGCGCTCGACAACCTCGCTCATGGCCTTGATCATTTCGGTGTAGCGGTCCATGATGCCGTTGTCGCGCAGCATCTGGGTGTTGGCGGTGAGCGCGCCTCCCGGCATCGGACTCCAAGGGATCATGGGCTCGACGGCGACAGCTTCCGGCGGAAGGAAGTAATCGGCCATGCACTCCTTGAAGACCTCTTCCGCCTCGCGAACCTTCACTACATCGACGCCGAGGTCGTACTCGGTATTGCGAAGAGCATGCCACATGACGAGGACGTCGGGTTGGCAGGTGCCGCCTGAGACAGGCGCCAACGACAGATCAATGGCGTCAGCGCCAGCGTCAAGGGCGGCGTTATAAGCGCTGACGGCGATGCCGGCGGTCTCGTGGGTGTGGAAGTGGATGAAGGTGCGTTCGGGTAGCAGCTTGCGCGCCTGCACGATGGTCTCGAAGACGGTGGCAGGCACGGCGGTGCCGGAAGCGTCCTTGAAGCAGACGGAATCGAAGGGAATTTCGGCGTCGAGGATTTGACGCAATGTCTGAGTGTAGAACGCGGCGTCGTGGGCGCCGGAGCAACCCGGTGGCAGGGCCATCATGGTGACGCAGACCTGATGCTTGAGACCGGCTTCAACGATGCACCGGCCGGAGTGCACGAGGTTCTCGACGTCGTTGAGGGCGTCGAAGTTGCGGATGGTGGTGATGCCGTGCTTGGCGAACAGGTCGGCGTGGAGCTTGATGATGTCGCTGGGCTGAGAGTCGAGGCAGACGACGTTCGAGCCGCGAGACAGGGTTTGGAGATTGGCATCCGGGCCGGCGGAGGCGCGGAAGGCGTCCATCATATCAAAGGCGTCTTCGTTGCAGTAGAAGTAGAGCGACTGAAAGCGGGCTCCACCTCCGGCCTCGAAGTAGTCGATGCCGGCGTCGCGTGCCGCCTCGAGAGCGGGCAGGAAATCGGGGGTGAGGACACGGGCTCCGTAGACGGACTGAAAGCCGTCGCGGAAGGCCGTGCACATGAACTGGACTCTCTTGGTCATCGCTTAGCTATTACTCTGCATGGGGCGAACGTCTCCACGCCTGCGCTGCCTGGGATCCGTCGAGCGGGGGTTCGCATTCAGTTCGTTCACGGTGGCACCCTGTGAGCGAATAGACGGCCGGGATGTAGCCGACGAATAGGCCGGTCTCTGGATCCTGTTCAATCACAACCGTGTAGTCTCTCATATATGCTCCTTCTTGGCGAGCTACCTCAGGATACCCTTGACGTCTCACTTCACCATCACCGACCAGAGGATGCCGGCGCAGATCGCCGAGCCGATGACGCCAGCTACGTTGGGGGCCATGGCGTTCATGAGCAGATGATTGTGCGGGTCTTCTTGGTGGCCCACCATTTGCACGACGCGGGCGGAGTCGGGCACGGCGGAGACGCCGGCGGCCCCCACTAGGGGGTTCACCTTCTCTTTGGTGAAGAGGTTCATAAACTTCGCGAACAGAACGCCGCTGGCGGTAGCGACAGCAAAGGAAGCGGCACCGAGGGCGAAGATGCCCACTGAATCTGGCGTCAGGAACGTCTGGGCTTGGGTGCTCGCGCCCACGGAAAAGCCGAGTAGGATTGTCACCACGTCCACGAAGGCAGTGCGCGCTGTCTCGGCGAGGCGTTCGGTGACGCCGCTTTCCTTAAGCAGGTTGCCGAACATGAGCATGCCCACCAGAGCCAGCGATCCGGGAGCGATGATGGCGGCGATCAAGAAGGCGGCGATAGGGAAGACGATCTTCTCGCGGCGGCTCACTTGGCGGGGTGGTTTCATGCGGATAAGCCGCTCTTTGCGGGTGGTGAGCAGCTTCATCACCGGCGGCTGAATGACCGGTACCAGGGCCATGTAGGAGTAGGCGGCGATGGCGATAGCACCGAGCAAGTGGGGTGCTAGCTTAGAGGACAGGAAGATCGCCGTGGGGCCATCAGCGCCGCCGATGATCCCGATGGCGGCGGCCTCTTCCTGGGCAAAGCCAAGATAGAGGGCGCCCATGAAAGTGATGAAGATGCCCATCTGCGCCGCCGCTCCCAAGAGCACGAGCCGCGGGTTGGAGAGCATGACAGAGAAGTCGGTCATGGCGCCGATGCCGAGGAATATGAGCGGCGGGAACACTCCCTGGCTGACGCCGAAGTAGATGTAGTAAAGCACTGAGCCCTCGTCGTACACGCTCAAAGCCATGCTGTCCATCGACCCGATGTTGCCGACGATGGCACCGAAGCCGATAGGTAGCAACAGCAGAGGCTCGTAATCCTTGGCGATGGCCAGGAAGATGAAGATGAGGCCGATGAGGATCATGAGGCAGTTGCCCCAATTCATGTTGGCGAAGCCGGTGGTGCCGAGGAAGTCGTAGAGGGCGCTCACGGCGTAGGCCTCTCACGCCGGTGAATGGCGCGGCCGCGTGTCATCTCGGGTGGTGGTCCCTTGGAAGTGCCGGGTGTGGTAGGCCAGCGCGGCGGCGGCGATAGACGATAGGTCTCCGGTGACAGGGGCCGGCATGGTCTTGGGCACCGGACGGGAGGTGGGCCCGTGGTGCGCGCTCTCAGGTAGCACCTTGTTGACCCACTCGAGAACTTTGGGCAACATGGCGATGAAGCCGGCGATGGTGGTGAGGACACTGAAGACGATCGTCATGCCGGCCACGGAGATGGGCACGCCTTGGCCGTCGATGACCTGCTGGATACCGGAGCTGAATTCAGGCATAGATATAAGGGATAAAGATGGGGTTTCTCGCGATCTGCGCTACTGCCTACGCTGGCGCGAGAGCTGTTGGGTGCAGCGCAAACTAGATAAACACTTGGCATACGGAGGCGCCATGTCGGGAAATTGGCGCCACAGGATCACGGAATTCCTCTCCTAATGAAGGGGATTATTACTCAAATCCATACCTGCGGACTCTAGAGTCTGGGTGGGGATGGGGTGTGTAACTCGCCCTGCACGACGAAGGCGGTGATACCGGCAACGGCGAAGCCGAACATGATGAAGACAATGGTGAACCACTCCTCAGTGGGAGTCAGCGGCTGGACGGCACTGTAGCCGACGGTGCTCAGGGTGATCACTGTCACATGGATCGCCTCGCGCACGCTGTAGCCCTCGAACTTGACGTAGCCGATGACGCCGACGATGGTGAGCGTCAGGAGTAGTAGGAGGGCGACGAGGAAATGGCGCAGGGGTGTCACGGGTTATCTTTACCGGGCGCTCGCACTGCTTGGTGCTGCGTTCGTGTGTTTCGGATTTTCAAGGTCTGCTCTTTCAAATATGGCGAAGCAGCGCAAGGATAGGAGGCGGAAAGAGGCGGACGCCGTGAAGATGGGGGCGGTGTCGCTGCCGGAAGAGTTTCTGCGGCGGCTCGCACAGCTCGTGCCGGCCGAGCGGCTAGCGGCGGTGACGGCCTCATTCGAGCAGCCGACGACGCCCTGTTTTCGCGTGAACCGTCTGCTCACCGACGAAAAGGCGGCGCTGAAAGAACTGCGTGCCCTCGGGTTGGCGCCGGAACTGGTGGGGTGGCCAGCGGGGGTTTTCCGCGTGATGCTGGAGCAGCGGTCGGTGCTGACCGACTCGCCGGCGGCGCGGGAGGGGCGCGTGTACGTGCAGAGCCCCTCTAGCGCGGTGCCGGTGCTCGCGCTAGAGGCGCAGCCCGGCGAAGAGGTGCTGGATTTGGCAGCGGCGCCGGGGGGCAAGACGATTCACCTCGCTGAGCAGATGGACAACAAGGGTCGGCTGGCGGCGGTAGAGGCGGTGCGCGGGCGTTTTTTTCGATTACAGCGAAATCTCGAGCGTTGCGGGGTGACGATCGCCGACACGTATCTCGGTGATGGTGCCGGTGTGTGGCACAAGGTGCCGGAGCGCTTCGACCACGTACTGCTGGACGTGCCATGCACATCGGAGGGGCGCTTTCATCTCGACAACCGGGCGAGCTTTCGCTACTGGAGTGGGAAGAAGATCCGCGAGATGGCGCGCAAGCAGAACAAACTGGCGATCTCGGCGGTGCATTGCCTGAAGCCTGGAGGGGTGCTGGTGTATTGTACGTGCACGTTGGCGCCGGAGGAGAACGAAGCGATCGTCAGCGGGTTGCTGGAGCGCTTTGGGACGGCGCTGGAGGTGAAGGAGATGGCCGAGGTCCCCGGTGAGTTGGCGACGGCGGGGCTGCGCGAGTGGGAGGGGGAGACCTACGACGAAAGGGTGAGTGCGGGAACGTTGCGCGTGCTGCCCGATGGGGTGCGGGAGGGATTTTTTGTGGCCCGTTTGCGCAAGGTGGCCAGCACGGTGTGAGTACTGGCTGGACAGCGAGCGGGGTGAGTCGGACCGAGGCCGATCAGCACTTTAAGGGAATGACGAACTTACGCTCGTCCACTGTGCCCATGACGTACTCCACGTGGGTGGGGTGCACGTCGTCAATGTGGTCGACCTTCCGGCGCACCTTGCCGTGCAGGTCGGTGTCCTTGTGGGCCAGCAGCTCTAAGGGCAGTTGTCGCACCTCGACGTCGATGCGGTCTTCGTACACGCTGTACACGCCGATGTCGCAGGGGTAGCACGCGGTGCCAGCGAGGCAAATGTGGATTATGGAGCGCACGCAGACCATTCCCGTCAGGTGCAGGTGGCCGCAGAGCACAGCTTGCACGGCATCGGCGTGGGCGTGGACGAGCTTGAGGATCTCCGGTTCCAGGCACCAGGTGGCGTCAAGGGGATATAGCGAGCGCTTGAGGGCGTCGCGCTCGCGCATCGGCACCAGTGGAATGTGGCAACAGAGGATGATCTTCTCTTCGGCGTGGGCTTCTAAGGTCTGCTGCAGCCAGGCGGCGCGGCGGGCGTAGGCTTCTGGCGAGGCTTGGCCGCTGGAGCAGTTGTCTAGCATGACAAAGCGAAAATCGCTCTCGCGGAAGGTGAAGTTCATCGTCTCGCGCTCGAAAGCGGCAAGAAACGGGGTTTGCAGCTTCGACTGGTCTTCATGGGAGTCGTGATTGCCGGGTACGGCGTAGACTGGAAGGCCGACGGGATCGAAGACGGAGTGAAAGCGCTTCAGATCACCGACGAGCTGCTTCGGCGAGCCGCCCTGGGCCTGGTCGCCGACACTGACGAGGAAGCGAATGTCGCCGAAGTCACCGCGCTGCACCGAGTCGGCGACCCACTCGACGCGGGCGGTGGCGCCTGCGAATCGATCTCCTTCGGCCGTGAGGTGGAGATCGTTGATCTGCAAGAAGCGAAACAGAGGATCAGTCATCGCAGCGAGAGACTAAGATCAGAGTGGCGCGGAAGGCAAATAGCGTGGTGACGGAGCGCGTGGGTGGGCTTCTCGGGTGGGCGCGGCGCCAACTCCGGGGCGGTGGTTCAGACGCGATTGGGTTGGGTGTCGGTGGGCGTGTTCTCGGGTTTTTGTTGACCGGTGCGCTGGCGGGTGTCCTCAGCGCCTGTGGCGATGGCAACGCGGTCGGGCTGCCGAACGAGGAGGACTTGAGTTGGGAGCTCGTGTTGGAGGCGGTATCGGCGGATCTGGGCGAGGCGGTGATTGTCGACTCCGTGCTGTGGCTGCCCCTGCCCCTGCTGCGCGCCCCAAACGGCAGCACCGAGGTAGAGGGGCCGTTCTTCATCGAGTTTCGCAATGGCTTCGAGCAGGCGCTGTGGATGCATTACGACCTGCGCTTTCTCGACGAGGACGGCTTTCTCCTCAATCGCTTCATTCCCTTCGGCCAGCCGGTAGCCTTGCCGGTAGGGAAGATCGTCGTGCAGGAAGGGGAGTTCCTCATCAACTCGGGTCAGCAGGCGGAGGATTTTTTTCCGCCAGTGCGAATGCAGATTGTAGCCCGGGTGACGTTGGCGGTCAGCAGCGGCTGAACGCTTAGGTGGACGGAAGCTCGACGTGACCCGCGAACAAGAAGTGCCTACGAGGCGGTGATAGCGCAGGTCTTCGCCTGTCGCCTCCCGCGCAGGGATACGACAGATGACGTCTGATGACATTCGGCCCTGCCCGGCTTCGTGAACAGAGGCGGAGCAGCTACAGAGGCAACGGCAGGTCGGCGCCGCCAGTCACGGTCAGCGAGTGGCCGGTGATGTAGTCGGCCTCGTCGGAGGCGAGGAAGGCGGCGGAGCGAGCGATGTCTTGACTGGTAGCAACTCGGCCCATGGGGTTCTTGGCGGAGGCGGAGGCGATCATCTCCTTGCGGTAATTCTCTGTGGTGGTGCCCTCCGGCTTGAGGCCGCTGGCCATTCCCATTACGCGCTCGGTGTCCACCAGGCCCGGACAAATCGCGTTTACGGTGATCTGATGGAGCGCCAGCTCTAGGGCCAGCACCTGCGTGAGGCCGACGACGGCGAACTTGGAAACGCAGTAGGCGCCGAAGCGGGGGATGCCACGCAGTCCGGCCAGCGACGCGATGTTGATGATGCGGCCGCCTTTTTCACCTTCGATCATCACGCGCGCGGCCGCTCGGCAGCAGAGGAAGGTGCCGCGGGCATTGACAGATTGCACGCGGTCCCACTCCGACTCCGGCAGGTCGACGATGGGCTGGCGGTCGGGTCCAGCGGCGGCGCCGGCGTTGTTGACGAGAATGTCCACGCCCCCAAGGCGTTCGACGGCGATGTCGATTAGCCTGCGCACGTCGTTAGGTTCCGCGACAGAACTGGCGATGGCCTCTGACCTTCTGCCCATGGCCTCGATTTCTTCCTTCAAAGCACGGATGCCACCCCAGCCTCTGGGGCTTTCCAGAGTCAGGTCATTGACGACGACATCGGCCCCATCGCGGGCTAGGCGTAACGCGATGGCACGGCCGATGCCGTTCTTGCCACCGGCACCGGTGATGACCGCGGTCTTTCCGTCAAGTTTAGGCATTATCTGTCAGTCCCCGTGGGCAGATGGCCGAAGGGTTTCAGGGCTAGGGTGGTGCCGGCAATGATGAACATCCCCAAGTGGGCGATCGCTGTCGCTGGTCTCGCTTTGATGGTGAGGCTAGCCGCGTAGGCGATGAGGGTCTCGATGTCGAGCACGTCGTAGTCCGCCTTGAGCAGAATGCCGACGAACACCGGCTGAGGAATAGTGGAGATCCAATCCTGGAGCAGCACTATCTCCAAAGAGTGTGAAGCCGTCGATGGCGATGCCCGCCAGGCGCAGCGTGCCGACCTCGAGATCGAGGAGGTGTGCGCCTCCAGTGGATGTCGTGGACGGAGAAGCGGACTCGAACATCAGGGGAAGTAGACTCGGAAATCAAAGGAGGCAATATACGGCCCGACCTCGGTGTGTGGCGAAGTGGCAGCGCCAGATCGATTTTCTCACCTTTGAGGAAAGCCGGCAGCCCTCCGAGATCGCGAGGCGCCTGAATCGGCGAGCCTGTTCCGCCAGGACACACGCCTGTGAACCTGTCCGCCAGAAAAATCGGGGGGAAGGTGCGCTCTCTGATCTGGGACCGCATCGAGAAAGAGCGCGATCTGCGTGCCTGCGACAACGTCTGCACGGAGACTCTACGCACCGTCTGTCTGACTCTCGGGCCTTACCGCAACCTCACCACTCTCACTGCCTCCGTCCTCTACCTGCACCCGCGCTGCCAGGTGCTTAACCACGCTGGCGGCCGGGTTTTTGGCGATCCACGTATCGACTTCCTCGCCAACTACAGCGAAGAGACCTTCGAGCGCTTCGTCCGTTACGCCCTGCGTGCCTCACAGACCGGTCGCCGCGGCAAGCACGGTGGTTCGATCCGCCATTCGCATGCAGTGGAGGATCGGCCGCAGATGCGCGAGGCCATTGGAGCGATGGCGCCCAAGGATCAGCCTATTTGCCTGGTGTGGAAGGAGTCGCTGCGCACAAGTAACCACATTCGCCGCAACGGCGTCGACCTCGGCGAGATGCTCACGCGAAACCCAGCGCTACGCTTCCTCATGCCGGTGCGCAATCCGCTGGACTGTGCTGTGTCCAACATGCGCAAGGGCCACGTGCGCCTCTTCGACGGCCTGGACGGGGAAGCTGACATATTGGCGACGCTGAAGGCGATTGTTGACGAGTTCGCCTGGTTCCGACAACTACAGCACCAGCACCCGGATCGGTTCTTCCACTACTTCGAGCACGATCCCCCGCAGCAGGTGATGACCCGCCTGGCCGAGTTCCTGCAACTCGACGCGTGCGAGGAGTGGCTGCAAGCGGGGCATCAGGCCTTCCAAGTCTCCTCCAACTATCGGCACTCCCCGAAGGCTACCGATCATTTCCGCGAGCTGGTGTTGGCGAAGCTGGGCAACGACGAGGAGTTCTCGCGCCCTTTGCTGAGCTTTGTCGATGTCGAGCAGCCCGTTGCACCGGGCTGAAGCTCGCGGTCACCCCCTTGAATCCGCTCCTGCTGTCCGAACGGGGTTCCGATCGGGCTGTCGGCTACGGACTCAGCTCCAAGCTCGGGCGCGCGGGGCGGCAGTTGCTTGTCGGTTGGGTAGATGCATCCGTCAAGCAAGGCGACCGCGCCCAGATTTGCCTCGGTGTCTGTGATCTCGTCGCCGACGGCGCGGCATCGCTGAGCCAGACGCAGACGCTTGGCGAGGGCATCGACAACCACTACGGGCCGGCGCTGTCCCTGGATGGAAACGGCAGGCTGCACGCGATGATTGGCGACCACCACGGACCCTTCCTCTTCCGCTGGTCCGATGGCCCCGCAGACCCCGGGTCGTGGAGCGACGCGGAGCCCCTGGGTTGACACCTATCCGACGTCTGGTGGTGGACTTGGGGGGTACCCTGCACCTGATCCATCGGGTGAAGGAGGAGCGCTGGTGCCTATGCTGCCGGCGCCGGCGGGTGGGGGGAGCTACCAGTAATGCTGGCCATCAGCCCGACACCGGGTTACAACCACTTCATGCAGTTCTTCACCGTGGGACCCATGGGCCATCTGCACGCGCTGCTTCAATTCCACTTCTCCGAGACCGGAATCAGCAGCGAGTGCCGCGGGCGGTCTGTTTCTATGAGTCGAGCGAAGGACTACTCTGCTTTCGTATTGGCTGTCACACCGTGGATCGAGATGATCACATGTGGTTCTACTGTTCCTGTCACTCCTCGTGGGCCGGATGGCCAAAGGGTTTTAGGTCGCGAATGCAATTTTCGGGTCTGAGGTAG
Organism: Candidatus Latescibacterota bacterium; assembly: GCA_036336855.1. Taxonomy (GTDB): domain Bacteria; phylum Latescibacterota; class UBA2968; order UBA8231; family UBA8231; genus JAYZFI01. Next base: position 47,000 of record JAYZFI010000003.1, read on the forward strand.
CGATTGATTACGAAAACCACTGCGGTGAAGGCAACAACGGCGGTGTTGAGATCCCATATTAGCGTCGACAGGGTAGTGCCTGTGATGATGAGCATCTCCAAGTTCCCGACGAAGATCGCTGTAGCCGGTTTCGATCTCCCGGTCAGGCGATCTGCATAGGCGATGAGGGTCTCAGTATCGAGCACGTCGTAGCCCACCTTGAGCAAAATGCCGACGAACACCGCCTGGGGAATGGTGGAAATCCAGTCTTGGAGCAGAACCATCTCCAGAAGAACGAAGCCGCCGATAGCGATGCCCGTCAGGCGAAGGGTTCCGCCCTCCTTAATGACGAGCACGGAACGAATCGTTGCCTGTGCTCCTGGGATGCCCCCGAACAACCCCACGACACCGTTGGCCACCCCCTGAGCGGCAAGCTCCTGGTTCCGGCGAGTCGGTGTTTGCGTCATTCGGTCGACGACCAGCGATGTGAGGAGGGTGTCGAGGTAGCAGAGCGCCGCCAGTTGCAGGGCGAAGGGCAGGGCAAGGAAGAGCACGGGTAGGGACCAATCGTTGGGCCATTGGCTCTGCAACAGGCCAAAGAGGCCACCGGCGTCGGCAAAGCTGCCGCCAAGCTCGATGGTGCCGATCTTGAGATCGAGGAGGTGCACACCTACGGTGACGGCAACGAGGGCGACAAGAGAAGATGGTGGACGGAAGTGCTCTATAGACGGCAGCCAGGCGTCCACCATCACCGGCCAGAGGCAGATAACCACCAAAGTGGCGATTGCGACGCCGAGATTGGCGGCGAGAGATCCGACGAAGGGGGTGTAGTCGCCAAGACCGAAGAGCTTCTCAATCTGCCCGGCCCAGATGAGCAAGGCGATGCCGTTCATGAAGCCGGAAATCACCACATTCGGTACGAGGCTGATGAACCGCCCGAGGCGCAGCACCGCAATCACCAGCAGCAATCCCGCTGACAATAAGATCACCAGGTTGATGAAGTGGTCGGTAGAGACGCCGGGGAGATCAGTGGGAATGCGGCCGTAGGCGACTGCGACGATGGTGGCGGTGACCACGCTCATCGGTGCTGTGGGACCCGAGCACTGAACCCGGGTGCCGCCCAGCAGGCCCGTGATTAGCGAAATTATCCCGGCGGAGATCATGCCGGCGAAGGCGCCGCGGCCGGACAGAATGCCGAAGGCGGCGCCCAAACTCAGGGCGACGAAGCTGACGGTCAGGCCGACGACGAGGTTGCGCAGCACGTCGCCCGCGGAAGTCGTGGGCGCGGAATTGGACATGAGAGGCAACAATATACGCTGCAGATGAACTTCGGTGTGTGGGCGAAGTGGCACCGCCAGGTTGGTTTGCTGGGAGCCAGATTCTGCTGTTGAAGAGAAGAAAAAAAGGGGAGGATGTGGGTCTGTAGGTCTGCTACGGATGCATCGGAATCCTTCAGATACGAAATCAGTTTTCCGATCACATAGTCATAGAATCGGAGGGTCGATTCACTACATCCACAGACCTTTCTGTCGGTCAAAAACAGGTCATAACAACGACGGATTTTCACAAGAAAAATACCCCAAGTGAGCAGCTGATTCTGTGCTCATTCGGGGTATTTTCAAGCGACTTCAACTACTCGAGAATAACTTATAACTTGTGAATAATCAATAAGTTGTAAATAAACGGTGCACCCAGAGGGACTCGAACCCCCAACCTCCTGATCCGAAGTCAGATGCTCTATCCAATTGAGCTATGGGTGCATCAAATCACGATGCAGCAAACATGAAGGTCGGTCCTAACGGCGGCAACAAGCCCCCGCCACGAGCCTGTCGTCACCTTGGCTGGGTCCGCGAAGTCCCGAGATGTCCAGAGCGGAGAGAGTGATCTCCGTATCTATGTGGTTTTCCGATGGCAATGCGGGAGTGGAAGTGATCGACGTGGTTGATGGCTA
>JAYZFI010000004.1:0-26468 GCA_036336855.1 Candidatus Latescibacterota bacterium
CGGCAGCGGCCGAGTCTGGCAGCAGAAGAGCAGCCAGACCGGCGAGCGCAGGAACGGTGAACCGGCTCAGCCGGCTGCCCGCTTGGTAACGTTCGTCGTCGTCAAATACGCTATGAGGGTGCATTCTCGAACATCTCCCTACTCAGGTTAGGGGTGAGCATCGTGCAGGTGCCGCTCCTCTCGGGATGTGGGGCGTTACGTGGGGTGATGATGACTCTGTCATGCGCAGCAGGTGCAGCTGCTTGGTCACTAGCTTTGCAAGGATGGTGCCAGACGAGGTTGGGTCTTCTTGAGTTTGCGTAAAATATTGTAAATATGGGCCTTAAAAGATCCGATTAACGGCAAGAAGATCTGTCGGTTGGTAACAATAATGTCAGGTTGAGATTTATTACTACAGTTTTGTAAGTCATCAGGCACGCGAAAAGGTGCTACCGCAACAAGTCAGGCTCGATAGCTCTTGGGGTCGAGTCCGAGCTTTCTAGCTCGGTACGTGAAGATTCGTGCCGTCGTTCCCAGCATTCGCGCTGCTTTCGCAACGTTCCCCGTGGCCCCTTTGAGTGCCTCGGAGAGGATCTCCCGCTCGTAGGCGTTCGTCAGCATTTTGAGGGAGCCGCTAACCGGGGTGCCGGAAGATATGGGGGTCTGCAGCGTTGGCGGCAGGTAGTGTCCGTGGATGACGCCGTCTATGCTGAGCAGGACGCCACGCTCCATGCAATTCTCGAGCTCGCGAATGTTTCCGGGCCAGTGATAGCTGGTGAGCATGTCGATGGCCGGCGTGGAGATTCGACGCATGAGTTTGCCGTGCTTCTTGCCGTACTTCTCGAGGAAGCCGTCGGCCAGCAGGAGCAAGTCGGATTTCCTCTCCCGCAAAGGGGGCACGTAGATGGGAAAGACGTTGAGTCGGTAGAACAGGTCTTCGCGGAACCGGCCCTCGGCGACCGCCGTCTCGAGGTCCACATGAGTGGAGGCGATGATGCGGACGTCGATGTTCGTCATCTTGTCGCTACCGAGACGCTCCACTTGGCGGGCCTGCAGGACGCGTAGCAGCTTCACCTGCACCGGCGGGGTGAGCTCGCCGATCTCGTCGAGGAGGATGGTGCCCCCATCGGCTCGTTCGAAGCGTCCGGCCTTGGCGGTGGTGGCGCCGGTGTAGGCCCCCTTCTCGTATCCGAACAGCTCTGCTTCCACCAGGCTTTCCGGCAGCGCGGCGATGTGCACCTTCACGAAAGGGCCGTTGGCGCGCAGGCTGTGATAGTGCAGGGCGTCGGCAACGAGCTCCTTACCGGTACCGGATTCGCCCCGGATGAGAACCGTGGCATCCGAAGGTGCTACCGTCTGAATGAGGGTGCCCATCTCTTGTGCGGCTCGAGACGTGCCAATGATGTTGGTAGGCCGGGCCCGATCCTTGAGCTCGGACTGCAACCGTAGGTTCTCGTCGCGTAGAGTAGTCCACTTGGCTTGGGCTAGTCGTCGTGAGGCCACATTCTGAGCCACCATGGCGCTGACGATGGAGAGCAGACGGACGCTGCGTTCGAGAGAGGCGTCGTCGACGTAAGGGCAGTCCACGCTAAGGGTGCCTACCACCTCGGAACGTAGGGTGATGGGCACGCAAATGAAGGAAGTGTGCGTTTTTTCAGCCCTTGCCTGCGCTTCTGTTCGGTCGAGAAAGAGCGGCTCGGTGCTGATTCTGGGCACGATCACGGGTTTGCCCGACTGCACTACGCGACCTGTAATACCCTCTCCCACCTTGTAGCGACCGCGTTCGATCTCGTCTGGGGTGAGACCGTGGGCGATGTCGATGGCGACATCTCCATCCTCCTGCAGGATGCTCAGCGTGCCAAGTGCAAGACAGAGGCGGTCGCACATTAGCTGCAAGGTGTTGCGGAGTGCGTCTTCCAGATCGTCAGAGGAGCCGAGAATTTCGCCGACCCCGTGAAGGGCGGCAAGCTGGTCCTGATCGCTGGGAATGGCGATGTTGGGAGTGTCCACGAATTGGCCTGAAGATAGATGTTACAAAAATGTCAGTTAGACTACGCGATTAACAAAAAAGTAATTCCTGACCTCCGCAAGTTCCGCCATCTTCTGTTTCTTTGTTGGTTTCCAAATATGACCTCTGCTACAGCCCACCTCCGCTGCGATGGATGCCGGACGCTGCGCACCGGAGACGATTTCGTTGACATCGAATTCAGGCGGGGGTAAGGTACGGGTGGTGCTCAACACCTCGGTCAACGCCATCATATTGCGTCACAGTCGAAGAGGCTGACGTGGACATCACCGATTTACTCGAGAGCTGGGACTACGAACCCGACTCCAACGTCCGCAAGGTGAAGGGCACGGATGGAATCGCCAAGATTCAGGTGCGAGTCGATCAGGGGGCGTTTCAGGGCATCCTGCAACTAAACCTCGACGGTCGTCCCGACGGCAAGCGCCCCCACGACTGCGACTTCGCCCTCGATCACTACCGCTCTTCTCTACAGGGTCACCGATCCCATCGCGGCACTGATCGCGGCTTCGAACTCGATCATGATTCGTGCGAGGAGTTGTTTGACGAGAGCGCCCGGGTCTATGGGCGCTACGTTTTCCTATTCCAGATCAAGGAGTATGAGCGGGTGATCCGGGACACCCAGCGCAACATGGATCTGTTCCGATTCGTAAATGCTTACGCCGCCCACGCTGAGGATCGCGAGAATCTCGAGAAGTGGTGGCCCTACGTACTGCGCATCCACGCCACGGCGAAGTCCATGCTGGCGGTGCAGGAAGAGGAGTTCGACGATGCGGTGAAGATCATTGCTGACGCGCGCGAGGAGATTGAAGGGCTCGAACTGGTCGAAGCCGAAGAGTTCTTCACTGAGCAGACTCGGTCCCTGGAAGCGCTCGACGAACTCGTGGAAGAGCTGAGTGGCCGGCGGCCCCTGAACGAACGCGAGCAGCTCGAGCAGGAGCTGCGGGAGGCCATTGATAGCGAGAACTTCGAGCAAGCTGCTGAACTCCGGGACCGCCTCAACGACATGGCGAGCTGACAGACGGCGGAACCATGCCGGAGGCAGAATAGTGCGGCAAGCCGGAGCCGTGGACCCTTCCATCCCACCTCCACGAAATTCTACTTGAGGCGGACGTAGGTCTCTTCGAGCTGGGTGGCGAGCTCTCTGGCGCTCTTACTCCGCTAGTTGGGACTCACCGACCTGCCTCCATGTGCGCCAGTAGATCGTCGACGAGGGCCTCGGCGTCGGTCTCGACTCTGAGCAGATCGCGATGGTGCTCGCGCAGGAATCCCTCCTGCACAGAGTGATCGAGAAAGCTCAGCAGGTGGTCGAAGTAACCGTTGGTGTTGAGCAGGCCTACTGGCTTGTTGTGAATCTCGAGTTGAGCCCAGGCGATGACCTCGAAGAGTTCCTCCAGTGTGCCGTAGGCTCCCGGAAGGGCGACGAAGGCTTCGGCGCTCTCGGCCATGAAGGCCTTGCGCTCGTGCATGTCGTCGACAACGACGAGTTCGGTCAGGCCGCGATGGCCGAGCTCGCGCTGCCAGAGATCGCGGGGAATCACACCGAGTACCTCGCCCCCACCCTTGAGAACGACGTCGGCGATACGTCCCATAAGGCCAACGCTGCCGCCCCCGTACACGAGCCGGCAGGAACGCCGAGCCAACGACCGGCCCAGCGCGGTGGCAGCCTCAGCGTAGCTGCCGTTTATGCCCACTTTGGAGCCGCAGTAGACGCAGATTCGTTTCATAAACTGTCTGGGAGCCGGAGTGAATCGTCGGAGGTCGCCTGATAGTAGTTTCCCGAGGCAGAACACAATAAAGAGCCGGGTTCCTTTAAGGAACCCGGCTCTTGTCCTGCGTCTGTGACCAGCCTCACGTTGGCGGCGGTGTCAGTTCCTAGAAGACCTCCGTCTCGTCACAGATGGCCAGCAGCGCCGAGTAGCGGTCGGGATGACGCAGCTTACTTAAGGCTCGTTCCTTGAGTTGGCGCACGCGCTCACGGGTCAGTTTCATGATCCCGCCGATTTGCTCAAGGGTCAGCGCCTCGATGTCGTCGAGGCCGAAGTAAAGGCGGATGATCTTCATCTCGCGCTCGTCAAGGCTCTCAAGCACGCTCTCCAGCTGCATCTTGGCGGCATCCTCCATGACCTCGCTGTCTGGGGCGAACTGGCGTTCGTCCTGCAGGACATTTATCAGGCTCCGCTCGTCATCCTCTTCGAAGGACTCATCCAGTGAGCGCACGCTGCGCGCGCTCAGCATAGTGTCGCGCACCTCCACGGGAGAGAGTCCGAGGGCGGCGGCAATCTCCTCGATGGCTGGCTCGGTCTCGCGTCCCTGGCCCAGCCTGCGCGAGGCCTTGGAGATGTCTTTGAGTAGGCTGAGCTTGTTTAGCGGTAGCCGCACGACACGGGCGTGGTCGGCAATGGTTTGTAGAATCGACTGCTTGATCCACCACACCGCATAGGAGATGAACTTAAAGCCCTTGGTGCCGTCGAATCGTTCGGCGGCTGTCATCAGACCCACGTTGCCGGCGCTAATGAGATCGGGGAGGGACAGACCCCGGTTCTGGTATTTCTTGGCGACGCCGATGACAAAGCGCAGGTTCGCTTGCACCAGCTCGTCGCGGGCCAACATGTCTCCCTGGTGGATACGCGCGGAGAGGGCGACCTCCTTCTCCCGCGACAGCGGAGTGGAATCGGCGATGTCATCGAAGTAGAGCCGAAGGGTGCTCTCTTCGTCCTTCAGGACTTCCTGCAGCGTGTAAGCCATAATGCTCCTCTTAGTGCGAACTCTCGGAGGCGGTGAGAAGGGGCCCGGAGCGATTTCGATCGCCACATGCGCAATTTCTGCACCACAATCCAACTTTTTCAGACTAAATTTCCACTACATATAATTGTTTTTTATTTAGTTATCAGTCATCAACTACATCCGGATGCAATTTCTGCACTCGGCGTTGTTTTCGGCTTCAATTCGGCGCAACGCTGTTTCTTCCGATAGTTGCTAAGCGCTATGTTATCAGCGAGTTGTATCTTCGACAACGGGTATAGGACAGAGGTAGTGACCGCAACGCTAATACGCCTGCATAGCAAACACTGCAAAGGCGATGCCAGTCTCCGGGAAGACAGCATAACCTATTTCCACACAATCGGTTAACAATGCAGCAGTGAGATGGGGTCAGCGAGGATCGGGGTTCGCAGGCAGGAAAAGTGCAAAAATTGCACGTCAGTGTCTTTAGGAAGCCCTCGCGGGAGTGATGGCTAGGTGATTCCGTAACGCTTCAGCTTGTATTGCAGCGAGCGCACACTGATCCCCAGCACTTCGGCTGCTCTGCGCCGGTTGCTGGTGATCCGTTCCAGGGTGTGACGGATGAGGTTCGCCTCTACCTGCTCGATGGATGAACCGAGGGGAACGTTGAACTCCACCGTGGCCGCCTCCGCCGCTGTCCCGGTGGCTGTTTCTCCCAACATCTCTGGCAGCTGGCTGACACGGATCGTGCGATCTTCCGAGGTGACCACTAGGCGCTGCACGACGTTGCGGAGTTCGCGCACGTTCCCAGGCCAGGAGTGGTTGACGAGGAGCTCCATGGCTTCCGCATCCAGGCGCTTCCGGGGCTGGTCGTAGGCGCGGCAGGACTCCTCGAAGAATGTCTCCACGAGGACGGGGATGTCCTCGCGCCGCTGGCGCAGTGGCGGGATGTCCACGGGCACGACGTTGAGGCGGTAGTAGAGATCGTCGCGGAATCTTCCCGCCTTCATTGCTGCCTCGAGGTCGCGGTTGGTGGCGGCAATGATACGCACGTCCGCCGTGTGCACCTTTGTATCGCCTAGGGGTTGGTATTCCCGCGATTCCAGTGCTCGCAGCAGCTCCACCTGGTTCTTCAAGGGCACTTCGCCGATCTCGTCGAGAAAGAGGGTGCCCTTTTCCGCCAGCGCGAAGCGTCCTGGCCGATCGGCGTGGGCCCCGGTGTAGGCACCGCGGCGATGGCCGAAAAGCTCGCTGGAAAACAGATCCTCGGTGAAGCCACCGCAATTGACGGCCACGAAGGGGCCGTCGCTACGCCGGGAGCGATCGTGGATGGTGCGGGCGATAAGCTCCTTGCCGGCGCCGGTTTCGCCGCGTAGGCGCACGGGCACGTCGGACAGAGCCACCTGCTTAACCGTACGCGCCGCCTTCTGCATGGCGGCGCTGCGCCGTACCAGACGGCGGAAGGCGTCTTCCGTTTCCATGCGCGACTCCAGCCGGCTCTGCAGGGCGCGGTTCTCACGCAGCAGCTTCACCCTGTCGAGGGCGCGCTCCACCACCAAGCGTAGGTGGGCGATGTCCACTGGCTTCGAGAGGAAGTCATAGGCGCCCTTCTTCATCGCCTCCACGGCGGTACTGACGTTGCCATGCGCGGTGAGCATGATCGTGTGGGTGTCGGGATGCTCCTGAGAAATCTCTTCGAGCACCTCCATGCCCGTCGCCCCTGGCATACGCAGGTCGAGGATGACAAGGTCGTAACTCTCGTCCGCTAGCAGAGCTTGTGCCTCGGCGCCGTCGGCAGCGGTGTCGATCTGCACTGCGGGGCGGGTGAGGGCCTCGCGCAGGCCATCGCGAATGAAGACCTCGTCGTCGGCGATTAGAATGCGTACGGGAGTCGCCATGTCAGAGAGGATGACGGCGCCGGGGAAACGGCGTCAAGACTGCTGCCTTGCCCCCCGTGGGCAGCTCAAGCACAAAGTTGGTGCCGGCCCCCGGCTCACTGCGGATATAAGTGGAGCCTCTGTGGTAACGCAGGATGCCGTCGGTGTTCGATAGCCTGAGCCTGCTACCGGGGTTCTTGGTGGTGGAGTAGTACTCGAAGATGCGCTCTATATCCTCTTCGGCAATGACGCTGCCATTGTCTTTCAATTCGAGACGGACCTGATTCGTGCCGAGGATTTGCGTCCCCAAGATGATGGTGGGATCGTCGACTCCGTCCAAGGCCTGGAAAGCGTGGATCACGGCATTGAGCAGCCCCCAACTAAGGGAGATCTCGTCCGTCCACAGACATGGGAAACAATTCTGACCAACTTACGTCTATGCCGGATCCGGCGCGCTTCTTCCCAAGCTGCAGGAATCCTGGCTGAGCAGCTGCAAGTGAATATCTAAGGCACCGAGCGGGTTGTGTGCACCTCGTGGGGGACGAAGACGGCAAGTTGCCTCAGGCCGGTCATCTTCTCCCCCCCGCATGAGGTTGCGAATCCCCCATTGTCGAAAAAAGGACGACCCCCTCGGTGACGGCGTCCAGATTCGGCTCATGTATGAGCCGAATCTGGCATTGCTACAGCTCTGATTGACAGTCTCTACGGGAATGGATAGCCTGGCCCACTTATGAAAGAAGCGACGGGTGAAACAGGTGGTGCCCTGGTCGGGAGGGCGAAGGACATGACTGAGGTAGGGGAACGCAAGCAGGCGATCCAGAGTATGTTCAACGGAATCGCCCGTCGTTATGACCTGCTCAACCACCTACTCAGTGCCGGCATTGACGTGTACTGGCGCCGGCGGGCGCTGTCGCTGGTTCGGGCTCCGGATCCCAGAGACATTCTCGACCTCGCGACGGGAACGGGAGACTTCGCCCTTGCCGCCCGTCGCCTGCAGCCGGATCGTATTGTGGGCATCGATGTTGCCCTAGAGATGGTGCGCATCGGTGTCGGCAAGATCCAGGCGGGGGACGGGTCTGCCATTTCCGTGCGCTTGCTTGGCGGCGATGCTGAGCTCTTGCCCTTTGCAGACGACAGTTTCGATCTCGTCACCGTCGCCTTCGGGGCGCGTAACTTCGGACATATCCCGGACGGTCTTGCGGAGGCCTTCCGGGTCATGCGGCCCGGAGGAGAGCTGGTGGTCCTCGACTTCACAGAGCCGACGTTGTTCGGATTCCGGCAGCTCTACAACTTCTACTTTCGCCGCATCCTTCCCGTGCTCGGCGGCATTGTCTCCGGCAACCGCAAAGCGTACTCGTACTTGCCGCGATCCGTCGCCAACTTCCCCCAGGGTCAGATCTTCATCCGACTGCTGGCGGACACCGGATTTCAGGACAATCGCGAGACCCGCCTCACCATGGGAATCTGCGCGATCTATCAGGGGTTCAAACGGGGGTGATGAAGTTGACCACCACACAACCCAGGGGTAGTTTGCAACTGGCCCCGCCGTAATGACTCCCGTAGCCCACTACGAGATGACCCAAGTCCCATCCCCAGAACGCAACTACATCGAGCGGGCCGGCCTCGGACGGGTTTTCGAAAAGGTCCTGAACGGCGAACGCTTGAGTGCGGATGATGGCTTGAAGCTGTACGCCACCCCGGATGTGCTTGCGCTGGGCTACTTGGCCAACATCGTGCGTGAGCGCCTGCACGGCGGTGCCACATACTACGTGCGCAACCAGCACATCAACTACACCAACATCTGCAACAAGCTTTGCAAGTTCTGCTCGTTTTACGTCAAGCCGAAGGACGAGCGGGGTTACGTTCTCGATCCTCAGCAGATCGCCGAGCGTGTTCACGAATACGACGAGGTTCCGATCACCGAGATCCACATGGTGGGCGGGGTGAATCCGAAGCTGCCGTACGACTACTATCTGGACATCCTGCGGGCTATGAAGCAGGCGCGCCCAGAGGCGCATCTCAAGGCCTTCACCATGATCGAGATCGCACAGATCCAGCGGATTGCCAAGAAATCGCTGGAAGAGGTCTTCTCCGATCTGCGCGAGGTGGGGCTAGAGTCCTTGCCGGGTGGCGGTGCCGAGGTCTTCAGCGAGCGTGTTCACGAGAGCTTGTTCTGGACGAAGTCGGATAGCGAAGACTGGCTTGCCATCGCCGCCGCTGCCCATCAAAATGGGTTGCCTTCGAATGCGACGATGCTCTACGGCCACGTGGAGAACGCCCAGGAGAAGGTCTACCATTTGTCGCGACTGCGGGAGATTCAGGACTCGACCGGGGGCTTTCTCGCCTACATCCCGCTCTCCTTCCATCCCGAGCGCACGGGGATCGACTACCTGCCCGGGCCCACCGGCGATCTCGATCTGCGCGAAGTGGCCATTGGCCGGCTCATGCTCGACAACTTTCTCCACATCAAGACGTTCTGGATCATGAACACGATCGAGATCTCCCAGGTGGCGCTCTGGTACGGCGCGAACGATCTCGACGGTACGGTGATGGATTACGAGATCACGAGAACGGGCCACGAGGCGACTAGGCAGCGGCTGACCCAGCGGGAGCTCCTCGATCGCATTGTCGAGGCGGGCCGTCAGCCCGTGGAGCGCGACAGTCTCTATAATGTGGTGGACGACTCGCCGGAGGATCTGTTGCTCAAGACGCGGGTTCTGGAGCCGGGCACATGATTCACGAAATCATAGAAAAGGTTTACGACGGCGAGCGTCTGACTGGCGCTGACGCGCGCCGCCTGTTCGCCTACCCCAACGTGGCTGAACTCGGCATGCTGGCCAACGCCGTGCGTCAGCGTCGGCATCCGGAGCCCGTGGTCACCTACAACGTGGGCCGCAACATTAATTACACCAACATCTGCTGGGTGAAGTGCGACTTCTGCGCGTTTTACCGAGCCCCTGGTTCGGACGAGGGCTATGTCCTGCCCCACGAGGAGATCTTTGCCAAGATTCAGCAGCTGGTGGACTTCGGCGGCGACGAGGAGAAGTCAAATGAGATCCTCATGCAGGGCGGTCTCAACCCCAAGCTGCGGCTCGACTACTACGAGCGGCTGCACAGCGAAATCCGCGAGCGCTTCCCCTCCGTGCATCAGCACTGTCTGTCGGCGACGGAGATCCTCTACATCGCCCACATCTCTAGGCTGTCACTGGCAGAGACGATTCGCCGCCTTCACGCCGCTGGCCTCGATTCCATTCCTGGTGCCGGCGCCGAAATTCTCGTCGACAAGGTTCGCGACACAATTGGCTTCCGCAAGGACCACACCGACGAATGGATTGAAGTGCACCGCATTGCCCACGGTCTCGGCATACACACCACGGCAACGATGATGTACGGCCACGTGGAAACCACCGAACACCGCATCGAGCACCTACAGCGGATCCGCGACCTGCAGGACGAAACCGGCGGTTTCACCGCCTTCATCACTTGGAATTTCCAACCCGACCAAACCGACCTCGGCGCTGACCCGAGCCGCTGGGCCGGCATGAAGTCCACCGGATACGATCATCTTCGTACCGTCGCCGTAAGTCGGCTCTTCCTCGATAACATCGAAAACCTTCAGGCCTCCTGGGTGACCCAAGGGCCAAAGATCGCCCAGGTGAGTTTGCGCTACGGCATCAACGATTTCGGCAGCACCATGCTTGAGGAGAACGTGGTAAGCGCCGCCGGCACGAGTCACACTAACGAGATGGATTTGAACGAGATGGAACGGCTCATTAAGGATGCAGGCTACGAGTCGCGCCGACGCAACACCCGTTACCAGCCTGTCTCCACCCGGCCGCAGTTCGGCCATCTGCAGGCCGGCCTCGCCTCCTGAACCAAAGGGGGGCCCTGGTCCATGACTGCCACTGTCACGCTCGGGGTGGTGAGCTTCCTCAACGCCCGCCCCCTTACCGCGGGGCTGGAAAACGACGGCTGCCCCTTTCAGCTGCGTTACGATGTGCCCTCTCGATGTGCGAGCGCCCTGGCCGCCGGTGAGATCGACGTGGGATTGATTCCCGTCATCGAGTACGCCCGAGCCTCCGAGCCCTACTCCATTGTGCCTGGTGCCGCCATCGCCTGCCGTGGCCCCGTGCACACCGTGCGGCTCTTTCACCGCGAGCCGCTGCAGCGGGTGGGTTGCGTGGCCGTCGACATCAGCAGCCGCACCTCCATAGCTCTGCTCGAAGTGCTGTTGCGCGAGCGGTACGGTCTGGCTCCCAAGCTCGTGCCCGCCGCACCCGACCTCGACGCCATGCTGCATCACGCTGACGCGGCACTGATGATCGGGGATCCCGTGCTGCCTTTGGCCAATGACGACTTGGAGGGGGGCTGGGACATCAACCGCCAGAGCCTAGATTTGGGCCGCGAGTGGTTCGAGCTCACTGGACTACCTTTCGTGTTCGCTTTCTGGGCCGGCCGGTCGCAGGTGCTGCAGCCGGAGCACGTCGCCGCTCTGCAACTAGCGCGACAGACTGGGGAAGCGAGTCTGACAGAGATCGCCGCTGGCTTTCAGCGAGAGCGCTCCGGATCCGTCGAGATCTACGAGCGCTACCTGCGTTCGAATATCCGCTTCCATCTCGGCGCCGAAGAGCTCGCTGGCCTGTGTGAGTTCTTCCGGCTTGCCCACCGGCACCGGGTGCTCAACTACGTGCCCGAGTTGCGCTTCTATCCCGAGAGTGGGGCCTGACATGGCAGTGCTCAGTGCCATCACGCTGTACGGGCGGATGATCAAGGTCTCCCACAGTGTCTTCGCCCTGCCCTTCGCCCTCAGCGGTGCCGCTTTGGCAGCGGCGGCAACGGGTTTTCGATTCGCCCAGTTGCTGTGGATCATCGTCGCCATGATGGCGGCGCGTAGCGCGGCGATGGGCTTTAACCGCCTCGCCGACCGTCACCTTGACGCCGCCAATCCGCGCACTCGGAACCGCGAGTTGCCCCGTGGTGTGGTGTCGACGGCCGCCGTGACGCTGCTCGTGGTGATCTCGGCGGCGGCCCTGGTGTTGGCCTCGTATCAGCTCAACGCGCTCTGCTTCTACCTGTCCCCGGTGGCACTAGTCGTGGTGTTCGGCTACTCCTACACAAAAAGATTCACTTGGGGCTCTCATCTCGCGCTTGGGTTGGCATTGGGCCTGGCTCCCCTGGGTGCCTGGATCGCCATCACCGGGCAGTTCGCTCTGCCTCCCGTAATGTTGGGCTTCGCGGTGCTTGTCTGGGTTGCGGGCTTTGACATCCTCTACTCCTGTCAGGACTTCGACCACGACCGCAGAAGTGGCCTGCACTCCGTCCCCGTGCGTTTCGGGCTCACCGGAGCGCTGTGGATCTCTCGCATGCTGCACCTGGCGGCTGTGGCCTTCATGGCCTGGCTGGGACAGGCGCTGCAGATGCAGGCGATCTACGATGTCGGGGTCATTGCCATCGCAGGATTTCTGGTGTACGAGCAATGGTTGGTGAAACCGGATGATCTCACGCGGGTAAACACCGCCTTCATGACCACGAACAGCATCATCAGTGTCAGCTTCTTTGCCTTCACCCTCGCAGATCTTCTCGTCCTCGGCGATGGACTGCACCTACTATCCGAGTGAGAGCACGTGAACGCCTCCAAGACATCGATACCCTCCTACGACGAGCTCGTCTCCTCCGCTGACGGCGACATCTTTCGTCTGCGCACCCGCGCTGCCGGCCCGGCGGGAGCTCTCAACCTCGACGCGGAGACGGTGATCTCCAGTCCTAGCGGCCACATCTTCGCCTACTCGCAGAACGCAGGAATGGGCTGGGATCCCTCAGAGCTCGGCCGCAAGGAGTTCCTCCTCCTCAGCACCCAGGGCGGCATCCGCGCACCTGACGGCACTCCCGTTGCCCTCGGCTTCCACACCGGTCACTGGGAGATCGGTCTGCTCATGGAGGTCGCCGCTGCGGAGATCAAGACGCGCGGAGGTATTCCCTTTGCGGCCTACTGCTCCGATCCCTGCGACGGCCGCACCCAGGGCACGACGGGCATGTTCGACAGCCTGCCCTACCGCAACGATGCGGCCACGGTAATGCGCCGTCTTATCCGATCTCTGCCGACACGGCGCGGAGTCATTGGTATAGGAACCTGCGACAAGGGTCTGCCAGCGATCCTCATTGCGCTGGCCGGCACGCGCAATCTCCCCGTCATCGTGGTGCCCGGTGGCGTCACCCTGCCGCCCATCGACGGCGAAGACGCCGGGACGATCCAGTCCGTGGGCTCCCGACTAGCTCATGGGGAAATAACGATAGAGCATGTCAATGAGATGGGCTGCCGGGCTTGCGCCACTCCGGGCGGCGGCTGCCAGTTCCTGGGTACGGCCGCGACGGCTCAGGTGGTGGCCGAGGCTCTCGGCCTCACGCTTCCGCACGCGGCTTTGGCTCCGTCCGGAGAGCCGGTGTGGCTCGACATGGCGCGCCGCAGCGGTGCCGCCGTCCTCGTCCTCGAAGAGGCGGGGATTACCTCCGACGACATTGTTACCGACGCCGCCATCGAAAACGCCATGGTCGTCCACGCCGCCTTTGGCGGCTCCACCAACCTGCTGCTCCACGTCCCCGCTATCGCCCACGCAGCGCGACGGCGGCGGCCCAAGGTGGAGGACTGGGACCGGGTCAACCGACAGACGCCGCGCCTTGTTGACGTCATGCCCAACGGACCTCGGTACCACTACACGGTGGGCGCTTTTCTCGCAGGCGGCGTGCACGAGGTCATGCTGCACCTGCGCGATATGGGGCTGCTCCGGTGCGATGCCCTGACAGTGACGGGCAAGACGGTGGGCGAGAACCTGGACTGGTGGGAGGGAAGTGAGCGTCGTCGACGGTTTCGTGAGTTGTTGCAGAGCGAGGAGAACGTCAATCCCGAAGATGTCATCATGGGACCGGATCGGGCGCGCGAAAAGGGCCTGACGAGCACGGTCTGCTTTCCCACCGGCAACATCGCCACCGAGGGATCGGTGGTGAAGTCCACCGCCATCGCGGCTGACATGCTCGACGACGAGGGGGTGTACTCGTTACGGGGTCCGGCGCGCATCTTCGTCACCGAGCGCTCCGCCATCGCCGCTATCAAGTCCGATCAGATTCGCGCCGGAGATGTGATAGTGCTGCTCTCCTGCGGTCCCATGGGTACGGGTATGGAGGAGATCGCCCAGGTCACTATCGCCTTGAAGTACCTCGATTATGGCAAGGATGTGGCCCTGCTCACCGACGCTCGGTTCTCTGGGTTCTCTTCCGGACCTTGTATCGGACACATCGGACCGGAAGCGCTCGCCGGCGGTCCCATAGGCAAGCTCCGCGACGGTGACATCTTGGAAGTCTTGGTGGACACCCGGCAGCTACGGGGGCGTGTCAACCTCGTGGGTGAGGTGGGGGAAGAGGAGTTCGACGCCGATGAAGGCGCACGACGGTTGGAGCAACGCGCTCCCCGGCTCGACCTGGCGCCGGAGGAGGAGCTCCCGGATGACACTCGTCTGTGGGCTGCCCTTCAGGAGGAAGGGGGGGGGACCTGGGGTGGGTGCGTGTACGACGTCGACGCGATTCTGCGAACGCTGATGGTCGGTCGGCAGGTCCTGGCGAAAAAAGAAGCCAGCGCCCGCGCACAGGAATCGGAATGAGCACCGATCGCAAAGAGGTCATCGTCGCCGTCTCCGGAGCCAGCGGCGCCGTCTACTCCATCCGCACCTTGCGGGCTCTGCTCGTCGGGGGCCACCACGTCCATGTGGTGCTCTCAAAATATGGTCGCTACCTCCTGCGCGAAGAGGCGGACTTCCGCTCGGACAAAGAGGAGCTTCTGGAGTTCCTCGAACGCATTTGTGGAGGAGAGGTCCGGGAGGGTACGCTAGAGGAGCACAACGTCAACGACCTGACCAGCAAGCTCGCCAGCGGCACGGCCCGCATGGACGGCATGGTTGTCGTGCCCTGCGCGGCCAAGACCCTTTCCGGCATCTCCGTGGCATCGTCGTCGAATCTGATCGAGCGCGCCGCGGACTGCACGCTCAAGGAGCGGCGCCCATTGATCGTCGTGGTCCGCGAGACGCCGCTCAATCTTATCCACCTACGAAACATGGTGACCATCGCCGAAGCTGGCGCCGTGGTCCTGCCGGCCATGCCCGCCTTCTACCAGAAGCCCGAAACTTTCGAGGATCTCGGCGACTTCATCGCCGGGCGCATTCTTAGCCAGTTGGGCATCGATCACGAACTCTTCCCGCGCTGGGATGGCCCTTAGGGACGCCGCCGTCAGCGACGAGCAAATGAGAAAAGCCCCGATCGCCAACAACCCGGCCGGGGCTTTTCTCATTCGGGACCCGGAAGCGAGCGGTTCTCCCGATAGCAGAGGGGAGGCTGCCACCGGGACTCGACAGTCTGAGGCCTGTCGGAGGAGCAGGGGGTCAGGCGACTCGATGAATCCAAGCGTTTGGCTGAATGGCCGATCGCTAGAATCGTCGAAAGGTGGGGGATCCGAAGGCTCCATCTGTGCGAGGAGAGACAGACGGATTCGACGGGGAATCTGCCTTCGGATCCCTCACTTTCGGAGGAATTGAGCCGCCGCCGACCAAATTCGGGATTTCGGGGAAGACTCTTCCCAACGCAGACCGTCATCAGCTCGCACTGGCTGTCGCAATGGGTGTGCCAGAAACAGATGACAAGTGGTTAAACGTTTCATAAACAATGATTTACAATTTAACAAAAACAATATAATGCAAAATGTTATCATGTTATTTCATGGGAGATAGGCTCGCCATGTGGTGGGACGGAAGAAGGTCACTACTACATCTTGAAATTCTTGAGGAAGGTGCCTTTTCCGGTTGAGCGGGAGGGCGGAAAAAGTTGCCTACAGGGTGGGAAGAAGATGCCGTTTCCCTTGGCTAGTGTGATGCTGGTTCCGCATGTCGAGTAGCCACTCAAGCAGGGTCTTCCCGGCGTGGTTCTCCTCTGTGTGAACTCGCTGGCACCGACGCCTACGACCTCGATCTCGCAGGCGATGTGGGGCCGGGGCGCAACTCGAACCAAGAAGCCTGCGGAGTCGGCGTGCCCGGGTCGAATTCGGACACCGTCGGGATGAAGAACATGCGTTGATGCCGATGTAGTCGAGGTTGTCCCAGAATTCGATGAACTCACATTCTCCCCACGAATTAGTTCGCGGCGCACACCAGCGGACCGGGATAGACCTCGCGGACTTTGGGGATGAGTCTCCGCCAATCCTTGGGCCGCACTCGTGCTAGGAGAATCACCACTGCTAATCTTCCTCGGTGCCCATGGTGATCGTGCCTTGCCAGGCTAACGAGCTATGTTGCCGCAGCCAGATGTGGGGCTTCACCATCACCTCCAAGCTGATGCCGCGAGCCTCCTACATGACTTCCCAAGTGCGTGTCCACGGGTCGTAGCTTATTTAGGTCGTTGGCGAAATCACCTCGCGCGAGGTAGATCAGCGAGGCGGTAGATCTGCCGACAGCGGTTTGAAACTGAATCTGAGCGTGAAGGTCATGCCATCTGAAAGGATCGGCGCCAGCCGAGGGGATGATGTCGAAGCCCGCACCGCCCACAACAGTACCGACGCCAAGCAGTACCCCAGCGATGTTGAGGAAATGGCGAATCCCGACTCGACGGTTCATGGGCACAGTCGCCGTAAGCGGGAGGTGCGCAGCACCTTGGGGAGGAACCCCTCGAGGTCGCGCTGATCCTCGCCGGAGACCTGTCCCCGGCAGACGACCCAGGGACCATGTGTCACCACCACCTCACCGCGCACGGAGGCGGGCTCCTCCAGCTGCACCGAGGCCCCACGGAACAAGGTCCGCAGGTTGTCCCAACTGACCTCGACGCGGCGCTCAACGACCTGATTCCCCCATAGACTGAGTGCCTGCTGAGCCAGGTAGAAGTGGTCTCCCTGCAGGCCGGCGACGCGCATGCCGGCGCGAACGTACCACGGTAGCTCTGTGAGCATTGGATCTGCTAGGGTAGGGCGAAGATGCAGGTGCTTGCCGACAGCTATGAGTCTGTGATCGGCGGGCACATCGAGGTCGATGCCCCAGCGCTCTTGGATACGCTGCCGATGACACCCTTCCTCCTGGGCGCTTGAGTTGGCCTCCCCGGAAAGCACATCGCCTTCTGCGGGTCTCCACTGGGTTGGCGCCGTCTTCTCGATCACAGCGACGAAGGCGCCCTCGGTGTCGTGGAGGTGCGGCCAGATCCGCGCTGAGTAGCGGACGACATCATCCGGATACGAGGCCGCCACTTCTCGGGGAAGTGCAGGAGAGGAGAAGCACCCGAGCGGTACTTGCCGGCCCGAATTCGGGTAGCGTCGCCACAATCCCATCACAACATCCTCGTTTTCCTCCGTCGACAGCGAGCAGGTGGAGTAGACGAGCCGGCCTCCGGGGCGCAGCATATGAAAGGCGGCCCGCAGCAGCCCGGTCTGCTGCAGTCCCATGTTGCGGGTGTCCTCCGGCGACCAGTAGGAAAGCATGCTGGTATCCTTGCATAGAATGCCGTCCCCGCTGCACGGCGCATCGAGTAGGACGCGATCGAACCGGTTGTGGAGCCAGCGGGCGAGCATGGTTCCAGGGGTGCTACTCACAACGGTGTTGTGGACACCACAACGCTGGAGGTTGCCCACCAAGGAGGCGACGCGACGCCTTTGGGGCTCGTTGGTCATCAGCA
Source organism: Candidatus Latescibacterota bacterium (assembly GCA_036336855.1). Classification (GTDB taxonomy): domain Bacteria; phylum Latescibacterota; class UBA2968; order UBA8231; family UBA8231; genus JAYZFI01. The sequence goes on from JAYZFI010000004.1 coordinate 17,299, forward strand.
GACCGGAATTGCCCATGGCGGTGGCAATCTGCGTCGCCTTGCCGCCCGGAGCGGCGGCGAGATCGAGGACGAGCTCACCGGGCCGAGGATCGAGAGCGGTGACCGCCAGTGTCGTCGCCTTGGCCTGTATGTACACGCCGCCGAGTAGATACTCCAGACTGTGACCGATCCCAGTCTCGCTGTCGTCACGTGGCAGGACGAAGGCGTTCTCACACCATGCCACGGGTAGCGCGATCTCCGCCAACGAGTCCCTCAGGCTGTGTGCCGCCGGCACGAGGCGGTTCAAGCGTACGGCGGTGTCAGGCTGGGTGACCATGGCCCGCCGAAAATCCGCCGCCTGTGTTGGGTCGGGAAGCAACCGCTGGAGATGGTTCAGAAGAGCTTCCCGCCTCTTCTCCATCTCCTCGGGTGCTGGGTTTCTCGCTTTGCGAATCGGTTGTCCTGTGGCGTTATTCAAATGAGTTCATCCTGTTTATCCACTTAGACTTATGAGCGCTGATAATACTCTCTTTAGCGACCTGAACGATCCTCGCAAGGCGAGCAATCTCACCATCACTACTGCCACCTACATCGTCAGCGACCTCCACCTCGGCAACACTCACTTCCACCGCGATAACTTCCTGAAGTGGCTCGATGCACTGCCCGAGGACGCCCACTTGGTCCTCAACGGAGATATTGTCGACAAGCCGGAAGACGCCCTACCGCCCGATGACGAGGCGGTCCTGGAGCGTCTTATCGTCGAAGCCGAAGGAAGGTGCGTGACTTGGCTGCACGGTAACCACGATGCGGATTTCGTTCTTGATCGCCCAAGCAAGATCGAGTTCGTCGAGAGATGGTCGGTGGAAGACCAGCTTCTCGTCGTCCACGGCGATCAGTTGGATGGCGTTATGCCCAAGCACGGAGTCTTCAAGGCCGCCTTCAATGCCCTGCATAAGTTCCGTATCCGCCTCGGCTTTCCCGATGTGCACGTGGCTCACTACGCCAAGAAGTGGGGCTTCCTCTACCGGGTGCTCAACGAACATGTTACCCGACGGGCTGTGGCTGCTGCCGAGGCAGAAGGCTTCGCGGCCATTACCTGCGGACACACCCACGCCCCCATGGACGTAACCCATCGCGGGTGCCGCTACCTCAACACTGGGGCGTGGACGGAAGAGCCCCACCACTTCGTCACCGTCGAAGACAGTGACATCTCCTTCCACGTCTTTGCCAGTGGCCGCGCCTGAGCCGAGCCGTCACTGGCTCCTGCTCGCAGTCCTATTGGGTGTGTCTCCCGTAGCCGTTCGCGGTCAGGCCCCGGCTTATCACTGGCCCTTCGCTCTCGAACCAACGTTGTCTTCCACCTTCGGCGAGACCCGAGCGACCACCCTGCACGTGGGTATCGATGTTAAGACCTGGGGCAAGACCGGCTACCCGGTGTACGCCGCCGCCGATGGCTGGGTGGAGAGGATCCGCACTTCACCCTGGGGCTTTGGCCGAGCCCTCTACCTACGCCTCGAAGACGGCAACGTCGCCGTCTATGCCCATCTCGAGTCATTCTTCGAGCCCGTCGCTCAGCGGGTCACCCACGAACAGGAGCTCTTGCGCCGCTACAGCGTGCAGCTGTGGCCAGAGAAGGGCGAGATTCCCGTCAAACGCGGCCAGCTTATCGCTTACAGCGGCGAGACCGGGGTTGGCCCGCCGCATCTGCACTTCGAGTTGCGCGACCCCGACCAGGTTCCTCTCAACCCGCTGCTGCACGGGTTCTCCATAGCCGATACCATCGCCCCCTCCATTCTCGCCGTGGCTTTCTTCCCCATAGGACCGGAGTCCACCATCGACGGTGGACACGATCCCGTGGCCCTCCGCTTGCGTTGGGATGTTGATGCCGGGGAGTACCACACCGACGCCGCCACGCGTGTCTTTGGCAGGATCGGCGTCGCCGTTCGTTCCTACGACCGTGCCAACCACGCCCCCAACAAACTCGCCGTGCTGCGACACAGGCTAAAGGTTGACGGCGAGCTGTGGGCGGAGTCGTCATATGAACGAGTGCCTTTCTCCGATGTCCATCAGGTCTCTCTCGATCGTCTGCGCTTGGATGACGGTGTGTACTCCGCGTTGTACCGGTCTCCCGGAAATCGCCTCACCTTCTACCGCTTCCAAGAGGGAGACGGGTTTTTACGCGCAGGTACTGATGACAAGGGGCTGCCCCGGGGTCGCCACGAGCTTGTGGTAGAGGCCGAAGATCGGTATGGAAATCGATCATGCGCGCGTCTGGCGGTGAACGCCGATGCGCCGCCCGGGATTCTCGGTGCCCGGCTCATCGACGATCCAGCAGGGGGTGGGTCCCTTGTCGAGGTCGATCTCCATGACGCCGACGACGACAGCCTCACCATCGTCGTCTCCTCATCGGCGACAAACGGGGACTGGAAGCGACAGCTGACGACTCGCGTGTCGTCTGCAGCAGGCCCTTTCACTCTTGGAATTGCCACCGTCAACGAGTGGTGGCAGATCGGAGCACAAGACGGGTTGGGAGTCGCCAACACGTTGCTCAGGGCGGGGAACGGCGGACATCGACGATCAGGAGAAGTTCCGGTGGTCATCAGCCATCCTACCTTCGCCGTAGTTCGGTTCCTTGATCTGGTGGGCAGACGGCATCCAAAGGCAATAGCAAACGGCGAACAGATCCCGACCCGGCTCGTGGGTGTCCGCGGCGACACGGGTGTATACGAGACAACCATCATTCTGGAGCCCGAGACGACGCCCGTAAGCGTCGCTCTGCACATGACAGCTGCCGCAGATACTGTGGAGCTGTCTCGTGTCGCCTGGGAACCGGGACGTAGCCAGACCGTGACTCTGGCTTCCGGCGCGGTGCAAATCCACCTGCAGGAGCGCTCGGCGTACGAGCCCGCCTATGTTCAACTCACCCCGATTGCGACGCCGGCATCACCCGGACTAGTCATGGCAGGGGTCGGTTTCGAAATCGGTCCCTCGAGAATCAGCTTTGACCGCCACGCTCGTTTGTTCTTCGCCTTACCAGACACGTTGAGCCATCGCCAGCGAGCTGGTTTGTACGTCGATGATGGCGAGGGGAAATGGGTATTTCTCGGGGCGGAGCGGGACAGTTTGCGTTCCATGGTGGGGGCAAAGGTGCGGGCTTTGGGACGCTTCGCTATGATGCTGGACGTGGTTCCCCCGGACGTGGTTGATCTGCGTGTCCGACCCGAATCAGGAGGACGGCGACGCCCGGTAGTCACAGCCACTGTCGTCGACTCCGGATCCGGTCTGGGAGACGAAGATGATCTGATCATGGAGATCGATGGTGTCCGGGTGCCCAGCGTCTATGATCCTGAAGCCAACCACATCAGCTGGACGCCGCGATCGGACCTGACGACGGGGGGTCATCGCGTGAGCCTGCGCATTTGCGATATGGCCGGCAATGAGACCGAGGAAAGTACTGTGTTCACGGTTCCGTAATCGAGCGTCGCTGAAAGTCGCAACTGGTCCTGCAGGTAGTCACCGCTTTTCCCAGTGTATCGCACCGCTGAAATAGTGCCGGGCCATCCTTACTGGTAAGAAACTCAATGTCCCGAAAGGCCTTGATGGCAGCTTCCTCACTATCAGGACTCAAGGGTCCAACCTCTCGATGATGCGCTCGGCGGCGGTGCGGAAGGCGACTGCCGCCGCTGACTCCGGGTGTTGCTGCACCACCGGAGTGCCTCCGTCGGCTCCCAGGCGAACCTGCGGATCGAGGGGAACACTGCCGAGGAGGGGCAAGTCGAAGGAATCGGCAGTTTGTTGTCCGCCGCCCTCACCGAAGGGATGGCTCTCGCCCTCGCATGCCGGACAGACAAAGGAGCCCATGTTTTCCAGAAGACCGAGAATAGGTACCTCAGACTGGCGGAACATTTCCACGCCGCGGCGTACGTCTTCCAGGGCCAGTGTGGATGGGGTCGTGACAATCACGGATCCGGTGAGGGGTGCGGACTGGGTCAAGGTGATCTGCACGTCTCCCGTGCCCGGTGGCAAGTCGAGAAGGAGCACGTCGAGCTCTCCCCAGGCGACCTGGAAGAGGAACTGCCCCACCATCTTGGCGAGCATGGGACCCCTCCAGATCACGGGTACTCCCGCTTCTACGAGGAGTCCCATGGAGATGGCACGCACTCCGTGAGCCTCCAAGGGCTGAATGCGTTGACTTGATTTCTCCACCTGGGGGCGGCCTTCGACGCCCAGCATACCCGGTACGTTGGGGCCGTAGATGTCGGTGTCCATCAACCCCACACGTCGGCCGCTGGCCGCCAGGGCGACGGCGATGTTCACGCTGGCGGTGGATTTGCCCACGCCTCCCTTGCCGCTGGAAACGGCGACAGTTTCCTTCACCCCGGGAATGGGCTGGCGATCATGGGTCTGAATCTTGGTCAATCTCCCTCGGGACTGGGTATCTCTACTCTTAAACGCGGAGTTCCCTGCGACAGGGCTGGTATGCTGATGACGAACCGCACGAAGACCAGAATATCTCGTCGCCGCCCGGTGCCAGCAAGGCGAGGGACTCCCGCGCCGTCCGTCACCCTGTTATTGATCGCCTCGTTCATCTCCTCCATCGGCTGCAGCACGGTCTCGCAGATGCAAGCGGCCTACGAAGCCGGTGACGAGACCCAGCTGAACAAGCTGATGAATATCGCCGTGCGGCCGGACTACCCCTACGCCACCCGCAAGCAGGCCGTTGTCGCTCTCGGCGAGATCGCCCATTTGAGTTCCGTGCCTGGCCTGATTTCCTTGCTCAGCGAGTGGGATCGTCGCACTACGCTCAAGGAAGAGGTCATCTGTGCCTTGGGGAAGATCGGAGATCCCGCCGCCGTCGTACCCATTGGCCGGCTCCTGGATCGTAGCCTCGACGACCCAAACGGAGAGCTGCGCATTACGGCGATCCCTGTCATCGGTGATCTCGGGGGCACGGACGCTGCCGAGATTCTCGTGAACGCTTTGGTCTATTACGATATCCGCATGACCCGCAAGCAGATGGGCACACCGCGCGGAGTATTCTCTGGGGAGGAACAGACATGGTCGGCACGGGAAGATTCGGTCCGCGCCGGCAATCTGCCACCACCACCACGAGGGCTGCTGAGAGAAGGCGTTCAGGGAGGCACCGGCGGCTTGTTCGGCAACACCCCGGATTTGCCAATGGAGGCTCCCGACACTGCACCCAAAGAGCGCGCTCTCGTGCACGAGTCCCTGATTAAGGTGGGTGACATGGCGATCGCTGCCATCGAGACCTACATCAAGAGCCACAATACCACTTCAACTCTGCGCAACGAGCTGCTGAAAATCCTCGGGGAAATCGTCGATCAGCGAGAGGGTTCAGGGGCTGAATCGGAATCCTCTTCTGATTCATAAATTTTGTATTTTCAGTAATTTAAAACCTCGATCCGATGCCGAATCTGAGGGACAGCGAGGGTCATTGACAGTGTCTTCGGGCCCCGCTATTATTTCCCCTCCCTTGCGCTAACAATAGGTTGGGAACTCTGGAGTCTCGCCGTTCGAGCTGGCCTTGGCGCACTCCCCTGACCATCTCCTCAATTTCGTAGCCGCCATCGGCGGCAACCTCATGTCGCAAGCGAGCCGCTGGAGCCATGTCTGACGACGATATTGGCGGTTTGTTGAAGAACTGGGACTACGAGTCAGGAGAACTGAGTGTGCGCAAGATCGCGGGCTCTGATCGTCGCTCGAAGATCCAGATCCGCATGGATCTGGGAGTCATGCAGCTCGAATGGTCAGGCCGGCCTGATGGCTCGCGGCCCCACGACCATTCATCCCTGCTCGATTATTATCGCCAGCGGCAGAGGGACCACGACAGGGAGTCCGGGCTCTTCACCCTGTCTCGCGAAGACTGCTGGGCCTTGGGCCAGGAGGCGATGCAGTTCTACTGGCGTCGCATCAGCTTCTTCGAGCTCAGGGAGTACTGCAGAGCCGAGGAAGATGCCCGCCACAATCTGAGCATCCTCGATCTATGCAGCAGTTTTGCTCTGCACGAGGAAGATCGCCAGATGGCGGACCAGTACCGGCCCTTCGTCACTGCCCACCGCATTCAGGCCCGGGCGTTGGCACGGCTCGAAGAAGAAGACCACGACGGCGCGCTGCGGGAGATTCGTACCGGCATTGCCGAGGTGGAGAGGCTTCTGCGCGACAAGGCGGATCCGGAGGCTGTAGAGACCTCCAGCGAACTGCAGTTTCTCAAGAATTGGGAGCAGGAAGTCGACGCCAACCGACCGCGTTCCGAATCGGAGCAGCTGTCGGCAGAGCTGTCCAAGGCGGTTGCCGCCCAAGACTTCGAAAGGGCTGCCGATCTGCGGGATCAGATCGACTCCTTGCAGGGGGGATTGAACCCTTCAGACGGGAGCCTGAGCCCAAGTCAGAGCCAAGGAGATCAGCCCCCCATCGATAGATGAGAACGGGGAGAACCACTAGAGACAGTCCTCGGCGTCAGTAGCCGAGCACGGGAAAACAGTCAATCGCCGAGCTACCGGCGTCGATGCCGGCTGAACCGGCAGACGGAGACCGAGCATGAGCAAGCGGGTAGCAATCGCCAAGCGGGATCGTGACAAGATCAAGAAGCAACTACTCAAAAGGCGCTCAGAGCTGCTTGCCGATCTCGACGGCAACGAGGCCGACATCGATGACCTCCATGATCCCAAGGCGGACGACCTCGATCGCGCCGTGGAGGCAGGTGCGATGGAGCTCCTCGTCGCCCTGGGAGACACGGAGCGCAGGGAGCTGGAGGAGATCACCTTGGCCTTGGAAAAGCTGGAAATGGAGGATTACGGGCGCTGCGAAGCCTGTCTGGAGACGCCGCTGAAGCTCTGCGATTCCTGCCCCTTTATTCCCAAGACCAGGCTCGAAGCCCTGCCCACGGCCCGGCTCTGTGTGGCCTGCCAGGAAGCGCGGGAGCAGAACCGGATTCCCAACTACACCCAGCTGCGGCCGCGGCGGGCAATCTTTCAGGAGGAAGGGGAGTTCAGCCATCCGTTGATGGAGAACGACAACGACTGAAGATCGACGACGTGGAGAAGGGCCGACTACTCCATGGCAGCTGGCCCCTTCTGGTCCTGCTTCATTGGTGTCTCTAACCGCTTCTTTCGGCTACGGCGCGAGTTCGGACAGATCGGCCATGGTGGCCAGTTGCATGTCCTGTAGGGCGCGTGGGTAGGTGATGAGAGCGTTGAGCGCGTCGGTCCGCTCTGAGGTGAGCTCGGTTTGGGCGTCGAGAAGCTGCTGGCTGTCGGCGAGGCCAAGCTCGAAGCGGCTGCGCTCCACCTCAAAGGTGCGCTGGGCGACGTCCAGGGCGGCCTGACGCAGCTGGATCTGGCGCTCTGCTTCGCGTAGGCTGCGCACCGCCTCACGCACGTCGCGAATCACTGTCTGCCGTACCTGCTTCTGATTGAGCCGGCTCTGCTCCAGGTTGATCTCGGCCTGTCGGACCAGGCCGCTTCGCTCGCCGCCGTCGAGCAGGGGGAACTGCATGTCGATGCGGGCGGTGACCAGATTGCGTTCGAAATTGCGCCCGATGTCCTCCGGTGCCTCACCGCGCCCGCGCAGGCTCATTGACGCGTTAAACATCGCGGAGGGGCCCACCTGTTGCTGGGTGATGTCGACATCGAGCTCGCTTACCCGCTTGCGGATCTCGACCTCGCGCATGTCGGTCCGGCGGCGCAGGGCGATCTCGATGGCTCGGGAGTCGTCGATCTCGCGCATGTCGGAGTGGACCTCAGTGATCACCTCGAGGGGTACCGTCATCTCCAGGCCCACCAACTGGCGCAGGATGTCGCGCCGGCTTTCGATCTCGGTGGCGGTCTGGGCATAATCGGCTTCGGAGCGCAGCTTCTCGACCTCGAGGCGCAGGGCCTCGACCTCGGCGAGCAGCCCGATTTCGTACTTGCGCTGCGCCAGATCGAGGCCGACGCGAGACTGCTCGACGCGCTGTTCTTGGATCTCCAGCTGACGGATGCTCTGGACCAGGTCGTAGTAGGTATTGGTGACCTGGCTGGTCAGCTGCAGCCGCTGGCGTTCGTAATGCGAGCGGTCCATCGCGAGGCTGAGCTCGGCCTGTTTGAGCTGGATGTCCTCCTCCGAGTCGGAGAAGATGTCCTGCTCGTAGCCGAAGCGTACATCCCCGAGATATTCGAGCACGTCCTGACGGCGGTTCGAGCTGAAGTCGGAGCGGAATCCGAAGGTCGTGATGGAGAACTCACCAATATTGCGGACCCGCCGGGAGAGCTGAACATTGCCCTGGTAACGGAAGCTTGTGTTCTCCTCTTGGAAGCGTGTTAGGAGGGCGGGATTTTCGAAGGTATCCCTTTCCTCCGTGAAAGAAGGCGCCACCAAGCTGGCGTTGGCGTTCAGTTCGTAGGGGGCCCGGGCACGGTGGAGGGCCTCCCGGCTGTGGGCCAGCGATTGAAAGTCGCTTAAGTGGCTGAGATTGTTGGCGTAGGCGAGGTCCAAGCATTCGGCGAGGGTGAGGGGGGCGGAGTTGGTGACAGCCATCCTGCGCTGGTGCCCGTGAGCCTCAACACTGTCGCCCGACGCAAGAATCCAGACAGGGGAAATTTCCTCTCCCCCAACGGGATTGATGACTGTGAACGAGATACCAGCGACCGCGACCACAAATGGAATTCTCAAGCACCACACACTGCTAGGCCTTCGCTGCGAAATGAAATCGGTAAGTCCCTATATTCCCACACGTCCTAATAACGACAAAGGCGGACATTAACAATAGGCTCTGGGACGCAGAAGACCTTGGAGGACAGTTGACCGCAAGGATTGGCTGTGTCGGCGCTGGGAGCTGGGGCCGAAACCTCGTTCGAGTTTTCGATAGCTTGCCGGCGGCCAAGTTGCAGATGATCTGTGACGCCGATGCGAAAACACGTGAGTCGCTGAGGAACAGTTACGCCGAGTCGCAAATTGTGGGTGAATACGCTGATGTGCTAACCAGCGACGTCGAAGCAGTGGTCTTGGCCGTACCCGTTCCTCACCACTACCAGACCGCCCTCCAGGCGCTTGAGGCGGGGAAGCACGTATTCGTCGAAAAGCCGATTGCACTTCGGTACGACCACGCCACACATCTGACCGAGCTCGCCGAGTCCTGTGGTCTTGTCCTCATGGTAGGGCACTTGATGGAGTATCATCCCGCGCTTCACCTG
>JAYZFI010000005.1:0-38790 GCA_036336855.1 Candidatus Latescibacterota bacterium
GAGATGATCCCAGTCGACACCGTCGCCGGGGCCCACTTCTCTCACCGGAGTGTGGGCGCGGTAGTACTCGGTGATCGACGGTAACACGCCCTTGCCGGCCCAAGTAAAATTTACCCCGTTGTGCAGTGTACCTTTGGCGTCGGTGCTGTGCTCACCCTTGCTGTCGGTCGAGAACCAGATGATGTGACTGGTGTCGATCCCGGCCTCACGCAGCTGGTTCTCAATGTTGCGGCCAGCGCCATCGTCGACCAGTGCGGTCACCACTGCTGTGCGCAGGCCGAAGCAGTAACTGAGCCCTTCGGTGACGTTGGTCTCACCCCCGCCGTGCAAGATCCGCGCAGTACGGGCTCGGGCCGTGGGCACAGGACCGGGGTCGATGCGGAGCATGACCTCTCCCAGAGAGATTGCATCGTACCGGGTTTCGTCAGCGCCCTTCAACTGAATTGCCATGAAACTCGTCTCCTCACTCGTCTTTCCTCACGTCAGGTTGAACTCGATCAGACCTCGGGATCAGCATCGATGCTCGCCATGATCCGAGCCTGGGGCTTCTGAGCGGATAGTTGTAGTCCGCACAGAACGGAAACGGGGCCGAGTATGCTTTGCCAGGTCTCGTTGGTCTTGCCGGTCTTGAATGTGCGGACGCACTCGCGAATCCCGGTCAGGTAGGGACTTGCATCCATGGGAATTGGCGAGTCTATCCTCCCCTTCTCTCCAATGACCGAAAGGTGGAAGCCAGCACCTCCCGCGCCGATGAGATTCATCGTCGCCATCGCTCCGTCGCGAAACAGAATGTTAGCTGAGTGGTTCTTCCCCTTCCCCTTTACTAGCTGGACGCGGAAGAAATCATATCCCAGCAACCGCAGCACCATATCAACTTGGTGGATTCCGTAGAAGAACACCCCTCCATACTTCGACCGGATGTCACAAGGCCCGGTAGAGACCACCGCGTGAATCTTGCCGAGCTTGCGCGCCTCGCGGGCAAGCTTGCCAAAGGACTCCTGCTTGGGCAGGGTCGAGAAGGAAGTAACGGGCACTTTCAACTCCCTGGCGCGAAGCAGAAATTTCTTCCCCTGAGTCACGTTGTCGCAGAACGGCTTGTCCACAAAGATCGGCGTCTTGCTCTCGAGAAAGGGTCGCACCGCGGGCAAATGGTACTTACCGTCGCGATGATCGACGCAGACGGCGTCGACCTTCCCGATCATCTCGCGCGGGTCCCTAACGATCTCAGGGATTTCACCACGGTCTGCCGCATCTTTCGCGAAGCGGCTGGTCTCGCCCCAGACGTGGGTAAGCCGCACTCCCGGAATCTTCTTATCGACGTTGAGAACCCGAGCGATAGCCACAGTATGGCTGTTCTCCGCGCCGATCATCCCGATGTTCAGTGCCATGACGGTTTCCCTCACTCCCCGGTGGTTTTAAAGGGCCAAAGCTTTAAGGCGGTCCGTCCCAGGACCCACTTCATATCCTCAGCAGAGATGAAGGAACTCATCTCGTCGCGAACCACAGACAGAGTTTGACCGTATTCCGCGTTGGTCAGGCATACAGGCCAGTCCGTGCCCCACATGATGCGTTGACCGCCGAAGGCCTGGTAGACCTCTTTAACTAGAGCGTGAGTGTCGGTCCATGGGTAGCCCCGTGAGGAGATCGACCAAGTGTGGCTGATCTTCACGTAGACCCGGTCGTATCGGGACAAATCAGTAAGCTGCCGAATTCCGGCCTCATCGTCGACGTGGCAGTCAGCCATATGATCGATGACTACATCGAGGTCGGGATGGGCATCGAGAAGGGGTACCAGGTTGCGCAACCGAGGCGGGCGGGTCAGCAGCAACATGGGTACTCCGTGTTCCTGGGCCCTTGAGAAGATGGGGTCCATCAGGGAGCGATCGGCAAACCAGTCGCCGGCAGCTTCGCCTGAAGGACTGAGACGCACACCTCTCACCCCCTTCTCCATCCACTCGCTGACATGGTCGGCTGCCTCCGGATTCTCGGGATTCACGCGCCCAACACCCGCGAACTTGTCGGGGTACTTGTGAATTGCATGGACGACGTAGCTGTTATCCCACAAGTACTTGATCACCTGTACAAGGACGGTGTGATCGACACCGGTCTCGGCCATGAGCTCAAGCAGCATCTCGGCGGTACGGTCCTCGTCATCCGAAGTGGAACTACCGTCTGGCCAGGGAAAATCCGGATGGTTGATCCAGATGTGAGTGTGAGGATCTACGATGGTCATGAACACCTCGACTTGCGATAGAGCGGAGTTGGCGAGGACAGCGGCGATATACGGTGACTCAGACCTCGGTTCCTGTCAAACCGCTTGGCGCTCCTCGTCGCGCCGCCGTATCTTCGGCCTCCTTTCTCCCGCACCCTCATTCCCTTGATATGCCCGATATGCCCGATTCTACTCATATTCCTTGCTTCCATGTACACACGGAGGGCGGCGAGACCGCCGGCCAGGAGTGGATTTGTGACGGCGACGAGAAAATCGCTCGATTGGCCCACGACATCGTGGGACAGCCGGAGCAGAACCTCCGGTACTTCGACCGCAATCCGCGTCCCTGGAATCTCCGCTGGCTGAGGCTCCGACCAGGCGGGCGCCCGTTGGTGGCGGGCGTGCAGATGTTCTGGAATCTCGGCGGACAGATTATCACCACCGAGGTCAATGAGGTCTGCGTAAGCGGCGGTGGCAGCGAGGTTCTCACCCTTGAAGTGGTGAGCCAGGATCCAGGTGGCGTGGCTACGTCACGGCGGCAGCTACGGCTTACCTACGACGCAGACCTGGACAGCTACTGCTACGACTTTGTCGCCCATTTGGACCTGCACAGCCCGGAGGTCTTCGCTGCCCCGGGAGTGGAAGAGGTACGCTTCGAATACAGCGATCCGTGGTATTGCGACATTCCCCGCCCAACTGTGGAGTTTGCCGGCATGTGGCCTGGATTCGGCTACCGCCACCTATTGGCGGAAGAAGCGGATGGTAGCGTCTGGCAAATGCCCCTGAACCACATGGCCACGGGCATCCCTGCCCCACAGTCGTTCAAGGAAAACGGGTTGCTCGGACTCGCTCTCGATCCGGGGACCAACCCGGCTTTCGAATTTCTCGGCGACACGGCGTCGCGAACGGCGGTCGGGGTGTGCAACTGGGGCTATGATGTCCACCTCACCGCTCGCTACGCTGTTGCCGAGATTTATCAGCCGATCTGCGAGCGTTTCCGCATCCGATTGTGTGGCGACGAGAAGGCGAAGGAGCTCAACAAGCAGGCCAAACCGGTCCCCGCAGTGCTCTACGCCGGCTTTGAAGAGCTCCCCCTGTATTCACGATCGAGTAGCTTCGAGAGAGGCCTGAGGCTAACCGAGCCCACCCAAGGTGACACCGATCCGTGGCCATGGCTACCTTCCGGAGATGAAGCCGAGTGGTGCCGCGACACAGGTCGCACGGACGACTACAGCCTCAAGCTCTCCCGGATTGATCCCGGTGTGTCAGAATGGACCATGGACCGCGAGGGCGATGGCGCCTTCACCCAGGTGTGGCGACAAGCGGAGAAATGGTCGATCTCCGTATATGCCAAGACCGAGTCGATCAGCGGTCGCGGCGCCTATCTGGCGGTGCGCTGGTTCGTCTACAACTACGAGCAATGCTACCCGTACGTGAAGTCTGAAGCCCTTACTGGAACCCACTCTTGGACGCGCCTGATTGTGGAAATCGAGGGATCACCTCCGCCGGAGTCGAGCGCGATCTGTTTAAGCCTGCGCCTCGACGGAGCGGGCACCGTGTTCTTCGACGATCTCGAAGTCAGGCCGAGCACAACGTTTAAAGTCGAGGAAGCGCAGGTCGCATGAGCGAATTCGACATCATTATTCGCAACGGCACCTTGATCGATGGCACTGGCGCTGAGCGAAGGAGCGCCCTCGACATCGGCATCCGAGCTGATCGGATCGAGGCTATCGGGGATCTCGCCCAGGCCCAAGGAGCGTGCGACATTGACGCCGATGGCTCCATCGTTGCCCCGGGCTTCGTTGACGTACACAATCACACTGACGGCTGGCTACTGAAGACACCCAACCTCGTCGCAAAGACCGCCCAGGGCTTCACCACGGAAGTGATCATGGCGGACGGGATCTCCTACGCTCCTGTGGACCCATCGACTCGGGCGGAATGGATCTACTACCTGCGCCCGCTCAACGCCCTGCGGTTTCAAGACGACCGAGGCTGGAGCGAGCTGTCCGAGTACATGGAGCTCGTAGACGGCGCCAGCGCCCAAAACGCCATCGCCCACATCCCCTACGCCAACGTGCGCGCCATGCACTCTGGTTGGGGGCGCCAGGTGCCTGACGACTACCAGATGGGGGCGATCAAACGCGACATCGCACGCATGATGGACCAGGGCGCCGTGGGACTAAGCACCGGCATCGACTACATCTCCCAGTGTTTCGCTTCCACCGACGAGCTAGTAGAAGCATCCGCGGCAATGTCGCCAACGCGGGGCCTCTACGTGACCCACGTGCGCTACAAGAAGAGCACTTTGGAGGGGGTCCGCGAAGCGGTAGAAATCGGTCGGCGGGCCGACGTACCCGTGCACATATCCCACCTCAAGGGCACATCTCCGAGAGAAATTGACGAGATCCTTAGCTACATCGACGACACCGCCCGCCAGCAGGTCGACTTCAGCTTCGACGTCTACCCCTACCTACCGGGATCGACGACGCTGAATTTCTTGCTCCCCTACGATGTGTGGGAGCAGGGACCGCTGGCGGTGTTGGGCCGTCTACACAACCCGCAGGTGCGTCGCGCTTTCGCCCGCTCTCTCGCCGACAACGATCTCTCCCATATACACATCGCTTGGCTACCGAGCCTCGAGAACGAGGAACATATCGGCAAACTGCTGTCCGAGTACGTCGATGAGGTGGGCGGAGAGCCCGAGGACGTCCTCTCCGATTTGCTCATCGAGGAGAACCTGGCGGTGCTGCTGGTGTTCCACCACGGTGAAGACGAGCTCGTCCATCCCTTTCTGCAACACGACTGCTACATGATGGGATCCGACGGTATCTACTTCCCTCCTCCCCACAGCCGGGTCCATCCTCGCGTCTACGGGTCGGCTCCACGTCTTCTGGGGCCGTGCGTGCGCGACACCGAACTGTTCTCGCTGGAGCAGGCGGTCCGGAAACTCTCTGGCTACCCCGCCGAACGCTTCGGCCTCGAGGACCGGGGCATTCTGCGCGAGGGCACCTTCGCCGATGTCGTCATTTTCGACGCCACTACCGTGTGTGACCGGGCTACTTTCGAGGAGCCCCATCAATTGCCGGAGGGGATCTCCACGGTTCTAGTCAACGGCATTCCGGTGATCCAGGACGGCACCGCCGTCCAGGATCTACCAGAACCGCGTCCGGGACGCGCTCTGAAACGAAGAGGTAGATGCTGAAGGGATGAACCTACCGCCAGAACAAGCCGTGCTCGTTCCGGCATCCGAACTGCGTCTGTTTGCGGCTGCGTGTCTGCGGACATCGGGGATGTCCGATGATCACGCCCGGCAACTCGCCGAGCTACTCGTCAACTCCGACCTGCGGGGTGTGCGCTCACACGGGACACGGACCTTGGCGGGCTACTGCAACACTCTGCGCTCCGGCCACTGTAATCCCAACCCAAAAATCGAGGTAGTACAGGAGACGGACGTTGCCGTAAACATCGATGGCGACGGCAGTCTCGGTTATGCTCCGACCATGCAGGCTACCGAGATGTGTATTGAGAAGGCGAAGGAGAAAGGCATCGCCGTAGGCGCGATTTGCGCCATCGGGCACTACGGCTCCGCCGGCCACTATGTTCGTCGGGCCATGGAGGAGGGAATGATCGGCTTCTCCGTGCAAGGGGCGTACCCGCAGTACTACAAGAGCAACGAGGGCAAGCGCGCCGCTCACTACGGTAACCCTCCCCTGTGCTTCGGCCTACCCAGCGACTCCGAGGCCCCCGTTGTTCTCGACGGTGCCACCTGCATTCTCGCCGACGATCAGCACGGAGAGGAGTTCATCGCCCTCGAGAAAATGATTCCTGCCGCCCTGTTCAAGTCCATGGGGTACACGGCGATCGGAACTGCACTCGGCGGCGCCTTCGTTGGTCAGGGGAGCTCTCGCGCCCAGCAGGTCGCCGAGGCCTGGCCAGGAGCTCGCCTCGGCGGCATGGTGTGGATCATGCAGGCAGGCCTGTTCACTCCCGAGACGGAATTCCGCAAGGCCATCGATGAGATGGTTCGCTGCGCCCGTGACGAATTGATTCCGGTGGGTAACTACAATGAGGCAACCCTACCGGGCGCCATCGAGCACGGCTTCGAGAAAAAATACGGCCGAGACGGAATACGAATGGGA
The DNA here is from genome assembly GCA_036336855.1 of Candidatus Latescibacterota bacterium. GTDB lineage: Bacteria > Latescibacterota > UBA2968 > UBA8231 > UBA8231 > JAYZFI01. The sequence goes on from JAYZFI010000005.1 coordinate 6,355, forward strand.
ACGGACGACGAAGCTCGGCTCCGCGAACTCGGCACCGAGCTTAACATTGCCACGCCCTGGTGACAGAACGGTAGAGAAACGTCAACGGTAGAGCTGAGCATGCGCCAGATGCCAGTCTTCGAGGTGGTTGAGTAGCACGCCCTTCATCCAGCTACCATCGTCGTTGCGCTCGAGGGTGGCGTGAATTTCTGCTCGCTTCTCGTCGGCGTGAATTCGGCCCTCGAGAAAGTGGTGGAATTCTGTGACGGACTCACTCACATCACGGCCGCCAAGCTGCTCACGAATCCATCTTTCGAATTCCAGATACCCCGGATTCGCCGAGGTGAGGTAATCCACGACCTGATCCCGGTCGAGGCCCAGAGCCTCTTCAATCACGCGGCGATCCAGACCGTTTCCGCAACCTGGATAGTCGTGGTGCAACAAGCCCGCGGTTTCGAGCTGGACCTTGTGCCATGTCCGCGCTATCTGCAGCACACCCATGGGTCCGGTATCGAGACTGCTGATGAGGGGCACTACCTTCCCCTGCCAATACTTCACAGGCGATGCGTCTATATCGCGAAGGCAATACAGGTGCCAGTCTTCAAGGCGGTTGAGGACCATAGCGGAGGTGACAGCCTCCTCATTGAAGCACACCGCACCCCCGAGCGTTCCGTAAATGTCGTCGAGCTTCTCTTGACGGTGCACGCGAATGCGGACGGACTCATTCCACTTCTCTGCATCGGATTTACTAACGCCAGAGGAATTTTCCGCCACCCATTTTTCAAAAGAAAGATAGTCAGGTCGCTCCTCGTGGACGAAGGCGACCACCGCTTCACTCCTGAGACCGAGAACCTGGAGAACCTTCAGGTCGAGGACGCCACCGCACTCTGGGTACTCGTTGTCCAGACAGCCAGCAGAATTGAGACTAATTTTCCACCAAGTTCGAGGAAGCTGACAGAGGTTAAGAGGTCCATAGCAGACACTGCTTACCAAGGGAATCATGACGCAACTTTCGAGGTGGAGAGTGGGTGATTACGGCCTCATATCACGCCGACCCGACGCAGCTCAGCTATCTCGTCCTGATCTATACCCAGCCTTTGCGAGAGGATCTCCTCGGTGTGCTCACCAAGTTCCGGAGGCGAAGACACACCACGGGTCGGTTGGGATGACGAACGAAGAGGACTGGCGGGCACGACAAGGGTGCCACCGCCCGGAAGTTTTGTACGAGCAAGCATACCACGGGCAGCAATATGTGGATCGTGAACGACCCGTGCCAGGTCATTCACTGGGCCACATGGCACACCGGCCGCCTCTAAATCCTCCAGCCAGTCATCCACTCCTCGTCGGACAAAGATCTGCTCGAGTTCAGATTCTAAGACGGCGTGGTTTTCAGTGCGCAGGGCATTGCTGGCAAACCGCGGATCATCAACAAGGTCGGGACGCTCAAGGGCACGACACAGAGTATCCCAGAGCCGATTGTTTCCGGCAGCGACGACAACGTACCCGTCTCTTGCAGGAAAGAATTGAAAAGGGGTGATCGCCGGATGCCGGGAGCCCAAGGGAACCGGCACTTCACCATTCACGTCATGACGAGCAATGGCATTCTCCAGCAGTGCCACCTGGCAGTCGAGCATTGAGACATCGAGATGCTGCCCCGTGCCACCCGCCTCAACCTGCCGCAGCGCCGCGAGAATGCCAATGACACTGAAAAGGGCGGCACTGAGATCAGCCGTAGAAGAGCCGACACGAATCGGAGGCTGGCCGGGATGACCAGTGACAGAAGCCAGTCCACTCATCGCCTGGATGATGACGTCGTACGCCGGGCGCCTCGAGTATGGCCCAGTCTGCCCGAATCCCGAGATCGAAGCATATACCAAGCGGGGGTTGCGGACGTGAACGGCGTCAAAGTCGAGACCAAACCGGGCCATACTTCCGGGACGGAAGTTCTCTACCAGAACATCGGCTGTTTGTGTCAGTCGAAGGGCAATCTCCCGACCCTTGTCCGTGCGCAGATCGAGAGTGACCGACGCCTTGCCCCGGTTCACGCTGGCAAAATAGGCGCTGTCTCCAACTCCGCTCTCGTCGTCATGCCCTGCATCGCCAGGGCTCACGAAGGGACCGAAGCCCCGGGCTTCATCACCGTGTCCCGGCAACTCGACCTTGATGACCTCGGCGCCGAGGTCGGCGAGGATGAGGGTGGCAAAGGGGCCAGCCAGTACGCGCGTGAAGTCGAGGACTGTGATACCCAATAGCGCCTGGCCCTCGTTTTCTATGGCGGTGTCAGCAGGCACGCACCCTCTCCTGGCGAAGCAACGTTAGCGTCGAGATCCGCGAATTCAATTCCCAGCCGAACCAGTAGAGCCTCTAGCTCAGATCGCCATTCCCGATCTTCCAGGAAGCGGCGCGAGATGAGACCTCCGGCATTGCCTCCCCACCCGGCTCCGAGACGTTGCACCGCCCCCTGGTCGCACCCCTTGGACTGTAGGAATTCGTTCACGGCAATGACGAAGCGGTCGTATTCCTCCGTCATCCGGCCGTAGCCACCAGCGACGAAAGCAAGACGCCCTCGCCGCTCACCGCGATCGGCCAACCGCCCGATTTTTTCGAGCTCGCTCTCTTCCACTTCCTGCTCACGGTCGCCGGCGTGGCTGAGCTGAACGAGCTCAAAGGCCGTCTCCACGTCGCCCTCGCCGAGATACTCAACCGCGGCGGAGACTCGATCTTGCTCGGCGAGGCCAAAGGCAAAACGTCGGCGCAGAAGGATAGGATAACTCTGGCTGATGCTGGGATAACGCTCTCCGACCTCCCGCTCAAGTACGACGTCGAAGGCGGGGCCAACTCCGGCCAGAGTCGCGGCATGGCGAAGCTCGGACAAGCTTGTGCAAGCCGGTATCTCGCACAGCAACTCACAAAGTTGACCAGTTGTGATTCCCAAATTCTCCGGAGTGATATCGCGGATCATCTCGATGCGCTCTTGGTAGTCGGGAACCAGTCCAGAATAAGACTTCCGCGGCAACAGAACATCGCGCAACCAGAACGTCCCCAACGGATAGGAGATCACCGTCTCTTCCTTACCAGCTTCGTCATACACCCGGGGCACTCGAGTATCGAAGATAATGGCGACGTACTGGTCCGGGAGGAGTGCGCTACCCTTGAGCTCGGCGGGGAATACCCCGACGCTGACCAGTTTGCCTCTCTTTCCAAGAATCATACCACCGTGATCGGCAGTGCCCCCTCGAGTGCCGCGCAGCCACTCCGAAGTACCGATCCCATCGATGACGTCCGCCATAGGCATTTCGTATCCGGGGACGATTCCATGAGCTCCAAGGGCGGCATAGGCGGTAGAGATAACCAGAGCCGAGGAAGAAGACATTCCTCCGCTCGGGTTCACATTGCTCCACACTGCGGCATCCATGCCTCCAACGGGATGAGGACTGCCGCGAAAGTAGCTCTCGAGGTAGACCATTTGGCCCAACGGTAAGATGCCCCAACTGTCGTCCATGCTCGACCCAGTTCGTCGCTCTCGCTCGGCGCAGACGTTACCGGCGAAATCCATGAAGGCGGAACGAGTCTTCACGGGCATTGCAGGAAGGTGATCACCCAGCTGAAACTCAACAGGATCGAAAACCCTGTCGTCATCACCGTCCAGTACGCACCGACTCACCAAGCGCAGTCGATCGTCTCGATTGGCTGCGGCGACGGTGATGGTGTCGTGTCCGCGGACCGCAAGGCGCAGCGAGGGCATCCCACCGTAGTCAATGTGCATACCCATGAGGTTCATCTGCCCGGGCACCCTGGCGATGACAACCTGCCTCTCCTCACCGAAGGCGCCGGCGAACTGATCAAGGGCACGATTGTAGTTGACACCCCACGCTTCTACCTGTCCAGGATAAATCTCAGCCAGAACCGGGGACAGCTCACCGGAATTGAGCAGCTCACGCCAGCGAGGGAGCGGTAGGGAGTGGGTCGCCGTCACGTCTTCTGTCCTGTCTCCTGGCAGTCAGTGCGCGTTAAGCAGGTCATGGCTGGTGGCGTAGCGATCAAGGGCGGAGAGATCGAGGTCGCAGCCCAGCCCCGGGCGTTGCGGCGTGGCGACGAAGCCGTCGGCGAACTCTATAGGATCAATGATGAGGTCGTCCTCTCTTGTCCAGCTGCCGACGAAATCCGAAGCCATGGTGCACCCTGCTGCGAGACTGCTGGCGTGGATGAAATAGGTGTCGACGATGCCGAGATCATTACCGGAGCCATGCCAGCAGGGCATTCCATCCGCCTCGGCAATGACGGAGAGATTGGAAAACTTGACCGGGCCCCCACCGAGATTGAAGCAGTCCACGCATCCAGCCTTGAGGGCTGTTAGCATCTGTGCACCGTTCGCCAGATGCATGGCAACAGGAGATTCGACGGCTTCATGGAAGCGGATCCAGCCTTCGACGTCTCTCTTGTCAAACGGATCTTCGAAAACTTCGACGTTGCCGATCGCTTCCAACTGCAGAGCGAGATCGATGGCCTGTTCCGCCGAGTAGAACCGCTCGTTAGGATCGACGGTGACCTTGAAATTGGGACCAGCCACGTCGCGCATGGCCTGTAATCGCTCTTTCATGGGCTCCTCCAGACGACACTTGATCTTCACACCATTGAAGCCGTGTTCCAAGGCGCGAGCGACGCTGCGCTTCCCGTCCTCCGGCGTCTGGTGGCCGATCCAGTAGTCAGCGCGGACACGGTCACGCAGCGCGCCCCCGAACAGACCATGAGCCGGGAGCTCCCGTGCCTTGCCTACGAGGTCGAGGAGCGCCATTTCGACGGCATCGTACGCAGGGCCATCGGCAGTGGCGGGAACCCCTCTTTCATCGCCTTCGAGGCGATGACGGTGGGAAAACACGTCGCGCAGGCACAGCGCCTCCGGGTCTTCACCGAGCAGCTGGGCGGCCCCCTGCTGCGTTTCCTCCAGCGACACGCCGCGATAGGTCTCTCCCACCCCAACCAGTTCGGTATCGGTATTGAGGCGGAGGATATGCTTGGGCACCTGATCCCATCCGGTCTCGGAGACCCATTCGGGACTGTGTACGCGCCCTGGGATAGTGGGGACCACGACGGTCCAGATATCAACGGAGATAATCTTCACCGATTGCCCCCTTCTGCAACGGGGCGCAGCCAGACTCCTAGAGCGCAGACACCAAAGTTGGCAAACAGGCCGACCACCCCGGCGTGAAAGCCGAGGACGCGAGTCTGGCCAGCAAGAGTGAACCCAAGACCGACGACGAGGCCGACTAGCATGCCCGTGGTAACAACGGCCGTCGACAGTCGTTTCCAGTAGAGGCCGAGGAAGAAGCAGGGTACGATTTGAATCAGCACCTCGAACTTGAGCTCAAGCAGACGAACAAGCGTCTTGTCGGTGACGATAGCGATGGCAACCAGCACCACCACCACCACCCAGGAGACAACCTTCCCCACCAGGGTGAGCTCAGCCTGCGAACTCTGCGGCCTCAAGTGGGCCTGGTAGATATCGCGGGTAAACATGCTCGAAATCGACAGAAGCGCCGAATCCGCCGTCGACATCAGCGCTGCCAGGGCGGCAGCGAAGACAACGACCACCAGCCAGTAACCGAGCACGGACGTAGACATGACCAGGGCGCACAGTCGGGCCAGAACCTGATCGGACTCCACGCCCTCCAAGCCGGGCAGCACCACGGCGCCTGTGACGCCACAAAGAAGGGCAATGAACGTGGTCGTGAGAGGCATGAAGGCCATAACTGACAGTGAGCGTTTGAGGACCGGCACGGAGCGGGCCGCGTAGAGCCGCTGGATGGCCTGAGGGTAGATGGCGGCGCCACAGCCGAGCAGAAAGATGTAACTGATCCAGGTGTTGCAGGTCTCCAGCGAGGGCACGCCGGACATTTTCGGCTCCATCTTCGACAACTTCTCGACAACCGATCCGAGTCCGCCACCTAAGCCCGGGATCACGAACAGTAGAATGCTGAAACCGACGAGCAAGACAACACCCTGGATGACATCTGTCCACGCCACGGAGCGCATGCCACCCAAGGTCTCGTAGATCACCATAATGATGGCGAGGGCGACGATCCCGTAGGCGGACGGCACGGCTCCATCAGTGATTCCCTCCACCGCCGCCCCCATCGCCTTCAACTGGGCCAAGGTGTAATTGCCGAGAGCATAGATCATGAGCACCGTTGCCAGCAGGGTGAGTCCACGGGAAGTGAAACGGTGCTGGATATAGTCTCCGGGTGTGATGAAGGCGTGACTCCGAGCCACCCGAACCAAGCGCGGAGCGAACAGCAAGTATCCGACAATGATGGAGAACATGAACAGAATAGACACGGTCCAGGCGAAGCCGATGTGGTAGGAGCGCCCAGTGTAGCCGAACAGCGTATTGCCGCTGTACTGGGTAGCGTACAGGGTGAGAAAGAGCACGCCAAAGCCCATGGCGCGTCCGGCCAGGTAGAAGTCGGAAAGGCTGTCGTCCTTGCGGTGACGCCGTCCGAGCCAGCCGATTCCGATCATCGAAAGCAGGTAGAGGCCAACGACGACAAGTGCGCCGGATCCGAAGCTGACTCCCCCACTCACGGTCCGACCTCGTCCTGGAATTCATCTTGCCAGTAGCGGCGGATGACGAAGCACGTCCAGATGCCCAGCAGAACCACCGATCCGGCGGTGACCGCCACCCACGTCGGCAGACCCAACACCAGTGGGCCCCGGTAGCCGTCGGGCCAGTACCAGGGAATGGCGAGGGCGTAGAGCACTGCGTAGACGACCCAGACTATGGGATGTCGTCTCGGCTCAGATGGTAACTCCTCGAAATCGGAGGAAGGCTGTGCGGATCTATGAGAAGGCGGGACCATGTCAGGGTGATGTCAGCTTTTGACCGGCGTGATGAACCAATTCTGCAGTCGCGGGTAGAGATCTCGGTAGCGCTGGAATGCCTCGTCGTAAAGCTTACACCGATCGGGATCTACCTCCACCCGATCCCCCATGACGATAGCGATCTCGGCACCCATAGCGAAGTCCGCCACCTGGCCGACGCCCACGGCGGCGATCAGAGCAGCGCCGACGGCGGACAGATCTTCGGTCTCGATAATCTGCAGGTCTCGTCCCATCACGTCGGCTACGATCTGGCACCACAGGGCCGAGCGGCTACCCCCTTCGCCAAAGCGAAGAGGCGTGGAAACAGACAGCTCGATGGCAAGAAAGCACTCGAGGGATTGGCGCAGATCGAAGGCAACTCCCTCCATCAGGGCCCGGATGAGGTGCCCCCGTTCGTGACGCAGAGTGAGACCGATGTACGCGCCCCGCGCGGAGGCATCTGGGCTGGGCGTCGCCGTTCCCTCGAGCCAAGGAGCAAAGAAGAGTCCTTCGCTGCCCGGCGCTACCCCCTCGGCTTCCGTACAGAGCTCTCTGAAGGAATCATATGAGAATATATCACGCAGCCAACGCAGACTGGCCCCTCCGGTGTACGAGCATCCGAGCCAAGCATAGCCTCCTGGGTGCGGATGACACAGGGGCCACAGGGCGCCGACAGCACGAGCGTCGAGCTCTTCGGTGTAGGCGATAGCGTGAGCAGCAGTGCCGATTCCGAGGCCTACAATCCCCGGTTCGACAACTCCACTCCCCACCGCCATACAAGGCATGTCTCCTCCTCCAGCACAGACCGGGGTCCCGGCCGCAAGTCCGGTCTCGGCGGCGACCTCCGGCAGTATTTCACCGACCACCGCCGTCGACTCCGACAGATCCGGAAATAGCGGCGGGCGCAAACCGAGCTCCTCGATCAGATCGAAGGCCCAAGTGCGTTCACTGAGATCCAGGGCGGCAGTGACAGAGGCATCGGAGAAGTCCGTGCCTAAACTTCCCGTCAACTGCAGGCGAATCCAGTCCTTAGGCAACAGCACCTTGGCCGCGTTGTCGTAAATCTCCGGCTCGTGGTCGCGCATCCATAGGAGCTTGGCTAGGGTGTTCACCGGCGTCACCGTAGACAGAGTGCGCTCGCGTAGCCGGCTTGCCAGCCCAGCGTCAATCATCGCGCACTCGGCTTCGGCGCGGTGGTCGAGCCAGATCGGCACGTTACGCAGACAGCGGCTGCCACCATCGACGAAGACGGCACCGTTGAGCTGGCCGGATAAGGAGACGGCCCGAATGACGCCGTAGGCGGCGGGATGCTTCTCGCGCAGCCCGTTAAGGGCACAAAGGGTGGACTGCCACCACTCGTGCGGATCCTGCTCTACCCAGCCGAAATGGGACGTGTAGAGCTCGTACCCCGCGCTGGCGGTGCCGATCACCCCCTCCCCTGGGTCCAAAATCAGCACCTTTACGCTGCTGGTACCGAGGTCGATTCCCAGGCTTGTTACCGAACGGTTGGTCAATTGCCGGCCAAGTAGCGTCGGGGGTTGTGGATCAGCAGATCGTCCACGGCCGCTTGAGAGATCCCCTCGTCGATCAAGCGAGGCACGAAGCGGGTGAGGACGAAATCGAGGCCGGGACCACCACCATAATGACGCCAATAGCTCGGACGGCCGAGATCGTTGCCAAGCAGGATGCGCTGGCCATGGCCGGCGAAAATGAGTCTTCGCAGCAGCTGTACACGAATCTCATCCGGTCCGTATTTGGTTTTGCCCGGACAGTCGTAACCCAGGTAGGTCCCGGCGTCAGCAATGCGGGCGTGCTCCCAGAAGTCGGGATTGCGGTCCATATGACTCAGGCAGATGCGGTGCATAGGGACTCCCTCATCGCCCAGCATCTGCATCTGTTCCCAGCCCATGGTTCCCGCCTCTGTGTGAGTAATCACCGGCACCCCGGTCTCGCGGTGCACGACGGCGGCGACGCGCAGAAGCTTTCGGTCGGGCTGCTGAAAGGCGTTGTACCCCGAACCGCCCTTTACCAAAGCTGCCTTGCTGTCAGTGTTGTCGATTCCGCGTTCAATATCACGCACACAACGCTTCACCAGATCGCGATCCGGCGTGGCAAGAACGGCGTCGTCGCAGAAGTAGGGCTTGTTGAAGCCGGTGATGGCGAGGACGTTAACCTGAGGCACCTTGCGGGCGATTCGACGCACGGCGCGAATGTCGCGCCCAAAATCGATGGCCGTCATGTCGATGAGGGTCTTTCCACCCGCCCGCGACCAATCGGTGAGCTCCGCCGACGAATGAGCAACGTCATCGAGGCAAAAGTCGCCGTCTTCTCGCAGCAACCAGGCCGGTGCCCGGAAGCAGAGGTGCTCGTGGTAGTCGACGACGCCGAGCTCCTGCACATCGACGGGGCCAAGAATCGTCTGGATCTGAGTTGCACTCATATTTGTAAAGAGAAGGGAAGGAGGCGAGAGGTCACTGTCACTGAGGATGGTTCATGCGTACTCTCCTTACCCAATTTCCATGCGAAACCATGCGCTTGTACTCTACAGGGGCCGTCCCGCCTGCGTCAAGGAACTCGGCGATCGCATCGAGCTCGACCTCGGTGACGGCAAGAGCCAACGAGTTCGTGAAAAGGACATCGTCCTTCTGCACGAAGGCCCCTGTGAGCTCAGTCGCCTGAACTCCACACCCGATCCCCTGGAAGATCTCGAGGTGGTCCGCGACCTCCTTTACGATCAGGGCCCGAGCAATCTCCAGGAGTTAGCGGAGCTTCTCTACGGCGATTTCTCCCCCGCTATCGCCTGGGCGACGTGGCAGATCGTGGAAACCGGTGTGCATTTTTCCGCCGAGTCACCGAGCGCTATCGCCTCGCGCTCATCGGAGGAGGTGGCAAGCGAGCTGGAACGGCAGCAGCGCCGCGATCGCGAGCGTCAAGAGTGGGATGAGTTCCTCGAGCGGCTGCGTCACGGGCAGCCCCGCGAGTCCGATGGCGTCCACCTGCGAGAGGTGGAAGACTTGGCTACAGAAGCCCGCGCCGGCTCTCGGATTCTCCAAGCGCTTGGGCGTTCGGAAAACGCCGAGAATGCCCACGCCCTGCTGCTCGAGATCGGCTGGTGGTCAGTGGCCCGCCTGCCCTATCCGGCGCGCAGGGGGCTCAACCTGGAGCCTCCGGCGGTCATTGTGACGGGTGACACAGTCCCGGGAGAGGACCGTGTCGATCTGACCCATCTGGAGGCGCTGGCCATCGACGACGAAGGCAATCGCGATCCCGACGATGCTCTGTCTGTAGATGATGCGGGTGCTCTCTGGGTACACGTGGCCGACGTCTCCAGCCTAGTACCCATCGACTCGGAAGTCGATGAAATGGCGCGCACGCGCGGAGCCACCCTCTACCTCCCCGAAGGCTCAGTACCCATGCTGCCCCCCAAGCTGCTACAACAGCTCGGCCTCGGCCTACAGCCCGAAACGGCGTCTCCGGCCCTCTCCTTCCGACTTGAGCTCGACGCCGCCGGCCACGGTGCCGTCACACGGATCACCCCTTCGCTAGTGTCGGTTCGCCGGATGACCTACGCCGAGGCCGAGAAACAATTCATCGACAACCGGACCCTGCAGGCAGCAGAGGAGCTCACTGGTCGCAGCCGAGCACGACGGATCGCTGACGGTGCCTTGAACATGCAGTGGCCGGAGGTTCGCATCCGCGTCGATGACGCGGACACCGAGCCCAAGGTCCGCCTCGAACCCTTAGTTCCCTTCCAGAGTCGGGAAATCGTGGCCGAGAGCATGATTCTCGCCGGCGAGGCAGCGGCAGCCTTCGCCGTCGAGTGCAAGCTTCCCTTTCCCTTCTCTGTTCAGGAGGAAGTGGAGGACGAAGAGGCAAACGAAGAGATTCCTGAGGGCCTGACGGGTGCCTTCGCGTTGCGTCGTCGCCAACGTCCGAGCCGGGTGAGCGCAATGCCTGGGCGACACAGCGGACTCGGCGTCGAAGCCTACGCCCGCTGCACCAGCCCGTTGCGCCGCTACACAGACTTGGTGGCCCATCAGCAGCTGCGCGCCGCGGTTACGGGAACAACTCCCATGGTGGAAACCGAGCTGCTGGAACGGGTGGGAGCTGCGGAATCGGTGGCGCGCGCGGTTCGCTCCGTGGAGCGCCAGTGCAACCGCCACTGGACCCTCGTTCATCTGCAGCGACTGCCGCAGCGGTGGTCGGGTCGGGCGATCGTGGTGGATACGAGGCGCACGCGGGCCCACGTGGTGCTACCCGATCTCGGACTGGAAACCCAGATGCATCTGCGGGAGGAGCCGGCCCTCAACGAAGAGCTCAACGTTGTTGCCGGCGAGATCGACTTGGCCCGTCTGGATTTGCACTTGGTGCTGGGCGACCGCGAGTAGGCGACAGCGAGTCAGCGCGGCGCCGACAGCAAAGCCTGCAGCGATTCCAGTTCCTCCGCCTTCATGTGAAAGACGTTGGCTTCTCCGGGGAATCGACGAGACCGGACGTCCTCCGCATACTGAGCGATGGCTCGGACGCCCTCACGGCGGAAGCAGGCCAGGGAGTTGGCATGGCGTAGATCAAGGTCGTGCACTCCAAACAAATCAGTGACTACCAGGACTTGGCCATCGGTGTGACGGCCCGCGGCGATACCGATGGTGGGAATACGAAGACGCCGAGAGATGATCTGCCCTACTTCTTCCGGGATCGCCTCGAGCACAAGAAAGCTGGCGCCCGCCCTCTGAAGCTGCTCTGACTGCTCGATGAGGGTGACCGCAGGCTGCGCCGTTTTAGCCTTGAGGCGCTTTTCCCGGTGGATCTGGGGATTCAGCCCAAGGTGGCACCAGACATCGATTTTACGCTCGCGCAGGGCGCAGACCACTTCAGGCTTAAAGCCTTCCAGCTTGACCCCGTCGGCCCCCAGCGAGAGGAAGCGCAAGGAATTTCCCATGGCATCCTCCACGGTGTCACAACTTCCGTACGGCAGGTCGGCGAGCAGGTACGATCGCTTCACGCCCCGGCGCACCGCCTTTAGATGGTGTACCATATCGTCTATGGTGACTTCTTTTTCGCTCTGGTAGCCGAGCAGGTTGGTGCCTACGCTGTCAGCGCAGAAGATGACGTCCACGCCGACCTCGTCCTGCCACAGCGCCGTCGGGTAGTCGTAGCAGGTGAGGACAACGATAGCAATCCCCTGCTGCTTGCGAGCATTCAAATCCTGACTGCGCACGCGATCACTCACGGACATGAGCTCCGGACTGGCGAAATTCCGTCCACCGTAGACTGCATTCCTCGACCCAGTATCTCAACCAGCGCTCGCCCTTCTCGGCCGTCGCCGCCGTGGGATCACCGAAAAGTCCAGAGCGAGACAGAGCGCCCATTGGAGTGCTCGACCCCTCGTAGCCGAGGCTGGTTTCGGGATACTCGGCCAGTGCCAAATCCAAACGAACGAGATCGGGGTGAAGATGGAGCATCATTGAGGTCTCTATCTCTTCGGCGTGGAAACTGCCTCCTGCCCACATCGGGGTTTCCGCTTCTTCCCGCAAGCGCCCGATGTGCGGATAGAACAGGGAAAGAATGTGCAGCTGCGGCAGCTCGTCAGAGAGCTCCCGAATCGTGTACTTCAGCGGAGCCGGATTGGCCCCGTGGCCATTGACGATGAGCAGATGGCTACAGCCCCAGCGATGACAGGAATGCGCTAGGTCGGCAACGAAACTGCGAAAAGTGTCGACTTCGAGGCTCAGTGTTCCGGAAGAGTCCCGCCACACCCAGGAGTAGCTGACCGAGAGAGCGGGCAGAAGCAGGCCACCCTCAACCTCGGCCACACGCCGGGCTACCGCCTGGGCAAGCAGAGTGTCCGTGTTCTGCGGCAGATGAGGTCCGTGCTGCTCGCAAGCACCAATGGGCAGAATCGCCCAAGGGTTTTCTTCGACGAAGGCTTCGCACTCCGGCCGGGTCGCCGTCTCCGCCTCCAGCCAGGTCATGCCGCGACCACCGTGTTGAACTCGTGTTGCTGCCAGCGCAGCTCCCCTTCCAGGGCGAGATCGTAGACGCGGAAGACGTGCGGGGGCTCGCAGAAGGCGGGCACCGTCGAAAACCAGGCTCTCCCACCGGCACAGAACGGCGTAATCCCGGGGTGGTAGTGGCCCTGCAGTACGAGGTGATATCGAGAGTCCGAGATCAGTTGATCGCACATGATCTCGCCGTCTCGGTAAGTGTGCGGCCAACCATCGTCACGGACCGGAGCCGTCAGATAGTGCTGAAGATGGATAACCGGAAGAGCATCTCCGTCACCGAGCAGCTCATCGAAATTCCGGCGCTGCTTACCGACGCGCTCGGGCACGGACTGCTCCCCTTCCTCGTCGAAGAAACTGACCACCCGAGCGCCGCCCACGTGCTGCGAAGGAGGCACACAGAAAACGTCGCGGAACAGGCCGGGATGATCGTGGTTGCCGTAGACGATAGCAGTCGTCACCGGCAGGCGTTCAAGCAACTGGGCCAATAGCCGTAGGTCCTGCCTCCCTTGCTCAAGTATTGCGGGATCGTCCATCTGCTTGAAAGGGTAATCGACAAGATCTCCCGTTACGGCGATTAAGTCGACGTCTTCCATGGAGCCGATCCACTGCACAACGCCTTCGAGCATGTGCGGCATTTTCCTGCTGCACCGTGACGGCACCTCCGAAGTGCCGGGAAGATGATGGCGCAGGTGAAAATCAGAGATGTGGACGATGCGCACGTCTGCCTTATGCCGAGAGGAAGCGGGTCTGCTGAGTCACATTCCACCGACGCGGTGAAATCCGCAAGCGTCCCGAGGGAACGTGAGCGGCGCGATAGACCGCGCGCAGGGAAGCGACAGGCGTTGCGGACCCGGCGCCGGAGATCGCGAGCTCGCGAGGCGCGATCAAGGACGCGGCGGTAATTAGGTCTCCTGCCGCACGGATTCCCGGCACCCAACACTGCTGGAGCCAATCCTCGTCGCGGTCGCAGCGAAAGCCAGTGATATCGACAATGGCACGCTCCACGTTGCGACCGGCGAGAGCCGCGGCGAACAGGGTCCACAGTCCGGCTCCTTCGCCAACCCCAAGAAGGCGAAGCGCGCCGACATCTGGTCTACTCGTGAGATAGGCAATGACTGTGAGGATGTCCTGCACACGTTGGCTGGTTCGACTCGGATTGTAGGTGTAGTAATGGTTGCTCATTTCCATGGGATCGACACCATCAACGGAGGCAGCTTCACCAACGAGAGAGCAGTCGACAGCGGCGACTCGAAGACCGGCGTCAAGACAGCGGCCGACGAGTTGGCGGGGGCGGCCCTGTCGATCAAAGAGCTGGTCTTTCCCTTTACCGTGGACGATCATGGCGATCGGAGCGCGGCGCCGGTGTTGCGGTCCACAAATGACCACGGGCACGAAGTCTCCGCCCTCAGTGGCGAGGAGGAAGCGCTCGTGCAATCGATCGCCAACCCTTTGCCGACCCCGGTCAGCGATGCGCAGCTGTTCCGCGGCGGGCAGTTTCGCGACCAGGCACTGGCGCAGGGCAGCGCCCAGACCTCGACGCCGCTCCACCAGATCCCTTCGCGAACGTGGTCGCTGACGGGCACGTCGAAGGGCACGATCGGCAAGGGCCGCCCCGACTTCGGAAGCATCGAGGGCACGGGCCGGCATGCTGCCGTCGGTAAAGACACGCAATTCTTCGACATCGATGGCAAAGGGCGGCTCGCGACGAGGACGATCGCTGTTGCCGCCGAGCAACCAGCGGTAGAAAAACCCGTATACCGCTTCCCGACTGGAACGATTATAGTTGTGGACTGCGTCGATCTGGGTGTATGAGAGCTTGTCGCCGGCCCCGTATAGGTTGTACACCTGCCGCACGGCGACGAATTCGTGATACGGGGTATGCACGGTCCAGTCGCCGGTGGCTGACACCATCAGCATGGGCCGGGGCGCCATGCACGAGGCGATTTCAACGTTGTTCGTCCCCACACGCAAATGGGCCTGATTCTCGCAGTTACAGCCGCCCTGCATGTGGGCAGAGATCATATTCACCGGGGCAGCAGCAGAAACCCGATCATCCACGGCAGTCAGGAGAAAGGTCTGCGTGCCCCCACCGGAAGCCCCGGTGCAACCGATACGGGTGGCGTCCACATCCGGCAGGCCTGCGACGAAGTCGAGAGCGCGGATAGAGTTCCACAACTGGAGCCCGAGAACGCCCACACCCCAGAGATCTAGAAGCTCACTTCCAAAACGGCGATGCTCGATCTGCCGCGAGTCGGTGTAACCGGCCATGTCGTAGTTGAAAGTGACGCAGCCGAGCCGAGCTAGGCTGACACCGCGACCTGGAACCGAGCCGGCTTCACTGTCCTCCAGTCGCCCATCGGACCAATGACCGTGAGGGGAAAGTATGCCGGGAGTTTTTCCAGTCTGACCCAAGGGACGATAAAGATTACCGCAGACCAAGACACCGGGCAGGCTTTCGAAGTGGACCTTTTCGATCGAACAACCATCGATCTCGATGCGACCGAAGACGCGGGCGCGTAGGGGCGTGCGCTCGGGCAGCGGTAGCAGTCCGGTACAGGCGAGGATTCGCTCGCGCAGGTGAGAGGCCTGTGCCTGCCACTCATCGAGGCTCGCAAAGGTCCGAAGATGGCAAGGCGTGTCCACTCCGCGGTTTCGGGGCCGCTGGATATCGAGGGGGTGCATGTCAGTAATCAAGCCATCTGCCCCGTCAGTGGCCACAGGATGATTCGCTCCGGGTCGATGTCGGGATCGATCTTGTCCCCTGGCTTCCAAGCGCGCCCTCCCTTTTCCACGAGCAGGTAAATCAGTTGCTGACCCACGAGCCAGTCCACGGCGAGCACAAGGGCAGGACCGGTATCTTCGACCAACCGTACCGTGCCAGTCGAATTCCCGCCTTCCGGCCGCAGCCACTCAGGACGAACACCCATCAGCATACGCTCGGGCCGAGCCCCAGTGACCGGCAAGAGCTGCTCACCTCCAGGAGCGCTCCAATGACTGTCCCGCTGCTCCACAGGAATTACGTTGATCTTAGGCTCACCGAGCTGAACACCCACTGCCTCGCTTGCCGGATAGTGATAGATCGCATGAGGTGTACCTTCTTGCAGGATGCGCCCCTTCGAGAGAACAAGGAGACGATCTCCCATGGACATGGCCTCTGATTGGTCGTGGGTCACGTAAACCATAGGTATGCGCAGCTCTCGACGGAGTACCACGAGCTCGACACGAAGCTCTTCGCGCAACTTAGCATCGAGATTGGTGAGGGGTTCGTCCATCAGAAATAAGAACGGACGCCGCACGATGGCACGGCCGATGGCGACACGTTGCATCTCGCCGCCGGACAGGTGCTGCGCCGGCCGATGCAGAAGATGGCCAATGCGCAGCAACTCCGAGGCCCAAGCAATGCGTTCGGAGATCTCGCCGTCGCTGAGTCGGCGGGCGGGTGCGCGCAGGGGAAAGGCGAGATTGCGCTCCACCGTCCATTCCGGATAGAGCGAAAAGTTTTGAAAGACCAGGGAGACATCCCGACGCGCAGGACTCCAATGGGTGGCCTCCTCTCCGCGCAGATGGACGCTGCCGGCGTCAGGCGCGTCGAGACCAGCGATGGAGCGCAACAAGGTGGTCTTTCCTGCGCCGGTGGGGCCGAGGACGACGACGAGTTCGTCGTTAC
The DNA here is from genome assembly GCA_036336855.1 of Candidatus Latescibacterota bacterium. Taxonomy (GTDB): domain Bacteria; phylum Latescibacterota; class UBA2968; order UBA8231; family UBA8231; genus JAYZFI01. The sequence goes on from JAYZFI010000005.1 coordinate 22,864, forward strand.
CGACGTCGAGATCGATGCCATCCAGGGCGCAGATGGGACCGTAGGCGCGTCGCAGACCGCGGATGGAAAGAGCCGGAGCGGTCATCACAGGCGAATCCCGGTTCTGCGATCGAAGAGTCGGATGTGGTCACTGTCGAACCGAAGACGCAGGATCTCACCGGAAGAGTAGGAAAAGGCATCAGTGGGCAGGCGGCAGACGATGCGTCCCGCCTCGCTATGAACATAGAGGTTGGCGTGCGAGCCCATGTTCTCCTGAAGGACAACCTCGCCAACTAACGGACCCTGCGGATCCACCCGCACGAACTCGGGTCGAATTCCCAAAGTGACATCCTCTGCGGACAGCGCTGACTCGCTGAGCCCGAATCGGATCCCCTGCTCCGATACGAACACGGGATTCGTCGCCTCCTGCTCTAAGGCACCTTTCAGGAAGTTCATCCCCGGACTGCCCATGAAATGGGCGACGAAGAGATCAATCGGCTGTTCGTAGACCTCAGCAGCGGCCGCCGACTGCCGGATTCGCCCCCCCTCCATCACCACGATCCGGTCGGCCAGAGTCATAGCCTCCTCCTGATCGTGAGTGACGTAGAGGGTGGTGACTCCGAGGTCGAGCTGCTGAGCTCGGATGAGCTCCCGCATCTCCAAGCGGCGGTCCCCGTCGAGAGTGCCCAGAGGCTCGTCCATCAGCCAAAGGCGAGGCCTGCGCACCAGAGCACGAGCGAGGGCGACACGCTGCTGATCGCCGCCGCTGAGGCCCCGGGGGAGTCGACGCAGCAGCGAACTCAGCTGCAACCGGTCCGCCATCTCGCCGACGCGGCGGTCCACCTCGTGGCCGGGCATCCCCTCGCTCTGCAAGGGAAAGGCGATGTTCTCGTACACACTCAAATGGGAATACAGGGCGAAGAACTGGAAGACGAAGCCAATGTCACGCTGCGCCGGAGTCTGGTTGTCTACGCAGTCACCCTGCAGTCGAATCGATCCCGATGTCGCCGCCTCAAGGCCGGCGATCATTCTCAGGGTAGTCGTCTTGCCGCAACCGGAAGGACCGAGGAGCACGATGAACTCCCCTTCCTCTACGGAAAGATCGACCCCGTCGACTGCCGCGGCTTCGCTTCCGGGAAAACGCTTGCTGAGCTGGTGAAGCTCGAGGAAGCTCATTCCTCTGAGCCCATCTTCTCGCTGTCATTGCCTCGCGCCACCGCATGGCTGGTGAAAATGTGGAAGACGACAAAGAGCAGGGTGGCGAAGAAGCCATAGCGAAAGCCCTCCCTCCACCACGGCTGCAACATGAGAGCCACGGCCCCGGCGAGTCCGAACTGGGCGATGCGATCAAGAATAGCGATAACCGACATCTTCTAGCGCTTGATGGTGCCGAAGGTCACCCCGCGCAGAAGGTGTCGGCGAACCAAGATGGTGAACAGCACGATGGGGGTGACAAAGAGGAAGACACCGGCGCCGATCTGCGACCAGGGAAACCCCTGGACGTTGCCCTGCAGTCCGGCGAAATAGACGGGCACGGTCACGCCTTCCCGGTTGTTTAGGGTCATGGCGAAGCCGTACTCGTTCCAAGCAGAGATCAGGCAGAAGACGGCGGTCACCGCCATGCCGGGCACGGCCCGAGGCAGCACAACTCGAATGAAGGCACTGAGTCGGCTGTAGCCGTCGATGAGGGCTGCCTCTTCGTAAGCGGCGGGGATCTCGTCGACAAAACCCTTCATCAGCCATACCGCCAGGGACAGGTTGAAAGAAGTGTAAAGGATGATGAGGCCGAGGTGAGTGTTCTGCAGCCCGAACTCCCGATACATCATCAGCACCGGAATGACCACAGCCAGGGGCGGCAGAAAGCGGGTCGACAGGATGAAAAACAGCCAGTCCCGGGCTCCTGGAATGAGAAAGCGACTGAAACCGTAAGCGCAAGCCGTTCCGATGAGAACGGAGGCTACCATGCTCAGAACGCCGATCACCAGGGTGTTTCCCAGGTAGTGGTAGTACGGGTGGTCGGCGCCAGCGTAGACGTCGGAGAGGGCGCGGTAGCCGTCAAGGGTGGGTAGAAAGCGGATGGTCGACGCGCGCGGGTCGACAGGTTGCGTGGTGGGGACGAATCGCACGGTAGTGCTGATGCTGTCCGCCTTTGATTTTACCGAAGTGATCCCCAGCCACAGTAGGGGCAGTACGGAAAACACCGAGTACAAGGCCAAGAAGACCCAGCGCAGCCGACCCAAGCCGAGCCGGCGATTCACGTCGCCTCCGTGGCGCTGGCTCGGTGCTGCAGCGAGGCCAAATAGCGAAGGAAGACGCTGGCCAGAGCGATGACGACGACCAGGACCATGTACGAGTACGCCGATGCCAAGCCGACCTTACCATCGCGGAACATGACCTGGTAGAGCAGAGCGCTCAGCGTTTGCGTCGCTCCGTCATTGGGTCCGGTGATGGCCATGACCAGATCGAACTGCTTGAGCGCATCAGTAGCACGCAGCAGCGCCGCCAGCCCGACCAGCGGCGCAGACATAGGCAGGGTAATCCGGCGGAAGACCATCCATGTTGTGGCCCGATCGACGGCGGCGGCTTCGTAGATGGAGGCTGGGATGGCATTCAGACCGGCCAGCGAGATCAGTATGGTGAAGGGCGTCCACATCCAGACGTCAATGAGGATGATGGACACCAGCTTGAGATCGGGATCCGTAAGCCACTGCAGCTCGGGCAGTCCCAGCAATCCCAGAGCCTGATTGAGGACACCGAAGCTGCCGTTCAGTATGAGCGTCCAATACACTCCCATGACCGCCGGCGGCATCATCATGGGCACGAGCAGAGCGGTCAGCAGAATCGGCTTACCGCGAAAGGTGGGCCGCAGGCAGAGTGCGAGACCGTATCCCAGGACGAGCTCTATCCCGACGGCAAGCGCAACGAACAGCACCGTCGTGCGCAGTGCTTGGGCGTAGCGGGGATCAAAGAACAGGAAGCTGTAGTTCAAGGTGCCGACGCTGCGAATGCCTCCCCCCACCAGATCGGCGTTGGTAAAACTGAGCCAGATGCTGTAGATCAGCGGGAAAATGTTGACGCTGATCAAAACGAGAAGGGCGGGCGCAACGAACCCGACCTTCAGCCAGCGATCGGCGTCGGCCCCACCACCCGAATTCTCTCCTCCCCTACCCAGAGTTATCTCTCCTCCCTGTGTCGGCAACTGCAGCAGCCAAGCTACTTCAGAAGCCCGGCTCCCCGCAGGATGAGCTCGTGCTCCATGGCAAGCTGGTCCAGCGCCTCCTGCGGAGTCTTCACCTTGTCGAGGGCTTCGCCGAGGTTACGCAGCGAAGCGGAGAGTAGCTCGTTGTACACCGGCACGTTCCAGAAGTCTCGCAGGTGATCCAGAGACTCGGCAAAGGTGGAGTTGAAAGGATAGGCTTCGCGGAACGCCTGGCTTTGCAGCAGCTCGGTGTTGGCGGTAAAGCACCCGGGGAAGGTGATCCACTTCTCCTGCACCTCCGTGCGCTGGAACCAAGCGATGAACTGCTTGGCCAGCTCCTGCTGCTGCGCGGAAGTCTTGGTGGAGACACTGAAACCCTGTCCCCCGAGGGAAATCGCCCGCGTATCGCCGTTGCGGGGCACGACGAAGAAACCAGCCTGATCGCCCATATTTTGTACGATGCCGGGGTAGAACGGAAAGTAATCGAGAACCATTGCGGTGGAGCCATTGGTGAAGGCATCGAGATTCTGGAAGTAGTCGCTGCTTTCGCCGCCTGGGGGGGTGAACTGCAGCAGGTCGATGAAGGCCTCGAGGCCGGCCACGGCACCGAGGCCGTTCACGTGGCCCTGAACCTCGAAGGTCTCCGGGTCTGCCCACGCTCCCCCCCAAGCCCACAAGAAGGGCTGGAAGCCCATGGTGATCGAGTCGTAGCCGCGGCCAGTGAGCAGCGCCGTTCCGTAGCGTTTCTCGTCAGGCCGGTGGAAATGTTCGGCTATGTCGCGGAACTCCTGCCAGGTATCGGGCGGAGCGAGCTTCCGACTGTATTTGACCTGGAAGGCCTTTTTCTCCGCAGGATCCTCGAACCAGTCCTTGCGATACACGAAGCCGATGGCATCGGTCTCGCAGGGCGCTCCGTAGTAGCGGCCGCTTCCCTCCGGGTATTCCATGAGATAGCGCTGTGCCAGGGGATGGATCGTAGACAGGTCGACGGCTTCGCCGATCCAATCGGTGAGCTCGAGATACAGCCCCTTGTCAGCGCCCCTTCCCAACCACTGGCTGTCGCCGATGACAATATCGAAGTCGGTGGTCTTGTTGCCGAAGTTGAGGAAGACCTGCTCCTGGTACGAGGGCCAAGGGATCTGCTGTACCTTGACGACGATACCGCTCTCCTTCGTGAAATCCTCACTCAGGGTCTGTAGACCAACGGCGGGATCCCACTGAGCCCACCAGATCGTTAGCGTTGGCGCGTCCGTGGCCGGGTCCTGCGCGCTCGTGGGAAGCACCATGGCACTGCAGAGTGCGGCGAATATTACACTCGAGAGGAAAGCCTTCGTCGTCATCTTGCCGTTGCCCTCCGGGGATCAATTTTTCGCGAGACCCGGAAGTTTACGCAGGAGTCCAACTCCGGTGCAATCTGCGCAACCCGCGGCTCTTGAAACCAGACGGGGCGACTGCCGGATCGACGTCACCAACGTGCAGGACGGAATCGTCTTCGACCAAGCTCGGACGATTGAAGGGCGATCGCAGGTGACAGAAGATCTGTTGCCTACTGCTCGCCGATATGACGAAGCAGGCAGAAGAGGCGTGCGTGGCAACGCCCTGGCAGCTGTAACGCGATTGCCACTGACACCACCATCGCGTACAGCGGAGGCACAGAGTACGAAGACTTCGACCTCGAGAAGTGGTAGGCGTCGATTCTCGGCCTCGGGGCCTGGTCTAACTCAGGCGCCGAGTTCTTCCTGGGCCCGCTTCACCAGCGCCTTCATGTAGGCCATGGTGTAGGAGGTGCCGACACGGCCGTCATCGGCCATGGTCGGAATGTGGTCGGGGATGAGGACGCCCTCGAATCCGACCTCCTCCAGGGTCTTCATGGCAGGATACATGTCGTAGTAGCCATCATCGACAAAGGTCTCTACGAAGTGCGGGAGGGGCTGATCGACGTTGCGGCAGTGGACCTTAAAGATCTTGTTCTGACCGCCGAAGTAGCGAATGGTCTGCTCCACCCCCGCGCCCATGCTCTCTCCTCCCTCCAGCCAACATCCGATACACAGGCACATTCCCACATTAGGGCTATCGGCGATCTCGAAGGCACGCTTGTAGCCGTCAAAACTGCTGAAAATGGGGCGCGGCACGCGGCCAAGAGTGATTCCCGGTGGGTCGTCGGGGTGAATACCGATGCGCACGCCTGCCTCTTCCGCCACTGGAGCGATCTGCCCGGCGAAGTGGGCGAAGTTGTCCCAGATCTCTTCTTCGCTGTAGTCGCGGTCGAGGTCGGGGATGGTGCCGAAGCCGAGGCCGCCGGTACCCTCCCCTTCCACGCGCTCGAGATCAAAAGCGCGTGACGGCGCCCCACCCCGGGTGGTCTCGTTGGGAGTGCTCCAGACACCGTTGGCCATGTGAGCGTAGGTGGTGTAGGGAATTTTCGCCACACCGAGATCGCGAATATGCCGCTTGTACTGCTCAATCTTGGCATCGCGATCTTCGAGGTTCAGAGTGATGGCAGCGACGTTGTGCACGCCATTGTTCCCGAGTCCGTATAGAATGACGCCGTTGCGCTCGTAGAGTTCGCGGCAATAGCAGTAGTAGTCGGCGCTGGCTTTCTCTGAATCGGCCCAGGCCACGGCGTGGTCGACGCCCATCTGGCGGGCGAAGGCAAAGTCCTCTTCACTGGGTTCGACTGCCATCTGAGCAGCAACCTTGAGACCGGGTTGAAGTTCGATCACCGTCCATCCTCCTGAGTCGGGTACATGCGACGATATCGCCTGGGCGCACCAAAGACAATGTCAGGAGGAAGACGGGATGACAGCGATGACAACGGTCTCGGCCCAGCAACACTCGATGGCGGTCGATAGTATTGAGGAAGCCGTTGCCCAGAGTCATCGTCGGTAGTCCGGACTCACAGCAGCTGCATCTGTTTAGAAATCCTTCGGCCCGGCGAAAGTGCCGTCCTGCCTGTCGCTCTGACTGAGCAGCTGTTGGCTGCATACCCGCCTCGGCTCTGCACGGCCCGGCCATCCTCAAGCCGGTCCCCACACGTCCCCACCCATATCTCCCCTGCCATATCCAGATTTATCCCGCCCACGAGGAAATGGGTTTGTTTCGCAGACTTCTAACCTCATCCGCACATCGGCACTTAAGTTATTTGAATAGTTTGAATAGATTGTTTGCATAACGCCTGGAGAGACGGGACCGTCGCGATCCCCACGGCTGCCAGAAACGCGTAGAGACCGAAACCCAGGCTGTGCCCGAACCCCCTCACAGAGAGCGCCAGACAGCAGGTCGACGGCCGCAGCCCGTTTGCAGACAGGCGGTCAACGCTCAGAGACGTGCGGTGCTTCCTCGATCTCCTCGCGGCAGCAAGCTGACCTCCGAATCTCAAAGGATGCGCACAAGGTGCACGGTCGCTTCGGAGACAACCTCGACGATTTTGTCGTAGGCCTTGCCCGGATCCATATTCTGCCCAGTGCCACACCATTTCCGACATGGCATCAGACGAGATTACCGATCATGGAGAAGACGGGCTGTATCTGACTTTCACAGCGCACTGCCTCGCCATCCTCCTAGGTAACGGGCAGGGATCCGCCCGCAGAGTGAGCACAGGGATACAGCACGGCGGCGGCCGAGACCACCCGCATCTGAACCTGTTCTCTGCTAAGACCGGCGTGTGTCCCTGCCTGTGATTCATGCTCGGCAGAGAAAGGTTCGCGACTTGGGCCGAATGCGGGTTCAGCGACTGACTAGCTTGCTCACACTCTTCTCGGTAGCCATCGCAGAGGCCGAGTGGCCGTACGATGACGAGAGCTTCGCGGGGGGACAATCGGTCCCCGTGGAGATCGGCGCACGGGTCGGCTACGATTACGACGGTGAAACCACCAGCGCGGGGGGCCAGCTGTGCGTTCCCATAGGACGCGGCGGCCGTTTCATCATCGTCCCCAGCAGCGACATCTACTTCGACGGTGAAGGCGTGGACTGGCAGGCCAACGTGGATGTGATGATGTCGCCGGGGCCTCGCGGAGGGTTCTACGCCGGCCTCGGCTTTGGCTGGGCCAAGGATGACGGAGATCGCAACCGAGCGGTAAATCAAGTCATCGGCTTGCGACTCCCCCTCAGCGGTCTATGGGCCTACGCGGAAGGTCGTTGGACCGAGCTCGAACGCGGTACGGCGATCCGTGTCGTCGGCGGTCTCAATATTCCACTGTTCCGCTACTGACTCTCACCTAATTCTCTGCTGACCCAAGCCTCTTCGGTGGCCTTCTTGAGTTCTAGAATCCGTCCCCAGACGTCATCGGCGTCCTGGCAGATGAGGGAAATCGGGCCGTCAAAATCCGCGCTGGCGGCGAGACCCACGTGGACCAAGTAATCCTGCCTTTCCATCACGCCGGAGCGGTACTCCGCCTTGGCGTGGACGGACGCTGCCCGGGGAAGAATCTGGGTCAGATCCTGTGAACGCGTCGGCACCGGGAAGTTGCCGAAGTCGGCACACAGGCCCACCCGTCCTTCGCAGCGGTTGAGGATTCGTATGCAGGTCTCCGGCCGTGCCGCCAGCTGTTTAAAATTCTCTGTCAGCGTTGCCACCCCACGGGCCTCGGCGTAGGCAGCAAGCTCGAGCAAACCCGAAACGCTGCGCTCGATGGCGTTGGTTCCGGGATCGGAATCGCCGGCGATGATGCGCACGTGGCCGGCCTCAAGTTCGGCCGCAATGTCAATCCACCCCCGAATGGTGGCCATGTCGGTAGCTCGCACGCCGGGATCGGCGTGCGAGATGTCACCCGTGTCGACGAGGATGCTGAATAACTCGGCCTCTGCGTCCACCACTGCCCGTCGTAATTGGTCGAGATAGCTCGCATCTACCGAGGGAAAGTGGAAGTGACAGAGCTCAAGAGTGTGAATCCCGTGCATAGCCGCTGCCGCTGGCATCTCGAGCAAGTTGAGCTCGGCAACCTCGTCGCTGCGGTTGGCCATACGCCCGATTGGGTCAGGATCATACCAGGCACAACCCAGCAACCGATGCAAGCTCCAGGACGAGATGGATAGTCTCATCATACACCGTCTTAAGTGAGTCCAGTGATAATTCGCTCAACCTCCGCGACGCTGCTGTGTTTGGGATCGATGTCGTCGGCGACCACATTGCCCTGGCACAGCACGACGATCCGGTCCACGACCTGAAAGACGTGATGGATGTTATGGGCAATGAAAATACAGGAATGCCCGGAACCCTGGGCGCTTCGAACGAAGCGCAACACACCCTGGGTCTCAGCTACTCCCAGGTTATTAGTCGGCTCGTCAAGGATGATGAGCTCGCTCTCGAAATGCATGGCGCGGGCGATAGCCACCGATTGGCGTTCGCCGCCCGACAATAGGCCGATGGGCGTGGTGGGTGGGATGTGCTTGCTGATCCCCAAGCTATCTAGCAAATCGCGGGCTACAGCGTTCATACGATCCTGATCCATCCACCCGAGAAAGGCGAGGCCCTTTGAAGGTTCGCGTCCGAGAAAAAGGTTACGGGCGATGGAGAGCTGGGGCACAAGGGCGGAATCCTGATAGATGGTCTCAATGCCGAGGGCAATGGCGTCAGACGTATCATGGATCTCCACACGCTCACCATGCAGATAAATTTCACCACGGCTGGCCGGTATCGCCCCGGACAGAATCTTGATCAGCGTCGATTTGCCAGCGCCGTTGTCGCCGAGTAGTCCGACGATTTCGCGATTCCCGACGTCGAGATCGACACCCTCGAGGGCCCGGACCGGTCCAAAGGACTTGCAAATACCGCGCATCTGCACCACGGCCTGAGAAGGCACCATCACCTCACTCTCTCCTGATAACGTCGATCCAGCCAGGCGTGCAGCGCCATCATGCCGAGAATGATGGCACCGACAAAAATGTTGTAGGCCAAGCCCGGGACTCCGACAAAGACAATGCCGTTTCGCATCATGCGCAGGATAAAGATGCCCATCACCGTCCCGACGATGGTGCCACGGCCCCCAGTGAGAGCGGTACCACCGATAACGACCATAGCGATGACCTCAAGCTCGTAGCCAGTGCCCGAATTTGGGTTCGCTGCCGAGGTGCGAATCGAGCTGATGATACCAGCAAATCCCGCCATGAAAGCGGACAGCATGAAAAGCCAGGCCTTGGTGGCCGACACGTTCACACCGCGAGCGCGGGCAGCAGTGGCGTTCCCGCCGGCCGCCTGAATCCAGTTGCCCATGCGCGTCTGGGAAAGCAGAAACCAGAGCCCTACGACTGCCAACGCGAACCAGAACAGGGACATGTAGATGCGCATGCCCGCCATGTCGAAGTCACCGACGAGGACCTCGGCCAGCAGGTAATCACGGGCATTCCAGGTGCGCTGAGGAAAGCCGCTGGTGATGAAAAGCGCTGCCCCTCGCACGACGAGCAGCATGCCCAGCGTGACTAAGAAGGACGGGATGCGCAGCCGAGTGACAAATAGGCCGTTCGTCCAACCGATAGCGAGAGCCGCGATCAGGGCCAGGACAAAGCCCGTCTCCAAAGAGGTGGCCCCTATGTTGAACAGGGTCCACATGAGGACCGGGCAAAATCCGAACAACGACCCTACGGAGAGGTCGAACTCCCCGGAGGTCATGAGCAGGGTCATGGCCAGCGCGATGAGGCCGAGCTCGACAGTGAAGGCGAGGACATTGCTAACGTTACGCGCCGACAGAAAGGCTGGATTGAGCTGCCAGAAAACCAAAACCATGACCACGAGGAGAACAAGAGGACCGAACTCAGGGCGCGCGACAAGCCTGCGCAGAAGGCTTCCTTCACTCACTCGCGGATCCCGTCAGCCGACAGAATATGATCGTAGATGTGGGCGGTATCGGCCTCGTATAGAGCGCCGGTGATAATGTCGAACTCCGGCGGGATGCCACTGGAAGCCATCAGCGCCAGAGACAAACCCAGATAGCTGGTTGCCTGTGGATCCTGCCACATGGCGGCATTCACATAACCCATGAGAACCTCCTTGGTGGTGTCCAACGAGTTGCCCCAGCCAACGACAGGGATCTCTCTCGGTGAGATGCCGCACTGATCGAAGACCCGCTTGATACTGCCGGTGACAAGATCTCCGAGACCGATAATCCCATCGACGCGGTGACCATTGGCGGTGAGATAATCCACCATGCGGGTGATGACCTCAGCCTGATCGAGGGTGTTGTCAGTGACCTCCCAGGTTATGCCCAGGGGTTCGAAGACGCTGGCAATGCCCTGCTCTTCCTGCACTCCGTAGGTCGCCCCTGGCACTTCAACTGGTGTCCAGACGAAATCGCCAGATTTCACGAGGCCCCGGTCAACGAGATATTGCGCCCAGGTACGGCCAACCTCGACCAGGTCGCCGCCGACGTAGGCATCAAAGGTCGCCGTCCGGTCGGGAGTATTCATATTGATAATGGGGATGCGTTCCTCGTTGGCCTCACGAGCAACGTCGATCAAACTTCCGGGATCGGGGCTGCTGCTGACGATGCCGTCGGCCTGGGCGGAGATGGCTGCCCGTACCGCCTCCTGGTGGGAAGCGACATCACCGTTGTGGAAGGAAGTGTTCACCGTGTGACCCGTGTCAGCTTCCCACTGTCGGGCGCCAGCAAGGAAGTAGGTCCACACCGGATCCGCCGGCGAGCCGTGAGAGATCCAGTAGAAAGTCTTCGCCGAGACCGGCAGGACTGACGTGGCCAACAGGGTGACTATGGTGAGAACGATGTTGCGGTTGATGATCATTGGATCTCCGCAGGTTTCGGATTGGGCACGAACCGCCGGATGTAGAGCCAGGTGACACCGGCCATAGCCGCAGCTATGATGAGAATAATCCGGGCCGTGCCCAGAGGATGGTGGAATTCGATGGCTCCGTCCATCAGTATCGCCCAGATAAGGGGAGCCACCACGCCCACTGGACCCATCACGAATCCCGCGGCGGCGAGCAAGGACACGCGGTTTTCGGTGGGGAAGACTTGGGCGATGAGGTTGGTGTTCCATAGATCGGTGGTAACTAGGGCGAGTCCTGACATCAGGCCCCAGAAAATGGTCGCCCACCCCAGCGGCAGCAGAATTACGGCCAGCCAGCCGGCCACACTTGCAGCAATTGCAACTTCGGCCCCAAATCGGTAACCGTGTCGCCCCACCCAGTAGCCAACGAGTGGACCCGCCGCCACTCGTGCCACAGTTGTGAAAAGCAGAATGTCGGCAACGGTAATGTCTACGCCGGAATCCTGACGCAGCAGGGCGGGAATGAGATTACCGACGGCTAAGGTCGCGTGGATCAGGGCCAAGCCGATCATGAGTCGCCAGAACCCGGATTGACCTGCCAGACGCGTGAAGGAGCGCCGGAGAAAGGGCCACCCTCTCACTCCCGTCTGTGACGCAATCTCGGGTTCCCGCAGCATCAGAATGAACAGAGGCCCGACCAGACAGAATCCAAGTGCGACGACGAAGACGTCGACGTAGCGATCCGGACCGGTGGAGCCAATGAGGAGATCCCGGGCGAGGACGGCGGCGAAGACACCGCTGAAGGCGAGGCACACCTGGCGGACGCCCTGCAGGAGCCCTCGCTGTGAGACTGGAGCAGTATCGATGGTGAGGGAGTAGAACACAGGGCTGTTCAGAGATCCGAATATCGACTGAAGAGTCACCGTAGCAGCGACCGCGTACACTGCCCAAGTAGCGAAATAATCGGCGGAGAGCCCGTAGTACACAGCAACGGGCACAAGGAGAGAGGCGGCCACCGACCACTGCAGGGTAACCGCGATGTAGCGACGGTGACGACTTCGGCCGAACAGCATCGCTGAGACCGGCTGAAGTAGGATGCTCACCGCCGAGCCCACGGCAGCGAGACCGCCAACAGCCGTGATAGAACCGCCGGCAGCGATGACGAATCCAGTGAGGATAGGGCCGTGGAAGGCCAGGCTGAAGCCCGTTCCCCACAACGACTCAAAGCCGATGAACGCCAGAAAGGTGCGGGTTGCGGACGATTCGGTCTTGGACCTATCCGCCCCTGTCAACATGGAAGACTCACTTAGGGAAAGGGCGCGACAGTCTAAGCTGACTCATCACGGCCTCGCAAAAAACAGATCGCTTGCTGCGTCGTCTGCCATCAACCTTCTTAGCCACCCTTACACAAACTTCTCAATCCACAGGATCTGACAGATGTCCCTTTCTTCTGCCGAGCTCGAGCGGTTCCACCGAGACGGCTACATCATCGTCCCAGAGTTATTCACCGCGGCAGAAATGGATGCCGCTCTCACCGCGATGGACGAGATCTTCTACGGAGAGCCCTTCAAACAGTGGCTCTCTGATCGCGATGTCGCTGAGGCGGTCTCTGACGGTTTCACCACGACGCACGATCACGAGAACGGCCGCAGTCAGTTCCCCACGGGCGCCCCGGCTTTGGACAAGCTTATCGAAAATGAGCGCTATCTCGACATCTTCGAGCAGTGCCTCGGGGATCGGGCAACCTACTGTAACGCCCATCTGTTTTTGAGATCGGGCCCCACCGATCACCGCCACGCCGAGCACCCCTGGCAGGGTTATCACGTTGACCACTTCACCAACTCCCTACTTCCTCCTTTTCACGCGGTCGGCCGCTTTGACTATGTCAATTCAGGGGTTTACCTGCACGACGTCGAGGATGATGGAGCGCCGATGATGGTGATTCCCGGCTCCCATCTTCTGGCCCAACAAGCCTTCCTTCAGGCCTATGCCAACGCCAACGCCCAAGGCATCTCTATCGGAGATGTGCGCAAAGTCGAAGGACTGAAAGACCCGGTGCCGGCGATAGGAAAACGAGGATCAGCGGCCTTCTACTCGTCCTACCTGATCCACGCTGCCCAACCTTTCCAGAACAGGGACGTGCAGCGCGCGTTCTGGACGCTCTCCCTGTGCCGACGTGACAACGATCGCTGGACCCGTTTTTCCAATCCCTTCATCTACGGCGAGCGCGAACACATGCTGCCTTTCTTCAACCAGACCACAACCCGGGCACGGTCGCTGTTCGGATTACCCGAGCCCGGGCAATCATATTACACGGAAGGAACCCTCACCCAGCTCGAACACTGGCTGCCGAACATCGACGTCTCCGCCTACCGGGAGGCACTGGCCTGAGCGTGAGGGCATCTGTTTTCGTCTGCGCCCACCGCGGCGCGTCTCACGACTTTCCCGAAAACACAATCCCCGCTTTCCAGGAGGCGGTGGATCTCGGCTGTGGCATGGTGGAGTTTGACGTGCGCGGCACTTCTGATGGCGTGCCCGTGATTCTCCACGACCCTACAGTGGATCGGACCACCGATGGATCGGGTTCGATCTGGTAACTACCGGCTGACGCCGTGGCGCTGATAAACGCTTGCGCCAACCACTCCACCTTCACCGGCACGCGAGTCCCCACGCTGCATGAAGTTCTCGATTTCCTGCCGGAAATGATGGAGCTGAACATCCACGTCTACCCGGGGCCAGCAGACGCCGAGTTGCTAATCGACACCGTCTGCGGCGAAATCGTGAGCCGAAGCCTGCTCGACAGCGCCTTCGTCGCCGGCGATGACGACGTCGTGCAACGGGTCATCGATCGCTATCCTCAAGTTCGCCGCTGTCTGCTAGGCAGCCAGAGTCGCGCCGATAGTTATGTCCGCCTCGCCCACGAAATGGGCTGCACGAACTGCCAGCCTCTCAATCGCATCACGACACGGGAGCTCTGCAACGAGGCGCGCTCATTAGGACTCACGGTGCATCCCTTCTACGCCGACGATGAAACCGAAATGCGCCGCCTTGTCGACTGTGGTGTCGACGGCATTCTCACCAACAGGCCACGCCTACTGATCGATCTTCTTGAGACAAGATCGTAATGCGGCAACGCTGACAATTTATCCATGCCACCGCTCACGGCAGTCATCATCGGGGCCGGCCATCGAGCCCTCACCTACGCCTCGTACTCGAAGTATCATCCTGATCAGCTGCATATCGTCGGCGTTGCTGATTTACTCCCACGGAGACGCGAACTCGTACAAAGGGAATACAACCTGCCAGAGGATCGCCTCTTCACCTCAGCTGCTGATCTGGCCAAGGTTGCGCGCTTCGCCGACATCGCCATCAACGGCACCATGGACCACCAGCACGTGCCGACCTCTCTGCCCTTGCTGGAGGCAGGTTACCATCTTCTGTTGGAGAAGCCCTTCGCCACCACAGTTGCCGAACTCTGGCAGCTCGTGGGCGCAGCACGAAGGAACAAGTGCCACGTATCAATTTGCCATGTGCTCCGCTACGCACCGTTCTACGCCGCCATACGCGAACAAGTGGCCACCGGGACCATCGGCGATCTGATAAACATTCAGGCTGTCGAGCACGTCTCCTATCACCACATGGCAGTGGGATTCGTCCGCGGAAAGTGGAGCCAAGAGTCGTACTGTCGCTCTTCGATGCTCATGGCCAAATCCTGTCACGACCTTGACCTTATCGCTTGGATGCACTCCGGCGTACCAGCACAACGGGTCTCCAGCTTCGGCAACAATCTGCAGTTTTCCGCTCATCGAGCACCGGAAAATTCCGGAACCCAATGCTTGGTGGACTGCCCGATTGAAGCGGACTGTCTGTACTCGGCGCGCAAGCACTACATCGATCACCCCGAGCGCTGGTCGTTTTACGTTTGGGATAGCCTCGAGCACCTGGAAAATCCCACCATGGAGGACAAGGTAGAGTCTCTCAAGACGGGCAACCCCTATGGTCGCTGTGTGTGGAAATGTGACAACGACGTCGTCGATCACCAGTCGGTGATGATCGAGTTCGCCGACGGGGTCAGCGCCACCCTCAACATGATCGGCGGCTCTGCGAAGCCGACACGCTCCCTTCACATCCTGGGCACGCGAGGTGAAATCCAGGGAGTGCTTGAAGATAGCCGCTTCGTCATCCGCCACATCGATCCTCGTTCCGGGCACGAATATTCCGAGGAGGTAGTGGACCTCAAGGTCGGTGGAGATATGACGGGTGCCTTCGGCGGCCATGGAGGTGGCGACATGCGCTTAGTGAAGGACTTCCTAAAAGTCGTGCGCGGAGAGTCTCCATCGTTGTCGACGACGAGTATCGAAGACTCAGTCACAGGTCATCTTATCGGCTTCAGTGCCGATCGCGCGCGACGAGAGGGCCACGTGGTGGAAGTGCCTTGTGCATCGGAAGAATAGGACCAGATACGCTGAGAACCCACCAAATGGCGCATACCGACAAAGCAGGTACCTCCTCATCTTCGGCATCTTGCCGCACGAGCACCGTTGATGTGGTTCATCCAGCCCGAGGGAGGCACGAAATGAAAGGTGAGGCGGAAGAGATCGCTGACCCGACAGGCGCTGGAAATATGAATTTCAGTCCGCGTAATGGCGGCCAGTCGGCCCACGGTTGGTCCCACTTGATTCATGCGCTCATGGCTGAAGGGCTATCCAACCAGATGGGGCTGATCCAGGCGCAGTGACCGTCGGCCTGCCGCAAGCGCAAATAGTAGTACGCAGAGTCTCCTGCTGGCTTGGGCAATTCAACGCCTGACAACTCTACATCCAAAGGGTCGGGCGCCGAAGACCAAACGACCCTTCCTCCCGACACCACCTCAACACGACCGATGGGAACGGTGCCGTGCAAACGGGCATCGAAGTGAACCGTTTTCTCCCCTTCCAACAGCACGCCCTCACCGCCAGCGGCGATCCCGTTTACAGCGAAGTCGCAGATTATAGGCACCCCGGAAGTGGCGTAAGTCCGGCGGAGATCCA
>JAYZFI010000006.1:0-113171 GCA_036336855.1 Candidatus Latescibacterota bacterium
ATCTCCATGATCAATACCTTGCTGGGTATGGCCGTAGACGTCGATCGGCGGCGACCGGTGCTCACCAACGTGACGGGAGGTTTGTCCGGCCCGGCGATCAAGCCCGTGGCGTTGGCGCTGCTTTGGAAAGTGCGCCAAGCGGTGAGTATCCCGATAATGGGGTTGGGGGGGATATCCACAGCGAGGGATTCCCTGGAGTTTATCATCGCCGGTGCTAACGCCATTCAGATTGGCACCGCCACCTTCGTCCAGCCTGCGGGGGCTGAGGATGTCGTGGCTGGAATCGAGGAGTACTGTCGAAGTGCTGGAGTCTCTCGTGTCGCTGATCTCACCGGCACGATGGAGTGGTGAAGGCCACACGCCAAACGCCTGCGATCCCCGCCTGCCGTGACTGATCGTTTCCGACATGCGGCGATTGCTTGCCTCTGTCTCGTGGTCTTCTCCTGTACTCCGTCGCCTGTCTATAACTCGGGCGGCGCTGCAGTCGGCACCGAGACAGCTCGCCCGGCGCGATCATCCTCATCCCAGAGTCGAACTCCGCCGCCGATTGTCTCTTCGGCTGAGAATGCCCACCCCTTGGATCCGGGACGCATTTCCACCGACAAAGCATACCAGATCGGAGTTGCTTCCTACTACGGCAAGAAGTTTCACGGCCGCAAAACCGCCAACGGCGAAGTCTTCAACATGTACAAACTCACCGCCGCCCACAGGGTCCTGTCTCTGGGCACGATAATCAAGGTGACTCATCTGCAGAACGGCCGGTGGGTGGTGGTCAAGGTGAATGATCGCGGCCCCTTCATCGAAGGTCGAATCCTCGATCTCTCCTTCGCCGCTGCCCTCGAGCTCGAAATGGTCGAAGCCGGCACGGCGCGGGTGATGATCGAGATCGTCGAAGAGGTTGAGTGAAGCTCAACCGCTGCTGATCAGAGGGACGAAACGCACGGGCAGCATTCGGTGCACTGTCCACTGCTCACCGTGCCTCCGTTCCAGAACGAGCTCCTGAAAGTCTCCGCCCACGGGCATGATCAGCCGTCCGTCGTCGGCCAGGCAATCCCGTAGCGCCGGCGGGACTTCTCTTGCCGCCGCTGATCCGATGACGGCGTCGAATCGCACGTCCTGGTCGGGCCAACCTGTCGTTCCGTCGCCGACGCGGATCTCTGCATTCTCGATGCCGAGGTTAAACAGTCTCCCGCGAGCCAATTCGGCGAGCCGGTCATGTACTTCGATGGAGCTCACCTGTCGCACCATCGTACACAGCAACGCGGTAAGGTAACCGGAACCGGTTCCCACTTCTAGCAAGCGCGAGTCTGGGGTCAGCTGCAGCGCCTGAGCCATGTAGGCCACGACGAAGGGTTGCGAGATCGTTTGACCGCAGGCGATAGGGAGGGGGTGGTCACCATAGGCACGATCTACGTCGGTGGCCTCGACGAACTCGTGGCGGGGGATAGACGCGAAGGCGCTGAGAACCGCGGCGTTGGAAATGCCGCGACGCCTCAGATCCACCACCATGGCGGCATGATCTCCTGCGCGGCTCACGGGAGCCTCTCTAGGGTATTGAGGACGAGGTCCCGCACCTCCGAAACTTCGATGGTCGCCAAATCGCCGTCGGGCGCCCGAATCACTCGGCAACTCCGCCCTATAGGCCGCCACACGGGAGCTTGCGTCGGTCCGAACAAGGTGATCACGGGAGTGCCCACGGCGGCGGCTACGTGGCCCGGCCCCGAATCGTTGCCGACGAACAGTTTCGCACTGGCTAGGCGTGCCGCCAGCTTCAGGGGGGACTGAGGACGGAAGACGGGCACTCTCTGTGCCAGCTCGGACCCGATTCCTCGATCTGCCTCTACCGGTCCGAGCAGCACAGCGACGTCGGCTCCATGATCGCAAAGCTGGGCAATCAGCTCCGCGAAGCGGGAGGCTGGCCAGCACTTGTGCTGTCCGCCACCACCCGGGTGTACGATAACACCGTGTGATCTTGGCTCCGACAACGTCGGGAGAGGGGCACGAATGCGGGGAAGGGGATCCGCCACGGCAACCCGACCTCGCAACGGCGCGAGTAGATGCGAAGAGATGTGGCAGTGGCCGGTCTCTGGGGGCCTCGGGTCGGCGAGCAGAACGTCGCCAGGGCAGCTGTCGCGGAGGCGCTGCTCGACCTCGACGGATGGCGAAGTCAGGTAAGCGACGACACAGTCGCAGGACACGAGGGCGTGCACCAGGTCTATGGAAGGACCGTCGTCAGCAAAGAGGCTGCCCCACACGGGACCGTCCCACGGAATGACCCGTCCCGGAAAGGCAAGGGCCCCAATGTGGGGGTTGGCGACCAGCATGGGGGGGCAGTCGAAAGCCCGCTGCAGGGCATAGATGGCAGGCAGGGTGAGAACGAAATCCCCCAGTGCGCCCCCTCGAATAATTGCGAAACGGGGGGCGGGTTCGGCTCTGATTCCCTTGTATTCTTGCGGTATAGGGGACCTTCTCCTAACTTAAAGGGCTTATGAAAACAGGAACTATGGGTCACGACAAGGACCCGCCCCCGAGAGGTAGACAGAAGCAATGGTCGGGCTGATTGGCAAAAAGCTGGGCATGACCCAGATCTACAGCGAAGTAGAAGAGCTTGTCCCGGTGACGATCGTTGCGGCAGGCCCGTGTCCTGTCGTCCAGATCAAGACGGCAGGCGATCACGGCTATGCCGCTGTTCAGTTGGCTTTCGACCTTGTCGCCGCCAAGCGCAAGACCAAACCCGAGGCTGGCCATTTTGCCAAGGCCAATGTCGAGCCCCATCGACATCTCAAGGAATTCCGCACCGATGGACAGGAGGGCGAGCTCGAAGTCGGTCAAGTTCTCGACGTGAGCCAGTTCGAGGCGGGCGATATCGTCAGAGTGACCGGCCGCAGTAAAGGTAAAGGGTTCTCCGGCGTCGTGCGGCGCTATAAATTCCGCGGCCACAAGACTTCGCATGGCACCCCAGACCGTGTCCGTCACGGGGGCTCGATCGGTCAGGGCACTACGCCGGGTAAAGTTTGGAAGGGTAAGAAGATGCCCGGTCACCAGGGCGATGAGACTGTGACCACGCGTGGCCTGCAGGTCGTTCGCGTTGACGGCGAGCGCAACTTGCTGTTCGTGAAGGGCGCCGTTCCCGGCGCTAGCGACGGGCTGGTGACTATTCGCAAGATCTGAACCCGACACAGAGGTCTGGAAAGGGGGCTGTCTGTAGATCGCCCCCTTTTTCTGTTCTGAGATGCCGTTAGTCCGGGGGGGCGGTCATGGATCGGCCGATGAGGACGTGGATATGCAGGTGCGGCACTTTCTGCCCGCCATCTGCGCCAGCGTTGATTACACATCGGAATCCGCCATCCCCTTGTTGCTGGGCCATCTGGTGGGCTACGATGAGCTGGTGTCCAAGCAACTCCTCATGCTCCGCCGTGACTGCTCGAAGACCGGTGATGCGCTGTCGGGGCACCAAGAGAACGTGCACCGGCGCCTGCGGCGAAATGTCGCGACAAGCGAAGCACTGGCCGTCCTCGTAGACGTTGTCGGCAGGCACCTCACCGACGATGATCTTGTCGAAGATGGTCGTCTTCGGTCATATCCGTCCGTGGGATCCAGAGCCTCCCTGTGCCTGCATCGGTGGGGTTCATCGCCCTCTTCGGCATTGCCCTGGAGAACGGACTGGTCATAGTTACGCATCCCGACCGCCTGCGGCGCGATGGCGTCGCCATCGAGGAGGCATCGATCAAAGGTGCCCGCCACCGGCTGCGGCCGGTGACGATGACGGCGCTGACCACGGCATTGGGGCTGTTCCCATTACTCTTCTCGGATGGAACCGGCGGTGAGGTACAGCGGCCGCTCGCCACAGTCGTCGTCGGCCTGGTGACGTCGACAGCGCTGACCTTGCTGGTGCTGCCGGCGCTCTACAAGTGATTTTCCGCTCCCCCGGACCAAGCGGTCAACGCCCCCCGGTGATCGGTCGTCCACCGGAGTGAGCGGCAGTCAGTCTGCCCTGCATGGCGCCGAACACTCGTCGTTGCCATGCCCATAACGTCCGGTGTATCCTGTGACACGACGGACAAGGAGGACAGGATCCGGGTCATTAGCTACAACATCTGGAATGGGTTCGAATGGGGGAAGGATCGCGAGCGCCACGCCGCCTTTCTCCATTGGATGAGGTCACAGGCATCCGACGTCGTGGCCCTGCAGGAATTGTGCGGCTACGACCTCGAAAAACTCGGACAAGATGCCCGGAAGTGGGGGCATGCCCATGCGGCGATCCTCAAGACCGATGGATATCCGGTCGGTCTGACATCGAGAGAGCCGATCGCACTGAAGGAGCGCCTGATCGACGGTCTCTGGCATGGCATGCTGCACGCTGAGACTTGTGGCATCGACTTCTTCGTCGTCCACCTGTCACCGGCCGATGCAGCCACTCGTCTGCGTGAGGCGCAGATCATCACGGCTCGAATCCGCGCTGCCGAAGCGGAGCGCTTCCTCATTCTTGGCGACTTCAATTCGCACTCCCCTACCGACGGCGATCTCGACAGGACACGCACCACGCTGCTTGAGCGCTACCGGCGAAGTGACGCGGACAATAAGAGATACCAGAATCTGCGTCTCGGGGAGTTTGACTACAGCGTCATCGCGACCTTCCTCGCCCTTCCGGCTATCGACGTCACCTTGAACCATGCGAGTCCCGCCGAGCGCTTCAGCTTTCCCGCTCCGGCGTTGATCGGCCAATACGAACAGACCGAGCATTCTGTCGTCGAGAACCGCGAGCGGATCGACTTCGTCCTCGCCAGTCCCAAGTTGGCCACCCGATGCAAGGCGGCATCCATCGTCAACTCGGGTGACACGGACGGCTTATCCGACCACTTTCCCGTTGTCGCCGATTTCGCGGGATAGACCCCGCAAGAGCACAGAAATGCACTCGGGCGCTCAGCCCGGTTACGGCGCGGGGTGGGTGCAGGGTCCGATAGATTGCGCCCCTTGGGGTCAAGTCGCTCTCGATCAGCGAAACGGAATCCGCGAGAAAGTCGACCGACACGACATCGATGTCTGCCCACCCGGTATCGGGTGGACGGGGCTTTCTCGGCCTGCCCAACGTGAGGTGCGGCTTAAAGGCACGACGCTCGCGCCTCCAACCAAGCGCCCGAACACCCCGTTTCAACTGGCTGAAAAAGCGGCGCAGGGCGAAGGTGTCGTCGCGGACACCAACCCAGATCACCCGAGGCTGTGCGGTGTGGGGGAATCCAGCGATGCCACACAGCGATAGAGGGATGGGTTCAAGATCGGCGTAGCAGGTATCGACGAGCTCACAGATCCCGGGTATCTGCTCCTCTCTAGTGTCGCCGAGGAATCGTAAGGTCAGGTGGAAGTTCTGTGGTGATGTCCAGCGAACCGTTCCCTTAGGCCAACGGCTTACGAGCCGATCGGTCATCACACTCAGGGCATGGCGAACCTCGAGAGGCAGCTCGACGGCAATGACGGTGTGGCGTGCCCTGCTCTAGGTCGAAATCAAGCACCCCGATCACTTCCAGACTAGCAGTCACGTCGAGGCTCGATTCATGCAGGACGCGGATGTAGCCGAACAAATCGATCCCGCCACGGCCGCAGGCATCTCACAAGAGCTCGTGGAACCACAGGATCTCGTTGACCGGTTCGAACTCCACCGGTAATTTCGCCGGTCCTGTATGAATCTGAGCATAATCATTCCTGCGTTCAACGAAGAACGTCGCATTCTATACACCGTCGATTCCGTGACCGACTTTCTGCTGCAGCGGGACTGGTCGCACGAGATACTCGTCGTCGACGACGGCAGTCTGGACCGTACAGCGGAGGTCGTAGAGCACGCGGCGGCTCGGTCGGCCGTCCTAAGCTGTATTCGTTCCCCGCGAAATTGTGGCAAAGGCAGCGCCGTGCGAATCGGCGTCGGGCAGGCTCAGGGCGAGGTCATCGGGTTCATCGACGCCGACGACAAGACCGACATTATTTCTCTCGACGTGGTGATGAACCGGATCGAAGCCGGTTCGGATGGTGTGATCGGCGATCGCACTCTCCGCGCCTCGGACATCGCGGTGCCGCGTCGTCGCTACCGTCAATTCGGATCGGATCAATTCCGTCGGATCCTGCGCGCCGGGATGGGACTCGGAGATTTCCCCGACACCCAATGCGGTTTCAAGTTTTTTCAGGGCGACGTATTACGAGATCTGTTTCGTCGGCAGAAGATTGATGGCTACATGTTCGATGTGGAGATCCTGCTGTTGGCGGGAAAGCTGGGACTGAAGATCGACCGCATTCCTGTACACTGGCGGGATGACCCCGACAGCCGTTTCAACCCCGTGTCCGGTAGCATTCGCAACTTCATAGAGCTGTTGCGCATTCGCCGGCTCCATCACTGATGGCGACGACGAGGCCCAATGTGGTCTTCGTCTTTGCTGACCAGATGCGGGGGTGCGATCTCGGTTGCGCCGGCAATCCCGACGTGCACAGCCCGAATCTTGACCGGCTCTCGGCGGAAGGTGTCTACTTTGAGCACGCCACCAGCTGCATACCGGTCTGCACTCCTGCCCGCGCCTGCCTGTTGACGGCGCGCTATCCGCTGTCTACAGGGATGTTCCTCAACGATCTGCAGCTGTCCACCCGAGAGCGGACGATCGCGCACGCCCTCTCAGACGACGGCTATCACACGATTTACGTCGGTAAGTGGCATCTCGACGGCGGCAATCGATTCGGCTTTACGCCGCCCGGGGAGCGTCGCCACGGCTTTCAGCGGTGGCACGCACTGAACTGCGATCACCGCGATTACTTCAATCCCCTTTACTACGAGGACTCTCCCACTCCGATTCGCCCGCGTCGCTACTGTACGGATCACGAGACGGATCGCAGCATACAGCTTATGGCAGAGCATCTGGAGAGTGGCGCTGACACGCCCTTCGCTCTCTTTCTCTCTTGGTCTCCGCCCCACAATCCATACCACCAGGTCCCGGAACGCTGGTGTGACCGCTACGATCCGCTGCGACTAAATCTGCCCGCAAACACACCTGATTTGGAGCAGACGCGGCATGACCTGGCCGGCTACTACGCGCATATCAGCGCGCTGGACGAGTGTGTGGGGAAGCTGACGAACTGGTTGGAAAGCCGTGATCTGTTTGAGAACACGATTTTCGTGTTTACCTCAGACCATGGAGACATGCACGGAGCCCACGGCGTGCAGCGGAAGCAGTGGCCCTGGGAGGAATCGGTGCGGGTGCCCCTGATCGTGCATTGGCCCCGTGAATTTCCCCCGCAGCGCTGCCAGGTTCTGTGCAATACCGTCGATATAGCTCCGACCCTGATGTCGTGGATTGGATGTTCGCCGCTTGCCGCGGCGGATGGGTCAGATCTCTCGTCCGCAATTGCTGGCTGCGAACCGGGGCCGACCTCGGTGTTTCTGCAGGTCATCGCTCCTTTCGGTGAGCAGCGCTCCACGGCCTGGCGAGCGGTCCGAACCCGCAGCCATCTTTACGCGCGGAACTGCGAAGGGCCATGGTTGCTTTACGACCTGGAAGCGGATCCCGATCAGCGGAACAACATCGTGAACAATGGGGCTTCGGGGGCGATTCAGGCCGGTCTCGAGCGCGAGCTGAAAATGTGGCTGGAACAAACGGAAGATCCCTTCCTCGAGCCGCAGTCGTATCTCGATCGCTATGGATACCAGGTAGAAGAGTGCAGTGGCGCTTCCGTGTACACCTACGACCTCGACGCTCCGGTGGCGATGGTCACGGCGCGGCGTCGGGAGGATCTGGGGGCGAGTTAAGAGCGTCCTGAGCTGGTTCTAGGCTGCGGATTAGCTCTCCCAAGCGCTTCAGAGCGACGGCGACGAAGATTTCTCGGGCTTCGGGGAGATCGAGTCGGGCCTCGCTGTTGATGAAACCCTCCAGGGCCAGAATGACGAGGTATATGGAGAGCACCTCGTACGGCTGTCGTCCGGCGGTAGACAGTCCATCACGAATCAGACCTGCAATCTGCCGCGACGATTCCTCCATCCACTCGAGATTGGCGCTGTCATGTGCCCGTATCAGCCGGGTGAAGGTATCGCGAAGCTCCTCGCGTACCTCGACGTCGAGTGCTGCTCGACGCGTGAGCACCGATGAGGTTCGTCGCAGCGTGCGATCTATGGTGGAGCCGCGACGGTCTTCCTCCAACGATAGTAAGCGATAGAACTCCGATTGCGCACCTAGGGAGTGGCAGATGCTGTTAAGCAACTGCAGGCGCACGGCGGCGCTGCGAAAGTTGCCCAACCGCTGCAAGGTGGGTTTCACGATGCGGTAGTCGCCCATGAGACTGAGGACATCCACCAGGGTCGGGAACAACGCGGAATCCTCGTAGCTCTCGCCAAGATACCAGAACAACAACTCTTGGACTTCCGGACCACCTATCTCTCGTAACCCTTGAATCGCGCTGATCCGTACGCGGGGATCGTGGTCGTCGAGGGCGTTGATGAGGGGGTCGATACTGCCGGAGTGGCCGAGTCGTCCCAGCGCCTCTGCGGCTTCTGCGCGGATATCTGATTCGCCGTTGACGAGCTCTCGGATCAAGGTATCCGTTGCCTGTTCCGAGGCGGTTTCCCCCAGCGCGCGGGCCGCCGAGCGGCGCACCATGGGGCTGGCGTCAGCGAGGGCGTGGATCAGTTGTTCGATGGCGAGGGGACTGCCCGAGCGGCCCAGGGCGAGGGCCGCCCGGGCGCGTCGATCTTCGCGGCCCGCCAAGCTAAATACAGTGTTGTTGAAGGTGTAGCTCAGCAGATTGCCGCGGAACAGGTGGTTGAGTAGATGTCGCGAGCTAATGGTACTGCGATCGGAGACAAAGCCAAGCAGCAGTAGGGCCGGAACCCGAGCTACGGCGCTTAGCAGGAAAATCAGCTGCAGAGACCCTAGCTCGAAGCCGTGAATCACGAGAGTGACGTCCTCTAGGTGCAGGACGAGATAGCTGCCGGTCAGAGGTCCCAAGGCACCGAGCAGGTTCACTGTAGCCGACCAAGATGCCAAGTAGAAGGGGCGCCGTTCGCCCTTCGGGGCGAGTCCGGAGAGTAGGGGGGTGACCGACACAAGGATACCGGAGAACAGGATCCCACTAATGACCAAGGCCACCGGAACCAGGTAGTACGCGCCTGGCTCGTTGAGAACCCAGATTACCGGGATGAAGGTGGTGGGCAGCATGAGGATCTGGAGGACTGGCTTGCTGCCGTACCGGTCGACGAGGATAGCCCAGAATCGATAGCCGGCGATGCTCGCGACCATGAACATGGCGTTGAAGATGGAGATCTCCGTGTACGAAATGCCCAGATGGGTGAGCATGTAGACGCTGTACAGGGGGCTGCCGATGCCCAAGGCAAAGGTCCAAATCCCGTAGAACATCACCGCCCTGCGAAAGTTGCCGTCGCGAAAGGGTTCGAGCAGGCTGCCGGAGCGTTCTGGCTGGAGTTCCGGATCCGACACATGGGGGGCGCGTCCGAGGGCCAAGTATCCCAACCATCCGAAAACCGCTCCCACCGCGAAGACGATGGTAAAGGCGTCGTCCTTGCCGGTGTCAGAGTGGCTGTCGATGTAGGTGCCGACGAAGATGCCTGCGGCCATAGCCACCAGGGTGCTGACGATCGTCTGTCGGCTTGTGAAGCGCGCGCGTATCTTTTCCGGGACCGTGTTGGCCACCCAGGTGTTGTAGAAGGGCGATATTGCGTATCCGCAAAGTAGACCGAGTGCGACGAGAGCCAACAGGGCCTTGAGCTGCAGCGATTTGGCGAACAGAAGGGGGACTACAGGCAGGGCGGTGCGGAACAGGATCTCCACCAGTCCGGTGCCGATGATGAATCGTTTGCGGCGCCGGATCCTTTGAACAACCAGGGGGGACAGCAGCTGTACCGTCGCCAATAAATAGGCCACGGACGTTACCAGGGCGATGTAGGACTCGTCAGCGCCCAGGTGCAGGGCGTATCCTGTGAAGACTGCGGTTCCGATCCCCACGGTCTGGCCCCAAACACCCCAGAGACCGCTGGAGGTGATGAACGAGCGCAGACCGCGGTGAACGTCGCCACGGGTCAGTGCGGGTTCAACCGCGGGCCGCAGATCGTCTGTTACGGCAAACACCGATGACTCCTGGAATGGGGGACGGGCGGTGGGCCCCACAGCGTTCAAGCGTTATGGGGAATCCAGAGGGAGACAGAGAAAAGATAACGAGGAGAGAGAAGATGGGGCTCAGCATTTGCTACAGTACGATACGGTGGAGGAATCCCGACCTTGAGAAGGCATTGCCCGAGCTTAAGAAAGCTGGGTGGGATGGCTGGGAGGGACGACTACCCCTCGATTGGCTGGGACCGCCGAGCCGTTTACGTCGCGTCTGCGAAGATGCAGAAATGCCGATGATGGTGTACACCGGGGGGTCGCCGGACAAACGCGACTACGAGCATGTGGAGCGGAATCGCCGGCGCATGGAGTTCGCTGCCGAGATGGGAGTGGATTGCTTTATGTTCATGAACGGGATCAAGCCCGAGGATCGCGAGGTCACCGACGACGATATCAAGCAGGCTGCCGAAGGCGCCGAAGCCTGGGGGGAGTACGCCGCCGGGCTCGGCTTGGAGATCAGCTATCACATCCATACCAACTGCCTCGTGGACAATATCGAGCACTGGAAGCTCTACATGAGCTTGCTCTCCAAGACCAAGCTCTGTATCGACGTCTCCCACGCTGATCTCTGGGGCTACGACCCTGTTGCTTCCATCGTGGATTTCTGGTCGCAGCTCAACTACATCCACCTGCAGGACTACTCGTCTTGCACGCGTGCAGAGAGCGGTCGCTATGAGCCGGTGTGGGTGTCGGTGGGAGAGGCTGAGTCCTCCGACTTCGGCGCCATCATGAAGACCTTGGATGAACGGGGCTTCGACCGGGTCGTCACCTGCTGTCCTGGGGAGCCACCCCGCGAAGGGGAAGATCCGATCTCGGAGGCGAAGCGTAGCGCCGGCATGCGCAACTATGTGCGCTCTCTTGGTTATTGATATCCCCCCGGCTCAGTAACCTCTTCGCTTGTCGATAATGTTGCGTGGCGTCTCACCCGTGAGGTAGCGCTCGAGCTGATCACGGAAGAACTCGAAGGTCTTACGAGGCCGGTGCTGTGAGCTGCCGGCGCGATGCGGGGTGAGGATCAAGTTGGGAGCATCCCAGAGCGGGCTCTCTTCGGGCAGCGGTTCTACCTCGGTCACATCGATCCCGGAACCGGCAATGGTGCCGTTCTGCAAAGCTTCGGCGAGGGCGTTTTCCTCGATGATCCCGCCACGGCTGGTGCAGATTAGGTATGCGGAGCTCTTCATTTGCGCAAGCTCTTCAGCTCCGATCATGTGGTGAGTTTCAGCAGTGAGGGGACAGGCGACGACGACGGAGTCCGATTCACTGAGCATCCAGTGCAGGTTCTCCTTGGTCGGAGTGCGAACCTCGGAGAATCCGTTCTCTGGTTCGAGTCGTATCGGATCGAGGCCGATGAGACGCATGTCAAAACCCGCGGCTCTCTGTGCCGTCTCCTGGCCAAATCCACCGAGGCCCAAAATACCCAAGGTCGTTCCTGTGATCTCAGTGGACACGCCTCCTTTCCATTCCCGGGTTGTCATGTTCCGTATGGAAGGGAGCATCCCCCGCGCCAGCGCTAACAGTAGTGCCCAGGCGTGTTCCCCGCCCTGCGGGGCGTACAACCCCGCCATGTTGCTGATAGTGACTTCATCGCGCTCGATGATGCTGGGGTAGAGGAGCTTGTCCATTCCCGCGCTGAAGGATTGGATCCAGCGCAGGCTCGACGCCGCCTGAGTCACGGGTTCGGGGAAGTGGCCTAGGATGACCTCGATGTCAGCAGCAATGAGAAGCGCCTCCTCTTCAGCGGAAGCGAGTAGGACTTGATGTGATCCGCAGCGATCGGCGAGTTCGCGAAGCTCCTCAATCTGGGACTCGTCAAAACCGAAGTGGATGAGGATTTTCATTTGTTCTTGACCTTTCTCACGAAGCTGCCAGGGTGGAAGGGGGAGGCGCGCTACCGTCGAGGATGGCGGAAATCTGATCTTCCAAGTTGAGGTTGAGTCGAGATCCGAGGACGGACACCACGATGCTGGCGGCGTAGTTTGCAAGCTGAGCCGCGTACCGCGGCGAGAGGTCGTGGGTGAGACCGTAGAGAACGCCGCCGGCAAAGGTGTCGCCTGCTCCCGTTGTGTCGACGGCGTTGACCTCGTAACCCTCCACTTTCTCGCTACCTTTGCGATCGACGATGAGCACCCCCTTCGACCCCAGAGTGATGAAGACCAGATCCGCCTCGTCGCGAATACCCGCGACGACCGTCTCGGTCTCGGTACTTCCGGTGAGGGCCTCTGCTTCCGCTTCGTTGCAGAACAGGAGGTCGACGCCTCTTCGGAGTACGGAGCGAAAGCGGTTCTTGAAGGTTCCGACAATGGCTGGGTCGCTAAGGGTCAGAGACACCTTGGCCCCGTGGCGGCGGGCAGCATCGATGGCGGCGTCACAGGCGGCGACGCCTTCCGCGGAGGTCAGCAGGTATCCTTCGAGGTAGACGTACTGGGATTCGGCAATCCGCTCTTCGGAGAGCTGATGGGGTCCCATGTCGGTGCTGACACCTAAGCAGGTGTTCATGGTGCGGTCGGCGTCGGGGGTGACCATCACCAGGCATTGCCCAGTGGTTCCGGGGCGATAGGCACCGTTGCTGCTGCCCACCCCAGCATCTGCGAGATCCCGCCGATAGAACCTTCCCCAATCGTCATCGCCCACTTGGCAGGCGTAGAAGCTGCAGCCTCCGAAACGACTCACCGTGATTGTGGTGTTAGCCGCAGAGCCGCCAGACACTGATTTTATCGGATCGCCGAGGGCGCTGAGAACTGCGTCGCGACCGGCGTCGTCGACGAGGGTCATCACCCCTTTCTCGATTCCCAGGCTATCCAGCTGGTCGACCTCCACGGCGAACTGGAGATCCACTAGGGCGTGCCCCACGCCGTACACATTAATGGTCAACGCCTATCTCCCTAATAAGTGAACAAGGGGCCCCAAGATAACCCCCTCCGAGTTGGGGGCAATGTCAGATAGTCGAAGGAACTCGGAAGTCTTGCTCCTGCGTCCTAAGGACGGCTATATTCTTACCGACCCTTTCTAAATCTTGCGTAACGAGGAGGCAGCCATCGCTAGACAGCAACAGACTTTCACACGCATCAACGACTCCATTCGCGTTCCTCAAGTCCGCCTTATCGACGCAGAGGGAGGACAGGCCGGGGTGATCGACACGTCTCAAGCCATGGAGATGGCGGAGGAGGCTGACCTCGATCTGGTAGAGGTTGCCCCCGAGGCCCGTCCGCCGGTTTGCCGGATAATGGACTACGGCAAATACCGGTACGACAAGGAGAAAAAAGCCAAAGAAGCCCGCAAGAAGCAGCATAACGTACAGATGAAAACGGTTCGTATTCGAACCGCCAACATTAGCGAGCACGACCTAGAATATCGACTAGGCCACATCCGCGAGTTCATCGGCCACGGGATTCGGGTCAAAGTCAGCATGCGCTTCCTCGGGCGCATGATGGCCTACAAGGACCGTGGCCGCGAGGTCATGTCCGATGTTGCCAAACAGCTGGAGGACATCGCCATTGTCGACCAGATGCCCCAGATGGAGGGCAGAGAGATGTCGATGATCCTGCGACCGGTGTAACACTGCAAAACGTCAACATTACAGACGGCCTTCTGCTGCGAAGCGGGAGGCCGTCTGTCGTTGTAGGCTGTTATGCAGATCAGTCGGCGGCTGTAAGAACGGCCGTCGGGGCACCCTCCATGCCCGAGATCACCGGAAAGGACCGCTCGCGGGGAGCGCCTTCGGGAGGCAGATAGCGGACTTGGGGGGAGAAGTAGGCGTAGAGCGCCGTATGGCGTGGGCGCGATGACTGATTGGGTCCAGAGCCGTGGACGAGCAGGCTGTGGAAGAATAGGGCTGACCCCGCTCTGAGTGGCACCGTGGTGGCGGATTGGGGATCAATGTCACGACGATCGGTGAGTGCGGCGTCCTGCTCTCTCGCGAGTCCCTTCCACTCCTGTAGGCCCCACGTGTGACTGGCAGGGATTACCTGAAAGCAGCCGTTGTCAGCGGCAGCATCGGTGAGGGCGATGGACACGGTCACCAATTGGGGCGGATCCATCGGCCAGTACGCGGAATCCTGATGCAGACCGTGGACCGAGCCGTGAAAGGCTGGTTTCAGCATCAGGGTACTGCGAAAGAGGAGGAGATCGTCCTCTCCGAGCAACTCGTGTACTCGCTGAACGATAATTGGATGCCGGCTGAGCTCAGCGAAGGCTGGTGAATGCCGACGGGTGTTTTCGATCTTGCGCAGAATAGGTAGACCCGCGTCGTCATTGGCGCCGTCGGCGTATGGTTCCCGTTGGAAATCGCCCGATTGTGCCGAGCCGTCCAGCGTCAGTGCGACTTTGTGCAGCCGTCGAATCTCTCTCCCAAACAGCTGCAGCTCGTCTTCGTCGATTACGTCTCGCTCGACGTGAAATCCCTGCTCGTGGAAGCGATCGATGGGGAGTGGGGAGGGAGGGGACGCCATCAGAAGCGTGGCTCGGTACTTCCTGCGTCGCCCTCGCCTTGATCTCCGCCGCCGGCGGAACCGCCCAGCCAATTGGCGAAGCGGCTAATCTTTGCGTCTACCTGCGACAGCACCTCCGCGTGGTGTGATCGCGTCTGCAACACCTCGTCGGCAAGTTCCATCGCTGCGAGAATGGCGATCTCAAGGGGGACCTGGCGGTGTCTCCGATCGGCGATCTCCCTCATCTTGTGGTCGAGGTGGTCGGCGGCTCTGCGGATGTAGTCGGGGTCCACGCTGCCGCTACCGATCTGATACTGCTGATTAAAGATCTCCACTAACTTCTTGTTTTGGCTGGCCATAGCGATCTCCGACGACTATCTGCTCACGCCAAAATGTACAAAAAAATGGGGGACTTCCGCGATCTCCCCTTACTCCCGGAAGCCCCCTCTACTGCGCGCATCACCACGTGGCAAGTCGCAATATATGGGGGTCCTTATCGAATGTCAACCATCATGTTGCGTTTTTTTTCAATTTATTGTGGGATGGCGATCAAGTCGCTGCACACGAGCCATCTGGATCCGGCTACCGTTGGGATCGCCTCACGCGGTATCTCTTAACCCTCTGTCTTCCCGTAAGTAAGTTGAAGGTTGATGGGGTGCTGACGGCGACGCGTTGCCAAGACCGACCCGCTGCGGGATCTTACCCGGGTGCGACATGTCGATCTCAGTTTGGGGCTATGCGAATGATTTCTTGTGTCCATGGCGATTGAATCTGCAAGAGCAGAGCTGACGGCGCTCCTCGGTCCTGGCTTCCGGGACGATCCGGTCAACAGGATGCTTTACCGTACGGATGCCAGCATCTACGAGATCGAGCCACTGGGCGCCGCCTTTCCTCGCGATGCTGCCCAAGTGGAGTCGCTTACAAAGATCGCTGCCAAACACGGTTTTGCACTGTTGCCGCGGGGCGGCGGTACCAGCCTTGCCGGTCAATCTGTGGGTGCCTGCCTGCACGTGGACTATTCCGTTCACATGAATCGCGTGCTCGAGGTGAACCGTGAGGAGCGATGGGCTTGCGTGCAACCCGGTGTCGTCCTCGACGAACTCAATGCTCGCCTCAAGCCGGATGGGCTCCAGTTTGGTCCGGATGTCTCCACCAGCAGCCGGGCGAATTTGGGTGGCATGATCGGCAACAACTCCTGCGGAGCCCGTTCTCTAGTGTACGGGAAGACCATCGATCACGTACTCGAACTGGACGTTGTTTTCGCCGATGGAGTGCGTACCCGCTTGGGGCCGGTGGACGAGGCAGAGCGACGGTCACGGGGTGAGAGCGCCGGCATCGAGGGGGCGATATACCGGAAGATCGGACAAATCGCGGAGCGCTATCGAGACGAGATCGACAGCCGCTTCCCCAAGCTGATGCGCCGGGTTTCCGGCTACAATCTCGATGAGTTCGTGGGTGGGGACAGGCCCTTCGATCTGACCAAAGTGGTCGTCGGATCGGAGGGCACGTTATGCTCGGTGGTAGAGGCCAAGCTAAATCTTGTCGAGGTGCCTGATCAAAAAGTGATCATCGCCTGTCAGTTTGCCGACATCGTGCAGGCTATGGAGGCGAACCTGCTCATTCTGGAAACCGAGCCCGCATCCATCGAACTCGTCGACAAGCTGCTCCTCGACCAGACCAGAGGACAGCTCGAGCATGAGAGTCGGCGCTGGTTTCTCCAAGACGATCCGGAGGCGATTCTGTTTGTGGAATACGCCGGATCTGATCTCGACCACCTGATACAGCGCGGGCGGGAGTTGGAGCAGCAGCTGCGACGCCAGCAGATGGGCTACGCCTTCGTGCACGCCGAGACCGCAGCGGCGCAGCAGGACATGTGGGAGCTGCGCAAGGCGGGACTGGGTCTGCTGATGCGGATGAAAGGGGACGCCAAGCCGCAGCCAGGAATCGAAGACACCTCTGTGCCGGTGGAAGCGCTACCGCAGTACATTCGCGAAGTTCGCGATCTCATGGCGGAGATGAACGTCACCGCGGATTACTACGGCCACGCCAGCGTGGGTGTGATTCACATCCGACCGGTCATCGACCTG
Organism: Candidatus Latescibacterota bacterium; assembly: GCA_036336855.1. Taxonomy (GTDB): domain Bacteria; phylum Latescibacterota; class UBA2968; order UBA8231; family UBA8231; genus JAYZFI01. The sequence goes on from JAYZFI010000006.1 coordinate 16,663, forward strand.
AAGGTACCGGAGGGTATCCAACGCCTGCGTATGCTCGAGGAGCGTATGGCCGATCTGGTCGCTGCACACGGCGGTGCGATCTCTGCCGAACACGGTGACGGGCTCGCTCGTAGCGAGTGGATCGAGCGTATGTTCGGGCAGCAGTTGGTTCAGGCCTTTGCCGAGGTGAAGGCTACCTTCGACCCCCAGGGCATTATGAATCCCGGCAAGATCGTGGCACCCCCGCGCATGGACGAAAACCTGCGCTATGGCGATGGCTACGCTCAGTCAGCCCCTATCAACTCATACTTCCGCTATGAAGAGGCCGGGGGATTCCAGGCGGCCGTCGAGCTCTGTTCCGGTGTCGGGCACTGTCGCAAGAAGCTGGTGGGCACCATGTGTCCCTCGTACATGGTCACTCTCGACGAGCAGCACTCCACGCGAGGACGCGCGAACGCACTGCGAGCTGCATTGGCAGGGCGGATGCCGGAGCCGGGGCTGGCCAGCGAGGAGCTTCATGAGGTCATGGACCTGTGCCTAGAATGCAAAGCATGCAAGGCGGAGTGCCCCTCCAGCGTGGACATGGCGAAGCTTAAGTCCGAATTCCTCGCTCACTATCACGCCAAGCACGGATTCCCGCAGCGCTCGCACCTGTTCGCCCGAATCGACAGGATCAACCGCCTGCTGGCCCCGTTTGCGGCGATGGTCAATCCTATCCTGCAGAGCGCCCCCAACCGCTGGCTCATGGAGAGACTGTTTGGCATTGATCGGCGACGTCGGATGCCGGCTCTGGCCCGCCAGCGATTCTCGCGCTGGCTGGGGGTTCGGGACGTCCAGGCCGGTGGCCAGACGGTGGTTCTCTTCAACGATACCTTTACTGAATTCAACCACCCTGAGGTTGGGCAGGCTGCCACCGCTCTTCTCGAGCGCGCTGGCTTCACGGTGAAGCTTCCACGAACCTCGATATGCTGCGGCCGACCCTTGATCTCCAAAGGGTTTCTCGACAAGGCGCGCCGGCAGGTGAATGCCAACATCGACAGTCTGATGCCGTACGCGGAGGCGGATTCGTCCGTCGTCGTCCTCGAACCCAGTTGTCTGTCCGCCTTCCAGGACGATTACCTCGATCTTGCCTCCAACGCGGAGGCGGCGAGGAAAGTGGCCGGCACCATGGTGCCCCTGGAAACGTTCTTAGCCGAGCATATCCGCGCGCACGGTGTGGACATGCGATTCTCTAGCCGGTCCGTGCAAATTCTCTACCATGGCCATTGCCATCAGAAAGCCTTCACCGGTACAGCCCACGCGCTGGAGATGCTGAATCTGCCGCCCAAGTATGAGGCGACGGAGGTGGCGTCAGGTTGCTGCGGCATGGCTGGTAGCTTCGGCTATGAGGTCGAACACTACGACATCTCTCAGCAAGTCGGGCAAGAGCGACTTTTCGACGTGATAAGTGCTACTGACCCGGCCGCCGAAATCGCCATCTCAGGTAACTCGTGTCGCCACCAGATTGCCGATGCCACGGGTCGCCGCGTTCGCCACTGGGCGGAGGTCGTAGCCGAGGCCCTGTAAGCGACAACACGTATTCGATAGGAGATCATCATGGCTTTCAACGTCAAGGAACGGGGACGAGTTACCTACTACTACGGAGGGGACCATCCGACGTTGTCGGCACTGGTCACGGAAAAGCTCGACGGCGAAGACCTCAAGATCTACTTCGCCGGTCTCACTGGGGGGCACTCCGCCAAAGGAGTCCTTGAGCGCGACGAGCTGGTATCGATGACACCGAAGATTGAAGTGGAGCTGGTGTTTCGCAGCTGGGAGAAGTGGCTACAGGATGCGGGAATTTGCAACAGCATCTCCCAGATCGATTTCGTGGAGGTCCACGCCTTTGCCTCGCAGCCGAAGAGCCCCGATCCGCGCATGGATCCGGAAGGTTTCCGCGCCGAGCAGCAGCGCTTGTACATGGAGTATGCCGAAGCCTATTCCGGCTTTTTCCGAGATTGCATGCCCGACACTGGCGTCCCCTCTCGCTTCACCGTGCATGTCGTGGACTTCCCCGACAAGGCGGCGTCGTATGAGTTCTACAGCGTAGGACTCTATCAGCCGGCACTGCATGCCTGAGATCTCTCACTGGGACATGACGACCTCCATCGACCTGTCTTTCGGCGAGAGTCATCTGTCCGTGGCGATCGAGTCCGAACGTCTTCTGGGGATCGCCTTGCCCACGGAGGAATCTGGCGCCACCAGTACGGAATTGCGGTCGGGCATCGTACGTTACGCGCTAAATAACACGGATGGACCATTGCTGCGGGAGATCGTAGAGTCCGACCATCGGGTGGCGATCGTGATCAGCGATCTCACTCGGCCGTGCCCCTCGGATCGCATCCTCCCGGATCTCCTCGAAGAGCTCGCGCACGTTCCCGACGACCAGATCGAGATCATCGTTGCCTTGGGACTTCATCGTCCCATGACGGAAGCCGAAATCCGCGAGGCTGTGGGCGAACCCGTCCGCGAGCGTTTACGAGTGATTAACCACGATCCGGATCGCACCGTGTCACTGGGCACGACGTCACGGGGAACTCCCGTCGAAATCTTCGAGCCCCTGGTGAAAGCCGATATCCGGATCTGTGTGGGCAATGTCGAATTCCACTACTTCGCCGGATACTCGGGGGGGGCCAAAGCAGTTCTCCCTGGCTGTGCTTCCCAAGCGGCGGTAACGGCGAATCACTCGATGATGGTGAGCCACGGCGCGGCGGTGGGTAGATTGGATGACAACCCGATCCGACAGGACATCGAAGAAGCGGGCGAACTTGTGGGGGTGCACTTCATTGTCAACGTCGTCGTCGATTCTGAGCAAGAAATCGTTGCCGCCTTTGCTGGCGATGTTTTTCGGGCTCACCGCGCGGCTTGTGAGTGGGTGAGCGAGAGAGGCTCCGTTCCCGTGTCCGGAATGGCCGACATCGTCTTGCTCGGCGCCGGGGGACATCCCACCGATCTTAACCTGTATCAGGCCCAGAAGGCTCTGGACAACGCCTGCGGGATCGTGCGCGAAGGCGGGATCGTCATCTGGGTCGCCGAGTGTCGGGAGGGCTTCGGCAATCAGACATTCGAAAGCTGGATGCGCGACGCCGACGGGCCGCAAGCGGTGCTCGATCGGATTCAGCGGCAGTTTGTCCTCGGCGGTCACAAGGCAGCTGCAGTTGCTGGTGTGCAAAAACGGGCGAGAATCTACCTGGTTTCCCGCATGTCCGCCGCCGACGTCGCTGCCTGCGGACTGACGCCTTTCGAATCCGTGCAGCAGGCTCTCAAACAGGCCTACGCCGAGCTCGGCGTAACGGCAAAGGTGTTGGTGATGCCGAGGGGCGGATCGACCCATCCCGTCATTGGCGGTGCGGCCACGGTAGGGGCCTTAGGCTAGCTTCTACTCTTAGTCCGATCGTCGCCCTTCGGCGTGTCAGCGCTTGCATTGCATGCCGATGATTGCGACGCGGACGATAGCTAGCTTGTAGATTGAGTGGATATAGTGGCTCGATTGTGCAGGCTCCCAGATCCCTTAAGCTCGATCCAACTCCCAGCGCGTTGCCTCTACCCCACGGGCGGATGGCTCAGGGGATGGAAACACCGCCGAAAATGTATGCTGTGAGCTCGCTGGAGCCGATGATGCAGAACAGGAACTTACCCTGGCGGACGTTGAAGATCTGTCCTGCAGGGGCCCACAGCTCGACGGCGATTCCCAGATTACTGGCACGTTGCCGACCACGGAACGAGCCAGGATGATCGTCCGTTGTGCGGCACTGCAAAGCCATCTGGTGGCTCCGCCTATCCCGAAGGTGAGGATGAATGCGTAGGGTCCGGGTCGTCAAATAGTGACTAAGGAAGAGCGCTTATACGATGTAGAGCTAGAGTTACTGCAACGCCCACGGCAAAGGAGTGGAACTAGAGGGCGCTCCTTACCCTGGCTCCGGATAAGTAGCGGGTCGGGGAAGACCTCCCGGCGATTTTAAGGTTGTTCACGCCACCAAAGGCAGGGAAGCCACGGTAACGACCCGCTCTATTTCCTCGGTACGACAGGCGAGCCGAAGCCCCGGCTCACACCCGGTGTTGCGTACGTATGCAAGGGCGATTTCGCAGCCGAGCTGCGGCGACGTGGCTCTGGACGTCACCATGCCCAATGCAGAGCCGTCCAGCGAGTGCAGGGTGGCGCCTGCAGTGACGGGTGCGTGCGCCATCAGGCCAACCAGCTGCTGCTTTACCTTGTCATAGGTATCGAGCCGGGCGATGACCTCCTGACCAATGTAGCAGCCCTTGCTAAGGGAAATGGCGCGGCCGAGGCCTGCCTCCCATGGGTTATAATCCAGAGTTAGCTCGAATCCTTGACGAGGTTCCCCCGACTCGATACGGAAGATCTCAACGGCCTCCTCGCCGACGGGAACCGCCCCTCTGGCGAGCAGGACTCCCGCCGTCTTCCGCAGGTCTTCCACCATGCCCGCCAACTGGACGCCGTCGCCGCAGAGCCGGCGGAAGCAGGCCAGCGGCGAGTCGATGTCTACTTCTGCAAGGGGGGCGACTCGGCCTACTTGGACGGAGAACAGCTCATCCATCAGGGCTTCGGCTGTCGGTCCCGATACCTCCAGAACCCTCAGAGGATCCATTGACATCTGTACGTCCTCGCTGAAGTGATACCGCTCCAGCCATTTCAATAGATCCTCGCCAGACTGTCCTGTCCAGAGCAGAGTCTGGGCGTCGCGGCAATGCAGCTCAGCGAGGGCGAAGATGCGACCGCGATGGTCGGTGAAGACAGACTCGAACCCCTCACTCGGCTGTCGCCCAAGGCATTCATTAGTGCTGAGACGGTTGAGGAAATCGCGGTGATCGCTTCCCGAGATCTGAATTGTTGACAGCTGGGACGTGTCATAGAGTGCGCAGCCCTCGCGCAACGCGCGATACTCTTGCTCTGGGTCTATATAAGAAGCGGGAAGTGAATCGGCGCTGAAGGTGGAGGGGAACAGCGAATCTGGCACAGTCATTCTCTCAAGCGAGGTGCTGGATCCGAAAGCGTGACCCGGTTTCCGGGTGTTTGGTGACCTCGATCTGCACGGGAAAGGCATTCTTCAATTGCTCGAGATGGGTCACGACGAGAACTTTGTCGAAGTCTTCGCTGATTCCCTGAATGGCTTCGCACAGCGTATCCAATCCCTCGGCATCTTGGGTGCCGAATCCCTCGTCGACAATGAGGGTACGAAGTCTCGTGCCGCCGCGCCGGGCAAGGATCTTGGACAGAGCTACGCGCAGGGCGAAATCGGTGCGGAAGGCCTCGCCGCCGGAATACAGGTTGTAGGCGCGCTCGCCTAGCTCGTCAGCGATCTTCACGTCCAAAGTCTCTCGGTGCCCTCCGCCCTTGAGATCCCGTATGGACTCGAGGACAACACGGATTCGGTTGTCGGTGAGCCTGGCCAGGATGCGGTTCGCCTCGTCCTCGATTTCGGGTATGGCGCTCTCGATCATCAGCGCCTGAATGCCGTCCTTGCCGAAGGCTTCGCACAGCTGGCCGTGTATCCACGCCTCCTGCTCGCAATGGCGACGGCCAGAGCATAGCTGGCGGTGCTTTTTCTTGAGACGCACGCCGAGCTCGACTTGTGCCCGTAGCGATCCGCGTTGCTGCAGGAGTTCATCCCGTTCGGCGCCAATGACGGCGCACTTAGCGATGAGGGTCTCCGTCTCCGCCTCCGGAGACGATAGGGAGTCGAGTTCGGCTTCGAGATCGCTCAATTGTGGTTCGAGCGCGGCGATGCGAGCTGCCTGACTGGCCAGCTCGAGCTCGATTCGGCCGAGCAGCTTCGCATGCTCGGCCTCCCGAGCTATCGCTGTCGCAAGCGCTGCGCTGCGCTGGGGTGCCTCGGCCAGTTCCGCCAGACGAGCGCTCAGTGCCTCATGTGCGGACGAGTCGTATTCGAGGTCGGCAATGGCCTGTTCACACTGCCTCAGGGCGGCTTGTGCCTCGACACAGAACGACTTCTCCTTCAAGCATCCAGCGACACTGACTTCCTCCCGCTCCACCTCAACCCGAAGAGCCACCAGTTGCTGGTGTTCCCGCCGAGCCTGCAAGAGGGTCGTGTTCTCCGTCTCTGCACCGGCCAGATCGGCGACACTATTTTCCAACTCTGACACCTGCTCCGGGCGATAGTCGAGGCCATTGAGCGTTTTGATCGCCTCCACGAGTTCGGCGCGCTCGGAGTGTGCGTATACGCACCGCTCGAGCCGGCGGGCCAGCTTGCCGCACTCGTTCTGGAGCTGATCCCGTTCCACTCTGTCCTCTGCTGTTCTGCGGGCAAGAGCTTGCAAATCGGCGAGGCGTTCCCGCAGCAGATCGCGTTGATCCTCGACTGCCCCTAGTTCGCGAAGGTGCTGGCAAGCGTCAGCGTTGACCGTTTCATGGGTGGTGGCCTCGGTGTCGTGGGCGGCGATCTCGGCTTGCATCGCTTGCCGGCGTTGCTCGAGCTCGAGCCGCAACTGGCTGCGGTGCTGACTATCCAGATCGGAGCCGCACAACGGACATTCGGCCTCGTCCATGTTCAACTGGGAGACCCGTTGCGCTGCCTCCTGCATGGACCGGGATAGCGCTCTTGCCAGGGCGCGCTCGCGACTCGATGTGGCGCTGGTTCGGGTCATCTCCTCACGCAATTTCTGCGCCTCGGTGACGGAGACGTTGGCCGCTTCGAGATCCCGTTCCATCTGCTCGAGATCAGCGATGGCCTGTTCCGAACAATGCACGCGTGCGCGGACCTCTTCGAGGCGACACCTGCAGGCTTCGACTTGTTCCTCGAGACGCGAAGCCCGGTCATTAATCTCCTGCCGGAGACGATCTACCTGCCCGTGAAGATCCTGCCAATCTGCGCGCTTCGCTTCGGCATCAGACAATCGCTGCCGCGTTTCTTCGAGCCGTTGCAGACGTGCCTGAATTTGCGGGGCGCTGTTCAGCAGTAGACCGACGTCGTCAAGTCGTTCTATCAGCATCTGCCGCCTCGTCTGTATCGAAGCGTGCTCGCGCTCCACTGAACGCTGGATTTCAACAATTGTCGCCCGATGATCAGCCGCCTCCAATTCGAGCTGACGGAGCTGGTCTAGGAGCCGCACCTGTGTCTGCTGCTCGGCAAGCAGCTGTTCCCGTTCCGCCTCTGCTGCTTCGATGGCCCCGGGGTCTTGCAGAAACTCACCATCAGCGGTGATCTGCGCATCAACCCGATCGCGCTCCCGCCGCAGGGCTGCAACGTGATTTTGGAACGCGGCGAGCCGATCACGCAACCCGTCGCGCTGTAGGCGGGCGCTTTCGGCCCGACCCTGAAAACCCCTCGCTACCGTCAACTCGGCGGACATTTCAGCGAGGCGCGAATCGGCATGAGCGATCTGATCTTCCACCTTGGCGAGATCCCGCTCGAATCCGGGTAAATCGACCAGCTGGGCTTTGATCTCTGCAATCTGGCGGTCCATGGAGGCCAACTCATCTTGGTGCTGCAATTGGCGAGTGCGGGCCAACTCGCTCAGCCGGCCGTAGCGATCTAGCCCGAGAATGGCTCCGAGGAGCTCTTTGCGCTCCCGTGGGCCGGTGTGGGTGAAGGCGGCAGCTCTTCCCTGTAGCAGAAACGCGGAATGAGAGAAGGTTCGGTAGTCCATGCGCAGCAGCCGCTCGAGCTGCTGCTGCGTCCGGGTGACGGAGCCACCGTCGGTGATCGGGTGAAAGTCACCGTCCACCGTGGCGATCTGTAGATCCAGCTCCACGACGGGGGTGTTGTGCCGGCGGCGGTAGGAACGGATCACGCGGTAGCGATCGCGCTCAAGATCGAAGACGAACTCCACGCGCAGCTCATGGGCTCCGAGCCGCAGCAGGCCGTCGTCAGCCTTGCGATCGTGACGTTCCTTTCGCGCTTGACCCCACAGCGCGTAAGTGATCGCATCGAGCAGGGCGGACTTGCCGTGACCATTGTCTCCGGTGAGGCACGCAACGTGAAAGCCAGTGAAGTCGAGAGTTTGTGCCTCGTCCCCGTAAGAGAGGAAGTTGCGTAGGGTCAGTTGTACCGGAACCATCCGCTATGCTCCACTCTCGCTACGGGACAGCTCTAGGTCGAGGGCGGCGGCGGCTCGCCGCAGCCGATCGTGGTGTGGGGTTAGCTCGTCCCGGGTCGCGAGGTAGCTGTCCAGGGCCTGAAGAGGTTCCGCGTCCTCACTGATGTCGGCTCGTGACAGGCGTTGCTGAGGCACGGCGACAGCGGAGATGCTCACTACATGATGGGCTTCCTCCAGGGCGGCCATGACTGCCCGCGAATCGACCCGGTCCTGTCCCTCGGTGACGCGGTAACGGACGCGAACCATGGCATCTTTCACGTTAACCGCCGCCAGGCGTTCCAGCACCGTGTCAGTGGGATTGGCGCTGGCGGGAATTTCCACTTCGATATTAACCATGGGGCGCGAAGGGACGGTGACGAACCGCCAGCGAGCATTGCCCCGCCGGCCGCGGCCGTCGAGGTCGATGACACAGAATCCCTTCTCCTCGTCGGCTTCCCCGAAATCGATGCGCTCGAGGCTGCCGGAGTAGACGACTGGCGGTGATCCATCCGGGTTGAGGCTCTGGTGGCGGTGAATGTGACCTAGGGCGACGTAGTCGAAAGCAGGGTGGGCCAGGGAACGGGTCGGGATGGTGGGATCGAGCCCGATCTGGGCCGTTCTCTCGCCACCGGACAGGCTCGCTTCCGCAGCGGTGACGTGGGCGACCAGCACGGCGGGTGATCCGGGATTCACCTGATCGGCAAGCGTGCCGATCTGATCGATGCTAAGCTGCCGAATCTTCGCGAGGGTCTGTTCCTGGGTCAGATGGCGGGCATCGTCGCGGGCGCGCAGGTGGTGCCGCGACGGCCACGGTAGTCCGGCGACCTGCAGAACACTCGAGCGGGTTGGCAGTTGAATCAGCTTCGGGGAGCGTATGATGTGCAGATTCGGGAGTTCTAGGGCATGGAAGACGTCTACAGACGTCGCTTTGCCGTAGCTGGCGGGGGTGTCGTGGTTGCCGACGATTACCACCAGCGGGACGTTTGCTGCCTGCAATCGCTGGACTCGTCGAGCGAATTCGCGCTGCCAGGTAGGATTGGGCGACGGCGTCTTATAGACGTCGCCCGCCAGCAGGACGGCATCGACACTCTCGGAGAGAGCCAGGTCGAGGCTGACATCCAGGCAGCGTAGGAAATCCTGCAGGCGGCTATTCAGGCCCGTGGCCGGATCGAGCCGCCCGTAATTCTCCACGCCCAGATGCAGATCGGCCAGATGGAGTAGACGCACGCAGGTCGGTCCATCCTTGGGGAGGTGTGTGGGGGAGACCTAGCTATTACGAGAAGGTGATGCCGTCACGGACAAAGGATCGGCAGTCTTCCTAAAATTATAATGGGGCCGTGACGCCGACGAAAGGCCGAATCTCGCCATCATGCGTAGCTGGCAACGCTTGCCACCAAGAGGGTGGTTGGCTATACTTGGCTTCGTCAGCGAGGTATGACAGGCGGAAGCGGCGGTCAATCGCAGCGCTTCCGCTTTTTTGTATATGCCCTCTTCCCTGACCGAGCCCGCTTCACCGGCGGGTTGCCCAGAGATGGATCGCCGATGAGCGAAGTCTACCTGTCCCGCGAGGGGCTGCAGAAACTCCACGAAGAGCTGAAAGAGCTGAAGACGACGGAAAGACCCACCGTCCGCCAAGCTCTGCAGAGTGCACGTGAATTTGGCGATCTCTCGGAAAATGCCGAATACACTGCGGCCAAGGAGCGTCTGATGTTCTTGGAGCAGCGGATCAGCAGGCTCGAGGAGACGATCAGCCGCGCTCGACTGCTCGAGTTCGAGAACATTCCTGATGACAAGGTCTACATCGGTGCCACTGTACAGCTCCAGGACCTCAAGAAGTCGTCGGAGCTGTCCTACACCCTGGTCGCCCCTGAGGAGGCCGACTTCGAGGAGGGCAAGATCTCCACCGTTTCACCCATTGGCAGAGGCCTCCTAGGCAAGGAGGAGGGCGTGAAGGTCGAGTTCGTGGTGCCGGCAGGAGTTCTGCACTACAAGATTCTGAAAATTACGCGATGATCGGGCGGTTCTCTCCAAGCCGACCGTGGCGCTATGGCAACGCCCGTGGCAATGCCCCCATCTAAGCTCCCGGTGCCCCTGTGCGGGGAGCTGTTTTCGTCCTCTCCGCGTGATCGAGCAAGACCTGCTCAAGTGGCACCGAGAAAGGTTTTCAGGGGTTGCGGAAGCCGCAAAGAGGGGCCAATCGCCGCCGTCCAATTGGGCCCACACTCACGTCCGTTGACATATTTCGGGGGGAAGCCTACCTTCTGAAGTCTGTATCGCTCGGAAGAAAACTTTCAGAGCGATTCGGGCCTCGTGCGGGAATCGCCGTAACAGTAGCCGGGTCCTTGCGGGTGTGCGGGAGTAGCTCAGTTGGCTAGAGCGCGAGCCTTCCAAGCTCGATGTCGCGGGTTCGAGTCCCGTTTCCCGCTCCATGTTCCTGGACGTTTGACCCTTGGGACCCCGGGGACCTGAGCCGATGTAGCTCAGTAGGTAGAGCGCATCCTTGGTAAGGATGAGGTCACCAGTTCAATCCTGGTCATCGGCTCCAGCATTCTTCGCCCAGCCCACACAGAGCAACCGCCCAAACCTAACCGTCGATTCCGGGGGCCTACGGCCAGTTTTGGTACACGGCTCTCCCGAGCAAAGCGATGCCCAGAGAGCAGATTACGCTCGAGTGCGAGACCTGCAGCCGGCGAAACTACACGGCGAAGAAGAACCGGAGGACGCACCCGGGCCGAGTCGAGTACAAGAAGTACTGCCGGTTCTGTCGCAATCATACCAATCACAAAGAAACCCGGTAACAAAGAAACCCGGTAGCACTGAGAGCTAAGACGCCGGCGTAGGCCTGTAGCTCAACTGGCAGAGCACCGGTCTCCAAAACCGGGGGTTGCAGGTTCGAGTCCTGCCAGGCCTGCCAAGGTTACGACACGAACGAGCGCGCTCGGCAAGGAAAGAGAAGCCACAAGTCGGGGATGTTGGAGAAAGCGAGAAACTTCATAGTTGAGGTAGGTAGCGAGCTGGGGCGGGTGAACTGGCCCACTCGCGAAGAACTGGTGAACTCGACTACCGTAATCTTCGTGTTTTCTATCATTTTCGCCGTGTTCATCGGACTCTTCGACCTGATTCTGTCTTATGTACGGGCGCTGCTCACTGAACTTTAGCATCGTCAGCCGTCAGCCTCTCGGCTGAGAGAGACTAGTATGGCCAAGCAATGGTACGCACTACATACGTACTCGGGTCACGAGAACAAGGTGAAGACCTATCTCGAGACCCTGGTTCAGCAGGAAGCCGCTCACGGTGCGATCGCGAAGGTCGTCGTGCCCACCGAAGAGGTGGTGGAAATGCGTGGTGGCAAGAAGACGGTCGCCAAGAAGCGCTTCCTGCCGAGCTATGTTCTCATCGAAATGGAGATGGGAAAAGATGCCTGGCACTTGGTCACCAACATACCCGGGGTGACCAACTTCGTGGGCCCGGCGCGCAAGCCGCAACCTCTTCGCCAGGAAGAGGTTGATCACATCCTCGGCCACATAGACCGGCGCAACGCCCAGGAAGTGGAGGATATTCCCTTTATCGTCGGCGATCAGGTCAAGGTGAACGACGGCGCCTTCAAGGACTTCATCGGCACCGTCGAGGAAGTGATCCCGGAGAAGCGGCGCTTGAAAATCACGGTCAGTATTTTCGGGCGTGGCACTCCTGTGGAGCTCGATGTGCTGCAGGTCGAGGCCGTAGATGACAGCGTCAGTACCAAGGGCTGACGGGGTGAGCTAAGACAGGTTCGGATTCATGGCTAAGAAAGAACTCGCACAGATCAAGCTCCAGATTCCCGCCGGACAGGCGAGCCCCACGCCGCCTGTGGGGCCCGCGCTGGGCCAGCACGGGGTTAACATCATGGAGTTCTGCAAAGCGTTTAACGCGACGACTCAGGACAAGCAAGGTCTCATCATCCCTGTCGTCATCACAGTATATGTCGACCGTAGCTTCACCTTCATCACCAAGACACCCCCCGCCTCCGTGCTGCTCAAGCGTGCCGTGGGAATTGAGAAGGGCTCGGGCGTGCCGAATAAAGAAAAGGTCGGCACTGTGACTCAGAAGCAGCTCGAGGAGATCGCGGAAGCCAAGATGGAAGACCTCAACGCCAGTTCTGTCGAAGCCGCAGCGCGGATGATCGCCGGAACCGCGCGTAGCATGGGCCTCAACGTCGAAGGATAGATAGGGAGGTTAGGGAAGACATGCCAAAGCGAAGCAAGAAGTATCGTCAGGCCGCCGAGGGTTACGATCGCCGCGAGTCCCATTCTCTCGAAGATGCTGTGAAGGTGCTCAAGTCCTTTCCATCGCGGGCATTCGACGAGACCGTGGAACTGAGCTTTCACCTCGGCATCGATGGCCGCCAGGCCGATCAGGCTCTGCGTGGCACGCTGATGCTGCCCCACGGTACCGGCAAGGAAGTTCGCGTTGTGGTGATTACGCAGGGAGATCTCGTGCAGCAGGCCGAGGAGGCCGGTGCCGATTACGTTGGTGGCGCTGATCTGGCAGAGAGAATCCAGGGAGGCTGGCTCGACTTCGATCTCGTGATCGCCTCACCTGACATGATGGGCCAGGTGGGCAAGCTCGGTCGCATCCTGGGACCGCGCGGGCTCATGCCGAATCCTAAGACGGGAACGGTCACCCGCGATATCGGGCAAGTCATCTCCGAATCCAAGGCTGGACGCGTGGAATTCCGTGCCGACAACAAGTCCGGCAATAACGCCCAGGCCCTTATTGGCAAGCTTTCCTTCGAAGAGGAGGCGCTGGTCGCCAATGCCAAGGCTTTTTCCGAGGCGATTCTTCGGGCCAAGCCCGCCGCTTCCAAAGGGCAGTACATCAAGAGGCAGATTCTTTCTTCCACGATGGGCCCCGGGGTGCGTATCGATCCCGCAACGCTCGTCAACTAGATAGACAGTCACAAGATGGCAACCACAGAAAAAATCGAATTCGTCGGTTCGCTATCGCGCACCATGTCCTCGGCGAATGCGATCTATCTCGCCGACTTTACCGGTGTTGACGTCGAGTCCGTGACCCAGCTGCGGCGATCTCTGCGCGAGGCGGGAATCGAATATCGAGTCGTCAAGAATCGCCTCGCCAAGCTTGCCGCCGCAGATGCCGGCTTGGAGATCTTGAACGAGTTTCTCGCGGGCCCAACGGCGATGGCGTTCTCGCCGGAGGACCCCGTTGCACCCGCGAAGATACTGCAGAAGTTCATCGACGACGGTGGCAGCCTGGTCATCAAATTGGGCCTCGTGGACGGGCAGGTCCTCACTCCCGAAGCCGTGCTGCAGCTGGCGAAGCTGCCCGGTAAGGAAGAGTTGCTGGGTAAGCTGCTGGGGAGCGTGCAGTCGCCGCTTTACGGTTTTGCCGGCGTGTTGAACGGACTTTTGAGAAACCTCGTCGGGGTTATCTCCGCGATCGAGCAGAAAAATACGAGTGGCGATCCCGACGGGGAATAGCTCGCAAATGCACCGACACAGATTATCGAGAGAATGGTTCCCAAACGGAGGTCATAGAAAAAATGAGTGAAGAAGAAGTCAGCGTCAGCCCAAAGGTTGGGGAGATCATCGAGACGATAGGTGGTCTGACCGTTCTCGAGCTCGCTGATCTGGTGAAGGCACTCGAAGACAAGTTCGGCGTCTCTGCCGCCGCGCCGGTCATGATGGCTGGCGGTGTCGCGCCTGCTACTGGTGACGCCGAGACTGAGGAACAGACCTCCTTCGATGTCGTGCTCACCAGCGTTGGAGACAAGAAAATTCAGGTCATAAAGGTTGTCCGCGAGATCACCAGCCTGGGTCTCAAGGAGGCCAAGGCGCTCGTCGACGAGGCTCCCAAGCCCGTCAAGGAGGGTGTGGAGAAGGTGGAGGCAGAGGAAATTCAAGGGAAGCTGACCGAGGCCGGGGCTACGGTCGAGATCAAGTAGCACGGGTTCACGTCGTCTCAGATGGTCGAGTCGTTACCCATCAAACACAGTGTTGCTAGCGAAAGCTCATGGGGGACCGGCATCCTAAATATGGCTGTGGGTGCTGGGCGCTTCCGTGAGCTTTCAACGTATCAGCAAAGGAGCTTGAGGTCTTGAGCGAACAGGCGACAGCGCAGAGCGGGACGAACGGGAAGATCGAACGACGCTCCTTCGGCAAGATCGCCGAGGTCGTACCGATGCCGAACCTTTTGGAGGTTCAGATCAAATCCTACGGTTCGTTCCTGCAGTTGGACACGCCTCCAAGCCGGCGGCTACGACGTGGTCTGCACTTGGTCTTTGAAAGCATCTACCCGATCGCCGACACCCAGGGTATCTACTCGCTAGAGTACGTGGATTATTCCATCGGAAATCCCCGTTATAGCGTGGACGAGTGCCGCGAGCGGGGGATGACCTTTGCAGCGCCTCTGCGGGCGACGCTGCGGCTAGTGACGCGGGACAAGGAGAGCCCGGAAAAGCCCGTCAAAGACGTGGTTGAGCAGTCGGTGTTCCTCGGCGAACTGCCCCTAATGACGGATCAGGGCACCTTCGTCATCAACGGTGCCGAGCGCGTTGTCGTTAGCCAGTTGCACCGCTCGCCGGGTGTGTTCTTCGACGAGACCATACATCCGAACGGCAAGCGGTTGTTCTCCGCACGGATCCTCCCTTCTAAGGGGCCTTGGCTTGAGTTCAGTCTCGACATCAACGACATCATGTACGTGCACATCGACCGTCGGCGGAAGCTGCCGGTCTCGTTGCTACTGCGCGCCATGGGCTTTTCCAAGCCGGGCGAGGTCATGTCGCTGTTCCGCATGGAGGAGACCGCAGACATCTCCGAGGAAATTCTCGGTCGCTATCTCGGCAGCGAGGACGTCGTCAATAAACGAACAGGCGAGATCGTCGCCGAGGCGTACGAGGAGATCACCGAGGAGCGCCTAGAGGCGCTGCAGGCGAGTCCCTTCAAGAAGGTGAGCGTTATCGCCGGCCCCGAACCCAACGATCCCGGGATTCTCGAGAACACGCTGAAAAAGGATCCGAGCGAAAACGAAGAAGATGCCCTCACCCGGATATACAATCTACTGCGACCAGGAGATCCCCCGAATATCGAGACAGCCCGAGGCCTGCTCGACCGCCTGTTTTTCAATCCCAAGCGCTACAACCTTGGGGACGTAGGCCGGCACCGGATCAACCGGCGGCTCAACCTCGACATCCCGGCACAGTCCACGGTGCTGCATCTCGAGGATTTCATGTCTATCCTCCGCTACCTCATGGAGCTGCGGATGGGGCAGGGCTTCACTGACGACATAGATCATCTCGGTAACCGTCGCGTTCGCCTCGTCGGTGAATTGCTGGCAAACCAGTTCAGCATTGGCCTTACCCGCATGGCGCGCACCATCCGCGAGCGCATGAGTCTGCGTGACGAGGACCAGGTGACCCCGCACGACTTGGTCAATGCGCGCACGGTATCGACGGTGGTGCAGGCATTCTTTGGGTCGAGCCAACTGTCGCAGTTCATGCAGCAGAACAACCCGTTGGATGAGCTCACTCATAAGCGCCGCCTCAGCGCGCTGGGACCTGGCGGTCTCAGTCGCGATCGCGCCGGATTCGAAGTGCGCGATGTGCACTACACGCACTATGGCCGCATCTGTCCTATCGAGACGCCGGAAGGTCCCAACATCGGCCTCATCTCCTCTCTAAGTACTTTTGCGAGGGTGAATACCTTCGGTTTCTTGGAGACTCCCTATCGCAAAGTGGTCGACGGGAAAGTCACCGATGAGATCGAGTTCCTCTCCGCCGATGTTGAGGACCGCTACACCATTGCCCAAGCTAACGAGCTGTTGAAGAAGGAAGGTCGTTTCGTCAACAACCTTGTTAAGGCGCGCCAGCGCGATGACTACCCGATGATTACTCCGGAAGAGTGCCAGTACATGGACGTATCACCGAAGCAGCTGGTCAGCGCCGCAGCGGCGCTGATTCCGTTCCTAGAGCACGACGATGCCAACCGGGCGCTCATGGGCTCCAACATGCAACGCCAGGCAGTGCCCTTGTTGTTCACGCAGGCACCGTTGGTGGGAACGGGCATGGAACACAAAGTCGCCGTTGACTCGGGAGCGGTCATTCTCGCCCTCAATCCGGGCGGGGTCGTAGAGGCCGATTCCAGCCGCATCGTCATCCGCCGCGACAAGCGACGCAGCACACAGTTGTCGCCCTTGGACGCGGCGGAGATCGACGAGTACCGCCTGACCAAATTTGCGCGCTCCAACCAGGACTGCTGTATGAATCAGCGGCCCATCGTCAAGGCCGGAGACACTGTCAGGAGCGGGCAGGTAATCGCCGACGGCCCAGCGACGGAATCCGGTGACCTTGCTCTCGGCATGAACGTATTGTGTGCCTTCATGCCTTGGAACGGTTACAACTTCGAAGATGCCATCGTCATCTCCGAGCGGCTCTTGAAGAAGGACGTCTTCACCTCCGTCCACATTGAAGAGTTTGAGCTTCAGGTACGCGACACCAAGCGCGGGCAGGAGGAGATCACTCGAGAGATTCCCAATGTCAGCGAACTTGCCGTTGGCAATCTCGACGACGAGGGCATTGTCCGCATCGGTGCCGACGTCGGGCCCGGCGACATCCTAGTCGGCAAGGTAACACCTAAAGGGGAGACTGAACTGTCCCCGGAGGAGCGGTTGCTGCGCGCCATTTTTGGCGAGAAGGCGGGTGACGTGCGCGATGCCTCGCTGAAGGCGCCTCCCGGTATGGAGGGCGTTGTCATCGGTCGCAAGTTGTTTTCGCGCAAGGATCGCGGCGATTCCAAAAAGAAGGAGAAGGAGCAGATCGCTGAGATCGGCGAGGAGGCCGAGCGCCACAAGGAGGCGCTGCGCCGCGAGCGCGATCGTCAGTTGCTCGGGCTGCTGTCCGGACGCAAGCTGGGCCGGTTGCGCAGCAAGGAGGACGGTAGTGTCGTGGTCCGTGAGGGCACGACGATCAGTGAGCGCCTCATCGAGCGCACTGACTTCACCGCCCTCGAGCCCGAAGACGGCTGGACGGACGAGGACGGAGTCAATGAGAAGATCGACGAGCTCCTGCATTACGCCAGTGAACAGATTCAGCTGAGCGATGAGCAGATGGAGCGCAAGATCGAGCGTCTCACCCGTGGTGACGAATTGCCACCGGGCATCATTCAGCTGGTGAAGGTCTACGTCGCCAAGAAACGTAAGCTTTCGGTAGGGGACAAGATGGCCGGACGTCACGGCAACAAGGGCGTAGTGGCTACCATTGTCCCCGAGGAGGATATGCCCTACCTCGAAGACGGCACTCCTGTCGATATCGTCCTCAATCCTCTCGGTGTTCCGTCCCGGATGAATCTGGGACAGATCTTCGAGACCCACCTCGGCTGGGCGGCGGAAGCACTTGGCGTGCACGTCTCGACGCCGGTTTTTGACGGCGCTACTCACGACGAGGTGCGTGGCATGTTGGCCGAGGCCGGACTGCCGGAGGACGGTAAGGCCGTGCTCTACGACGGGCGCTCGGGTCAAAAGCTTAACAAGCGTGTCACGGTGGGGAACATCTACATGCTGAAGCTCACCCACCTGGTGGCCGACAAGATTCACGCCAGGTCCATCGGCCCGTACTCGTTGGTCACACAGCAGCCCCTGGGTGGTAAGGCGCAGTTCGGTGGTCAGCGCTTCGGCGAAATGGAGGTGTGGGCCCTTGAGGCTTACGGCTCCGCCTATACACTGCAGGAAATGCTCACGGTGAAGTCCGACGACGTGGCCGGCCGATCCAAAATCTACGAGGCCATCGTCAAGGGGGAGAATCCACCGGAACCGGGAATTCCCGAGTCCTTCAATGTGCTGGTGAAGGAGCTGCAGAGCCTTTGCCTGGACGTTATTCTCGAAGACAGCATGGCCGTAGAGGCTTACTGATCAACCTTTCGGACTTCTTTCCCTCCGCAAAAGGGGTGTATACGTGCTAAGGACACAGCAGACGAGAAAGCCGACGGACTTCGATTCCATTCGAATCCAGCTCGCCTCACCTGACACGATTCGCTCATGGTCTCACGGTGAAGTCACCAAACCGGAGACCATCAATTACCGATCGTTCAAGCCGGAGCGCGACGGCCTGTTTTGTGAACGGACCTTCGGTCCGGTGAAGGATTGGAACTGCCACTGCGGAAAGTACAAGGGTATCCGTTACCGCGGGGTGGTCTGCGACCGCTGCGGCGTCGAGGTCACACAGGCCAAGGTCCGTCGCGAGCGACTCGGCCACATCGAGCTCGCGGTGCCAGTTTCTCATATCTGGTACTTCAAATCTCTTCCGTCCCGAATCGGAGCATTGCTCGACATTTCCATGCGCAATCTTGAGCGCGTTCTCTACTACGAGTCTTACGTGGTCATGGACCCGAAGGACACGCCGGTGGAGAAGGCCGCGCTGATGACGGAAGAAGAGCTCATGGAGTTCCGCGCAGAGGGACACGACCCGGTTGTCGGCATGGGTGCGCCCTCCGTGCGCGATCTGCTTCGCGAGATCGATATCGAGGAGCTGTCGGCAGAGCTGAGAGCCCGCGTTCGCATGGAAACTTCGATTCAGCGCAAGCAGGAAGCGCTGAAGCGACTGAAAGTCGTCGAGGCTTTCCGGCAGTCGGAAAATCGTCCGGCGTGGATGATTCTCGACGTGATCCCGGTGATTCCGCCGGACCTGCGCCCGCTGGTGCCCCTTGAGGGAGGCCGCTTTGCCACCTCCGATCTCAACGATCTCTACCGCCGCGTCATCAACCGCAACAACCGGCTGAAGAAGCTGATTAGCATCAAGGCCCCCGAGGTCATCTTGCGCAATGAGAAGCGTATGTTGCAGGAGGCCGTCGACGCCCTCTTCGACAACGGTCGACGCTCGCGCGCGGTGCGCGGGGATGGCAACCGCTCTCTGAAGTCGCTGAGCGATCTGCTCAAGGGCAAGCAGGGGCGGTTCCGCCAGAACCTGCTCGGCAAGCGTGTCGACTACTCAGGACGTTCGGTGATTGTTGTGGGACCGGAACTGCGCTTGCACCAGTGTGGTTTGCCCAAGAGCATGGCTTTGGAGCTGTTCAAGCCCTTCGTCATCCGCAAGCTGGAAGAAAAGGGTCTGGTGCAGACGGTGAAGAGCGCCAAGAAATTAGTGGAACGCGAGCGCCCCGAAGTCTGGGATATTCTGGAGGAGATCATTCAGGATCATTGCGTGATGCTGAATCGCGCACCCACCCTACACCGCCTCGGCATCCAGGCATTCCAGCCCATTCTCGTGGAGGGCAAGGCGATCCAGCTGCATCCGCTGGTCTGTGCCGCCTTCAACGCCGACTTCGACGGAGACCAGATGGCGGTGCACGTGCCGCTCTCTTTCGAGGCGCAGATCGAGGCGCGGCTGCTTATGCTGTCGTCGCAGAATCTTCTGAAGCCTGCCGACGGTGAGCCAGTCATCATGATGGATCCCAAGGACATCGTCCTCGGAGCCTACTACCTCACCAAGGTGAAGTTCAGCTCTGCCAGTGATGTTGAGCGGCGTTTCGCCAGTGCCGTCGAGGCGCAGGCCGCTTTCGAGTCCGGCCGCATTGAGCTGCACCAGCCCATCAAGGTGCGCATTGATGGCGAGCTGGTCGATACCACGGTGGGTCGAATCATTTTCAACGATGCCCTTCCTGACGGGATGGAATTCGTCAACCAGAACATTGAGAAGGGTGACATCAAGAAGCTTACCGGTGAAGTACACCGCCGCATGGGCAATCGCCACACGACCGAGGTTGTGGACCGGCTCAAGCGTATGGGATACCACTACGCGACACTGGCTGGCGTCACCGTCGCCATTGACGATGTGGTCGTGCCGAGTGACAAGGATCGAATCATCGGCGAGGCGCTCAAAGAAGTCGATCGTGTGCGTGATCAGTACGCGAACGGAATCATCACCGATGGTGAGCGGTACAACAAAATCATCGACATCTGGACGCACGCTACTTCCGCGGTCTCTCGGGCAGTGCAACTGGCGCTGGAAGAGGCCGAAGAAGGCTTCAACTCCATCTTCGTGATGAAGGACTCCGGTGCCCGAGGCAGCGAAGACCAGATCAAGCAGCTCGGCGGCATGCGCGGCCTGATGAACAAGCCGCAGAAAAAGCTGACAGGCGCTGTCGGCGAGATCATCGAGACCCCGATCATCGCTTCCTTCAAGGAGGGGCTGTCGGTGCTCGAGTACTTCATCTCCACCCACGGCGCTCGCAAGGGTCTCGCCGACACCGCGCTGAAGACGGCCGAGGCTGGATACCTGACGCGCCGCATGGTCGATGTTGCTCAGGACGTGGTCATCAGTGAGGACGACTGCGGCACTCGACAGGGAATCTGGATTGGTGCGCTGAAGGACGGTGAGGAGATTGTCGAGCCGCTAGCCGATCGCATTGTCGGTCGTGTATTGCTGGAAGATGCCATCGACGCTGACAGCAACGTCGTGGCCAAGATGGGGCAGCTGCTGGAAGAGGAAGACGCAAATCGCATCGCGGCCGCTGGTTTTGAGCAGGTGCGCATCCGCTCGGTGCTCAGCTGCGAGTCTGGGCGCGGCGTCTGCTCCGCCTGCTACGGTCGCAACTTGGCCTCGGGCAGGCTCGTGAACGTCGGTGAGGCCGTGGGCGTGATCGCGGCGCAGAGCATCGGAGAGCCGGGCACCCAGCTGACGCTGCGAACTTTTCACATCGGCGGGACGGCGAGCCGAATTGCCGAGCAGTCCCAAATTATGGCGCGTCGCACCGGTACTGTGCACATCGCCAACGTGACCGCCGTCGATCACCCCGATGCCGGCAAGGTCGTCACTGGCCGCAACGGCGAGATCGAACTGCGCGATGAGCAGAACCGCGTGCGCTCTCGGATCAATGTGCCCTACGGCTCGGTGATCAAGGTCGACGATGGCGACGAGGTCGGTGTCTTGGACGTGCTCTACGAGTGGGATCCTTACAACAATCCTATAATCACCGATCGCGAGGGCACGGTGAAGTTCGTCGATGTCGTCGACGAAGTAACCCTGCGCGACGAGTTCGATGAGACCACCGGCATGAGCGCTCAGGTCATTGTCGAGCATCGCGACCGGAGCCTTAGCCCGTCGATCGAGGTCCACAGCAAGGCCGGAAACCGTTCCTATATCGTTCCCGTGGGCGCACGCCTGTTGGTGCAGGACGGCGCTGAGGTTGCTCCTGGCACTGCCCTGGTGAAGATCCCGCGCGAGCGCACAAAGACGCGCGACATCACCGGTGGGTTGCCCCGCGTCGCCGAGCTGTTCGAGGCCCGACGCCCCAAGGAGCCGGCAGTGATCTCCGAAATCGACGGCACGGTCTCTTTTGGCGGTGTAGTGCGCGGAAATCGCGAGGTGCTGGTTGCGTCACCTGACGGTGAGGAGAAGAAGTACCTCGTGCCCTACGGCAAGCACCTGCGTGTCCACGAGGGTGATCACGCGGTGGCGGGCGAGCGGCTGTCCGAGGGCCCGGTGAATCCCCACGACATCCTGGCTGTCCAGGGCGTGCACAAGGTTCAAGAATATTTGGTCAACGAAATTCAGGACGTCTACCGTCTACAGGCCGTCGAGATCAATGACAAGCACATCGAGGTGATAGTGCGTCAGATGTTGCAGAAGGTGAAGGTGCTCGATCCCGGTGACACCAATTTCCTCGAGGGGGAAGAGGTGGACAAGAACCGCTTCAGCCAAGAGAACGAAAAGGTTATCTCCGAGGGCGGTGACCCCGCCACCTGTCAGCCGATTCTGCTGGGAATCACCCGTGCCTCACTGCGCACCGACAGCTTCATCTCCGCTGCTTCTTTCCAGGAGACGACGCGAGTGCTCACCGAAGCGGCGGTGCAGGGCAAGGTCGATCACCTGCGCGGCCTGAAGGAGAATGTCATCATCGGGCGCCTGATCCCGGCGGGCACGGGATCGGGACTCTACAAGGGTGTGCGCTACATGGATCTGCAGCCCGAGCAGGACGAAATTCCCGAGCTCGATCCGATGCTGGAGTTCGGCGCCTACGCCGATCCGGTGGTCGGTGAATGAACTCGCGTCCGTTGACCTAACACAGTCTAATACTTATCATTTGAGTTTGTCATATTTGGCGAACCGTGCGGTTGCAGAGGGGGAAGCCTCCGCTGTAACCGCCTGTTGCTGAATGACTAACAGTCAGAACCGGAGAATGTAGTGCCAAC
Organism: Candidatus Latescibacterota bacterium; assembly: GCA_036336855.1. Lineage (GTDB taxonomy): Bacteria > Latescibacterota > UBA2968 > UBA8231 > UBA8231 > JAYZFI01. Next base: position 38,920 of record JAYZFI010000006.1, read on the forward strand.
AATCAGTCAGCTGGTCCGCAAGGGCCGGAAGAAGGCCCGCAGCCGAACCGACTCACCTGCGCTGCAGGGGTGCCCGCAGCGCCGTGGTGTCTGTACTCGCGTTTACACAACGACGCCCAAGAAGCCGAACTCGGCACTGCGCAAGATGGCCCGCGTGCGATTGACAACGGGCCAGGAAGTGACGGCGTACATCCCTGGTGAAGGCAACAATCTTCAGGAGCACTCCATCGTCCTAGTGCGTGGGGGCCGCGTGAAGGACGTGCCGGGCGTTCGATATCATATCATCCGCGGCGTCCTCGATGCCAGCGGTGTCGCCGAGCGCAAGCAGAGCCGTTCCAAGTACGGCGCCCGTCGATCGTAATCAAGTTGAGAGCGTAAGAGTTCATGTCACGCCGCCGCCGAGCTGTAAAACGCCAGATCCTTCCGGATCCGAAGTTCAACAATGTGCTGGCTACGCGCTTCATCAATTGTCTGATGACGAAGGGGAAGAAGAGTGTCGCGGAGCGGACGTTCTATTCGGCCGTCGATATGGTGACCCAGCGTTCCGAGGAGCAGGGCCTAGACGTTTTCCTCAAGGCGGTCGAGAACTGCAAACCCATGGTGATCACCAAGTCGCGCCGCGTTGGTTCGCAGACTCTGCAGGTGCCCTTGGAGGTTCGCCCGGAGGAGCGCACGACCCGCTCTATCAAATGGATCATTCGCTACGCTCGTGATCGCTCTGAGCGCACTATGGCCGAGCGCCTGGCCAACGAGCTCATCGCTGCCGCCAAGAGCGAGGGCGGAGCCGTTCGCGCTCGCGACGATGTGCACCGAATGGCCGAGGCTAATAAAGCTTTTGCCCATTACCGATTCTAGTGCGTTGCCGATCTCCAATTTCCCACGTATCTCACCATCTCCTTCCCCGGTAGCCGTAGAAGGCAGGACACGTTGGCCAGACAGCAGGAAATAGAGCGCATCCGCAACATTGGAATCGCTGCCCACATCGACGCGGGCAAGACGACGACAACGGAGCGGATTCTCTATTACACCGGCCGCCTCCACCGGATGGGAGAAGTCCACGACGGTAACACCGCCATGGATTGGATGGATCAGGAGCGCGAGCGGGGAATTACCATCACGTCGGCGGCCACCGCCTGTGAGTGGCGAGATCATCGCATTAACATCATCGACACGCCTGGGCACGTCGACTTCACCGCCGAAGTGGAGCGCTCGCTACGCGTCCTCGATGGTGCGGTAGGCGTATTCTGTGCGGTGGGAGGAGTCGAGCCCCAGTCCGAGACGGTCTGGAGACAGGCAGACCGGTATCAGGTGCCCCGTATCGCCCTTATTAATAAGATGGACCGGAACGGGGCCGATTTTTATCGAGTCGTGGAGATGCTGCAGGAGCGCCTGGGCAGTAACTTCCTGCCCGTCCAGTTGCCTATCGGCACCGGCGAGACTTTCACTGGCCTCATCGACCTCATCGACATGCGCTCCATCACCTACGAGGAAACTTCGATGGGCGCCAAATTCTACGAGGACGAGATCCCCGACGATCTCATGGCCGGTGCTCTCGAATACCGCGAGAAGTTGCTGGAATCGGTGGCCGAGTTCGACGATCACCTGCTTGAGAAATTCCTCGAGGGCGAAGAGATCGCTTCAGAGGAAATCATCGCTGCGTTGCGTCAGGCCACCATCGCGCTGAAGGCGGTGCCGGTCTGTTGCGGCAGCGCCTTCAGATTCAAGGGCGTGCAGCGCCTGCTCGACGTCATCGTCAACTTCCTGCCGTCGCCCTTGGATGTGGAGGCGGTGACCGGTCACCTGCCCAACTCCGAGTCGGAGACGGTGCGTGAGGCCAAGGACGACGAGCCCTTCGCCGCCCTGGCCTTCAAGATCATGACCGATCCTTTCGTGGGGCGGTTGAGCTTCCTGCGCATCTACTCCGGCACGCTGCAGGCCGGCTCGTATATCTACAATGTCAGCACCGGCAAGCGCGAGCGCGTTTCCCGCCTGCTCGAGATGCATGCCAACGATCGCGCCGAGCTCAAGGAAGCTTACGCCGGAGACATTGTCGGCGTTGTCGGTCTCAAGGGCACCACCACCGGCGACACGCTGTGCGACGAGGCCAGCCCCGTAGTGCTGGAGAAGATTGAGTTCGCTCAGCCCGTTGTGCACGTGGCCATCGAGCCCAAAACCCGTGCCGATCAGGAGTCGTTGCAAACGGCGCTGTCCAAGCTCGCCGAAGAAGATCCCACCTTCCAAGTTCGCGTCGATCCTGACACGGCACAGACGGTGATCTCCGGCATGGGCGAGTTGCACCTCGAGATTCTCATAGACCGACTGCTCCGAGAGTTCAAGGTTGAGGCCAATGTGGGCCGACCCCAAGTGGCCTATAAGGAGGGGATCCACAAGGCCGTGCACGGTACCGGTCGCTTCGTACGCCAGTCCGGGGGCCGCGGACAGTTTGGTCACGTAGAGCTCGATATCGAGCCCGGTGAGCCCGGCGGCGGATTGGTTTTCGAGTCGAAGATCGTCGGTGGAGCCATCCCGCGGGAATACATCTCGTCGGTGCGTCAGGGTATCGAAGACGCCATGGATAACGGCCCTGTCGCCGGGTATCCCATCGAGGACGTTAAGGTCTTCCTCGTCGACGGTTCGTTCCATGAGGTTGACTCCTCGGAAATGGCCTTCAAGGTCGCTGGGTCCATGGGTTTCAAGGACGGCGCCGCGAAGGCTAAGCCTTACCTGATGCAGCCAATCATGGACCTCGAGGTCGTCGTTCCCGAACAGTACCTCGGTGAGGTTATCGGCGACCTCAATTCCCATGGCGCCGACGTGAAGGGCATCAACCCACGGTCAGATGCGCAGGTCATCGGGGCCAAGATTCCATTGTCCGAGACCTTCGGTTACGCTACGCGACTTCGCTCGCTTACCCAGGGGCGCGCGGTGTTCACGCTGCAATTCGCCAATTTCCGCGAGGTACCCAAGTCAGTGATGGAAGGGATCGTCGCCAAGGTTCGGGGCACGGACTAGTGGCAGAGAAACACGCATACAAGACGCGATCAGTATCGATTTGACGTATCCTCAAGGGGGAGGAAGGAACGGCAAGCAATGGCAAAGGAACAGTTCGAACGCACAAAGCCGCACGTGAACGTGGGTACCATTGGGCACGTGGACCATGGTAAGACGACGCTGACGGCCGCCATTACTCTGCATCTGGCGAGCAAAGGCTTTGCTGAGGCCAAGTCGGTGGACGACATCGACAACGCTCCGGAAGAGAAGCAGCGTGGCGTCACAATCAACGTCTCCCACCAGGAGTACGAGACGGAGACCCGTCACTACGCTCACGTCGATTGTCCCGGTCACGCCGACTACATCAAGAACATGATCACCGGTGCTGCCCAGATGGACGGGGCGATCCTTGTGGTCAGTGCTGCTGATGGCCCGATGATCCAGACACGCGAGCACATCCTACTCGCCCGCCAGGTCAACGTGCCACGCATTGTTGTCTTCCTCAACAAGGTAGACATGGTCGATGATGAGGAATTGGTCGAGCTCGTCGAGCTCGAGACTCGCGAGTTGCTCTCAGAGTACGACTTCCCCGGAGACGACGTTCCCGTCCTCCGCGGTTCTGCCTTGAAGGCGGTAGAAGGCGACGAAGGCGAGATGGGAACCCAGGCCATTGACGAACTCATGAATGCGGTCGACGAGTACATCCCCTTGCCCGAGCGCCCGATCGATCAGCCCTTCCTGATGCCGGTGGAGGACGTGTTTTCCATCACCGGACGCGGCACCGTGGGAACGGGCCGCATCGAACGTGGCAAGATCAAGGTCGGTGAAGATCTCGAGATCATTGGCATTCGCGACACCCGCAAGACGGTGTGTACTGGTGTTGAGATGTTCCGCAAGCTCCTCGACGATGGTCAGGCCGGCGACAACGTTGGAATCCTCGTGCGCGGCGTGGAGAAGGAGGAGCTCATGCGCGGCATGGTGCTCTGTCATCCCGGCAGCATCACCCCCCACACCAAATTCAAGGCTGAAGTCTACGTATTGACAGCCAAAGAGGGTGGCCGCGAGAAGCCCTTCTTCAACGGATACCGGCCTCAATTCTATTTTCGGACGACGGATGTCACCGGTGACATCACCCTGCCCGAGGGCACGGAGATGATCATGCCCGGCGACAACGTCAACATGGACGTCGAGCTCATCCAACCCATCGCTATCGAGCAGCAGTTGCGGTTCGCCATCCGCGAGGGTGGTCGCACCATCGGCTCTGGCGTTGTCACCGCAGTTTCGGACTAAGGCAGAGACGTGGAGGCCCGGTAAGTGGCTGTAGATCGAATTCGCATCCGGTTGAAGGCATACGACCACGCCGCACTGGACCGTTCTGTCGATGAGATTGTGCAGACGGTCCGGCGCAGCGGGGCGCGTATTGCGGGGCCAATTCCTCTGCCCACGCAGCGCACCGTGTACACCGTGCTACGTGGACCTCACGTGGATAAGAAGTCACGCGAGCAGTTCGAAACCCGGGTCCACAAGCGATTGATCGACATCTACGAGTCGACGCCACAGACTGTGGATTCGCTGATGAAGCTCGATCTGCCGGCCGGTATCGGCATCGACATCAAGGTCTGAGCAGAACATTTATGGCATCTGTCGATGTGGTTAGCACCGAAGGGCAGAAGGCGGGAGCTATCGATCTGCCCGCCGGGCTCTTTGAGGGTCAAATTTCGGAGTACGCCGTGCATTCTGCGGTCGTCGCCTACGAGACTAACCAGCGTCAAGGCAATGCCTCCGTGAAGGGTCGTTCCGAGGTGAGCCGCTCCAAGCGCAAGCACCACCGACAGAAGGGCACGGGAAGCGCCCGTCGTGGCACAGTTTCCACTAATCTGCTGCGCGGTGGCGGTGTCTCGTTTTCACTACCCAAGCCGCGCAGCTATCGCACCAAGCTGCCACGCGCGATTCGCCGTCTAGCGCTGCGTTCGGCGTTGACGGCCAAGGAGAAGGCATCGGCAATCGTCGTTATCGAAGATTTCGACTTTCCCGAGCCAAAGACCAAATCCTTTGTGGCCATTCTCGAAGCCTGCGGCCTGACCGGTCACAAGCTACTCGTCATAACTGGTGAGAATCACCCGGTGCTGGTGAAGTCGGGGCGGAATATCCCAGGTGTCGAAATTCGCACCGCTGGGGTCGTCGGCACCTACGACATCGTCGCCGCCGACACGCTGCTGCTGACCAGGGGTGCTGTGGAAGCGCTCGCCAAGGTCCATGGCGACGGCGAGTAAGGGGGATAGAAGAATGGCTGGGGAGCGAAGCGTGCTAAGATCGCCGGTGATCACCGAGCGGGCGACAATCCTTCGCGAAAGCAACACTTACACTTTCCGCGTCGACCCGCGCGCTAACAAGGTGCAGATCCGGCAGGCCGTGGAGACCGTCTTCGACGTAAAGGTCGAGGCGGTGCGTACGGTTTCCGTGCATCGCAAGCCAAAGCGCCAAGGCTTCCACCAAGGGCACACCTCGTCCTGGAAGAAGGCGTACGTGAAATTGAGAGCCGGCGAGACCATCGATCTCGTCGAAAATCTGTAGGGATTCGGGGCGAGAGAATGCCTGTCAAGAGATTTCGACCGGTAACACCGACGCAGCGTTTCAAGACTGTCAACACCTTCGACGATGTCACTACTGACAAGCCGGAGAAGTCTCTGACGGCTCCGCTGAGCAAGTCAGGAGGGCGGAATAATCGCGGTCGCATGACCATGCGTCGTCGCGGGGGCGGGCACAAGCGCCGTTATCGCATCGTCGACTTCCGTCGCAACAAGTACGGGGTTCCCGGTCGGATCGCCACCATCGAGTATGATCCCAATCGCTCGGCGTTCATCGCTCTGGTCATTTACCGCGATGGCGACAAGCGCTACATCCTGGTCCCTCAGGGGTTGAAGGTGGGTGATCAGGTTGTCGCAGGGTTGGACGCTCCGGTCGCCCCGGGCAACTCTTTGCCGCTTTCGCGAATTCCAGTTGGCACGACGGTGCATAACATCGAGCTCAAACCGGGCCAAGGCGGACGTATGGCGCGCAGCGCCGGAGCCGGGGTTCAGATCATGGGACGTGACGAAGAGAATGGTCGGGCTCAGCTGCGCCTTCCTTCTGGCGAGATTCGCGAGGTGCAAATCGAGTGTTACGCCACGGTTGGTCAGGTAGGCAACGCCGATCACCGCAATGTGGTGCTCGGCAAGGCGGGACGGGCTCGCTGGTTGGGACGACGACCCAAGGTCCGCGGTGTGGTCATGAACCCTGTCGATCATCCCCACGGTGGTGGTGAGGGCAAGTCCTCGGGCGGCCGTCATCCCGTGACTCCCTGGGGCACGCCGACCAAAGGATACAAGACTCGCAAGCGCAAGAAGGCGTCGAACGCCTGGATTCTGCGCCGGCGCAACCCGAAGTAGCACAAACACAAGAGAGAGTGTGAGGCTTGCCGCGATCGATTAAGAAGGGTCCTTTCGTTGACGATCATCTCGTCGAAAAAGTGGAGGCGATGAACAAGACGGGGGACAAGAAGGTGATTCGTACTTGGTCCCGACGGTCGACCATTACTCCCGATTTCGTGGGCCATACCTTCGCAGTGCATAATGGGAACAAGTTCATCCCTGTCTACATCACTGAAAACATGGTCGGTCACAAGCTCGGAGAATTTTCTCCGACTCGTACATACCGGGGACATAGCGGGCGAGTTAGCGAGCGTACCACAGGTGTGCGCTGAGTATAGCGTCAGTCGGCAGGATAGAAGGGGACGTTAAGGCAGAGATGGAAGCGAAAGCAGTTCAGCGGCATGTCGGTATTCCGGCGACTAAGGTGCGGCTGGTAATCGACCAGATTCGCGGGAAGTCTGTTGAGGAGGCTCTGGCCATTCTGCAGTACGCTCCGCAGCGCTCGGCGCCCATCATCGAGAAGACCTTGCGGTCGGCCGTGGCCAATGCGATCAATCTCGATGACGAGAACCCGGTTGATGTTGATGGGCTGCTTGTCGCAAAGGTATTTGCTGACGAGGGGCGCACGCTGAAGCGGCTCAAGCCCCGTGCCCGTGGCGCGGCAAGCCGGATTTTTAAGCGGCAAAGCCATCTCACAATCATCGTTTCCGACGGTAGGGCCGATGTCGCGGAGAGGGTGGATAGCGAGGTCGTCGACGAAGGGGATGAACAGCCGGCAGAGGTCGAAGCCTAACCAAGGGGACGGTCAAGTGGGTCAGAAGACACATCCGTATGGCTTTCGCCTTGGTGTTATCAAGGGCTGGAGCTCGAATTGGTTCGCGGAGCGCGACTTTGCGGACCTGCTTAAAGAGGATATCACGCTGCGCCGTTATATTCGGCAGCGCTTGCAGCGTGCTGGTGTATCTCGCGTGAACATCGAGCGACATCCCAAGAGGGTGACGATCGAAGTTCATACCGCGCGTCCGGGTATCGCCATCGGTCGCCGGGGCGCTGAGGTTGACAAGCTGCGTGACGAGCTCAAGGAGCTCACCCAGAAGGATGTGACTCTGAACATCCAAGAGGTGAAGAAGCCCGAGCTTGATGCCCAACTGGTTGCCGACAATCTTGCCCGTCAGTTTGAGCAGCGAGTAGCCTTCCGCCGCGCCATTAAGAAATCGGTGGCGTCCTCGATGCGCATGGGGGCCGAGGGCATCCGCATCGAGTGCGCGGGTCGGATCGGTGGCTCCGAAATGTCGCGCCGTGAGCGCTCGGAGCCGGCGGGTCGCGTGCCGCTCCACACCCTGCGCGCAGACATCGACTTTGCACGCTCTACGGCGTACACGATGTCGGGCACCGTCGGAGTCAAGGTTTGGATCTGCCATGGGGAAGTGGTTGATGAGGCAGAGGAAGAACAGCAGGTGTAAATTGCCGGACTTTTGCTCAATTTATATTCCGACATAGGTAAGAAAAGATGTTGATGCCAAAGAAAGTCGAGTGGCGCAAGCAATCGCGCGGTCGTATGCGGGGGCAGACGAAGGGTGGGGCGCTCGTTTCCTTCGGCGAATTCGGCCTCAAGGCTTTGGAGCCGGGCTGGATCACTAGTCGGCAGATTGAAGCTGCTCGCGTAGCGATCAGTCGTGCCATGAGCCGATCGGGAAAGATGTGGATCCGGATCTTCCCGGATAAGCCGCTGACCAAGAAGCCGGCTGAGACCCGCATGGGTAAAGGCAAGGGAGCCCCGGAGGGATGGGTCGCCGTGGTAAAGCCCGGACGCGTGCTGTTCGAGCTGTCAGGTGTGGAGGAAGCGGTGGCCAAGGAGGCACTGCGCAAAGCCGGCCACAAGTTGCCCATCAAGACCAGACTCGTCGAACGAATCGGATAATGATGAAGGCGAGTGAACTGAGAGAGCAGAGCCTCGACGAGCTGACGATGCGACTGCAGGAGCTGGAGGAGGAGAGCCTCAACTTGAGATTTCAGCACGGCCTGGGGCAGCTTAGCAACGCCATCCGTGTCCGTGAGGTCCGTCGCGACATCGCGCGTGTGAGAACCCTGTTGCAAGAGAGCGCGAAAGGAATTCGCTCTCTGCCTGGCGCCGCCGTGGGTGGCGACCGCGAAGAGAAAGAGGAAGCCTAACAAACTATGGCAGAGAGCAGCCCGAGCACCTTCGGCGGACGCATCTGTGAAGGCCGCGTCATCAAGGCGAGCAGCGAGAAGACGCGTGTAGTTGCAATTGAGCTACGCGCCGCTCATCGCCTGTACGGCAAAGGCATCAGCCACATCTCGAGGTGTGTTACCCACGACGAGGGCAATATTTCCGGTGTCGGTGATATCGTGCGCATCCGTGAGTGCCGACCGATGAGTAAGACCAAGCGTTGGCGTCTGCTCGAAGTCCTGGCGACGGCGCATAGAGACTGAGGCAGAAGAGAAAGTAATGGTCAGGGAATACTCCGTCCTGAAAATGGCGGACAACGCCGGAGCGCGGCGGGCGCGCTGCATTCGCGTCCTCGGTGGTTCCAAGAAGCGCTACGCCGGGGTAGGTGACCTGATCGTCGTCGCTGTGCATGACGTGCTGCCGAATGGCCCCCTCAAGGAGGGTGATGTCATGCGTGCCGTGGTGGTTCGCACCAAGAAAGAGTTCCGCCGGATGGACGGTTCATACATCCGCTTCGACGAGAACGCCGCCGTGCTGTTGGACGAGAAGGACGAACCCCGAGGGACGCGAATTTTCGGCCCGGTTGCCCGTGAACTGCGAGAGCGTCAGTTCATGCGTATCGTCTCCCTCGCACCCGAGGTGGTATAAATGGTCGTGCGCCGTGGAGATACGGTTCTCATCATCAGCGGGAACGAAAAGGGTAAGAGAGGTCGGGTTTTGCAGGTAATTCCGGAGAAAAACCGCTTGATCGTCGAAGGCGTGCGCATGATGAAAAAACACACCAAACCGACTCAGCGCGATCCGCAAGGTGGTATCGTCGAGCGAGAGGCGCCGATTCACGCCTCCAACGCAATGGTCGTTGATCCCAAGACTGATGAGCCCACCCGAATCGGCAAGAAGCGATTGGACGACGGTCGTCAGATGCGGGTCGCTATGCGCAGTGGCGAAATGATCGACTCGCAGTAGGCAAGAAAGACAACGATGAACACCACTCGCTTGATGGACACCTACGCCGGGGAAGTTGTACCCGCGCTCCAGGAGCGTTTCCAGTACGACAACGCCATGCAGATTCCCAAGCTACAGAAAATCGTCGTCAACGCCGGAGTCGGCGATGCCGTTCAGGACTCGAAGGTGCTCGACAACGTGATCACCGAGCTGGCTGCCATCACTGGACAGAAACCAGCGGTGCGTCGGGCGCGTAAGGCGATCTCGAACTTCAAGCTGCGTGAGGGCGTGCCGATCGGCGCTATGGTCACGCTGCGCCAGAGCCGTATGTTTGAATTTCTGGACCGACTGGTGAACTTCGCCCTGCCGCAGTCGCGAGACTTCCGCGGAGTGTCACCCCGAGGGTTTGATGGACGCGGGAATTACAATTTGGGTATCAAGGAGCAAATTATCTTTCCCGAGGTCAACTATGACCGCATCGATCGAATTCGGGGGATGAATATCGCCTTCGTGACGAGTGCCCAAAGCGACGAGGAGGCCAAGGAGCTGCTGCGCCTTTTCGGAATACCCTTCGGAAATTAGACCGGTTCGAACCAAAAAGAGAGTAGGTTGAATGCCTAAGAAGTGTCTGCTGATCAAGGCGGCGAAAGAACCCAAGTTCAAGGTTCGCAAATACACCCGTTGTCAACGTTGCGGGCGTCCGCGCGGTGTGTATAAGAAGTTCGGCTTGTGCCGGATCTGTTTCCGAGAGCTGGCGCTTTGCGGGGAAATCCCCGGTGTAACGAAGGCGAGTTGGTAGGCAAGGGAGACTAGACCATGAGCATGACTGATCCTATCGCCGATCTGTTGACCCGAATCCGCAACGCCTGCCACGCTAATCATCCTAGCGTTGATATCCCGGCGTCGAAGATCAAGCGCGAGGTCGCGCGGGTGCTGGCGGAGGAGCGGTTCATCGACAACTTCGCGCTCTACGATGACGGCAAGCAAGGCCAGCTGCGTTTGTACCTGCGCTACGATCAGGATCAGCAGAGTATCATCAAGGGGATCACACGGCTGAGTAAGCCAGGCTTGCGGCGTTATGCCGGCAAGCGCGCACTGCCCCGAATTCGCCGTGGTTTGGGCGTGGCTATTGTCTCCACTTCGCGTGGAGTGATGACCGATCGCGACGCCCGTAAGGTAGGTATCGGCGGTGAGCTATTGTGCAGCGTCTGGTAGCACGGGTGCAGAGACAGTTGGAAGCGATCGATCGGAGAAGACGGACGTGTCACGAGTAGGGAAACAGCCCGTATCCGTTCCTCAGGGCGTGGAAGTTGTGGTCCAGGGTGGTGACGTACGGATCAAGGGTCCTAAAGGCCAGCTCGAGCTTAGCTACCGCACCGACCACCTCGAAGTGGCCGTCGAGGACTCCAACTCCAATGTCGTCGTAATTCGGAAGAGTGAAGAGAAGAAGACCATGGCCCTGCACGGGCTGACTCGTTCCCTCGTCGCTAACGCCGTCACCGGCGTCACCGATGGATTCTCCAAGCGGCTGGATCTCTACGGCGTTGGCTACCGAGCCGAGGTCCAAGGGCGCAAGCTCACCCTGCAGATCGGCTATTCACACTCTGTTGAGTACGAGGCGCCGGAGGGAATCGACATCGAAGTTCAAGATCCCATTTCCGGCGCTCAGGCCCGCATCGTGGTAACTGGCATCGACAAGCAGAAGGTCGGTCAAGTTGCCGCGGAGATCCGAGAGAGACGGAAGCCGGATCCCTACAAGGGGAAGGGTATTCGCTATGAAGGCGAGACCATCCATTGGAAGACCGGCAAGGCCGCTGTCGTATAGACGATGTTAGCAACGACCAGGATGAGAAGGTGCAGAGCAAGAAGAAGAAATCCTTAGCGCGGACCCGCCGACGGTTTCGTATTCGTAAGCGACTAGCCGGTACGCCCGAGCGTCCACGCCTGGTGGTGTACCGCAGCGCCCGTAACGTTGAAGTTCAGATCATCGACGATCAGGCTGGTCACTCCCTGGTTGGAATGTCGACTCTGTCGAAGGGTTTCGAGCGGTCGGGAACCCGTGCCGAACAGGGTCATGCACTAGGAAAGCTCGTCGCCTCAAAGGCGCAGGAGAAGGGCATTCAGGCGGTCGTCTTCGATCGGGCCGGTCTGCTCTATCACGGTGTCATCCGAGCCGTTGCAGAAGGCGCCCGCGAGGGCGGGCTCAGGCTCTAGACGATAGAGATTAAGAGGAAGATTTGGCGGAGATCGATGTAAATAGCCTTGAGCTCACAGAAGTGGTCGTCAACAACAGCGTCCGTCGCGTCTCTCACGTGCGAAAGGGCGGCCGGAACTTTTCGTTCACAGCGATGGTAGTCGTGGGTGATCGCGCCGGTCACGTAGGTCTGGGCTCCGGGAAAGCGGGAGAGGTGGCCGAAGCCATTCGCAAGGCGACAGAGAATGCCCGCAAGGAAGTGGTGGAGATCCCTCTCGCCGAAGGCACTATTGCCCACGAGATCATCGGTCGTTTCAGCGCGGCTAAAGTGCTTCTGAAGCCAGCCTCTCCGGGCACGGGGATTATCGCCAGCGGCGGGGTTCGCATCGTTCTCGACCTTGTTGGTGTGCGCGACATCCTGACCAAGTCGCTGGGCTCCGACAATCCACAGAACACGATCAAGGCCACCCTCGAAGGACTCAACCAACTGCAGTCGGCTGAGACCGTTGCGAAGTTGCGCGGCGTACCTCTTGAGAGTCTAAGATGAAGCTGGCAATTACTCAGCGTCGCAGTGCCATCGGGAGATCACACAAGCAGCAGGAAACAATCCGTGCCTTGGGCATCAAGCGATTGCACTACACGGTAATTCACAACGATTCACCACACATTCGTGGCATGGTCAATAAGGTTTCCCATCTAGTAGAGATCGAGGAACGGCAGGAGGGATAAGAAGGCATGCGCCTCGGTGAACTCAAGCCTCCCAAGGGGGCAAAGAAGACGGCCAATCGGAAGGGTCAGGGCCCGGGATCGGGGAATGGCAAGACGGCGGGCCGTGGCCACAAGGGGCAGCGTTCGCGCTCTGGCGGCAGCCGTGGTTCCCGCAGGGGCTTTGAGGGTGGACAGATGCCTCTGTACCGGCGTCTGCCCAAGGTCGGATTCTCGAATCACAAGTTTCGTACTGAATACCAGGTCGTGAACCTCAGCGCCATCGCCGAGCGCAAGCTGAGCGGTGAGGTTGGACCAGAGGAGTTGGCCAAGGCTGGGTTAATTCGCAGTGCCAAGGGCAAAGTCAAGATCCTTGGCGATGGCGAGCTGAGCGGCTCCGTAAGCATTAAGGCGCATGCCTTCTCTTGCAGCGCCAAAGAGAAGATCGACAAGGTTGGTGGCAGTGCCACCGAGATAAATTAGCTCTTTCCCGACGACGGACACGTGCTTCAGAGTTTCCAAAACTGCTTCAAGATCCCCGATTTGAGGAGAAAGATCCTCTTCACGATCGGCGTGCTGATCGTCTATCGCATCGGTGGCCAGATCACCGTGCCCGGTATCCGCGAGAGTGTTCTGCAGGAGTACTTCGCTGGTGCTGGCAGCACGCTGTTCGGACTTTACGACATGTTCGTCGGTGGCGCCTTCACCAGGGCGACGGTTTTCGCTCTGGGGATCATGCCCTACATCAGCGCTTCGATCATCCTGCAGCTCATGGGCGCCGTGGTGCCGTTTTTCCAGAAGCTGCAACGCGAGGGCGAGCAGGGTCGGCAGAAGATCAATCAATACACTCGTTATGGAACCGTGTTCTTGGCGATGGCACAGTCGGTGGGCGTCAGCTACTTCCTCGAGAATATCCGCGGCCCCGGGACAGGGATCGATGCGGTCATCGATCCGGGGCTTGGGTTTCGCTTGCTCACGATGGTGACGATCACCACGGGTACGATTTTCATCATGTGGCTCGGCGAGCAGATCACGGAACGCGGCATCGGTAACGGGATCTCTCTGATCATCTTTGTCGGTATCATTGCTGAGCTCCCCTTTGCGGTGAAGAGTGAATGGCAGCATTACCTGTTGAACCGTGGCTTCACCAAGAGCTTGCTCGAAGAGTTGTTCCTGGTCGCGTTGATGGTCGTGGTTGTGGCCTGTGTAGTGTTGCTAACTCAGGGACAGCGGCGGATTCCGGTGCAATACGCCAAGCGTGTCGTCGGACGCCGGGTTTATGGCGGGCAGAGCACCCACATCCCTCTGCGCGTGAACGCCGCCGGCGTGATCCCTATCATTTTTGCCCAGTCGATCATGTTCCTGCCAGGCACTGTTACTCAATTCTTCCCGGGAAATGAGTTCATGCAGTCGGTGGGAGCGTATTTCACCACGACTTCGGCCTTCTACTGGTTCATCTACGGTTTGATGATCGTGTTCTTTACCTATTTCTACACTGCTATTGTGATGGATCCTCAGCAGTTGGCGGACAATATGAAGCGCCACGGCGGGTTCATTCCCGGCGTGCGCCCAGGGAAGCGGACGGCAGACTACATCGACCGCATCATGACCCGAATTACCCTGCCGGGCTCCATGGCTCTCGCGGCTGTGGCTATCTTTCCGTTCTTCGTGATCGAGCAGTTCAATGTGACGCCCTCGTATTCCCAGTTTTTTGGAGGCGCGGGTCTGCTGATCATCGTCGGCGTTGCGCTTGACACGCTCCAGCAACTGGAGTCCCAGCTCATGACTCGGCATTACGAAGGGTTCATGAAAAAGGGCAAGATCCAGGGCCGTCGATAGCGGCTGAGGATCGCACACAGGATGGAGGCAAGGTAGTGAAGGTCAAGGCTTCAGTGGGCAAACGGTGTGCGGATTGCAAGATCATCCGCCGCCACGGTATCGTGCGGGTGATCTGCAAGCGCAACCCGCGCCACAAGCAGAAGCAAGGATAAGGGATCGCCGCACTGCGGCGAACAGGAGATCACAAATGGCACGTATTGCTGGTGTAGACCTTCCGCGCGATAAACGGATCGATATCGGCCTATCCTACATTTATGGAATTGGCCGGAATTCGGCTCAATCGATCATTTCGGAGTCGCAGATCGATCCGGCCACCCGCGTTCAGAATCTCAGCGAGGAACAGGTCACCCAGTTGCGTAACATCATCGAAACCAAGTACCGCGTAGAGGGATCTCTGCGTGGCGAGGTCAACATGAACATCAAGCGGCTGATGGACATTGGGTGCTACAAAGGATTGCGCCACCGGCGTGGCCTGCCAGTGAACGGCCAGCGCACCCGCACCAATGCCCGCCAGCGTAAGGGACCGCGCCGGGCTATCGCTGGCAAGAAGAAGGCACCGAGCAAGTAGAAGTCCGGCCATAGGTCGGTTTTCCCCAAAGAGAAGGACTGAGATTTGCCACCTGAAAGAGGCAGACGCCGCAGGAAGAAGTCGAAAAAGGTAGAGGCGTTGGGTATCGCGCACATCCGCTCGACATTCAACAACACCATGGTCACGCTGACCGATATCGAGGGGAATGTGATCTCCTGGGCGACACCGGGTAAGGTTGGGATCGGCGGTAGCCGGAAGTCGACGCCGTTTGCCGGTCAGCTCGCAGCCGAGCGTGCCGCTCAGGACGCGATCAGCATGGGCCTGCGGAGCGTTGAGGTATGGGTCAAGGGACCCGGCGTCGGTCGTGATTCCGCCATCCGCGCCCTTCAGACTGCGGGACTCGCGATCTCCGCGATTCGCGACGTAACCCCGATTCCTCACAACGGATGCCGTCCTCCCAAGCGGCGCCGCGTATAGGGGTAGAGTCATGGCGAGATACACCGGACCGAATTGTCGTTATTGCCGGCGCGAAGGTGCCAAGCTTTTCCTCAAGGGCGAGCGTTGCACTCTCGAAAAGTGCGCCTTCGAGCGCCGTAGTTACGCGCCCGGTCAACACGGGCAGAGAATGCGTCGCAAGCAGTCGGAGTACAGCGTGCAGTTGCGGGCCAAGCAGAAGATGGCGCGGATCTATGGCGTGCGTGAGGGGCAGTTTCGGAAGTACTACCGCGAAGCCACCCGAATTCCCGGCGTGAGCGGTGAGAATCTTCTGCGTCTGTTGGAGACTCGCCTCGACAGCGTGATCTATCGCCTCGGCCTGGCTCCGTCCCGAAAGGCGGCACGTCAGCTGGTGCATCACAGTCACTTCACCGTGAACGGCAAGCGGGTGAATATCCCTTCTTATTTGACCTCGCAAGGTGATGTCATCGCCGTGGCAGACAAGAGCAAGCAGCTCGAGGTGATCCACGAGTCTCTCCGCCGGTCGCGGGAGATGGTAACATGGCTTTCCGTAGACAAGGCGAACCTTGTGGGAACGGTGATGGAGAGACCCAGTCGAGAGGACATTCTAGCGCCGGTAGAAGAACAGTTGGTCATCGAGTTCTACAGTCGGGTCTGATCTCGGGTCAGGTCAGCCCATCCGGGTCGATTGGACCCGCGTCGTCCCTACCGTACCATCCACAACGGGGAAACGAAGTCCATGGCATTAGAAAGAATGCAGATGCCGAGGCTGCTCGACGTTGACAAGGACAGCCTCACCGACACGTACGGCAAGTTCGTATTACAGCCCCTCGAGCGGGGGTTCGGCGTCACGATCGGTCACGCCCTACGGCGTGCGCTGGTGTCGTCCATTCAGGGCGCTGCCATCAAATCTCTGAGCATAGAGGGAGTGCAGCACGAGTTCACCGTCGTCAAAGGCGTACGGGAAGACGTCCCTGAGATGGTACTGAACCTCAAAGAGGTCGCCCTGCGCTATCATGGCGAGGAGGATCGAATCCTACACGTGGAAGCGAAGGGTCCCGACGCACTCACTGCCAAGGATCTTTCCGTGGATGCTTCGGTGGAGGTCATGAATCCCGATCTCCACATCGCTGCCCTGGATAAGGATGCCTCGCTCAAGCTCGAGCTCAACGTCGGCCAGGGTCGTGGCTACGTGTTTGCAGAGGAGAACAGGGTCGCCGATCAGCCCATTGGCACGATTCCTCTTGACACAAACTACTCGCCGGTGCTCAAAGTCAATTACGACATCGAGCATGCCCGCGTTGGGCGCCGCACCGACTACGACCGCCTGACCCTCGAGGTCTGGACGGACGGATCGGTCAATCCAGAGGACGCTGTCGCTCAGGCGGCTCGCATCCTGATCGAGCACCTCGGACTGATTGCGAATTTCGAAGAGGAGCCAGCTCCCTCCGAAGAACGCGAAGTCGACAAGGAGACCAAGCGCATTGCTCGCTTGCTGGCCATGCAGGTGGACGAGCTTGAACTTTCCGTGCGGTCCGCGAACTGCCTGCGAGCCGCCGGCATCGGCACGTTGAAGGAGCTAGTCTCCCGGAGCGAAGCCGAGATGCTGAAGTTCCGCAACTTCGGGCGCAAGTCTCTCAACGAGCTGGGCGAGATTTTGGACGCGATGGAGCTCTCCTGGGGGATGGATATTTCCAAGTACGAGAATGTCGAAGTTGGGTCGGAACCTGTGAGCTCCCTCGCCGACGACTTCTAGATCGATACACACAAGACGCGACTGAAGATAAATGCGACACGGTAAGAAGACGGCCAAGCTTGGACGCGATCGCTCTCATCGCAAGGCGATGATGTCCAACATGATGAGCTCACTGTTCCAGCACGAAGTTATCAACACGACCAGCGCCCGTGCCAAGGAGCTGCGTTGTCGTGCAGAGAGCATCATCACCTTTGCCAAGCGTGGGGATTTGCACGCCCGCAGACAGGTGCTGAGGGTCATAGCCAACAAGGTGGTGATCGCGAAGCTCTTTGATGAGATCGGTCCCCGTTTTGCCGATCGCCCAGGTGGCTACACTCGGCTGATTAAGGTTGGCCAGAGGCGCGGAGATGGAGCCGAGATGTGCATCGTCGAGCTCGTGGACCGGGAAGGGACCCCGGCTGCTATAGCGGAAGCCGACGACAAGGTAGAGAGCGAGGCCGAGTCCTCCGAATAGATCGAAACGCAGTACGCGGAGTAACGGACGAGGTGGGAGGGGCCATTCCACCTCGTCTTCTCATGTACTACCCTTTGCGCTGAGATATACATTGAAGAAGGGCGAACATGTCATCGTTGACATCGAGGGCCTCACCCCCCGAGGTGATGGACGGGGGACCGTAGATGGCCGCGAACTCGTCGTGCCTCGCTCAGTGCCGGGTGATCGAGCCGAAGTGTTCGTGAGCCGCAAGCGCAAGGGGCGGTTCGAGGGAGTTGTCGACGATCTCATCCACCCAGGTATCGAGAGGCGAGATCCTCCCTGTTCCCACTTTGGGTTGTGCGGTGGCTGTCGCTGGCAGGATTTTGAGTACTCGAAGCAGCTGGCCCTCAAGGAGTCCATGGTTCGGGATGCTTTTGAGCGCCACGGTGTGGCCGTCCGTGGCTGGCACGGTATCGCCGCCAGCCCACAGGTGTATAACTACCGCAACAAGATGGAGTTTTCCTTTGGTTCTGACCGGGATGGAAAGCCCCTGCTAGGCCTGCACGTGCGTGAGCGCTACAACCGAGTTTTCGACCTGGAAGCCTGCCATCTGCAGTCCGAGACGAGCAACCGCATCGTCGACAGCGTGCGTACCCGTGCCACGAAAATGGGGCTTCCCGTGTACGATCTGCGCAGTCATGAGGGTCTGCTTCGCTTTCTCGTCATCCGCGACGCCAAGGCCACGGCGCAGGTGATGGTCAACCTCGTGGTCTCCAGCTATCCTCATGACGACGTGGACCAGCTCATGGCCGGAGTACTCGACGAAGTCGGCGACGAAATCACCACTGCCATCATCACCCGGCACTCGGGTAAGGCTCAGGTTGCGATCGGCGAAGAGGAGTTCATGGTGAAAGGGGAAGGCATGATCACGGAGATCTGCAATGGTCTCGAATTTCAAATCTCATCGCAGTCGTTCTTCCAGACCAACACCTGGGCCGCCGAGAAGCTGTACGCACGCGTGACGGAGCTGGCCGGCGATCTGTCAGAAGCGGAGGTCCTCGACCTGTACTCCGGAACTGGTGGCATGAGCCTGCACCTGGCGCGCGCCGCCCATTCGGTCGTCGGCGTCGAGCAGGTGGCGGAGACCGTGCGCGATGCCCGGGGAAACGCACAGCGAAACGCCATCGGAAATTGTACCTTCCTGGCTGATCAGGCAGAAGAGACGCTTAGGGAGCTCGCCGACGGTGACGAGAGCAACAACTTCGACGTGGTGGTTCTGGATCCGCCTCGCGCCGGGGTTCACAAGAAAGCTTTGCAGGAGCTGATCCACCTGGGGCCGCCGACGATCGTCTACGTCTCCTGCAATCCCGAGACACTAGCCGATGATCTCGCCGATCTCGTCGAAGGGGGCTATCAGGTGGAGGAAGTACAGCCCTTCGACCTCTTTCCGCACACCCCGCATTGCGAGGCTGTCACTAGACTCCGGAGGGGCTCAGCGTGGCGAGGCAAAGTTGACTAACTATCTGTCATTGCGTACCGTGCGCGCGGACTGCTGTTGCGAAGTTTGAGGGGAAGATTCACCTCGTTCTGCAGATAATGAGCTTGGTTCGATGGACAAAGTCGTAAAGAAGAAAAAGAAGAAGGTCGCGGCCAGCGGTGACGGGGCAGACGCCAAGGCGCCTGCGAAGAAAAAGGAGGCTCCCAAGCCCTTTTCCCGGCCCGAACTGTTCACCAAGACCAAGAAAATCCAGACGGTTATAGCCCCCATCCGCGAGGCCGCGGTCACTGCCGAGATCGTGCGTCCTCGCATGCTCACGGAGTCGGTAGAGCACGGCCGTGGGCAGGGTCTGATGCGGAACTTCACCTTCCGCAAGTTCAAAGAAGCCCCCAAAGCCGTCGTCTATGTGAATCAACCGCGCTCCCTTGGTGGCGGCTCCTTCGAACCCACCGATCGTCTGCTCACTCCCGGAGAACAGATCCGCTTGAGTTTCACCACCACTGTTGAGGGATCGGACGGTCCCATCGTCTTCCTTGCCAAGGGCTTCTTTTTGCGCAAGAGCTTCCTGATTCCCAAGAATCCGAACAACGACGACAAGCCGTGGAGCGGGCCGCGAGAAGAGGCGGAGAAGAAGTTCGGCAAAGATTTGATGGTCCAAGGTGACGACATTATTGAGATTCGCGTCGATTCGATCAATTCCTTTCCCGGCGGTCCGGCGGTCACCGACCGTACGGTGCTTGATTGTTACCTCAGAGAAGCAAAACTCTACATCATCCCTGGCGGCGGAGGCTGGAATCAGAAGAGCACGCAGGGAAGTTTCTTCAAGGGTATTCGTGATCCCCTCGACAAGTACCTTGAGAGGGAAGATATAAAGATCCTCGACAAGATCACCATTCACGAATGGGTGAACACAGGTGGGCTCGGGATTATGGTGTCCGGGCGTCTGTTGGCTGATGTCGATGACGAGGTGGTGCGACCGATGGTAGTGAAGAAGCCCAACGACTTCATCGGTGAGATCAACTCCAAGCTCGGATTCTTGCTCCGATTCCGGATAGACCAGGACATTGCCGAATCGTTGGCACGGACGTTTGCTAAGAAGGCGGGCAAGGCGGACGAGGTCTATCTGCCGTTGATTCTCGAGCGAGTCGAAGATGCGCTCGAGCAGTTCCGTGTCACTTTCCGCGTGTTTCCGCGGGACCTCGTGGAAGACCGCAATCCCAAATCGATGGAGCGCGGACTTCAGTTCATGCCTCCCTTCGCTCTGCATCAGGGCTCGGAGAACCAGGCCACCTTCAGCAAGCTTCTGATTCTGTTGAATCAGCGCTTCAGAGAAGATGAGAAGCCGGAAGAGGAAAAGCTGAAGAGTGCCGGCCTGCAGGCTTCTGTTGAGGCCCGCATCAACGAGCGTAGGGGAGCTTTCGTCGATGAGAAGGTGAAGGCCGCCTTTCAGGACCGAGTCTCAGCCAAGCAGCGCAAGGACGAGGATAGTTAGGAGGTCCGGTCAGCCGCAGACATAGAAAGGCCCCGATCTGCACACGCGATGCAGGTCGGGGCCTTTGTCGTTCTAATATCGGCCGAAAAACTAGCGGGCGGCGGCAGGTTCCTCCGAGGGGCGTCGAGCGCGCATACTTTGCTGATTGTCCCTGGCTCTGTTTTCCAAGTGGCCGATCAACTGGCTAAGGTGAGTGTGGCACGCTTTCAGGTACACGTTATCCTTCATCATTCGCGTGTAGCGCCAGTTTACCAGCTCGTCTTCCTCGAGGGGAACGCCCTGCGGGTCATAGGCAAACTGGATGCCATGCAACAGAATGTTGCGTTCGGCTGTACGCGCCACGTGAGTGCGAACGATGGTGCCCACGATGGAGAACTTGGCTGCCAATTCGGGCTCGAACTTCTTTTGGTTGTCTGGGAAATGCATTTTTGGATAGAGGGCGAGGTGGAGCAGAGGCACCCTTATTGTCTCGAAGGCCTTCTCCCAGTAGTCACCCTCGAAGTCGGCCTCGTCTTCAACATTAGGGGGACAGTCGTCGCCGAGCACGAGGCGCAGGAATTCCGGGCTCGACTCGATGAGTACGCCGCCGGTGCTGTAGTCAACCAGGTTGATTTTCAGCCCGGTCTCTTCGCGCATGTACTCCACGGGCCGCATGACTTCGTTCTGGGTTCGGGCCTCTACCACCTCAAACAGCATCTCGTACTGCATGTCCCTCTCGAAGAAGCGGCTGAGAATTCTCTCTCCGGGATGAAGGTTGTAAGGGTTCTCTTCACCCTTCTTGATACCCGCTTTCTCGGACTTTCTGAGGTAGAGAACTTCGCGCATGGACTCCATTTCAAGGCCGAGGATGTTGATCTGGCCGAGCAGCAACTCCTCGTCGGGCTTCTTCACCATACTTGAGGACTCGTCGCGCAACACCTTGGTGAGGTTCACGAACCGGTCGTGGGGCTGCTTCTTGAGCATGAGTTCTTTGAACTCATCGATGCCTTCCCGGGTCGTGAAGGGGCGATGGTTGCTGAGCTCGCGGTAGGGGGTCGCCGCCAAGTCATCGAGGATTATAGACGGCGCGCCCTCGGTCGGCAGGTCGTGATTCGTGCGCTTTATGAAGGCGTCGAAGGTGATGTGTGTGGTGACGGGGATGCGCGAGTCGCCAAAGTTATCCGTGATGTACCGGTAGTTCTGCCGCTTCTCTTTCTTCGAGATCTTGGTCACCGGAAGCAGCTTGTAGGCGGACTTGGCGTTGAAGTCAAGGGTTTCCACAACCTCAGGAAGCAGGCGAAAGCGACCGAGGACCCGGCAGTCGATAGTGTGGGGAATGCGGCGGTTGAAGAACTGGAGCTTAACGACCTTATTGTTGAGCGAGTTGTTGTCGCTGGAGCTCGTCATCCCGTCGGGAGCCGTGATGTAGATGTTAGGACCTTCGCTGTAAATCTTCTTGTCGCGGCGCAGGAAGAACGCCTTGCCGAGGTCCTCGAATTCGTCGTCATCGCCGCGCAATGGTTGATAGACGAGGGCCGATGGAGGACTCATGGCTCCCAACTGGGTGACCTCCACCCGGGGGTCGAACGTAGGTCCCTTCTTCTTCTTTTTCTTCAGAAAGTCAAACATGGGAACGCATGTAAGGACCGCATTTATGTATGTTGGAACGCGCCTGAATTACGGCTACAAACCCCCTTCAAGAACTCCCCAAGCTTCTCGAACCGCCCCAATGTGGACGAAACGCGATGCGAGCGGGTTGATCGACCGTAAGACCATAATTCTTATCAGATCTAAGATACCTCCTGCAAAGTGACTGTCAAGTGAGTCAGGTTACTGGCGGCGGTGACAAGGATTGCAGCCTTCGCCAGGCTCCAGGCCGGTTTGCCTTGCTGCCAAAGTGGCAGTGGGACGGCCGCTGCCGTCTCACGTGCCTCAGAGATTTCGAAGTTCAGGTATGACATTTGCGGCTGTCGAGCCGCGGGATAGCCAAGGACTGATTGCTTCCTGAGCAAAAAGGCCAATCTGGAGAAGCAGCTGGTAATTCAGCGTATGCAGCGATTTTCCCGTCCAACTGTTTGGTGGTGTAGATCTCCCACTGGAGAGAGCTGATCCTCAGTGCCGAACAGGCCTCCCAGGCCGGTCCCACTTCAAGCGACGCTAAAGTGCTGGTGGCCTCTGTGGCTGGGCGCGATTGCGATGCCGATGGCGCTGCAGCCCAAGGTGACCGACAGATGGGGTGGCGACGCAAGCTGGTCCGCAAGGTCGTGGAGTTGGGGCCTTCGCCATTTCGGAGACCGAGCTCACCGGACAGCTTGGCGAAGTGATGCAGGAGTCGGTGATGATTGCACTTTCGTATGTTCAATGATGGCGGCGGGATCGGTGGGGATCCAAACTATCATCCTGCTGCGCAAGAACGAGCAGCGACTGCAGGAACTCACGGAAGACGTAAGAAAGTTGTGACCTTTGTCCACGCCCATGAGGTTTTGGCGACGAGCCTGCTGCAGGCGAACTCGAGTGCAACTACTTAGCAGGGCGAGCCGAGTTTGACCCCTCAGGAAACGACGCAGCCTCGGATCCTGGTGGTATTGCCAGAAGATGGGACGGGCAGCGGTGAGCTTGTCTCCTTCCTTCGGGGTAATGGCTTCGAGGTCATGTGGGCGCGTGCGGGAGATGCTGCATACGACATTCTCGACTCCGAGCCGGTGGATGGCCTCATCTGCGCCCTGCAGCAGCCGGGGATTGATGGGCTGCGAATCGTCGAAGTGGCCCTGCGTCGCAACCCAGAGATATGCGCAATTGTGCTGTCCGGCCCTGATGGATTGGAGCTGGGCACGGAGGCGATGCGCCAGGGGGCCTACGACTTCCAGACGTACCCGGTCAACATGGAGAAAATGCTCGCCGTGCTGCAGCGGGGGCTGCAACACCAGCAGCTCGTCGGCGAAGTTTCCGATCTGCAGCGGCGACTCGACGATCGATACCGCGCCGGCCGCATGAACCGGCGCTCTTCGGCCTGGCAGAGAATCCTCGCGCAAGTCGAGCAGGTCGCGTCATCCCGGGCCACGGTGCTGCTCGTCGGCGAGACCGGCACCGGCAAGGGTGAGGTAGCCAAGGTGATCCACCAGCTGAGCCCGCGGCGAGACCGGCCCTTCGTCGAAACCAACTGTGGAGCCTTACCCGAATCTATCGTCGAAAGTGAGCTGTTCGGACACGAGCGCGGGGCCTTTACTGGAGCCCGCACTTCGCATAAAGGGCGCTTCGAGGTCGCCGATTTGGGCACGATGTTTCTTGACGAAGTGGGGGAGCTGACGCCGGCGACACAGGTCAAGCTATTGAGAGTCATCCAGAGCGGTGAGTTCGAGCGGGTCGGCGGAACAACGACCTTCAAGGCCGACGTCCGTCTCATCGCCGCCACCAACCGAGATCTCGAGGCCATGGTGGAAGCCGGGACCTATCGCGCCGATTTGTTCTACCGGCTCAACGTGGTTTCGATCACGATTCCACCGTTGCGCGAGTGTCGCGAAGACATTCCGACCCTTTTCGATGTCTTTCTCCGTGAGTTCAGTGATGAGAATGGGAAGGAGTTGAAAGGAATCAGCCCGGAAGCGATGGCGATGCTGCAGAACTATGAGTGGCCTGGCAACGTACGCGAGCTCAAGAACTGTGTGGAGGGGATGGTAGTGCTATCCCGAGTCGGTCGGCAGCTCGATACCGTCGATGTGCCGGCTCACATTTGTGGTGAACCCCGACGCGACGGAAGAGTCTCCGTAGGTGCGGGTATGACCATGAGGCAGGTCGAGAAGATGGCAATCGCCGAGACGTTGAAGGCGGTGGAGTACGATCGCCGCAAGGCGGCAGCCATGCTTGAAATCGGCTTGAGCACGCTTTACCGCAAGGAGAAGGAGTACGGTCTACGGGGCTGAAGGCTGATCGCGACTACCGTAGAGTTCTCGGATCATGGCGTTGAGCGCTTCCTGAGGACGGTCGACAATCTCCTGCGTGACTTCGAAGTTAGCGAGCTCTAGCAGCTTGAGACCATGGCCGTAATCGGCAAACAACTCGGAGCAGAGATCTTTCGGCAGGCGCTCCTGCTCTTGCGCCATGGCGACGATGCGCTCGGCCGCTGTATCGGTAAAGTGGATCCGCACGCCGTGGTTCTGCGCGAAGCTCTCGCAGAATGATTCCAGGGAGCCCTGCATCACGAGGTTTCCGAGGCACTCTTCCGAATGGTCAACGACTTCGGCGGTGACCTCGAAGCGATTTATGGAGGTCGAAGGTAGCCGGCATTCGAAGTCGAGCAGCACACGTTCAACAGCGCTGACCAGGCCGCGCGCTCCGGTGTGCTCCAGCAGAGCGGCGTCGGCGAATCTCTGAAGGGACTCGTCGCTGAATTCAATGTCGATGTCGTAGGCGCGGAAATCTCTTACCTTGGACAGAATGATGCTGCTCTTGGGACTGCGCAGGATTGCCAGCAGCTCTTCCCGCCCGAGTTCGTCGAGGACAGCCATAACGGGCAACCGGCCTATGAATTCGGATTCGAATCCGTACGCGATGAGGTCCTCGGAGCGCGCCTGACGGAACAGAGCGGACGCTTCGTCCACCGCCTGAGGCTCATCTTCGCCGAACAGTCGGAATCCCATGGAACCGCGGCTTAGGCGACGGCGGATGATCTCTTCCAGGCCGGAAAACGCTCCACTGACCACGAACAGAATGTCGCGAGTGCTCACCTTCTTGCGATCCACTTTGCCCGTACGCTGCATTTGCATGACGGTTTCCATTTGCGACGACAAATCGTGGGGGGAGCGCAGATCGACTTCGGTCTCCTCCATGAGCTTGAGGAGGTTTCTCTGAACTCCGGTCCGGGAAACATCTGGTCCCGATACACGGCCGCTGGCGGCGATTTTGTCGATTTCGTCGATGTAAATGATTCCGTGCTGGGCGATCTCAAGGTCTCCGTCGGCCTCGGCGACGAGCTCGCGCACAAGATCCTCGACGTCGCCGCCGACGTAGCCAGTCTCGCTGAACTTGGTGGCATCCGCCTTGACGAAGGGGACGCCCAGCTTCTTCGCGATCAGGCGAATGAGGAAGGTCTTTCCCACTCCCGTGGGGCCGATCATGAGGACGTTGTTCTTGATGCGGCCGACGGCGTCCTCCTCGTCGTCATCGGGCAGGGAGAGACGGTTGAAGTGGGTACAGATTTTGGTGGCGAGAATCGCCTTGGCCTGATTCTGACCGACGACGTAGTGGTCGAGATGGGCGATAAGTTCTTCGGGCTTGAGGCTGAATTCAAATCGAAGGGGCTGTTCATCCACCCCACCGCCACCGGAAGGGCTGCCCGAGGTTTCGGAATTGGCGGCCTCGCTGTCGGCGGGAGGGGTCTCCTGGTCTGTCAGAATACGTCGAATCTGCTCGGGGTCGAGCCCGGGTTTCTCCATGCGGAAGGACATTTAACCTCTCTCAACTCAATGTGCGTCGTCTATTCGAATGTAACGGGGTTTCCGAGGTGCTACAACAGATGATCGCGACGTTCGTTGCCCTGCTCGTGTTTCACCTCGGATTCAGCAGCTACGCGCAGTCGAGGGCCCCCCTCGAGGGTCCCCGCTATTCGCATGAGGCTGATCGTACCTTTGTCCGAGCGCTCACGGCGCACCGCAATGCTGAGTACGAGGAGGCGGAGAGGCTATTACAGGCGATTGTGCAGCTGCCGAAGAACCAGCGTTCCACCGCGGCGCTGCTGATGCTGTCGCGAACTCAGTTCCGTCTCGGGGATTTTCGCGGCGCTCTTGATGCGGCCCGTACGCTGGAACGTGCCTTTCCGGACAGCCGCTATGCTGCGGATGGCAGACTGATGGCAGGGGACAGTTATTACGCTGCCAAGCGCTACTACGAAGCGGCTACCCAATACGCCAAGCTGTTGCGGGAGACGGGTCCCCTCGATCTGCAGGCGAGTGCGGCGGAGCGATTGGCGGCGATCATCGCCAATCGGGCTATGACCTCCGGCGCACTCGATCGCATCCGTGATCAGCTCGGAAACCAACGCATGGCGGATGCGACGCTGTTCGGCGAAGCGCGCTGGTATGAGCGTCTGGGATGGCACGAGCAGAGCCGACAAAGGTTGTTGGCCTATACCGAGGGTCAGCCGAAAGGAATGTTTGCAGAGGTGGCCTTGCGAAAGCTCACAAAAGGCTCGCAGTTACCTCCCGACGCACCGGTTCTAAGTCTGACCAAGGACGTGGAAGACGAGATGGAGAACTGGGAGCCGTCCCGAAACGCCGAGGTCAGCATTGGTGTTCTGCTTCCTCTCACCGGCCGGCAACGGGAGTTCGGCCAGCAGCTGCTGAGCGGCGTGCGCCTCGCCGTCGCGGAAAGCGATGTCGATGTCGACTTGGTGGTCGCCGATACGGGTCACGACTACGCCGACTTCGAAGGTGAAGCCTTGCCAATTCAGGTTTCCGAGGGCAGCCGTATGGTGCACGCTGTGGCCCAGGCCCGTCGTCTCATCGAGCACGAGGGAGTGCGCGCCATCATCGGACCGCTTTTCAGCACGACGGCGGCGGTGGCAGCGGCGGTGGCGGAAGCGGCGGGAGTCCCCTTGATCACGCCTCTGGCGGACCAAAGTGGTCTCGACAGGCTAGGTAGCCATGTCTTCCAACTCAACGTCGTGCCAGAGATCCAGGGCCGCTCGTTGGCCGAGTACGCCACTCTCGTCCTCGGGCTAGAAACGCTGGCCCTGCTCTCCCCATTGAGCGATTACGGTTGGGCCTTCGAGCAGGCCTTCACTGCTACTGCGATTGAGAATGGCGGAACCATCGTGCACAGCGACTGGTACTTCCCGGGAGAGACCACCGACTTCCAATCCCAGTTCGAGGCGCTTCGTCAAGTTGGTTTCCAGCTGATGGATGACGGCGAAGTCGACTCCATGGCCGGTCTCGATTCGCTAGCGCTGGCCATGGTGGATACCACCCTCGACGGCGAATGGACCTTCATAGAGGTCATGGAGGGCTTTGAGGTCGTGGAGGACGAGCCCGACTCCGCGGAGATCACCTTGGATTCCATTGACGGGATCGTGCTTGTCGTTGAGCACTTCGACGACGCCAGCACCATCGCGCCCCAGCTGCGCTTCCACCGCTTCCAGACCCAGATGCTGGGCAATGACATCTGGTTCGATCCTGAGGCGATCCGACAGATGATCCCCACCGAACGGGAGCACATGAAGGGATGTATCTTCGTCTCTCGCCGACAGGGTAGCGAGATTGAGCAGGACTTCGTCGACCGCTATCGGACACAGACCGGCCGCGATCCCGGGTTTGCGGCGTACGGCTACGACGCGGCGCGCTTGCTCATCACCGCTTGGGAAGAGGGTAATCGCACGACCCACGAGCTCAGGGACTGGCTTGCCTCACTCCGAGATTACGAGGGTGTAGGGGGCCGCATCGGATTCGAGAGCGGACGCAGGGTGAACGCGGAACTTGCTCTGCTGCAAATAGATAGACGTGGGTCAATTCGTCCCTTGGAATCGGACGAACTTCCGATTCTCGAGAATCTGCTCGACACCGACCTGTCCGCCGGCTCTGACCTGTGGAATGATGGCAATTTGCAGGACTGGGATCTGGGAGAGCCCACCCGCAGCGCCTCTGATTCTCTCCCTGTCGAGATCTACGAGGATGGCCTCGACTAGCCGTGCGGGTTGTATTGCCGGAAGCCAAAAACGTCTTAGCTTCTATAGCTCTGTCAGAGTTGCCGAAGGCCACCTTTGACCCTCACCAGGCTGGGTAGACCGCTAGGTAGTCACGTTCCATGCCAACGTACGAATACCAGTGCAAGAAGTGTGGCCACGAGTTCGAGGAGTTCCAGTCGATCACGGCCGAGCCCCTAAAGAAGTGTCCCCAGAAGGCTTGTCGCGGATCCATCCAGAGGCTGATCGGCGGTGGCGGAGGACTGCTGTTTAGGGGATCTGGATTTCACATCACCGACTACCGTAGTGATGGCTACAAGCAAGCGGCCAAGGCAGACTCCAAGGAATCGTCGTCGAGCTCGGGATCTGGGGACTCCTCCTCCAAGTCATCGTCCTCGGAGAGCTCAAAAAGCGAGACCTCTTCAAAGGCCGATTGACGGGAACCCAATACTCGTCCCGGCTTCATATACCGATTGATCCTCATATCAGAGTGGGAGGGAGAACTCGAGCAAGTATGCTGGATTTGGTGAAGATGGGCCGCGGTGCGGTAATTTCTGCCGTTGCGAGCTTAATTCTGGCCTGTTCCGGGGGGGGGCCCGATCAACAACTAGCCCAGGCTGAGGAAGTCCTCAGGCAAGCGGCAAGCGATACCACCAAAGCGGAAATCGCGGTAAAACAAGTCGCCGCCTTCGTCGACGGTTACCCCAGCCATCCCGGCGCTGCAGGCGCGCTCAAACAGCTGGCTATGTTGCGTCAGCAACGCGGCAACCTGACTGGTGCCATTGCCGAGTACGAGCGCCTCCTCACCATCTACCCTGAGAGCGAATTCGCCGATGAAGCTCAATTCATGATAGGCTTCATCTATGAGGAACACCTGCAGGACTACCCCGCTGCCCGCGTTGCCTATCAGCTTGTCGTCGACAAATACCCGGGGTCAGAGCTGGCTGCCAACGCCGAGAGGTTGCTGCCTCATGTCGGGCGCCCTCCGGAGGAGTGGGTACGGTTCCAGGACGAGGAGACTCCGTAGCAGCGAGCCGATCCGGTTGGGCTGGAGGAGCCGTGTTTCGCAGAGGAACCCTCGTCCCTCGGCCTTTCATCCCCTTCCATCCGAACCAGTAAGGGCGTGGCGACCATGGAGTTGCCGAGACCATCACTGCCGCAACCACCCCATCAACCCTAAGATCAACGACGAAATCGTGCAGACTCATGCTGACATTGGTGCTCTGACACAGAAGATCCAGGAAGACAGCGTCCTCGTAGACCGCATCCTTCAGGAAATGGATCGCGTGATCGTCGGGCAGCGAGAGATGATCGAGCGGATCATCATCGGCTTCCTGTGCAATGGGCACATTCTGCTCGAGGGAGTGCCTGGGCTGGCGAAGACGCTGACTGTGAGCAGTCTCGCCCGGGTCGTGAAGGCCACATTTCACCGCGTCCAATTCACCCCGGATCTCTTGCCCGCCGATCTCACGGGCACGTTGATCTACGAGCAGGGAAGCGGAGAGTTCGTAGCCAAGAAGGGCCCTATCTTCGCCAACCTCATCCTCGCCGACGAGATCAATCGCGCCCCCGCTAAGGTGCAGAGTGCACTGCTAGAGGCAATGCAGGAACGGCAAGTGACGATCGGGGAAGAAAGCCATGCTCTAGACGACCCCTTTCTCGTTATGGCCACGCAGAACCCGATCGAACAGGAGGGTACGTACCCCCTGCCTGAAGCCCAGATTGACCGGTTCATGCTCAAGGTCAGGGTCGATTACCCGACCCGCGAGGAAGAACGCGAGATTCTCGACCGCATGATGGTGAGTTCGGAGGTCGACTTACATCCGGTGATCGGGCTCGATGATCTGCGCCGCCTGCGTGAGTCGGTGAACCTGGTCTACACTGACGACAAGATTAAGGACTACATCGTCAATCTCATTCAGGCCACGCGCACACCGGCTGATGCCGGTCTGCAGGACCTGGCGCCCCTGATCGAGCACGGGGCGTCGCCGCGGGCGACTCTATTCTTGGCTCGGGCCGCGAGGGCGCACGCCTTCATCCGCCGTCGCGGCTATGTTACCCCCGAGGATGTAAAGGCCGTCGGTGCGGACGTACTGCGTCACCGCGTCGCCACCAGTTACGAGGCTGAAGCCGAAGAGATCGATTCCGATCGCATTGTGTACATGCTGTTCGACCACATCGAAGTTCCATGATCCCGCACGAGATTCTTGACAAGGTACACCTGATCGAAATCCAGGCCGGCCGGCTTGTCGACGACATCTTTGCCGGAGAATACCACTCTGTCTTCAAAGGGCACGGCATGGAGTTCGCCGAAGTCCGCGAGTACCAACCCGGCGACGATGTGCGCACTATCGATTGGAACGTGACGGCTCGCTCCGGCGGTAAACCCTTTGTGAAGGTCTACGATGAGGAGCGAGAACTCACTGTGGTGCTCGTAGTAGACGCTAGTGCCTCCGAGGCCTTTGGCTCCGGAGATCGCCTCAAAGGCGAAGTGGCGGTGGAGATTTCGGCGCTGCTCGCATTCTCGGCGATTCGCAACCACGACCGTGTTGGGTTGCTCATATTCACCGACGAAGTTGAGGTTTTCGTGCCACCGAAGAAGGGGAAGCGCCATGTGCTGCGGGTGATTCGCGAGTTGCTCTACTTCCGCCCGCGCGGTCGGCGCACCTCAATTGCGGGAGCGCTGGAGTATCTCGATCGCATTGTGCGCCGGCACAGCGTAGTTTTCTTGATTTCCGATTTTATCGACAGCGGATACGAGACGCCGCTGCAGCGCATCGGACGACGCCACGATCTCATCGCCATCACTATGGAAGATCCACGCGAGCGCGAGATCCCCGATGTGGGCATGATCACTATGCACGACGCCGAGACCGGCGCCCAGGTCCTGCTAGATACCGGTAGCGCTGCGGTCCGTGAGAGCTACACCGAGGGCTGGCGAGAGAATCGTCAAGCGCTCAGCCAACTCTTTCTGCGACATGGGGTGGATGAGATCTGCATCGATACCAGCCAGCCATACGTCGAGCCCTTGGCGCGGTTTTTTCAGGGTCGGATGTCCCGTGCCAGTTAAATCAGATTGCAGACAATTGCAACGCGGCTGCAATCTACCACCTACCGGAAGTAAAGGAAGGTCCATGTGATCGAAGTCCGAGAGCTATCGAAGATCTACGGCGACGTGACCGCCATAGAGAACCTGAGCTTCGAGGCGAAGAAGGGGGAAATCCTCGGCTTTCTCGGCCCCAATGGGGCTGGGAAGACGACAACGATGAGGATCCTGACCTGCTTTCTTCCGCCGACGTCGGGTACCGCCATTGTGGACGGCTTTGACGTCCAGGAAGAGTCGATGGAAGTGCGCAGGCGCATCGGTTACCTGCCTGAATTGCCGCCGCTGTACACCGACATGACGGTGGAGTCGTATCTGCAGTTCGTTGCCAAAATCAAGGGTGTGGCGTCAGCGGAGATGCGCTCTCGCATAGACGAGACCATGGAGCGCACCGGTATTGCGCACGTGCGCAATACCGTCATTGGCCACCTGTCCAAGGGATACCGCCAACGCGTCGGTTTAGCGCAGGCTCTGGTTCACAACCCAAGCGTGCTCATTCTTGATGAGCCGACTGTGGGTCTCGACCCCAAGCAGATCATTGAGATCCGCGAGACCATCATAGGGCTGCGCGGTGATCACACGATCATCCTAAGCACCCACATCCTTTCCGAAGTGAGCATGACCTGCGAGAAGGTTGTGATCATCAACAACGGGCGCATCGCCGGAGAAGGCACACCACAGAGTCTGATGGCGCAGCTGAATCAGGGGGACGTGTTGCGCGCTCATATCGCCGGCCCCCGCGAGCAGGTGCTGGCGGCACTGCGTGCGGTGGAAGGAGTAGTGGACGTGGCCGAAGACGGTGGCGGTTCGGACACCGAGGTTGTCTACACCGTCACCGCAGTATCTGGAGAGGAGGTCCACGACCGCGTGGCTCGGTGTGTCGTCGACGGCGGTTTCCGACTCAAGGAACTGCGCAATCTGGATTTGACCCTGGAGGACATTTTCTTGCATTTGACCACGGAAACTGAGGAAGAGGTGAAGGTATAATGCGAAACTTCCTCGCGATCTATATGAAAGAGATGCGCTCGTACTTCGTCTCGCCGGTGGCTTACGTCATCGCTGGCGTGTTCCTGTTTCTTGCGGGGTATCTTTTCCGCAACATCCTCATGCAGTTCAATTTCTTCTGCCTACAGTTCAGCCAGCGGGCGCAGTATATGCAGGGTCAGATGCCCAATCTCAATCTCAACGAGATGGTAGTGACCCAGTTCTTCGCTGTGATGGACTTCATTTGGCTCCTAATTGTGCCCATGCTGACGATGCGCCTGTTCGCAGAGGAGAAGAAGTCGGGCACCATGGAACTGCTAATGACCTCGCCGGTGACTACCGTGCAGGTGCTGCTTGGTAAGTTCTTCGCCTGCCTATCTCTTTACACCCTCATCGTCGCCCTCACTCTGGTCTACTGCCTGATTCTAGAGGCCTACGGCGAGCCCGATTGGGGTCCGATTTGGTCAGCATATCTCGGTTACATCCTGCTGGGGGCGACCTTTGTGTCGGTCGGTGTTTTGGCATCGTCGCTGACTGAAAATCAGATCGTGGCAGTCCTGCTCGCCTTCGGCGCGTTGTTGCTGCTCTGGCTGATTGACTGGTCGGCGAGCTTCGCGGGACCAACGGCGGCGAAGATCCTGTCCTATATGTCGATCATTGAGCACTTACAGGATTTCCAGCGAGGGGTTATCGACTCCTCTGACGTGGTGTTCTACTTGTCCTTCGTCTTCTTCAGCCTGTTTCTCACCACACGCGTGCTCGAGTCGCGCCGTTGGCGGAGGTAGGAGAGATCGTGAAACAGGTAAAGCGTTTAACCGTTCCTGCCAGTTTGGTGGGTGCGGTACTGCTGCTCGCCGGCGGGCTCTCTTGGCTGGTCGCGGAGGAGGGCCCATGGCTGCCGATGGCCAACTTCGTCGTTGGTGCGTTGCTGATCGCGATCTCGGCTGCGCTCAACGCGGATCTGTTCCGCCATTACGGACGCTGGTTGAACGCGTTCTGGGGGAGCATCATGGTGCTGGCCATCATAGTCATGATGAATTTTCTCGGGGACCGCTACAGCGATCGCATCGACGTCACCGAGGGACAGCTGCATAGTCTGTCCGACTTGACGATCCAGACCTTGGAGAGCTTGGAGAAGGATGTTGAGGTCTTCGCTTTCATGGAAGGGGGGGAGAACGCTGAGCTTGAGAGTATGCTTGAGCAGTTCGCTGTATATGGGGGTGGCCGTTTTGACTTTGAACTCGTCGACCCCCACCGCGAACCTCAGCGCGCCGCAGACTACGGCCTGCGCACCTACAACACGCTGGTGATCGTTGCCGATAAGGAAGAGCATCGCATTACCGAGTTGAACGAGAAGGAACTCACTAACGGCCTTCTCAAGGTGCTGCGTCAGCGGCGAGAGCGTGTCTATCTGACTGTGGGGCATGGCGAACTCGGAATCCAGCAGGTGGAGCAGAGTATCGGGAGATTGCGCGAGCGCCTCGGTGAGATCAACTACATCATGCAAGATTCGCTGTTCCTGGCGCGCACTCGGCAGGTTCCGGATGACTGCCGAGTACTGGTGATAGCCGGTCCACGATCGCCTTTCCTAGAGGTAGAGGTGGAAGTCATCGAGGAATACCTCGAGCGCGGCGGGTCGGTGCTTGCGCTGCTGGATCCCCTGCACGACAACGGTCTCGAGGAACTGCTCGCCGACTGGGGTCTGGGTCTGGGTCCCGACTTCGTCATAGACACCAGCGGAATCGGGAGCCTCTTCGGTCTCGACTTCACCATCCCCGTCGCTGTCACCTATGACGCTGAGCATCCGGTGACCCGCAAGCACCAGTCGGGGATGATGACGTTCTACGAGATCGCGCGTTCGGTGCGCATCGACAGTGCCACGGCGGCGAACCGTGGAGTTCAGGTGTCGTCTTTGGTGATGACCAGCGGCCAGAGTTGGGCAGAGACCGACCTGACCGTTTTACAGGGGACAGGTGGTGGAGACGCCACGGTAAGTCTCGACGAGGCTGACGTGCGCGGCCCCATCGCCCTTGCCGCGGCGGTGCACGACACTTTGGGCGGGGGTGGCAGGCTGGTGGTGTTCGGCGATTCTGAATTCGCCACGGACCGGTACTTCGATCTGCAGGGCAATGGTGACCTGGCGCTGAACGCGATCTCGTGGCTAGCGGAGGATGAAGCGCTCATCTCTATCCGCCCCAAGGCTGCAGGGCACAACCCTATCGCCCTCACCGGCGATCAGTCGGAGTGGATTTTCTGGATATCCATGGTGATCTACCCGTCTATGGTGGCGAGTTGGGGTTTCGTCATCGTCTCTCGCAAGGGCCGCTGGAGCGTACGCGATCTTGTTGCTGCCGGGATGGGCATCGCGCTGTCTCTTGGGGTGGTCGCTCTGCTCAACTTCATCGGTGATCGCTATCACTTGCGTTACGACGCAACGGAGGACCGGCTGTTTACTCTCAACAGCGCCACTAAGGACCTGCTGCAGGCGGTGGAAGGCGAGGGCAAGCTCGTATACGTGCGCACCTTTATGGGAGAGACCGAGGGCCTGCGCTTTCAGCACCTGATGGACGAATACAAGTACGAGAGCCGTGGCTTCGACTTCGAGGTCGTGGATCCGCAGAAGGAGACCCTGCTCGTGCAGCAGTACGGCATTCGCGAGCGGGGGACCTCGGTGTTGGAAGTTACGAGCGAGGGGAAGATCACCACGGAGCGGTTCGCCGAGCGCACCGAGGAGGGGCTGAGCAATGCCCTGCGCCGTGCGGTGAGCGCGGAAGATCGTACGATCGCCTTCGTCGGCGGGCATGGTGAAGCAGATCTGACGGAGGTCGACGGCGCCGGCTTCAGCATCCTTAATGGGCGCATCAAGGAGATGAACTTCCAGATCCGCGATCGCGTCGCCGTGGAGCAGCTTGAAGACGTCCAGATCGTTGCCGTCATCAGTCCGAACACGCCGTTCAGCGCTGAAGAGGTCGCCACCTTGCAGGATTACCTGAGGCGCGGTGGAGACTTGCTGCTACTCGTTGATCCCGCCGTCAACAGCGGTTTGGAATCGTTGCTTTCCGACGAATACTCTGTAGACATCGGAGATGACTTTGTTGTCGATCTCAGTGGCATCGGACAGTTACTAGGAGTCGACGTCTCCGTTCCGGTGGTCATTCGTTACGGTGAGCATCCCATCACCAGCAAAATGGGCAGTGGAACGATGACGTTCTTCCCGCTGGCGCGCTCAGTGTCAGTTCGCGACGGCCCCGGCGTAGACGAGGCGGAGTCCCTGACCTTCACTGATCGCAACGCCTGGGGGGAGTCGGATCTCAGTGTTCTGCAGACAGGATCTAGCGGTGGGGCGGTGGATTATGACGGCGAGACCGATCGACCTGGGCCGCTGTCACTGGCTGTGGCTCTGGTCGCGCAGGCTGATTCGGCCGTCGGTGAAGATCGCACTCGTATGGTCGTGTTTGGTGATAGCGATTTCGCCAAGAACCAGCACTTCGGCCAACAGTCCAACGGCGAGCTACTGGTCAGTGCGGTGCGCTGGCTCGCCGAGGGTGAAGGTGCCCTCGTCATTCCCGATCGCGTGCCGCGCTTCAACCCGGTCAACATTGTCGGCACCGACGGCAGCCTAATCCTCTGGGTATCTGTCTTCGTTCTACCTTTCGGTGTGGCCCTATCGGGGTTCGTGATCATGTTGCGGCGTGGCTACGAGACCTACGCTTCAGGATTCGCTTCATGGCTGATATACAACTTTGCCGCCATGGCAGCTTACTTCTTTGGAATTGGCATCATCGGTATCGGCGAGGGAGATCCGCTGGGCCAGGTGAATCTTTTCTTGGGTATTGTCTGCGGGTGGCTCGCCTACGGCCTCTTCCACCGGTCGCCGCAAGCCTGGCCGTTTGCGGTAGCGATGAGTGCGGCGAACGCGCTGCTCGCTTTCCTCCCGTTGCTTATCCTCGATGCCAACCTGGGAGTGGGTTTCGCCGTGGTGCCCCACGAGACGATGCTACTCGTGTTTACCGGCATCGCCGTGGCCAACACCTGTGTCCTCGTGTGGATCCGGCGGGACTTCCAACCCCAAGATGCTGAGGTGGTTGCGTGAAAGAGCGCTCCAGACACGCGCGTAGAGAGAGATCGCGCGCGAGAGATATAGAGGAGAACAGGACGTAATATGCGCTTGAAAACGAACCTGGTGATCAGTGTGATCTTCGCAGGGCTGCTCGGCTTCGTGTACTTTTACGAGATCAAAGGGGGTGAGGAGCGCAAGGAACAGGCGGAGCAGGCACTACAGCTACTTAAGTTTTCCGATCACGAAGTGGCCGAGATCCGTATCCAACGCGCCGACACCCTGCTGGTCTTGCAGTTCGATGAGGGACACTGGCGAATCACCAGTCCTGTGGATGCCGACGCAGACGCCGACGCCGTTGAGCGTTACCTGCGCAATTTGCGCGACACCGACCTCGAGGACCGAGATCCGGTTCTCGACAGCGCCGCCGTGGCTGACGACGCCAGTCGACTTGCCCAGTACGGGATCGACGACCCACGTGTAGAGGTGCACCTGGGCATGACGGAGGGTGCAGACTCTGTGGACACCCTGCGATTTGGCAACGACAGCCCTACGGAGCGCTTTACCTATCTGCAGCGCAGCGGTGGAAATCCGGCGGTACTCAAGGTGAGGGCGTGGCAGTTCGACAATCTCGACAAGGGAGTTTTCGATCTGCGCGATCGTCGACTCATCGCCTTTGACAAGGAAGATGTCCGCGAGATCCGGTTACGCGGAGAGAATCGCGACGTCGTGGTGGCGCGCATGAGCAGCAGCGATGAGTGGCAGCTGCGATCGCCGCTACGGACAGGCGCCAATGAGACGACGATGAATTCCATCCTTAGTCGTCTGTCGAGCGCAACGGTCGTGGAGTTCATTCACGAGTCGCCCGATGTCGAGAAGATCTCGGAGTCGGGCTTGGCGGATGGAGCCGCTTTTCTTCGGATTTCCCTGCTTCTCGGCGAAGACAGAGCCGAGAAGCACCTGCTTCTCGGCAACGAGACCACTCACGGAGACCGACTGGCGCGAGACACGAGTCGGCCACACGTGTTCGTCGTCGATTCGACCGTGGTCGACGTGGTTGACATGCCCGTTGCTGAGTTCCGGAATAAGAGAGCTTTCCGGCTTCAGAAGGAAGATGTCGCTCAGATCGAACTGGAGCGTGCCGGTGAGGGCGAGGTGTTCGTCGCCATTCTCGACACCGTCGGGGACTGGTCGCTGTCGTCGCATCCGGATCGAAAGGCCAAGGCGTGGCGTCTCAATAGTATGATCACTGACATCGACGACATCGAGGTGGAAGCTTTCGTGCTCGACGTGGATTCAGGCGATGACGTCGATCTCGGTCGCTACGGTTTCGACGATCCCCGAGTGCGGGTGCGAATCAGCCATCGTGACGGGGATGATCGGATTCTGTTGGTGGGCGATGAAGGGCAGACCGGACCCTACGTGACGACTGCTGGAGGGACGAGTGTGTTCGAGGTGTTGGGGAGCCAGGTGGAAGAGCTCGAGCTCAGCTTGTCAGATGTCGCGCAAGAGCCCACGTCCACGGACACACTTTCCAGTGATGGGTCCTGACCGGGCCATCCGTCTCGTCCAACCTGTCCCGGCGCCCGGCCGGCAGGGGCTGAATACCCGCCGGACTTGGTTGCCGTTTTGCTCCACGATGGCGCTGCTGTTGGTCATAGCGTCATCAGCGCTATCGGCCATGCCGCGGGCATGGGTCGAAATCGACTCGACCGAAGTCACTATTGGCGATGTCGTTCACGCGACGCTGAATGTCGCAGTAGCGCCATCGCATCGCCTGGTTCTGCCCGACCTTGGCGCGGATCTACCTAAGCTTGCGGTGACCTTTGCCGACTCGGCTAGCACTCTCCTGCCCGAGCCCACGCGACGCTGGACATACAAGCTCCAGGCCTTCGAGATCAGCACCCACACCATCCCCGAACTCACGGTTGCGGCCGTCTCCGCGTCGGGAGACACAACCCGCCTCACCACAGAACCGGTCGCTTTCGAGGTGCACTCGGTCCTGGAGGAGGGGGAGCAGGAGTTGCGTGACATCAAGCCGCCTCTTCTAATCACCGGAGGAATCCCCGTCTGGCTAGTGGCGCTCGTCGTCATCGCCGTCGTCGCCGTGGCGGTCTATCTGTTGGCGCGGTATCTGCAGTCGGTCTCTAGAGGCCGGGTTGAGCCGCAGCCTGCGGTCCGGCCACCCACCGACTACGTTCGCGAGTTCACCCGCATCGAAAGTATGGGGTTGCTGCAGCGGGGAGCACACAAGGAGTACTACATTCTGCTCTCCGATACTCTGCGGCGCTTTCTCGAAGAGCACTGCAATTTCGAAGCCATGGAATGCACGACGGCAGAAGTACAGGCTGCTCTATTTCGAGCGCGGGGCATCCGCGAGGAGGGGTGCGGTCGCATCATCCGCTTCTTGGAAAGGGCGGATCTCGTTAAGTTCGCGCGGGCGATTCCGGAACTGGAGGTCGCAGAAG
Organism: Candidatus Latescibacterota bacterium; assembly: GCA_036336855.1. Lineage (GTDB taxonomy): Bacteria > Latescibacterota > UBA2968 > UBA8231 > UBA8231 > JAYZFI01. Next base: position 77,604 of record JAYZFI010000006.1, read on the forward strand.
GGGAACCCGACATCGGCAGGGAGATCGTCAGGGTAGTGTTGGCGGAGTTGGAAGCGATACGCGCCGCCGATGCAGCAGCAGAGCCGGTGGCCGGTCCGGTCGCGCAGGAGAGGTAGGATAGAGTGGGACTGGTCCGTTTCTCCGACCCTTTGTGGTTGCTGTTGTTGGCGGCGATTCCCGTCATTGTTTACCGCTATGTGCTGGCGGCGCGCACTCGGGGGACTCTGCGTTTCTCCCACTCCCTGCACCTTCGGGTTGCGCCCTCGGCGTGGACTCGGCTTCGCCACTTCGTATTTGCCGCCAAGATGGTAGGCTTGGCTTGCCTCATCCTGGCCATGGCGCGCCCGCAGAGCGGAGAGCAAGCGCTGGACGTATCCGCCGAGGGGGTGGATATCATGCTGCTGCTAGACGTTTCGGGCAGTATGAAGGTGAAGGACCTCGGTCCCGACAACCGATTGGAGGTAGCCAAGCAGGTGGTGAGCGAATTCATTGCCGGCCGCCACAGCGACCGCATTGGGCTCATCGTCTTCGCCGGAGAGTCCTTCACCCAGTGCCCGCTGACTCTCGACTACGACGTGCTACTGCAATTCCTCGACGAGATTCGGATCGCCGAAGAGGAGTGGGATGGCACGGCGATCGGCATGGCCATCATCAACGCCTGTAATCGGCTACGGGAGTCCGAAGCGGAGAGTAAGGTGGCGATTCTGCTCACCGACGGAGTCAACAACGCGGGCGAGATCGACCCGGCGACCGCGTCGGACGTGGCGACAGCTATCGACGTCAGGATATACGCTATCGGCATCGGAGCCTCGCGTGAAGGCCCAATGGTGCACGCGGGTCGCCGGCGGACACACACGGTCGACTTCGACGAAGAAACTCTGCGCTTGGTCGCCGATCGCACGGGCGGACAGTACTATCACGCCACTAGCCAGGAGAAGCTGGCGCAAATCTACGAAGAGATCGGATCACTGGAGACGACGGAGATTCGCAGCCAGGTACACGTGGAGTATATGGAGCGCTACAGCGCCTTCCTGTGGCCTGGCTTCGCTCTGCTTCTGCTCGAGTTCCTAATCGCTCACACTCGTCTGCGGAGACTCCCGTAGATGAGGTTCGCCGATGCCAGCTTGCTATGGCTGCTGAGTTTGTTGCCGCTGCTTGTCGCCTCCGCGATGTGGACCTCGCGTCGTCGTCGTCGCGACCTCTACCGATTTGCCTCGGAAGGGGTCGCCGAGCGTCTGCTACGCAACGTGAGTGTGGCTCGCCAGAATTGGAAGAAGGTCTTGGTGGTGGCCGGTATCTGTCTACTGGCGATCGCCCTCAGCGGGCCCCAATTCGGGGTCAAGTTCGATATGGCGCAGCGAAGAGGTGTCGACGTCGTCGTCTGTATCGACGTGTCGCGCAGCATGCTCGCCGAGGATCTGCTGCCAAACCGCTTGGAGCGAGCCCGCCATGCCATCGGGCGATTGTTAGACGCCCTCGAAGGGGACCGCGTTGGGCTTGTCGTATTTGCCGCCAATGCCTACGTGCAGTGTCCCCTTACCTTGGACTACAGCGCCTTGCGCATGCTTCTGTCGGCAGTGGACGCACGCACGATTCCCTCTCAAGGTACTTCGATCGCCAATGCCGTGAAGACTGCAGCAAGCTGCTTCAATGAAGGGGATCGGCAGTTCAAGACCATCGTGCTGTTCTCCGACGGCGAAGCCCATGACGGCGACGCCGTGGACGCGGCACGCCAAGCGGCGGAAGAAGGGGCCCAACTGTTCGTCGTTGGCATGGGCACGGAAGAGGGCGAGCTGATTCCGATCCGAAGTAATGGCGATCGTGGGGGCCAGGTAGAGTATCACAAGGATCGCCAGGGGAACTATGTGCGCAGTCGGCTCGACGAAACCGGACTGCGCTCCATCGCCTCGGCCGGCGAGGGTGCCTACTTTCGCGCCAGCCTGAGCGGCGGCGAGATCGCCACGATTGCCGACCGAATCGCTGGCCTCGAAGAAAAGGACCTCGGGGCCGAGCGCTTTGTCCGCTACGAAGAGCGCTTCCAGATACCCTTAGTGCTTTCCCTGATCTGCTTCTTCACCGAAGGCTACCTTTCGGAGCGGGTGCGTCGCCGAGGGGAGTGGAAGGGGCGGTTCGCATGAATCCGTGGATCCTATGGATGGCTGCTATGCTCGCGTTGTCGAGCTTGGCTGCGGCGCAGACCGTTGGAGATCCGGTGGCGTCGAAGAGTGCCGCAGCTTTAGAGGAGTACGAGAAGGGTGAGTTTGAAGCGGCCCGAAACGGCTATCGCGATGCCCTCGTGGAGCGTCCGGAGTCGGCGGCGCTGCACCTGAACGTGGGCGATGCTCTGTATAGGCTTGGAGACTACCCCGCAGCGGCGGCGGAGTTCGAGCAGGCGGGTCGGGAGGACAATGCCGAGGTGGCGGCGCAAGGGTATTACAACCTGGGTAATGCCCGCTTTCAGCAACAGGACTTCCCAGGCGCAGTCGATGCCTATCGCCAGGCCCTGGAGCATGCGGCTGAGGACGTTGATGCCAAGGCCAACCTCGAGCTCGCTCTTCAGCATCTGCAACCGCCACCGCAGAGCGGGGGAGATGGTGAGCAGCGGGAAGAAGACGAGGAGCAGCAAAAGGAGGGACAGCCGCAGCCCCAGCCCTCCGACGAGGAAGAGGACCGGGAACAGGAAGATCAGCAACATGGGCAAAAATCGCCCCCCGGTGGCGAGGAAGCGCAGGGCGAGCACGCGTCGGAACGGCCCTCTGCGCAAGAGGGAGAGGGCATGGGAGAGGAAGAAGCGGAGAATCTGCTCGAGGCCCTAGAACATCGGGAATCGGAGGCCCAGGAACGTCGATTCCGCAGCAAGCGTATGGGTGATCTGGAGAAGGATTGGTGATGCCGTCTCTACTGGTGGCGCTGCTGGCCGCGCTCGTCGCGACGACCCAACGGGCGAGCGCTCAGATCGAGTTCTCTGCTGCCGTGGACCGCAACCGTGCCTCCGTGGCCGAGGCAATCAATCTCACCCTGACGATCTCCTCACCAGGCAGTTTGGATCACGTGTCTGCCCCCGAACTAGATCTGAGCGCTTTCGACGTGTTCGGCCCCTCGGTTTCCACTCGCGTCAATTTCATCAACGGTCGTTCCAGCTTCGCCCGGGTGCTCACCTACAAGCTCTACGGTCGCCAGCCTGGTCGCTATCGAATTGGACCAGTGCGATTGAGCATGGGAGGAGAGGATTATCTCACGGATGTTGTTCCCGTCGAGATCGTTCGCGCTTCACCACGCAGCCGAGGTGGTGAAGCCGGAAGCGGGTCCGGATCTGCCACTGTCGATCCCGAATCTGCCTTGGAGGACAATCTCTTCCTGCGTGCCGTCACCGACCACGATACCGTATTTGTGGGCCAACAAGTCACCGTAGACTTCGATCTCTGCTATCGCTTTAGCCTGCGCGACGTGGGCTTTGCGGAGATTCCCCCGTTTTCCGGATTTTGGTTGAAGGAGCTTTTCGTTGCCCAGCGGTTGGAGCCGCGACGGGAGACAATCGATGGCGTCGCCTTTCACGTAGTTCCTCTGCGGAAGGTCGCGCTCTTTCCCGCTGCCAGCGGTCAGCTCGAAGTGGAACCCATGGCGGTGAGCTGCAGCATTTCCCAGGGGCGGCGCAGCCGTAGCAGCCTGTTCTCGTTGTTCGACGACCCGCTGTTCGACCGCAGGCAGACCGTTATGGTGCGCTCGCCGGCCCTGCCGGTTACGGTACTGCCGCTGCCCGAGAGCGGTCGTCCCATCGACTTTAACGGTGTAGTGGGTCAGTTCGATCTGAAGGTGGAAGTGAACCCGACTTCGGTCGATTTGGGAGATCCGGTGACCCTGCGCATCAGCGTCTTCGGCTTGGGCAACATGCAGTCGGCCCTGACGCCGGTCACCGATATCGACGGCTTTCAGGTCTATGATCCTCAGGTATCGGAGGAAGAAGAGATCGGGGTGGCTGGAAACTACGGAGGCAGGCGCAACTGGGAGTACATCCTGATTCCCGAGCGCAGCGGAGAGCTGTCGATCCCGGCGCTGCACTTGAGCTACTTTGATCCGCTGAGCCGCGCCTACCGGCAGCGCAACTCGAAGGCGATCGCCATCACCGTTGGTAGGGGGGAGCTGGCATCGGTGGGAGACCCGATTTTCGATCTCACGCGCAGCGAGATCGAAGAGCTAGGCCGGGACATCCGACACATCAAGCCGGACGTGGATGCCCTGGAGTCGATCCAGTTCCTGCACTCGAGCATCACCTTCTGGCTGTTACAGCTGGCCTTCCCGTGCGCTTACCTGGCGACCCTTTCCTACCGCCGTCACCAGCTGCGGCTCAGCGGTGACTTGGCGTATGCACGGCGCCGACGGGCGCGCCCGAAGACAGAGCGGCGTTTGCAGGCGGCAGCGGAGCAGGTCGCCGCCGGTGGCGGGGAGTTCTACGGCACCCTTATGGAAGCGCTGGTTGGCTATCTCGCCGACCGCTTCAACCAGTCGGCTCCATCGCTGTTGCGCTCACGCTGCCAGCAGCTGCTGGAGGAGCGAGAGGTCGGCGAGACCCTGCGCGAACGCTTCGACACTATTGTCGAGGAGTGCGAACGTGGTCGCTTTGCACCGGGTTTCGCGACACCTGTAGAGCGGCAACGTCTGCTCGAGCAGAGCCGGAAGTTCTTGGTCGATCTGCAGGAGGAGGTGGGCTAACTGTGAGGCGAGTGATGGCCGTGATGCTTTGGCTCTGGGTGTTGTTGTGTGCGGGGCCCTCGGCAGCCCAATCGGCGGCACTGGGGTTGTATCAGGAAGGTAACCAACTCTACCGGGACGGCGGCTTCGAGGTGGCGCGCGAGCGTTATTTGGCCGCCGTCGACGCAGGTGGAGAGGATGTACGGCTGTACTACAATCTCGGGAACGCTGCCTTCAAGAGCGGTCGTACCGGGGAAGCCGTGGTGTGGTACGAACGGGCCCGCCGCCTAAGCCCGCGCGACACGGACATCGTCGCCAATCTGCGCTTCGTGCAGCGCATCAAGCGCGATCGCGAAACGGCCGTTCAGGGTGGGGTGGGAGACTGGCTCTGGCAGCTATACCTGTGGCCGACCCTGAACGAGATCGCAGTGCTCTTTAACGCCGGGTTATTCTTCCTATTTGCTCTTGCCGTGTGGCGTCTGTGGTACGGCAGCGGTACCCGCTACTGGATCATCTGCGGATGTCTGCTGACAATTCAGGCCGCGGTCACATCGACTGGCGCCAACCGCCTGCACCGACACTTCACTCTCGTGGAGGCGGTGGTTACCGTGGAACGGGGGACGGCGAGATCGGGACCCGACGCCGCGCAGACCACTGTGTTCGTCGTTCACGAGGGCACTAAAGTCACGGTGGAGCGGCAGGAAGAGGGGTGGTTTCTCGTGCGTCTCGCCAACGGACTGGGAGGCTGGTTGCAAGATGCCGACGTGACGGTGATCTGAAGGCGTCGACTGCTTGTCGTCACAGCGGCACGTAGGTATTATAGAAGCGGCTTTCGGCCCTGAAGGCTCCATCCACTCTGGCGTGCAATCCGCTTTCGCCCCGCAGGCGGCTCACGTAAAAGCAGCTCTCCCTCTCCGAATGAAGTATCTGTTCACAGGTGGCGGTACCGGCGGACATGTCTATCCTGCACTCGCGGTGGCGGACGAAATCCGTCGCCGGGATTCCAGCGCGCAGATCCTCTACGTCGGAGTGCGGGGACGTTTGGAAGAACGCGCCGTACCGGAGCGTGGCTACCCCTTACGCTTTGCCAGTTCGCGCCCTTTTCCACGTTCGCTGTCGATGCCGGCACTGGCCCGCTTCGGACTGAGTCTGGGCTGGGGAGTGTTGCACTCGATGGGCATTCTGCTGCGCTTCCGTCCGGACGTGATCTTCGGTACTGGCGGTTTCGCCGGGGCTCCCATCATGTTCGCTTGTAGCCTACTGAAAAAGGTCGGACTAAGCCGTTCGGTGGTGTTCGTGTACGAACCCAACGTTCATCCCGGTCTGCTCAACCAGGCGGTGGGCGGAATCGCCGACCGCATCGGGGTCGCCTTCGAGCATGCCGGTCGCTGGTTCGACATGAAACGGGTGGCCATTGTTGGTTTTCCTGTGCGCCGAGAGCTGCTGGAGGCGCAATGCGAGCAGGCTCGGCGTGAACTCGGCATCGACCCCAAGGCTCGGGTGGTGCTTGCCTTTGGGGGATCACAGGGTTCAAAGGTCATCAACCAGGCGATAGTGGCGGCCTTACCGGAACTACGCAGACAGCATCCCGACCTGGTGGTACTGCACGCCACGGGACGTTCGCGAACCTCCGACTACGACGCGGTAACCGGTACCGAGAGCGTTGCTCGGGACCTGGGGATCGAGATCGACTCCGCTTATCGCCGATTCGAGTACTTCGAGAACATTGGCAACGCCTACGCCGCTGCCGATGTCGTGATCTGTCGCGGAGGTATGAGCACACTAACCGAGGTTGGTCTGCGTGGACTTCCGGCAATCGTCGTGCCCCTGTCCACGGCGGCGGAGGATCACCAGGCGATGAACGCCCGCGAGCTCATGCGCCGGGGAGCGGTCACGGTGATCTACGAGGAGGCTCGGTGGAGCGAAGAGCAGAAGGCGCCTGTGACCTGCGTCTCGCCGACGCGACTGGTAGTGCAGCTGCATCGCCTGCTCATCGAGGACGGAGTGCGGACGCGCATGGGTCGTGCTGCCACCGAGCAGCCACGACCGGACAGCCTGGAGCTCATACTGCAGGAGATCGATGCCCTCACCTCGGGGCGACGGCCGGCACCTCTGAATCTAGAGTTTCCCGTAATTGCGGGCAGTCTGCCCACGGATCCGAACCGTATGTTGCGTTACGTGCAAAAGCACATCGAGGATGTGGGCGGCGTGACCAACCTGCCTGTCGATGAGCTTGACTACCTCCGCTACCAGGTCGATCGATACCTGGTTTCTACCGAGTGGTACGAGATCCCGTTGGGGCGGCGCAACGTGGGCGTCAAGCTGGTGGGCGTCCTCGATTACGAAGACCGTATTGAACTCATGCTGGCTATTCTCGGCGACCGCCGACCCGTGGGGGGCTTGAAGCGGCTGGTGGGAGGTGACTTCTGTCACCCAGGTATCTTGCGCCGCAACATCGTCGACTGGCCTCTGCGCATGATCGGCTTGCGTCGGGGAGGCCGCTCTGTGTACCAGGCGATCCTTAACGCGCTGGCGGAAGATCCCTACTTCGAAGTGCGGGCCGCGGCGGCACGCGTCATCGGTGAGCAGGCCGAGCCTGGTGGGCCGGCGGAAGGGGCGCTCATGAAGGCCCTCACCGATCCGGCACCGGCAGTGGTGGTGAAGGTGATTCGCGGTCTGGGCACGATCGCCACAAACGCCGCCGTCGTTGACCGGTTGCGTATGTTCTACATGCATCCCGATTGGCAGTTCCGTCAGGAGACGGTGGGGGCTCTGCAGGCGTTGCTGCACCGGGGAGTCGTCCCTGCCGAGGCGATCGCCCAGGATCTCGATCAAATACTGACGACGTCCCCGAATTTCGAGCCCGCTTTTCCCCTCAAGGAGCGGATCCACAACCTGTCGAAAGAGGTGTTCGATAACGGGGGCGGTAATTCGGATTCACAGAGCCCACGCAACACGGGTTCCGGAGATTAGGAGGACAAGGTGCTCCACTACCTGGGCATCTTTCTGCAGGAACAGTTCTCGGCACTATCCTTCCTGCGGCTTCTCGATTCCATCAGTTTCCGCGCTATCGCCGGCGCGATGACGGCGCTGCTGTTCACGATCCTCTTCGGCGGGCGTATCATTCTCTACCTCTACCGCTCAGGACACCGCGACACACGTCGCACCTATGATCACTTTCCCGTATCCGGATCGCAAGCCACCAAGACGTACGGGGGTGGGCTGCTGGTAGCGGCGATTCTCCTGAGCATGGCGCTTTGGTGCCGCTTGGAGAATCCCTTCGTAATGTTGTGTGCGGGTGCCTCGGTGTGGTTCGCCGCCCTCGGCTATGTGGACGACCACCTCAAGGTGCGCCACGGCGCCAGCGATCGAGGTTTGTCCGAATCGGCCAAGCTCGTCGTGCAGTTCGTTTTCGCCCTCGCCTTCGCGCTGGTCTGTACAATCGAAGGACTGTCGCCGATGCCGGAAGGACTGGCGACGCAGCTCTACGTGCCGTTTCTGAAGACCCCGATCATGGATCTGGGCTGGGGCTACGTGCCCTTCATTGTCTTTACTTTGATCGCGATCTCCAACTCAGTGAACATTGCCGACGGGGTCGATGGGCTCGCCGTAGTACCGGTCTCCTTCGTGGTCGCCGTGTATGGGGTGTTCGCGTATGTCTCCAGTCACGCTCAGATATCCGAGTTCCTGATTTTCCCTTTCGTGTCCGGAGTCGGGGAAGTGGCCATCATCTGCTCGATCGTGTTTGGAGCCTGTCTGGGCTTTCTCTGGTTCAACTCCTATCCAGCCAATGTGATCATGGGCGACACCGGTTCAATGGCCCTGGGAGGGCTTCTGGGTACCGTGGTGGTTTTGGTGAAGCAGGAGTTCCTCTTCCTCGTCGTCGGCGGAATTTTCGTCGGCGAAGCGCTATCCGTCGTCGTGCAGGAGAAGTTGGGACTAAAGTGGCTGGGGCGGCGGTTCTTCCTCAGCGCCCCGATCCACCATCACTTCCAAGCGCGCGGGCTGGCCGACACGAAGATCGTCATCCGCTTCTGGATTCTTGCCGGAATTCTGGCGCTGTGCGGGCTGGCGACGTTGAAGATCCGCTGACGCGGAGAGCTATAGCAGCCGGATTCCGTAGATGAACAGCAGGATCACCGTGGTGCCGATGAGCACTGTGGTCCACAGGGGAACCCCGCTCTCGTTGCCGTTACAGATCTCTCGGGTGAAGCACCGGTACTCACGGGCTATCAGCAGATACCCGGAAGCAAGGGAGATTATGATGGCGACTACCAGAAAGGTGAGGCCGAGGAAGGCTGGGTCGAAGACTCGACCCATGCTCAATACGTAGGACAAGGCGCTGACGAACAGGCCGTACTCCCGCGACAGCACACTGTAGACGAGGATTCCTAGACTCGGCGAGCTGATTGCCATCGAAGAGATGGCGTCGAGGAAGGGCACGTCGACGATGAGGACAAGCACGGGCACGCTGATGACCAGATGGAGCCACATGCCGGCGTACCCGTAGAAGAAGGAGGGCCGCTCGAGGGAAGCACTGCCGATGAGGAATTGCGAGAAGGACTGTCGTGTGGCCACAGGCTATTGGAGTCCGGACCGACTGGCGAGAGGAGAGGGTTAAAAGACCCCATTGGGAGGCACAATGTAGAAAATTAACTCGCGAATATAGCTGGGCCCACGGACGCGTGTCAAGAAAGCGGCATCGTCCGTGGGCCCAGCCACACCTGTGAGCCCGAGAGGGTGAAGGTCAGGCGGCGGTGGCTAGTTTCCTGGGCTCTTTTCGGTTTGTGCTGTCAATGGTGCCGTCCCGAAGACCGCGGCTCAGGGATTGGCGCTCGAGGTAGCGCACGAGTTGGTAGCAGGTCTCTCGGCCCTCCGCAAAGGCTAGCGAGAGGGCGTAGACTGGCCCCCTGGAGTCCTGTGAATGCAGTCGCGTCCCCGCGATGGTGGCAGGAATCTGCGCGAGGCGGCTGCGTAGTTGCTGGCAGGCGTCGTGCAGGGGATTGTCGATGCTGAGCTGGCACGGGGAGACTCCGGACCGAGGCGTGTGTGCGACGGGTGCTTTCTGCTATGAATCCCGTAGGCGGTTCCTCAATGGTCAGAGCGATCTCGTCGGTTTGGGGATGGCTACGCAGGAAAATCTGGGCGCCATCGCCACTGAGGTTGGTGAGCGCCGCAGGTTGCGACAGGATCTCCCGCGATGTGGGCCATTCAGTGGTCCCCTTCAGGCAGACCGAGATCCGGTAGGCACTGCGACGGTGGTGGGTGTGATCCAAGTGATCCGGTTTCTCCACGAGGAGCACCGGCAGACGTCGGTTGCGCAGTCGACCACGGCCGCGGATCTCGCTAAAGAAGCTGTAGTTGTCCCCAGACCGATTCATGGTGCGCACGTCGCCGGAGACGTCGAAGCAGAGCAGGCCGTCCTTACTCATCTCCTGCAGGCGACCCCGGTAGGGGGAGCCTCGACCCGTGGACCCACGAATCGAAGCAGAAAGCGCTGTCCAATCCGGATTCCGTCTGGCAGATGTCGACTCTGTCTGTTCCGATCCCGGTTCTTCACTTGCATTGATAAACTCCAGTAGAAGAGAAAGCTACCCGTTTTCTCGGAGCCTGAGAATGGACACCCCCAAGTCGCGCCTTTCTAGCATCTGTAAGTGTCATCGGATGTCTTCATCCGATATTTTGGTATTATGTATTATTACTTAACATAATGTGTTAGATCTCTTGCTCGAGGAAGAGACGGTGATTTGAGGATTAATTTGCGGCAGGAAGAGGAGGAGGGCGAAGCCGGAGGAGGGCGTATTCCTATCTTGGTGGGTGCGATCAATCAGATTCCGGTGGAGTCCGTCGCCGGGGTGGGAAGCCGACGCGGGGGTATCCTGAGGGAGGCGGGGGTGGAGAGCGTCGCGTCCCTCCTGCTACAGTTCCCGCGACGCTATCTCGATCGCAGCCAAGTCGTGCGTATCGTCGACGTCGAAGATGGCCGCTTGGTCACCGTGATCGGTACCGTGACGCAGGTAATCGCGCCGCCGCCGCGGCGCGGTCGACGCCCGCCGACGACAGCGAGCGTGGATGATGACTCTGGAGTCCCCCTCAACTGTGTCTGGTTCCGGGGGGGGCAGTACGTGCGGCTGCAGACGGGAGATACCATCGCACTGAGCGGCCGCGTGGAGTTCTTCCGAGGGCAGCGTCAGGTAGCCCACCCTGAGTACGAATTCGTCGCCGATGAGTCCGGGGAGATGCTGCACGCGGGGCGTATCGTACCCCTCTACTCCTCCAGTGCGGAGATGAAGGAGAGGGGGCTGCGCAGCCGGAGTTTTCGCAGGCTCATCCGCGCTGCCCTCGACAGTTACGGGGGACAGCTCTTGGGATCGGTACCGGCCGATGTAGCCGAGCGCCACAATATGGTGAGTCTGCGCTGCGCACTGCAGGACATTCATTTTCCGGAGAGCTGGGAGTGCATGGCTGCGGCGCGCCGGCGACTAGCCTTCGAGGAACTCTACCAGATGCAGGAGGCACTGGCGCAGCGGCGGCGCCAGATCGAGTCGCTGACGGGAGTCTCGCTGCCCCCCGGGAAAGAGCTCATCCGCAAGCTGCGCGAGCATCTGCCTTTTGCGCTCACCGCAGCGCAGGAGCGGGTGCTAACGGAGATCCACGCAGATCTGCAGGCCCCACCTCCCATGCGCCGACTGTTGCACGGAGACGTTGGCTCGGGCAAGACTATAGTTGCCTTGGCGGCAGCACTGTCGGCGATGGAGTCCGGCTATCAAGTGGCGCTCATGGCGCCCACGGAGATCCTTGCCGAGCAACACTTCTACACCATCCAAGGGCTTCTCAAGCCGCTGGGGATCTCGCCCATCCTGTTCACCGGTGGGCAGCGGACAGCGGTGCGCCGAGAACGGCTCACTGGGCTGCAGACGGGTAGCATCGCCATCGCTGTCGGCACGCACGCCCTGTTGCAGGAGGATGTGAGCTTCGCCAATCTTGGATTCATCATCGTCGACGAGCAGCATCGCTTTGGGGTCACGCAGCGCCAGCAGCTGACCGAGAAAGGTGCGGGCGCCAACTTGTTAATCATGACGGCGACGCCGATCCCGCGTTCGCTGGCTCTCAGCGTCTACGGAGACCTGCAGGTATCTGTTCTTGACGAGCTGCCACCAGGGCGCAAGTCGGTGCGCACGGCGCTGCGAGGTCCGGACCGGCGAGGAGCGATCTTCGACTTCGTCCGGGAGCAGATACGGGAAGGCCGGCAGGCCTACGTCGTCTACCCCGTCATCGACGAAGCTAAGGCTTTGGATCTGACCTCTGCCGTGGAGGGACACCGGGAGCTGTGCTCCGGCGCACTGCGCGACTGCCGCGTTGAACTACTGCACGGACGCATGACAGCGGAAGAAAAGTCCGAGGTGACGAAGCGCTTCAGCGCTGGCGAGGTCGATGTGCTGGTGGCGACAACGGTGATCGAAGTCGGCGTCGATGTGCCCAACGTGACGGTGCTTGTCGTCGAGCACGCCGAGCGCTTCGGGCTGGCACAGCTGCACCAGCTGCGTGGTCGGGTGGGCCGCGGCGCCGAGATGTCCTACTGCATCCTCGTTGCCTATCCCCCTGACGACGCCGGAAGGGATGAGGGAGTCTGGCAGCAGCGTCTGCAGGCGATTTGCGACACCGACGACGGCTTCGAGTTGGCACGCAAGGATCTCGAGTTGCGCGGCCCCGGCGAGCTGCTTGGCGCCCGACAGGCTGGTGTGCCCGGGCTGCGCATTGCCAATCTGTTGCGCGACGAAGAGTTGTTGGCATTGGCGCGATCGGAGGTTGAAGCGGCGGCATGAGCCAGCGCTCGGTGGTCATGGTATCACTGGCGACAGCCTCTTCTCTGCTGGGGGACCAGATGCTGTACGCCGTGCTGCCGAGCTACTACAAAACGCTGGGGCTGTCGCCGTACCAGGTGGGGCTCATCCTTTCGGCCAACCGCATCGTTCGCCTGCTCAGCAATCACTTTGCCGAGCGTGTCACCCGGATCATGGATCCCGCTCCGCTGCTCACGATCTCCCTCATCACCGGGGCGTTGCTCACCGCGGTGTACGGGCTGTTCAGCGCCTTCCCAGTACTACTGACCGCGCGCATACTGTGGGGCGTCTGTTGGTCCTTCCTTCGCCAGATTGGAATGATGACGGTGGTGGACAGCGCTGCCACGGGCCGACTGGGCCGAACCATGGGACTCTATAGCGGGATCTCGAGAATGGGATCGATCTGCGGAAACCTGGTTGGTGCCGCCGGCCACGATCTGCTCGGTTTCACCGCGATCCTGCTAATCTTTTCCGCCGCTTCCCTGCTCTGTGTTCCCTTGGGTCCGATCTCGCGGCGCGGCTTGGTGCACGAGGAGAAGGGCGTGGGAGCAAGCGATGCGCAGCGATGTAGCCCAGGTTTCATGCTGTGCGGCTTTGCCAGCGGCAGCGTTGGCCAAGGGTTGCTGGCGGCAACCCTTGGTGCCGTTCTGGCCGAGCGAGTGAGCGCGGGCGGAGGAGAGGACGTTGGCCTGCACGGACTAGGTAGCCTCGGAGTCGCTACTCTCACCGGTGCGTTGCTGGCGGCTCGCTGGATTACTGATCTCACCGCACCGCTACTCGGCGCGGTCTCCGATCGCATCGGGCACAAGCGTGCCGGAGTGGCGTTCTTCGCTGGTGGGGCGGGTGCACTAATCATTGGGGCGGTTTCTGAGGGACTGATGGGAGTGCTACTGGCCGTGTTGCTGTTCTACGCCTGTGCCACAGGCGTCGGGGTGACCTTGCAAGCGGAGGCCGGAAGGGGTGGTGGTCGGGCGGTGGCGGTGTTCGTTACCGCCTCCGACCTGGGCTCGGCGGTGGGGCCCAACGCCGGCTGGCTGCTATTGCAGGTGGGACTGCCCACAGCCTCTGTGTTCGTCCTTGCCGCGGCCGTGTACGGGATCGCTGCTGTCGTTGCGCTATCGCTGAGCCCGTTAGCGAGAGGAGCAAGCAAGGGATGACTCGCCGTGTTCAACCCCTTCTGTGCCCCAACGCCTTCACCGGCCTAGAGGAGGTCACCCATCTGTGCACTGGAGGCGAGGCTCCGTGGCTGCGCGAGTTTGATGCGGTGTACGCCCAGTTCGCGGAGCTCAAGAGCACCGGCGATCGCGGGCGGGAGGAGATCTTCGCGGTCGGTGAGCAGTGCCGCCGGCAAGTGGGTCTGTTGTGGGGAGTGGAGCCGTGCAACATCGCCTTCGTGCCCTCGGCAGCGGAAGGAATGAACTGGTTGGCGCGCGGTCTGGACTGGCGTGCCGGCGACAACGTGGTCACCGACAATCTGGAGTTTCCCTCCGTGGCCTACGCTTGGCGGAACCTGCGGGAAAGGGGAGTGGAAGTGCGCATGGTTTCCCATCGCGATTGGCACATCCACGAGGCGGACGTGGTCGCCGCCGTGGACGAGCGGACCCGAGTCGTGGCAGTGAGCCAGGTTAGCTTCTACACTGGGCAGAATCTCGATCTGCGAGAGTTGTCCACCGGGCTCTCGCGGAGTGCCGGCGATCCGCTGCTGGCTGTGGACGCCACCCACGCGTCTGGAGTGATCGAGGTCCCTGCAAAATTGACGGATCTGTGTGTGAGCAGCAGCTACAAGTGGATGCTGGCAACTCACGGCACGGCGCCGTGCTTCGTGGGGAAGCGTGCCCAGCAGGCGGTGAGCGATAGCTGTTTCGGCTGGCACAATCTGGCGGTGTGGCCGGTGCAGGGGGCGGAACGGGCTGCCGACGTCGACGTGCGCCCGATGCCGGAGCGCCTGGAGCCGGGGAATCTGGCTATGTTGGTCGTCATGTTTCTTGAGTGTGCTCTGCGGCGTAGTCTGGAGATCGGGACATCGAAAATCCAAGAGCACGCCCGCGATCTCAGCGAGATCGCAGCGCAACAGTTGGGGGCCCTTGGACTCACGGTGATCTCTCCATCGGAGCGCACTGCCAGATCAGGCAACACCTGCTTTCGCGCCCGTGACGCTCGAGGCGTAGCAGAGGCGTTGGCGGATAGAGGGATTCTGGTGTGGGGGGACTACGGGCGGGTCCGGGTCTCCGGTCACTTGTACAATGGATCATGTGACATTGATCGACTTTCAGAGGCGCTATCGGAGATCCGTGTGGAGACGCAATAGTCTGTCAGAGACAGGAAGTGATCGACGATGGGAAGTGTTGACAAGTGCACATATTAGTAGTATACTAATGAGCACTTCCAGTGGTGACATGGCCGTACCGCTGACACGGAAGACTTATTCACTTTACCTAACGCTCTGGGAGGCAATTTGATGCAGCAATTCGATCGGGAGCGCATTGAGCGCGCTGCTAGGATCTACGCGAGCAATCGCGATGCTGGACTGGCCCTGGGCATCGCACCGGGCAGTTTCGGTAGGCTGTGCCGACGCTATGGAATCGAGACCCCTCAGGCCCGGCGGCGCGGGGCCGTGGCTCGGGTGCCGGAAGACCGATAGGTCTCCCACCCCCACACCCACGTCAGGGGGGAGGGAAGGATATGTAGAAGCGAAATGTCGCCTGCGAACACTGTGAATAAAGTTATTCTGGTCGGGAATCTGGGAGCGGATCCGGAAACTCGCTTCACGCCGAGTGGCTCACAGGTTACGACGGTTAACTTGGCCACGGACGAATTCTGGACCGATCGAAAGGGGGAGCAGAAGCACCGCACAGAGTGGCATCGCCTCGTTCTCTGGCGTCGACTTGCTGAGATCGCTATCCATTATCTGAGAAGGGGAAGCAAGGTCTACATCGAGGGGCGGATGCAGACGCGCAGTTGGGAGGACGCCCGCAGCAATCGACACTATGTCACTGAGATCGTAGTGAGCGGCCTACATCTCATGGAAGCTGCGGGTGGCCCCGCCGAACTGGACCTACTCTACGGCCGGGAAAGCGTCGAACCTGAGACGGGTATAGGTGCAGTGGCGTCCGTGGCTGTGGGTCACAGCGACGACGCGGACGACGACGGACTTCCGTTATAGCCGACATTCTATTGGGAAAGAGGCGCGAATTCCCATCCAATTCGTGCTCATTGAAGCGAGACCTCTACTCCCGAAGTCGCCGAGCGCAGCCCCGCCTCGACGACCTGTTGGGTGGAGTGGGAGATCTCGAGATCGGTTTGCCCGTACGGAAGCTCTCCGCTGCGGATGCTGGTGATGAACTGCTCGGTGGCGTTGCGGCGGCCCGCCGGCAAGGGAGAGGAGAATATGATCGTACCTCTCAGCTGTCCGTGGTGTAGAGGGTCAATTCACGACAGACGACAGCGATGGCCTCGGTGCCGTAGAGCACGAGATCGTAGGGTGGCTGCGAAGCGACCGCCTCTGCCCACGTCATCACCGACACATCGCCCGCGGATAGCGCAACAGCATGACGCCGTTGTCTTCCACGGACAGATGGGTCTTCACGATCGATTTCTCCGGAGCGAAATTTCGCTTTGGGCCAGAGGCTACCGGCGCAATCACGAGAACGAGGCGCGCCTGCTTAAAGAACTCCCCTCAAGGGACGCGGGGATAGTGCTGACTCATCAGCGCCTGAGACCTCGGCCGTCGTGCAGGCAGAGCTTGATTCGACTACTTGTTGGGCTGCGGCGTTACGCGCAGATAGGGCTTCACCGCGGCGAAACCCTTGGGGAACTTCTCCGTCGCCTCCTCGTCAGAGAGCGCCGGTACGACGATGCAATCGTCGCCGTCCTGCCAGTTGGCGGGAGTGGCAACGCTGTATTTGGCCGTCAGCTGTAAGGAGTCAATGACGCGCAAGATCTCGTCGAAGTTGCGTCCCGTGGACGCGGGGTAGGTGAGGGTGAGCTTCACCTTCTTGTCGGGGCTGATCACGAACACCGAACGCACGGTGAGATTGTCGAGTGCATTTGGGTGAATCATGTCGTATAGATCGGCGACCTTGCGATCAGGATCGGCGATAATGGGGAAATTAACGTTGGTGTTCTGGGTCTCCTCAATGTCCTGAATCCAGCCCGTGTGAGAGTCCACCGGGTCGACGCTGAGTCCGATGACTTTGACGCCGCGCTTGGAAAACTCGTCTTTGAGCTTGCCCACCGTTCCCAGTTCGGTGGTGCAAACAGGGGTGTAATCGGCGGGGTGGGAGAATAGGACGCCCCAGCTGTCATCGAGCCACTCGTGAAAGTTGATCGACCCCTCGGTGGTTTCGGTGGTGAAATCCGGGGCTTCGTCCCCCAGTCGAATCGCCATGAGATCGTCTCCTGAGAACGGAATGAGGGAGGGTTGGGAATGAAGGACTGCAGGCATTCCGCAGGCCTGCGCCTTCGAGAGGTCGAAGCGTCGCGCTGCGATATGTCCAATTTCGGTAACATACGTGGCCCCAAGACGCTGTCAACGGGAGCCCTTCTTGGCATCTGTGTGATTCTTACCTCTGTCGCGGTCGGGCCCGTTCAAGCGTTCTGGGGAGACAGCCACAGTATTCTCACGCGTGCAGCGGTGCAGGCCCTGCCCGAGGACGTCCCCGCGTTCTTCCGCGACGGCATCGAGACGGTGGTGCACGTCTCCTTCGATGCCGACATCATCAAGAATAGTCAGCTTGCGCACGTGACCAGCGCGGAGAATCCAGAGCATTACCTCAATCCGGAACGGCTGCAGGGTAGAGCGCTGCCGGCGACGCGCTACGAGTTCATCGCCCTGTGCAGGGAGCTCGATGTGGCCCCCGAGCGGGTCGGTCTGTTGCCCTACGCGATCTTGGAAGCGACGGAAATTCTCGTCGTGGCCCTCGCCGAATACAGGAAGTTCCCCGAGGTCGAAGCGATTCAGATGAAGTGTCTGATACGTGCTGGCATGCTCGCCCACTATGCCCAGGATTTGGCCCATCCCCTGCACGTGACCAAGGACTACAACGGCCGCAAGATGTCGGATGGAACCGTCGTTGGCGAGGGAATTCACGAGAGTGTGGACTCCATGGTAGAGCGGATAGAGATGGATCCCTCATTGCTGGCGACGAGTGCCTCGGTGATTGCCTATGACGATCTGTTCGCCGCCGTGATGGGGCAACTTGAGGATAGCTTCGCTCGCGTCAACCGAGTGTACGAACTCACTCACGATCTCGATCCGCTGACAGAATCAGGTCAGGCCTTTGCCACCGAGCGGGCAGATCGAGCCGCCAGCTTCACGGCGTCGTTGTTCCTCACGGCGTGGAGAATGTCGGAAGGGGTTCGCCTGCCCGGGTGGTTGCGGCGGTGATAACTCGACGCCGCGATCAGGCGGCCACTCGGAAAGACTCGGAGTCTTCCATGGCCTGTGCAAAGACACTGGGTTCGACGTCGAAGCCGGTGCCCGGGGTGTCGGGGACGAACAGGTTGCCGTCACGCATCTCCCAGCCGTCGAGGACGACGCCGGGCATGTGGGCGGGGGCCGCTTCTAGCAGCAGGTAATTTGGGATAGAGGCGGCGAAATGGGCGTGGGCGAAGCGCTCGATGTAGCTGCCCCAGGTGTGGGGTGCACAGCGCGCTTCCCAGGGCTCGATCTCGGCGGCGACCCGTCGCCACCAGGTCAACCCGTAGGCGTGAAAGTCCTGTTGCACGATGTCGATCCAGCCCTCGCGCACAAGGTCGAAGAAGTACGGCGGCGGCGCGAATTCGCCGTCGGCGACGAGTGTGCCCCACCCGTTGTCGAGAATGAACTCCTTCAGGGCCTGGTTGAGGGGGCGATCCTCGGCGAAGGGCTCCTCAAACCACAACACCCTTGCGTCCGCGACGGCTTCCAAAAGCTGACAGGCCGAGTTCAGCGTATTTCCCATGTTCGCATCGATGAGCACGTGAGCGTCGGGACCGGCGGCCTCACGCACCGTGTGCACGACGAGGGCGTCGCGAGCCAACCCCTCCTCTGGCCGCATCCAGCGCGCGCCGCGACCGACCTTGACCTTGAAGTGGGCATAGCCGTGCTCCTGTCCGCTAGCGACCTCGTCGCGAAAGATCTGTCGCGCTGCCTGGTTGTCTCTTTCGAGATCGTCGATGTAAATGGAGCCATCGTACAGGGTGACCTCACGAGAGCCGCGAGCGCCAAGCAGTCGGTACAGGGGCATATCGAGTAATCGAGCGACGAGGTCCCACATGACGAGGTCAACGGGGCTCGACCTGTCAAGGCTGCCCTCGGGTAGACGGAAGAGCTCGCCCACGCTTCTGCCGATGAGCTGTTCAGCTTGTTCACGTTGCAGCCGTGACCAGCCGATCCCCATGCCGCCGCCGATGGTGCGCAGGCGGACGACGGGATCGGAGATGCGGGGTCCATGGGTGGGGATGCGCGCATTGTAGCCGATTTTCCGCGGCCGCCGGCCACGGAGTGTGACTTTCTCTATGCACTCGATGCGCTCTGCATAGAGCTCTTCCATTCGCTCCTCCACGATGGACTTCTCCTTCTCTGGAGTCAATTGACATTTGTTCACCGCGCGGAGCGACAGGCTAGGGTAGTGGGAGATTATGATCAAGGTGGACGGAAATTTTGCTACGCCTATCGCAACGAGATTCATTTTTTCGCCCTCAACGCGAAGCGATGGAGCTCAGGTCGACTCATGCCTCGTAGACGAGATTGGGAGCCAGCCAGCGCTCTGCCTCGGTGCGCGACACTCCCTGGCGCCGGGCATAGTCCTCCAACTGATCCAGTCCCAAGGGACCCACGGCGAAGTAGCGCGACTCCGGATGCTGGAAGTAAAGCCCGGAAATGGAGGCGGCGGGCATCATAGCACAGGTATCGGTAAGGGTCATCCCCGTGGTGGCGGTAGCGTTTAACAACTGAAACAGCGCTCGCTTTGTGGAATGGTCGGGACAGGCCGGGTAACCGGGCGCCGGCCGGATGCCGCGGTAGCGCTCGGCGATAAGGTCCGCCGTCGACGGCTTTTCCTCCCGCTCATAGCCCCACTCGATGCGCACGCGAAGGTGCATCATTTCGGCGAGTGCCTCCGCGAGGCGGTCGGCAAGTGCTTTCATCATGATGGCGTTGTACTCGTCGTGGGCGCTCTCAAAGCGGTGGACTGCCTCGTCTGTGCCGAGGCCGGCGGTGACGGCGAAGGCGCCCACGAAGTCGGAGGGGTCGCGTCGCCGACCAATGGCAGGGGCGACGTAGTCGGCGAGGCTGTACATGGGGGAGTTGTCATCGCGCTTACGGCGCTGCTGCCTTAGGAAGGGCAGGCGGGTGAGTTCGTGCTCGGCGGCTTCGGGATCGAAGATCAGGATATCCTCACCGCAGGCCGCGGCGGGAAACAGTCCGTACGCGACTCGCGCCTCCAACCAGCCCCCCCCGACGGTCTGCTCGAGCAGGGTCTCGGCGTCGGCGAACAGCTTTCGGGCCTGAGTTCCGCGCTGGCTTTCCTCCTCGAGGACGGCTGGGTGAGAGCCACGCAACTGCCAGACGTGGAAGAACGGCGACCAATCGATGTAAGGAACGATCTCGTCAAGGGGCACAGGCGCCAGCACCTGGGTACCGACTTGCGTCGGAGTGGCAACGTTGGCACTGGAGAAGTCAAGGCGGGCGCGGCGCTCGACCGCCTCGCCATAGGACATCAGTGACCGTGCGCTGGAATCGCTTTCGAACTGCACACGCATACGTTGCTGCTCTTCCCGGTTCTCGGTGACCAGGCCGATGCGACGCGTCTTCGTCATTAAGTTGGAGGCGACTTTTGGTGCGCGAGAGGCGTCGGAGACGTGCAGAGTCGGACCCGAGTAAACGGGGGCGATCTTGACCGCCGTGTGTCGTCGGCTTGTGGTGGCACCACCGATGAGGAGGGGGAGGTCGAGCTCGAGGCGCTCCATTTCCTCCGCGACGTGAACCATCTCGTCGAGAGAGGGGGTGATGAGTCCGCTGAGACCGATGATATCGGCCCTCTCTTCACGAGCGCTCTCCAGGATCCGATCTGCGGGCACCATGACGCCGAGATCGATGACCTTGTGGCCGTTACAGCGCAAAACGACGCCGACGATATTCTTGCCAATGTCGTGCACGTCCCCTTTCACCGTGGCCATGACGATGCGACTGCGATCTCTATCTCCGCCGGTGTCCTGCCTGTCTTCCATGAGGGGCTCTAGGAAGGCGACGGCCTGCTTCATCACTCGCGCACTCTTCACCACTTGGGGCAAGAACATCTTGCCCTCGCCGAACAGGTCGCCGACGACATTCATGCCCGACATCAGCGTGCACTCGATAATGACCAGGGGTACCTGGCCGGCGTCGAGCAGCTCCTGCAGATCGGGTTCGATGTAGTCGGTGATACCGTGCAGCACAGCGTGCTGCAGCCGCTCTTCCACCCCTGCTTGGCGCCATTCGAGCTCCACCGTCGGATCCCATCCTCTTGCGCCTCCGTCCCGGTGAGCATCGGCGATGCCGAGGAGTCGCTCGGTCGCGTCATGGCGGCGGTTCAGAAGGACGTCCTGCACGCGCTCTAGCAACTGGGGATCGATCTCATCGTACACATCGAGCTGTCCGGCGTTGACGATGCCCATGTCCATGCCTGCAGCGATGGCGTGGTAGAGGAAGGCGGAATGCATGGCGCGCCGGACGACCTCGTTGCCGCGGAAAGAGAACGAAATGTTGCTGACGCCGCCGCTGAGAATGACTTCGGGGTAACGCTGGGAGAGCTGCCGCAGGGACTCGATGTAGTTGGCGGCGTAGTCATTGTGCTCCGACATGCCGGTGGCGACGGTAAGGATGTTGGGATCGAAGATCAGGTCGTGGGGAGGGAAGCCGAGCTCGTCGACGAGGATTCGGTAAGCGCGGTCGTAGATCTCGACACGGTGCTCGACGGTGACTGCCTGCCCGGTCTCGTCGAAGGCCATGATCACGACGGCAGCGCCGTAGTCGCGCACGGCCCGAGCTTGGGTGCGAAGGACTTCGTCGCCCTCTTTCAGGCTGATGGAATTGACAACGCTTTTGCCTTGGAGACAGCGCAGGCCGGCCTCGATGACGGAGAAGTCCGAGCTGTCGACCATCACCGGTACGCGGGCGATGTCGGGCTCGGCCGCGAGAAGCTTGAGAAAGCGCTCCATGGCGGCGGCGGAATCGAGAAGACCCTCGTCCATGTTAACGTCGATGAGGTTGGCGCCTTCCTCCACTTGCTGGCGGGCGACACCGATAGCGGCCTCGAAGTCGCCATCGCGGATAAGGCGGGAGAAGTGGCGCGAGCCTGTGACGTTGGTGCGCTCACCCACCACGATGAAGGTAGAATCGGAATAGACGACGAGGGGCTCGAGACCACTGTAGGTGGGGAGAGCAGGAGCCACGGGAGGTGTGCGCGGCGCGTACCGGTCCACGGCGTCGCGGATGGCGTAGATGTGCTTCGGCGTCGTGCCGCAGCAGCCGCCGACGAGATTGATCAGTCCGTTGCTGGCAAACTGCCCCAGAACTTGTGCCATCTGCTCGGGGGTCTCGTCGTAGCGCCCAAATTCGTTCGGTAGCCCGGCGTTGGGATGGCAGCTGACAGGAAGGGGGGCGAGACGAGCAAGCTCTTCCACGTAGGGGCGCAGGGCCGCCGGTCCGAGAGAGCAGTTTATGCCCACAGCGATGAGCCCGGGAGCGTGCTGGATAGAGTGCCAGAACGCCTCCAGGGTTTGGCCTGACAGGGTGCGTCCGCTCTGGTCGGTGATTGTGACGCTGACAATGAGGGGAATGGCGGCGGCGCCATCGGCCAAGTGAGCGCGTAGCGCGTGTAGGCAGGCCTTGAGGGTCAGAGTGTCGAAGACGGTCTCCACCAGGAGCAAGTCGACGCCACCTTCGACGAGGCCCTCGATCTGCTCGCGATAGCCGTCGGCGATCTCCTCGAAGGAGTGGGTGCGGAAGCCGGGATCCTCGACGTCGGGGGATAGGGAGAGGGTGACCCGGGTCGGCCCGATAGAGCCGGCGACGAAGAGCGGCCTCCTCTCGGCGTGCTCTTGCACGGCCCGTCGCGCGACGCGGGCCGCTTCACGGTTTATCTCGCGAACTCGCTCCTGCAGGCCGTAGTCCTCCAGGGAGACGGGAGTGGCGTTGAAGGTGTTGGTTTCGAGGATGTCGGCGCCGGCGTTGAGGAAGGAGCGATGCACTTCTTCGATGATGTCAGGACGGCTCAGGCATAGGGCGTCGTGACAGCCAAGCAGGTCTTGAGGGTGGGCGGCGAAGACATCTCCGCGGATCTGCTCCTCGCTGAGTTTGTAATCCTGCAGACTCGTTCCCATGGCACCATCGAGGACCAGGATACGGTCCTCCATGACGGCGGAAAACGGGATATTGTTATTCTCGTAAGACATTGCAGAAGTAAATATTAGAAGGATTAATTGAGGTTGAAGTTGACTTCAATAACATAACCCGTACCGGAAAAAATAGCAACATCAAGATTTATTGATATTTGTGATCTCGGAGGGCAGAGAGGTGGTGAAGGGAACCACGAGAGGCCCTACATTCAATACCAGACTGTCCGCCAATCGATGTGAACCACAGCATCTCCGACGGCGGGTTCTACCACACCGAGGAGGGCGACGGCGTGCGCCACAAGCGCATAGCGCGGAGTCGCGACACGAGCGCACTTCACATCGTCACGAGATTATGACAGAAAGGGAGCGACGGGAATGGACCAGTTGAAGGTGGGAGTCATTGGAGTTGGCGGCATCGCCGGCACCCACATGCCGGGTTGGGGAGCATCGGGCGACGCGGAAGTGATCGCCGGCAGTGATCTCAACGAGCAGATACTGCAGTCGTGGGGTGGAGAGCACTCCGTAGATCGGCTCTACGCCAATCCCGCAGACCTGATCGCCGATCCTGACATCGACATCGTCGACGTGTGTACGCCGAATATGTACCATGCGCCGCTGAGCATCGCCGCCCTGGAGGCGGGTAAACACGTGATCTGCGAGAAGCCGCTGGCGCCGACGCCGGAGTCGATTCGCGCTATGATCGAGGCGCGTGACCGATCCGGCAAGATGCTGATGACGGCTCAGCACTTTCGCTTTCAGGGCACCTCGAAGGCGGTTAAGGCGGAGCTGGACACCGGCGTGCTCGGTGACATCTACCACGCCCGCAGCTGGATGCTACGCCGCGGGGGAGCGCCGGTGGGCCCGGGTTTCATCCTCAAGCAGCACAGTGGCGGTGGCCCCTGCATCGACATCGGTGTACACATCCTCGATCTCACTCTGTGGTTCATGGGCAACCCCGAGCCGGTGGCGGTGAGCGGCGTTGCCCGGGCGGAGATCGCCAAACAGGAAGGCGCCTTCACCGGATGGGGCCGACACCGGATTCCCGACGAGTATGATGTGGAGGATTTTGCAGCCGCCTTCGTCCGCTTCGATAACGGGGCGGTGCTAATTCTCGAGGTGTCTTGGTTGTTACACCACGACACCCAGGGTGAGGACATGCAGATGTGGCTATACGGCACGCGGGGGGGAATGCACTGGCCGAAGTGCGAGTTCGTCGAGAGTAATTTCGGCACCCGTCAGTTCTACAACCGAAGTATCAAACTCATGTACGACGGCCTCGAGCCCCACGCCCAGGAATGTGTGGAGTTCGCCCGGGCTATCGTCGAGGGCGCACCCTCTCCGGTGCCGGCGGAGCAGTCCCTGCAGGTGTTGAGCATCCTCGACGGCATCTACCGGAGCCAGGAAGCAGGCGGTGAAGTCAGCCTAATCGAGGGATAGGAGGCATCCACTACCTACGGGTGTTGCCGTCGACATCTCCCAGATTCGGGAGGCGGCGGGAAGGAAGGGACGGTTAATGGTAGCGCTGGCCGTTGGTGAGGTACTGCCGAAGGCTCTCGGTGTCGAGGCAGTTGATGACGTCCTCGGAAGTGAGCCATGCTTTGCGCCCGATACCCACTCCGAGGTGCAGGTGGTCGAGATTCGACTGCCGGTGGGCATCGGTGTTAATCGCCACTTTGGCGCCGAGCTCGTTGGCTCTGCGCAGTTGCCGCCAATCGAGATCCAAGCGATGGGGGTGGGCGTTGAGCTCAATGGCGACGCCGTTGGCAGCAGCGGCGGCGAGAACTTCAGCGATGTCGATAGCATAGCCTTCGCGCTCGAGGAGAATGCGCCCGGTGGGATGGGCGAGGATATGAGAGGCCGGATGCTCTAGGGCCCGAATGATGCGCTTGGTCATCTGGGCCTCGTCCATATTCATGGGGTTGTGAATGGCGACGACGACGAGATCGAAGGTGGCCAGTAGCTCGTCGTCGTAGTCGAGGGAGCCATCCTTGAGGATGTCGCACTCGATGCCCTTGAAGATGTAGAAGTCATCGCACCTGGCGGCATTGAGGGCGTCAATTTCCTCCTGCTGTTGGCGTACGTCCTCGGCCTTCATGCCGAAGGCGTAACCCGCAGACTTGGAATGGTCGCAGATGGCGACGTATTCGTACCCGCGCTCACGCACTGCCTCCACCATTTCTTGGAGGTTGTCGTTGCCGTCACTGTAGCTGGTGTGCACGTGGAGCATACCGCGGATGTCGGAGTCGGTAACGAGCTCAGGTAAATCGCCTTTCTCGGCGGCGTCGACCTCGCCCAGCCCCTCGCGCAGTTCCGGGGGTACATAGTGGAGTCTCAGGGCGCGAAAGAGATCCTCCTCGCTCTTGCAGGTCAATATTTTTTCGTCGTCGCGGAAGAGGCCATACTCGTTGAGATGCAAGCCCATAGCTAGCGCCCGGGAGCGCATGAGCACGTTGTGGTCTTTGCTGCCCGTGAAGTGATGGAGAATGCAGGGGAAAAGGTCGTCTTCGACAATGCGCAGATCCACCTGAATACCGCTCCGCAGACGTACCGAAGTTTTACGCTTACCCCAGGCGACGACGTCCTCGACCTCTTCGTGGGTGACGAAGGCTTCGGAGACGGCTGCCGGATCCGTGCAGCTGATGACGATGTCGATGTCCTTGACGACTTCCTTGCGGCGACGGAGAGAGCCGGCGACGGAGATCCGGATCGTGGCTGGGTGCTCCTCGAGGTGGAGGTACAAGGCCTCGGCTTGGAGAATAGCCTGATCAAGCCGGAACTGACCGACGAAGCGCTTGAGACCGGCGATGCCCTTGAGGATGTTCTGCTGAGTCTTGGCGCCGAAGCCGGGAAGGCTGTCCAAGCGGCCGTTTTGGCAGGCGGAGTCGAGCTCTTCGAGAGTGGCGATCTCGAGGGCGTCGTAGAGCGCCTTCACCTTCTTGGTGCCGAGGCCGGGTATGCGCAGCAGATCGAGGAGAGTTTCGGGGATATGCTCGGTAAACTCGTCGTACGCCACGGTCGATCCGGTATCGGCGAATTCAGCGACGAACTCGGCGACGCCCTTACCGACGCCGTCGATCTCGGTGAGCGTACCCTCGAGAGCCATCTTGGCGGCGTCGACTTTGAGCTCCTCTATAATGCGCGCCGCGTTGGCAAAAGCACGTACGCGAAAGGGATTAGCGCCGCTAAACTCCATGAGTGCGCTGTAGCGCTGGAGGAAGGAGATGATTTGCTGGTTGGTGGGGGGGCGAGAGGAGGACAATGATTGTGCTTTCTCGCTAGCCGTTGACCTTTTTGATGAGGTCGACGGCTAGCTGCGTCAGCGATTCGTTCCCGGCGGCGAGTCCGCCGCGGATCAGCGAGTCGGGCTGGTTGTAGACGCGCACCCGACCTTCGAGGTCGAGCATGCGACCGCCCGCCTCACGCACGAGCATGTCACCAGCACACACGTCCCACTCGTTCTTGGATTGCACACTTACGTTGAGGTCACTGCCACCGGCGGCCACTACGGCAAGCTTGTAAGCCGCCGAGCCCATGAGGCGCACCTCGCGAAGGTGTGGCCTCAACGGGTCGATCTCGCCGCGCGCCGCTTCGCTGCGACTGACGACGAGGACAGCGTCAAAGAGATCGGAGGCTTCGGTGCAGAAAACCTGCTTGCCGTTGAGGAAGGTGCCGCCGCTCTTAGTCGCGGCGTAGAGCTGGTTCTTTGCTGGATTGTATATCACGCCGACGACGGGAACGCCCTCTTCGACGAGGGCGACGGAGACGACGAACTCGGGAATACCTTCCAGAAACTCTTTGGTGCCATCGATGGGGTCGACGATCCAGACTCGCGAACGCTGCTGGCGCTCTGAGGAGTCGGTGGATTCTTCGGACAGCCAGCCGTCTTCGGGGAAGGCGCCGAGGAGGTGGCCGCGCAAAGCGGCATCGGCTTCTTCATCGGCAACGGTGACGGGGTCGTAGTCCGCGGCGCGCACCTCGGCGCCAGTGACGTGCCCTTCGTAGGTGCCCGACTTGTCGCGCCGAGCGACGTCGGCACCGCTGTGCTTGAGGATGAGTTGACCCGCTTCCCGGGCCGCCTCCATGGCGGTTCTTAATTCCTTCTGCATTAGCGGGAGAAAATTATTTCCTACCCCGAAAAAAAAACCCCACATCCCTGTGGGGTATGAAATCCGATCGCGGAAGGCCGCGAGCAGAATCACCGACATCCTTGTCCGGCGTGAGCGTGAGGGGCATCACGGAGACGCCCTTCCCACCCCTCCTGTGTATCGGCGGTTTAGGAGAAGTCTCCACCTTTGCGCCGAGGCGCTGCCGCGGCGTTGAAGTTGACCGATTCCAAGGTTGACACTTACACTCGAAGACGATATGCGGAGATGCCATTCGTCGATCCCAAGCTCTACGAAGGATATAGAACCGCAATGAAGATCTGTTGCCGCATCCTTCCCGTCGCAGGCTTTGCTTTATACCTGTTTTCCTTGCAGCCTGCGGCTGCCGCCGATGATGTCCACACGGTGCTGGAGAATCTGCAGGCCAAGGCGATGTGGGGAGAGATTGTACTCGAGGGGGGCCAGGTTCGCCAGGTGCGGGTGCAGGGCCTCGACGAAAAGGGCAACGTGTCGGTGCGTGAAGTGATTGGCCCGTTGCAGCTGCGGCTTGCGAATTACGCTGTCGCCTCCATTCGCAGCGCCCGCACTCTGGGACCCCATCGAATTTCGTTGCGACTGTCGCCGTACCGGGCGCCCAAGTCGGTGCCCCTGGCCCTGGCTATTGAGTTCGTGTTGCCCGGCTTTGGGTACTTCTACGCAGGCGAAGCGCGGCAAGGCTATGCCTTGCTGGCGGTGAGTGCGGCGGCGGTGGCGACGGGTGTGGTGTCGGGCGAGGACGGTGCCGCTGGATGGATTCCCTTCACCGCCTGGACCAAGGTTGCCTCCATGGTCCAACTGCGAGATGAGGTGCTTGCCACCAACAGCTCCTACCAAGAGCGCAAGCACGTCGCCCTGATCCCTGGGGCCATGCGAGTGCCGACGGTGTCGTTGGGCGCGCTGCATGTCCGCTTTTAGTCCCGCCAGGATATTTCGTAGCACACAAACGAAAAGCCCCCGGCATTAGCACGTGCTCGGGGGCGTTGCCGTTCTGACTGTGCTTTGCTCAGGAGCCTGGGTTCTGCACAGACCCAGTCGAGGGAGACTCGGTGATGCCGCCCAGGCGCTCCATGATCCACTGGCGCAGATCCATAGCTATGCTGAGGAAGGTGGGCACGAGAAAGAGCGTGAATACCGTGGACATGAGAAGGCCGCCGATAACGACGGACCCGAGGCCGCGATAGAGCTCGGAGCCGGCGCCGGGGAAAAGCACGAGAGGAGCCATACCTAGGGCGCTGGTAATTGTGGACATGAAGATGGGGCGCACCCGACTGGCGACGGCTATGTGGATGGCCTTGCGGTGGGGGGTATCGGGCTTGTTGCGCAGCACGTTCAGGGTCTGGTGCACGATGAGGATCGCCGTGTTTACGACCACCCCAATGAGGATGACGAAGCCGAGCATCGTGAGGATGTCCATGGCCTGGAAGCTGATGAAGGTGTTGACCGCCACTAGCCCAAGAAGGCCTCCCGCTGCGGCGGGCGGGACCGAGAGCATGATCACGAAGGGATAGAGGAAGGACTCGAAGAGGGAGGCCATGAGCAGGTAGGTGATGACCATGGCGAGCAGGAAATTCCACTGGAGAGACTCTTGGGTCTTCTTCAGGTCGTCCGCTGTGCCCGAGAGGCTGATGGCGTAAGGCGGAGAGATCTGTCCCGAGGCGTACAGGGGACGGAGGATCTGTTCCTGGATGTTGTCGATGGCGATCTCCAGGGCGATGCCCTCCGGCGGCGTCACCGAGATGGTGATGGCCCGCGCGCGTTCGATGTGATTTATCTGCTGTGGGCCGCTGGTGACGATGATGTCGGCGACGGATTCCAGGGGCAGCAGCTGGCCACCGGAGGTCTGTATCAGCATTGAGCCGATGTCCTGGGTGCGAAACCAGTCCTCAACGCCGCGCACCCGCAAGTCGATCTCCTCGCCTTCAAACTGGTACCCATCGACGAGGGCGCCGTCCACGAGGGCGTTGATGGCGATGCCGATCTCACGCGCCGTGAGACCCACCTCGGCGGCGCGAATGCGGTCCGGTACGATGCGGACTTCTGGGTTACCGAGGTCGAGGCTGGGAATAGGACGGGCCTGGGCGCCGGGCACTACGCCCATTATCTGACCGAAAATCTGGCCACCGAGTTCGATGAGCCGATTGAGATCGGGGCCGGTGATCTCAATGTCGATGGAACGCCCACCGCGCTGGAATAGCGAGGTCTGGATTACGATGGGGATTAGTCCAGGGACGCCCCAGAGCGGGCCTTGAATGACGGGGATGAGTTCGCGGGCGCGCTCGGGGTCGCGGGCGCTAGCGCCCATGAAGGCATTAGTCCCGAAGGCGACGAAGAACATGTTCTCCACGAGATTGTTGTCGAGAGCCTCCGCCTCGGGACTGTCGGTCTCCGCCTCCCAGCGCGGGCGCAGGATGTCTTCCACGGTCTGTCCCACCTGGATGAGTTCGTCGAGGTTGTAACCCGGCGGCGGGAGCAGAATGGCGAAGATGAGATTGCGGTTGCCGGTGGGCAGGTACTCTGCCTTGGGCAGTAGGAAGTGGACGATTGCCGCGGAGGTGCCTACTAACAGTGCCACCACGGCTAAGCGAAGAGCAGAGCTGCCGCTGATGTGGTGCATGCTGCCAGAGATCCAGTTACTGACTGACGAGCCGAAGCGCTGCAGCACGCCCGGCGATTTCTCCGAAGCTCCACCGCCGGTCAATTGGGAGCCGGCACTGAGGATGAGGTTGGACAGCATCGGGATTACGGTGAGGGCCACGATGAGACTGAGGATCACGGAAACTGACACCGCCAGGGCGATGTCCCGAAACAGCTGACCGGCCTCGTCTTCGATGAAGACTACTGGTAGGAAGATGGCCACCGTGGTGAGGGTGCTGGCCAGCAGAGCGCCCCAGACTTCGACGACGCCGTCGTAGGCGGCTTGACGTCGATCCTTCCCCATCTGGCGGTGCCGGTAGATGTTCTCCAAGGCCACGATAGCGTTGTCGACGAGCATGCCTACGGCGAAGGCCATGCCGGCGAGGCTGATTACGTTGATGTTGCGGCCGAGGGCGGACATCACTAGTGCTGTGCCGATCAGCGAGATCGGGATGGCGGCGGCGATGATGATGACGCTCGAAGCGGAGCGCAGAAATACGAGCAGCACTAGGATGGCGAGGGTGCCGCCAACGAAGATGTTACTGCGCACGAGATCGATGGCGCTGCCGATGTAGTCGGTCTCGTCGTAGACGATTCGTAGAAAGAGATTTTCGCGCGCTAGCACCGACTCGTTGAGCTCGACCATGGTCTGGCGCACGCCCTCCATTGTCTCGAGAACATTGGCGCCGGTCTCGCGGGTGGCGTTGATGGCAATCGCCGGCCGGCCTTTAATGCGTACCTGGGCGGTAGCCCGCTGGAAGCCGAGCTCGGCCCGGGCGAGGTCGGCGACCCGAATATGCTGGCCGGCGACGGAGCGGATCACCACGTCTTCGACATCTTTCGGTGTGCGATACTGGCCGACGGTGCGCACGATGTAACGACGCTTACCCTCGTCGAAGTGGCCGGCGCTGATGTTGACATTCTCGCTACTGATTGCCCCAGACAGCTCTGCCACGGTGATGCCGTGTGAGGCCAGGGCCGCCTCGTCGACGATGACGGAGAGCTCGCGCTCGAGGCCTCCATAGACGTTGGACTGCGCCACGCCAGGCACGCGCTCTAGCGATGCCTTTACCACATCCTCGGCGAAGTCACGGAAGTGCTCGACGTCGACTTGTTCTTCGTGGCCTGGCAGTACGTCGAGGATGAGCCAGGTGATCCAGTTGGTGTTGGCTGCACTTCCGGAGGTCAGAATCGGGCGCTCGGCGTCGAGGGGGTAGTCGACGACTTGGTCGAGCTTATTGGAAACTTTGAGCAGGGCGGCCTCCGGATCGGTGCCGACGACGAACTCCATGGCGATGTTGCCTTGGGAGTCGCGCGATTCGCTGGTCATCTTAACCAGACCTTCCACGCTCTTCAGTTCCTCTTCCTGGCGCTGCACGATCTCGGTTTCGACCTCTTCCGGGCTCGCCCCCAGCCAGAGTGTCTGCACGTTGACGATGGGTCGGTCCACGTCCGGCGTGAGCTGAATGGGAATCCGGAACAGGGCGATGAGGCCGAAGAGGGCGAGGAAGAGAACTCCCACTGCGACCGTTACAGGGCGGCGTATCGAGGTTTCGACGAGTTTCACGAGCGTCTGAGTCTTGCGGAGTGTGGTTCGGGTATGGAAGTGTTGCTACTGCAGCTTGCGGACGACGCGCACCTTCTGTCCGTCCACGAGGCGTTCGTTGCCGCGCACAATGGCGAGGTCGCCGGCGGCGAGGGGGCCCTGGACCGAGACCCTTCCCTGGTAAGCGAGCCCGGTTTGCACCAGACGCATTCTGGCGGTGCCCTCTCCGTCCACGACGAACAGGTAGGTGCCCATGGGACCGGAGACGATAGCGTCCTTGTGCACCAT
Organism: Candidatus Latescibacterota bacterium; assembly: GCA_036336855.1. Lineage (GTDB taxonomy): Bacteria > Latescibacterota > UBA2968 > UBA8231 > UBA8231 > JAYZFI01. Next base: position 109,106 of record JAYZFI010000006.1, read on the forward strand.
GAACGATGCGTTCTCACTGCGGATGGTGAAGCGGACCTTGGCGGACATACCGGCGCGAATGTCACCCTTCGGATTGAGGAATTCCACGACCACGGGAAAGGTGCGGGACTCTTCGAAGCCCTGGGCGAGAACGGCGACGATGCGGGCCTGCGTGGAATCGGTGCCCAGAGCGTCGAGGAAGACGGCGGCGTCATCGCCGAGCTGCAAACGCGAGACGTAGCGCTCAGGTACGTTCACGTAGGTGCGCACCGTGTCGGTGGAGATGATGTGGGCGACACCGTCACCGCGTGAGACCCATTCACCGATTTCCACCAGGGTCTGCACCACAAGGCCGTCGAGCGGGGAGCCGATTGTAAGGTCCTCAAGGCGCGCCTGCAGATCTTGTAGCTTGCTGCGAGCGCGCTCAAGCTCGTACTCGGCCTCGAGGGCTTGGTCTTCGGAAATCGCCTCCTGCTGCAACAGCTCCACGCTCTGCTTGTGCCGGAAGCGGCGAAGCTTGACGTCGGCGAGGGCCTCTACTAGGGAGGCGCGCAGTTGATCGTTGTTGAGGTGGAACACCGGCTCGCCGCGGCGTACGGTCTGGCCGCCCTCCTTAAGGCGGGCAATGACCTTGCCATCGGTCTCGCTAGCGATCTTGGTAGATCGACGCGGCTGCACTGTGCCCACGAGTGCGACCTGATCCACAGGCTGTTGCTCGATGACCTTCGCCACAACCACGGGGGATGGAGGGAAGTCCTGTGCTTCCGAATCTCCACGGGCCGCCACGAGGGCCAGCAGGGCAGTTCGAATGAAGACCCGGATCCCGGGTAGGGGCGGGGCAGCGGTTGGCGGCATGATAAGGTCTCCGGCGTAGGTATCGGGCATCCCCGGACCTTGCACTATGGCCGGACGGAACAGAGGAGAATGGGTCTGGTTTCACCAAATTGTGCGGCGACCGTGGCAAACCTACAGAGGCTGCAGTGATAGGGGCAAATAATCGGCGGAGAATCTCAGTACCGGCGTGGGACGATTAGGGATCGGTGACGGAGGTCGTGCCGTTGAAGAGATCGACGAAGAGGAAGAAATCGTCGAAGTCGACGCGGCCGTTGTCGTCAAGATCGTAGATGGGGTCCCAACCAGCATGAAAAACCGAGAGCCCGAAGTGGTCGCCGAAGCGGAAGAAATCCCCGAAGTCGATCCGGTCGTCGCCGTTGAAATCACCCGTGTTGGGTACGTCCTCGACGTTGACGAACAGCGTGTCGAAGCCGACGCCGCCATTGGGGTCGGTGGCCTGGTATACCGCGAAGCCTGTGCCTTCGAAGTCTAAATTGGGCGTCACTGAGGCGACGCTGGCTGTGGCTAGCGCCGTGAGCCCCTGGCTGGCGGTGATTGCGTAAGTGAGGTCTGCTAGGTTGTGGTCGACGTCCGTGGTGAAGCTGTTGAGGTTGAAGACAATAGACTTGCCCGGTGCGCCGCTGGCGCTGGGCAAGTTGAGGATGGGCGGATCGTTGGCGGAGGCGATGAGAACGACGGTGGTAGCGATCGCCGGCAATTTGTTGTTGTCGAATACGGTGACGGTAAGGGTAAAGGTGCCGAAGGAATCCGCGGTGGTCCACGCTCTTAGAATTCCCTCACCCTGCGAATACGCGGTCTGCAGCCCTGCTGACCGCGTGAAAAGCCAGCCGAAGTCACTGAAAAGCGTCTCCTTATCGCTGGCGAAACCCTCGAGGTTGAGCTCGAGGATTTCGTCTTCGAAAATCGTGCTCGACGGTGGCAGTTCGAGCGACGGCGCGTCGTTGACGGGATCGATCTGCAGCAGACAGAGATCGGAGTTCTGACCGCCAAAGGGATCGGTGACGGTAATGACGAGGGTGTCGAGACCGAAGAAGTCGGGATCGGGCCTGATGGTCAGATCGAAGCCGTTTAGGCTGGCCGTGGTGTTACTGGCGTTGAAGGAAAACGCCAGGGTCTCCAGGGAGTCGTCCCGATCGAAGACCATGCTCTGAATCGGTACGGTGATGGAGTCGTCCTCGTCGATGACGAAGGCGAGGGCGACGACGGTAGGCAGGTCGTTCTCCGAGTTGGACTCCAGGCTGTTGGATGTGACCGCTGTGAGATCACCCCCGCCGCCGCCGGCCTCGTCGTCGGCAACGAGGGAGAATCTCTCTTGGTCGGTCAATGCGGTGTAGGTGACATTGGAAAAGGTGGCGATACCGCTGTCGGCGGTGGCCGTCACCTGCAGTAGCGTGCCGCTGGCACCGCCGCCGAGGGTGAGGGTAATGATGTCGTTGAAGTCGGTGTCCACGAACCCGCTGTCGTCGAAGGCGGTGATCACCGGCTGGATGATCAACGGGTTGCCGCTGAAGGAACCGTCCGGCTGGGTGGTGAACTCCATGCGGGAGGCGACGATGTCGATGGTGCGGCTGTTGGCGTCAGAGGCGACGATCTTCTCGGCGTGACTGCCAATGGAGGTGGACAGACCGCCGCGGGGGAAGGCGACGCGGAAGGCGTGTCCTTCCACAGCATCGGTGGCGATGACCACTGTGAGCAGGTAGTGGCGGGCCTCGCCAAGGCCGGGAATGGATGAGACATCGGCGAGAATGACGAAGGTGCTGTCGATGGGCATCTGCTCTGGAGAAAGTGTTCCCAGTAGGATATCGTCGTTGCTCAACAGGGAATCAGCGCTCTCGTAGAGCCGGAATTCGGCGAAGTCAGTGATGTCGAGACCGGTGGTGGAGGTACAGTCGGAGACCGTTGCCGACAGCGATTTGATGCCGGTGCTGCCGTCGCCGGTGAAACCCACGCTGAGCAACTGCACCTCCCGGTTTGGGCCCACGATCGCCGTGCCGCTGAGTCCGACAAGGTTGTCGTCAAAGATGCGACGAATGCGGTGGTTGCCGGCGTCGGCGATGAGCAAATCACCTTCGCGCCGCCACACCCCGCTCGGACTACCCAGTTGAGCGAGGTTTGCGGCGCCTTTGTCGCCAGAAAACGCCAGGGCCCCGTCGCCCGCGAGAGTGGTGATATTGCCGCTGGAGTGCACCCGCCGCACCCGGTGATTGAAGCGGTCGGCGATATACACGTTGGCGCTGGAGTCGACGTACACGGCTCGCGGGAAGGACAGCTGGGCATTGGTGGCTAGGTCGCCGTCCCCGGAGAATCCTGGGATTCCGGTACCGGCGAGGGTGCCGATGGTACTGTCGGCGGCGATGACGCGGATGCGGTGGTTGTCGGTGTCGGTGATATAGACGACGCCGGCGGTGTCGACGAACACGTCAGACGGGCGGTTCAACTGCGCGCTGGCTGCTGTGCCGCCGTCGCCAGAGAATCCCGCTGTGCCCGTGCCCGCGTAGGTGGTGATCGTCCCCGCGATACTGACGTGACGGATCTTGTGATTGTCCCGATCGGCGATGAAGATTTCGCCGGCGGCGGTGACAAAGACCCCAGTAGGGGAGTTCAATTTCGCTGAGGTGGCCGCGCCGGAGTCACCGCTGTTGCCGGCGATGGTGGCGGTGCCGGCCACCGTGTAGATCATTCCTGCGGTGGTGACCCTTCGGATGACGTGATTTCCGGTGTCTGCGATGTAAGTGACTCCACCAGTGTCGACGAACACGTCCGCGGGACCGTTGAGCTGAGCGGAGATGGCAGGACCGCCATTGCCCGAGAAACCCGCTGTGCCGGTTCCCGCATGGGTCACAGTGTTGTCGAGAAAGAAGGTGACCCGGCGGATGCGGTGGTTACCCGTGTCGGCGATGAAGATCTGGCCGCTGGGGTCGGTGACGACCGAGCTAGGCGAAAGGAAGGAAGCGGTGTCTGCCCGTCCGCCTTCGCCGTCGAAACCGGCCACCCCGTCGCCGGCGACGGTAAGTATGGTCTGGCCGTGTAAGTCGGCGGTGGCAAGGGTCGCCAAGGCCAGCGCCAGTCCCCACGGAGTGGTCATTCGTCTCAAGGGAAAGGGATCCACCCGCTGCGGACACAAGCCGGCGCGAGCGGGGCCAGTGAGGGGATAAAATGGGAAACCCGTAGGCAAGCGACAGCGTGCTCGGGAAGAATCGACGGCCGTGTGATGCCCGCGGTAAGGAGTGAG
>JAYZFI010000007.1:0-72667 GCA_036336855.1 Candidatus Latescibacterota bacterium
GTGAGGCAGTACTCGATGTCGGGGCAGTTGCTGCGCATGATCGGTCCCTCGGGAACGCCATCACCGACCGGGATCGATGGCATGGATTACCGCAAGATCCGGCCGGGCGTGGGGCCGTACAACATGCCCACCAACCTCGCCATCGGATCCTGTGGCGGCATGTTTGTCGTCGATGGCTACGGCAACGCCCGCGTGCACCGGTTCTCTGCGCAGGGAACACTGATCTCATCGTGGGGAGAGCCGGGGGCCCGGCCCGGCCAGTTTAACGTGCCTCACGGCATTGACTGCGACAGCGCCGGCCGAATCTTCGTCTGCGATCGTGAGAACAGCCGGATTCAGCTGTTCTCGCCGGACGGCGAGCTGCTCACGATCTGGCCCCATATCGCCCGACCTTGCGAGGTCTTCATCGCCGGGGAGTTCGTGTACGTCGCCGAGCTGGGCTACCACGCCGGGATCTTTGCGTGGAATCAGGTTGACCGTAGCCGAACCGGCGGTCGCGTTAGCATCTTCGACCTTGAGGGCAGGCTGGTAGGTCGGTGGGGTGGGGGCTGGAACCCGACGCAGCCGGATGATTTCTATGCTCCCCACGACATCCAAGTCGATTCCCAGGGCAGCGTGTACGTCGCCGAAGTGAAGGCGGCGGCTGCCGTTCCTTCGGGTACGGACAGCACGAGGTTTCCCTCGCTGCGAAAGTTTGCCCGTCGCTAAGGGCCCGCTCTTGGGGCTCTTGGTCCTCGCATCAGTTGTCGACGCCGAGGACGGAGCCTTCGCCCCTGCGAGTGCCGCCGGCGGTGAGAGCGTGGGCCAGGATCTGGTAGTCTATCTCTTCGCAGCGCATGTTTTCTTTCCTTTCCCATCCCAAGCTCAGAAGGTCAAAGTGTTCGGGGATACCTGGACGCTGTTAACCAAGGGTCGTGACGAATGAGAGACGGTAGATGATGGAATACGTGAACTTCGGCAAGGCAGGAGTGAAGGTGTCACGTCTGGCCTACGGGTTGGGCTTCCGCGGCCAATCTGATGCGGACGAAGCGGAGCGAGTTCTCGAGAAGGGCGTCGAGCTCGGCCTGACCTTTTTCGATTGTGCCAACATGTACGGCTTCAACGACGACGGCACGCAGCGGGGTTCTTCCGAGCAGGTGCTGGCGCGCGTGCTAAAGCGCCACCGCGACGATCTGTTCATCTCCTCGAAAGTGTTCAGCCCCATCGGCGATGGACCCAATGACCGCGGATCGTCGCGGTACCACATCATACGTGAGATAGACCGGTCGCTGTCCCGGCTGGAGACGGACCACCTCGACGTTTACATCCTGCACGGCTGGGATGACAGCACTCCCCTGGAAGAGACCATGCGGGCCCTGGATGATCTGGTGACGGCGGGAAAGACGCGCTATGTGGGTGTGTCGAATTTCCAGGCCTGGCAGGTGATGAAGGCGTTGTGGACCCAAGATCAGCTGACTGCCGATCCGCTGATCTGCATTCAGAACCCCTACAACCTGCTCAATCGCGCCCTCGAGCAGGAGATGTGGCCGGCACAGCGCGACCAGGGCTTCGGGGTGATGACCTATAGCCCGCTGGGGGTGGGTCTGCTGTCGGGAATCTACGAGCCAGGCAAACCGGCGCCGGCGGGAACGCTTTACGCCAGGGTTCGCGAGGACCAGCTCGAGGAGGAGATGACGGACACGGCGGCGGCGACTCTGGCGACCTTGCGCGAGATCGCGGCGGCGCAGGGCAAGACTGTCGCCCAGACGGCGATCAACTGGGTGCTGTCGCATCCCGAGGTCACGGTGGCGATCACTGGCGGCGACACAGTGGCGCATATGGAAGAGAATCTAGGTGCCGTAGGCTGGTCGATCACCCCTGAGGAGAGGGCTCGGCTTGACGAGGTGTCCGAGGGCTCGAACCGGGTACTCGACCGGGATTGATCAGAGGGCGGGAGGAGCCTCTTTTCGTTTCACTCGCTCGAGCAGCTCCTTGAGCTCGGAGACGAGACGGGGCCGTTCCTGGTAGAGGTTGCGGCGCTCGGTGATGTCGGCGGCGAGGTTGTAGAGCTCGCCAGGGCAGTCGTGGGGCTGATAGCCACGCTCGGCGACGAACCAGTCCGGTTCCTCGTTGTCGCCGCCGGTGGGCGAGTCGATGAGCACCCAGTCGTCGCGGCGGATGGCATAGCGGCCCTGCATGCTGTGGTGCACTGTGTAGGCGCGCACACCGTCAGGTCCTGAGCGGGCCTGCAGCAGAGGCAGGATGCTGACGCTGTCCTCACCGACTCCGCTGGGCACGTCAGCTCCGGCGATCTCGGCGCAGGTGGATAGGAGATCGCCAAGCATGGTCACGTGCGGGCATTCGCTTCCGGCAGGGACCACGCCCGGCCATCGTGCCACGTACGGGACGCGATGGCCGCCTTCCCAGGCGTCGCGTTTGATGCCGCGCAGATGGGCCATGCTGTAGTGCCCATGATCGCGGATGTGCTCCCAGGCGAATCGCTCGGGTCCATTATCACTGGTGAAGATGAGAAGGGTGTCGTCGGCGATTCCCCTGCGATCCAAGGTGGCCATGATCTCCCCCACACACCAGTCCACCTGACAGACGTAGTCTCCGTACTCTCCGGCCCGACTGCGCCCCCGGAACTCGTCGAGGGGGACGATTGGTGTGTGTGGTGCGGTAAGGGGGAAGTACAGAAAGAACGGTTCGTCTCCTGCCCATTCGATGGTCTGCACAGCGCGCCGCGTAAGGGTGGGCATGACCTGCTCGAGTTTCCATTCCGGCACCATGGAACCAGGCGCGCCGAACATGTCGTCCGGCTTTGGGGTGGAGGGCGCCTCGACGACTCGGTCTTGCTCGAACCAGGTGTAGGGTGGAAAGTTGGGCACGTCGTCGCCGAAGTAGGTGTCGAAGCCGCAATCGATGGGGCCGCCGGACATGGGGTGGCTGTAGTCAATGCGGTCGCCCATGGTGTGGCGTGCCGAATCGGGGCGTTCGCCGAAGGCCATGTGGTCATTGGGCGCCGAGCCGTCCTGCAGGGTCCAGTTCCAGCCCAGGTGCCACTTGCCTACGCAATGCGTGCGATAGCCCTGGCGGCGCAGCAGCTCGGCGACGGTGATGCGATCCGGCTCGATGAGAGCGCTGTCCCACTGCCAGACGATTCCTGTCTTCAGCCGCGAGCGCCAGCAGTAACGTCCGGTGAGAACGGCATAGCGACTGGGCGTGCAGACACTGGAGGGCGCGTGGGCGTCCGTGAAGCGCATGCCCTGCAAGGATAGGCGATCGAGATTTGGGGTTGGAATCTTGGAGTCGGGATTATTACAACCCATGTCGCCGAAGCCCATGTCGTCGGCGAGGATGAAGATGATGTTAGGGCGCTTCATAATTGTGCTCGGCCGGGATACCCTGCAATGTTGGACCACACTTGGACGAATAGGTAGGTAGTTGATTGCGCTGCGACGCGCCAGTGACGACGATCCCGACCTTCTCGTGGAGCTGCGTCGCAAGACCATGCGCAAGTATTACGAAGCTTCGAGGTTTCGTATATGATGATGAGAAGCAGCCCCAGCGAGCACAGATCGGATTGGCGTCATCGGGAGGCCGTGACCTTGGGTTGCCCAGGGTTGAGTGTGGCAGTGAGCCCTGCTTCTGATTCAGGTCTGAGTGGTGCCGGAAATGCGTGGCAAGGAATCAGAGCCCAGCTATTCGCGAGGCGCTTGCGGAGGCGAGGGAATCAGATCAGAGGTCAGCCTCTCCGTGCTATAGGTGAGACCGGCAATCGGTCTGCACCGCGACCGGGTTGTGAAATCGAGGATGAGAAGGAACACTGGTTACGAATGTGATGGCGCCTACGACAACATGAAACGCTTACAGGACAAGGTGGCCATCGTCACCGGCGCCGGCACGCAATCGAAGAATCTCGTGGGTACGGGCAAGGCGATGGCCCAGCTGTTCGCTCGCGAGGGTGCGATGGTCGTTGTGGCGGACGTGGGCGGCGAGAAGGCCGAGACCACGGTCGCCGCGATCCAAGCCGAGGAGGGAACGGCGCTGGCGGCGGTCGTCGACGTCGCTGTGGAATCAAACTGCGAAGCGATGGTGCAGGCAGCGGTGGAGACGTACGGTGGAGTGGACGTGCTGGTGAACAACGCCGGCATACGCGCTCACGGCATGGTTACCGACTTCGACGAGGAGATCTGGAATCGCAGTCTCGACGTCAATCTGAAGGGCGCAGTGATGGCCAGCAAGTACGCGATCCCGGAGATGGAGAAACGCGGTGGCGGTAGTGTGATCCACATCTCCTCCGTGGACGGCCTACGTTCCGGCATGTCCAAGAACATCCCATACGCTGCTGCTAAGGGAGGCCTAGTGGCGATCACGCGGTCCATGGCGGTGCAGCACGGCCGTCAGCAGGTGCGGGTGAACTGCATTGCTCCCGGCTTGCTCCACGCTCCTATCGTCGAGCACCTGTCAGAGGAAGAGCGCGATCTGCGCCGGCGGGTGGCTCCGTTAGGCACAGAGGGTACGGCGTGGGACGTGGCGCAAGCGGCGCTGTTCCTGGCCAGCGACGAGGCGCGCTGGGTGTCGGGAGTGGTGCTGCCGGTGGACGGCGGCCTGCTGGCAGCGGCACCCATGTCTATGCTGCGCTATCTCGACGAATAGCGGGACACAGCCTCCTCATCGATTTGGATCCCAAGACCAGGCGTGTCGGGCACGACGAAGGCCCCTTCGTCGTACTGCCAATCCGTGCTTCCGATGCTGGCACCGCGTTCGGCGAGGCCCGCTTGGTATTCCTGCAGGTATTGACCGTCGCAGGCTGCGGCGAAGTGTAGTGTCGCTGCTTGAAAAACGGCGAGGCCGTTGCCCATGTGGGGAGTGGAAGCCACGCCAGCAGAGGTAGCCTGCTCGATCTGCCGCAAGCCATCGCTGAGTCCCGTGCGTCCGACGTCGAGCTGAAAGATGTCGAGACCGCGCGGCGACTCAAACCACACTTCGGTCTGGTAATGCGTGCGGAAGTGCTCGCCAAGCGCGATGGCCACGCCGGGTGCCGCCACGAGTTCACGGTGACCTCGCAAATCTTCTGGCTGCAGGGGACACTCGAGAAAGCGCACGCCTTGGTCGGCGAGCTGGGTCTTGGCGCGTCGAGCGCCATCCGGGTCGCACATCCACAGAGTGTCGGCCATCCACTGCTCGGTCTCAGGCGCAGCGCTCTGCAGGGCGGCGAGCTCCTCGCAGCCTTCGTCGACGTCGCCGTTGAGGAATATCTTCACTCCGGTTAGGCCGGAATCCAGCCACTTCTTGAGCGTTTCAACGCGGTCCTTTCGCGTGGCCTGGCGTAGACCTGAGAGGTAGACGGGCAGGCGCTGGCGGGGTGCATCGGTGAGCAGCTGCGCCACCGGGAGCTGCTCGCGCATTCCCAGAGCATCCCAGACGGCGATATCGAGGGCGGCCATAGCATCGAGGTAGTAGCCGGCGGCGTAGCCCCGTCCGCGCTGGGCGTCGTAGAGAAAATCCCATAGTTCCAAAGCCCCCGAAAATTCGCGATCGCGGGCCATGGGCAGGAGGAAACTCTCGGCAATGAGAGCGGCGACTTCGGGGCCGATGGGACAATTGGCCTCGCCCCAGCCTACCGTGCCGTCCGTGAGGAGAATGCGCACGAGAATGGACTCGACCGTCGTGGGGTAGACCGTCTGCCAACCGGGACGAAACTCGAAGCGGGGGCTCGCCTGCGACGACTGGTCCTGCTGAAAAGTCTCCCAATAGCCGGGCTGATCGCTCAACGAAACGTGAAACGCCTGCAGATCGGCGATGCGGAAGCTGACGTCGGTGGACACGGCCTTAGTAATCGGCGATAGAGCCGTCCTTGAGCCGGTTGTCGGGCCATTGGAATTGGCGATCCGGCTCCTGACCGGTGGCGATGGCGCGCTCTTCATCTACCTCCACCCCGAGACCTATTCCCTCGGGCAGACTCACGTAGCCCTCGTCATCCATAGTCCAGGTCTTGTGGGCCACACCTTCGGGAAGCTGAGTGGGGTAGCCCTCGTGAATGAGGAAGAGCGGAATCGACGCGGCCACGTGCAGGCTAGCGGTGAGTCCGAGAAAGGACATTGTGCAGTGAGGCGCTATGGGCACATGATGGGATTCCGCCAGAGCTGCGATCTTCTTCATCTGGCTGATACCGCCAGTATGGCCGCAGTCGGGCTGAAGGATGTCGATGACCTGAGCTTCCAGGATCTCGCGCACCTCCCAGATCGTACGATCACGTTCGCCGGTGGCGAGGGGAACCTTGATTGCTTCGCGCACCCGTCGCATGACGTCGATGTTGCCGGGTACCCAAGCCTCTTCGAGAAAGAGCAGGTCATCGGGCTGGAGGTAGCCGGCAAACTGCCTTACCAGCGGAACGGGCAGCATGCTGTGGGCGTCGAACATGACGGCGCCGTTATTTCCGACCTGGGCGCGAGCATCGCGAATGCGCCGCAGCAGCTCCTGGACATCGTCAGGTGTGCCTCCGTGATCTCGGGCTCCTCCGGGGCTGACCTTGATCGCTTTGGGACTGGGGTACATCCAGATCTTGTCGCGACAGGGGCCGCCCAGCAGGCGGTAGACGGGCACGCCGTAGAGCTTTCCTGCGATGTCCCAGAGTGCCATGTCGATGGCGGAAATGACGTGTACCATCAGGCCGCCGCCGCGCAGATTGCGATGTGCGCGGAAAAGCCGCTGCCAGTGATGCTCGATGCGGGTGGGATTCTCGCCGACGATCAGCTTTCCCAGGGACTCGGCTAGGTGACAGGCGACGGGGGTGACCATATTGTTGATCTCTCCCCAGCCGGTGATTCCCATGGTGGTCTGGATTTTCACATAGCCTTTGGGGCCCACCGGGATCGCATGCACAGATTCGACGCGAATGGTTGAGCCTCGGTCTTCGACATTGTCGGTCATGATTCTGTCCTGATTAGGTGTCACGGGCGGCTAAGGTGATGTGCTCAGGCTCAAGCGGTCAACCAACGGATGGCGTGGCCCTTGATCAACTGACCTATGCCGAAATTGTCGAGATTCAGGATGTCTCCATGAAAACTGTTGAGACACACATGGGGCGCGCCCTGCAATCTCTGCTTGATCTCCGCGCACATTTTCTCGGACTCTCACGCAGCAACCCGTTCGTCCAAGGGGGCATGTTGGCCGCCCCTGTCCAGGGGAGTTTTTTCTAAGAATTACTGTCAGGATGGTCGCAGCCTTAGGGGTTATATAGGCGAGCGAGACGCTCCGACTAACTGTTGCTCACACATAGTCACGTTCACCTAAAACTGAGGTCGACTGTGAAAAAGACGATCTATTTCTGCGTCGCCCTGCATTTCTCGCCGTTTATGCTGTTCGCTGTCGAAGAGCCAGCGGTGCAGAGTGGAGGGGACATGCTGAATGAGGTCCCCATCTGGCCGGTTCCTGCTGAAATGACCCTAGAGGAGTACAAAGACGCTAATCGTAGACTGAGCGTCGGCAGGGCTCTCATGGCCGTGCCATTCCCCGGGGCGTTGCATTTTTATGCTGGTGAAAGAAAAGCGGGATGGAAGCATGTCTACGCCGCCGGCATCGGGGTTGCATCCATGATAGTGGGCGCGGTTATGATCGACGAGAAAGACAATGCCTGGGAAGAAACCGACTTTGAAATCATCGACATAACAGGAAAAAGCGGTAAGGTAGAGCGTTATGAGAAGATACCTGTCGAAGAAGAAGACGGAGCGGTGAACTACCGATTGGAAGGGCTCAGGCGTAAAAGCACGGGTGCCGGGGGTGCCTTCATAGTCCTGGGAGCAGGTCTGGTGGTTGGCCAATTGGTTCACGACTGGATCGGCGGCATTAAGACTATTGAGAGGAAGAGGGACGCCGTGAGGTATAAGTACGGTAAATCAGCAGGCTACAGGGTGAGCATGAGTCCCACTATGAACATCGAACGCGGCAGCCTCGGGGCGCAGCTTTCGTTGCGCTTCTGAGACTGTTCTTGGAGGAGACATGAACAATCCCTCCGACTGGAATCCGAGATACTTCGTCGTTGGCCTGGATGGCCGAAGCTGGCGGCTTGCGAGGTTTTTTCTGTGTGCGAGCCTGATGGCCCTGTCCGCCTGCGCGGGGGTCAGTAGAACACCGCCGCTCTCGCGGCCGGATGCAACCGGCAAGCCGACGTTCGGGAGCATCCATCTCACTTCTGGCACTTTCTCCAGGCCACACCGGCAAATCGGGATCGTACAGATGACTGTGAAGAGCCACAGGTGGCTGCACGAGAAGGATGTGTCAGGCGACCCCAACGACCTCCTCTACACTGTGGCGGCGCTCGCCCGGGACAACGGGGCGCAGGGGATTCAGCATCTCGTGCTGATCGATACCAATCCGCAGACCAGGGCGGAGAAAATTGGCAAGCAGATCGACACGGCCATTCGGGTGATCAATCAGGTAGAGAAGAAGGATCCACCTACCTCACTCGCAGAAGGAACTGAGACACGTTATTTCGTGAAGGGCGAACTCGTGGTCTTTGATAACCGGTTGGAAGACAACTGATGCGCAGCAGACGCATCGCAGGGGCAGCAGTACTCGGACTTCTCGTCGGCTGCACGGCAGGTAACATTTATGTGTATCCGCCCGAGACCACCGAGCGTTTCCTGATCACTATGGGCGAGTCTTCTCGTCCCTATGTGTCCAAGGGTTTCGTACAGATCACTGCCAGGGGTGCCAACCTGGCTGGGTTCTTTCCGGTGGTCGAGGCCGATCTGCAGAAGATGTTTGGCGAGTTGCTGATCCCCGAGATCGAGAAGGCAGGCGCGGACGGGATCGTCAACCTGGATTTCAAGGAACTCCAACATCCCACCGCCACCAAGGTCTTCTTCGCCATCTTCTTCTTCATCCCGCTGCCCACCTCAGTGGAGATCACCGGCGAGCTTGTGGAGTTTGAATCTGATGCTCTCGGAATGGCCACCCCCTGTACCCCATCTTCGCACCGGCGGTGCGCAGTACTTCGCAGTAGCCTGACCTAGCGGTGCGACGAGCGGTCATTTGGGCGACGCGGCCCCGTTCCTTTGGCGCGGTCCGGCATCGATTGCGCTGCGTTTTCACCGGGGTCTCGTGGTCCTGCGCGAATTTCAGAAGGGCCTCAACCTGGATCATCACGGTGGCCTTTCTGGCCGCAGCGCAATTCCCCACACGGGCGCAGACCCCTTCCTTAATCGAGATCGACGAACTCAAGGTGCCAAAATTCTTGCTGACGATGATAACCATCGATCTCGAGGATGTGCCCCTCGAGGTGGCGCTCGCCGTTATTGCAGAAAAGGGAAACTTCTCCTTGAACTACAACCGGAGTCGCCTTCCGGTTGATAAGAAGTTGTCCGTGCGGATGGAGGACGTGCCGGCTCTGGAAACGCTGAACTACGTGATGGAGAAGACGGAGACCGAGCTGGTCGTCACCAATGACGGGCAGGTGACCATCGTCCGTGTGGCCTCCGAGCCGCTGTCACCTGACGAGAGCCGCCCTGCGACACTCAGTGGTTTCGTCAGCAGCGCGATCGATGGCGAGCGCCTGCCCTACGCGACCATCGCCATAGCGAAGGAAGGGCTGGCTACCCAGAGCAATTCCGAAGGCTATTACGCGCTAAGGGGCATCCTGCCCGGCGAGCGCGAGGTCACCGTCTATTACGTGGCGCACAAGGTTTTCCGTGACACCATCCTCTTCGCCGCTGCACAGGATCTGCGCAGGGATATCGAGCTAACAGGCCAGATGACGAAAATGAACGAGGTGATCGTCGAAGAGGAGGCCTCGAAAGACGAGCTGCGGCAATTGCCCAGCGTAGTGTCCGTCCCCATGCAGAGCGTGAAGAGTATGCCGGCTATGGGTGAGCCGGATCTGATGCGAAGTCTGCAGCTGTTGCCCGGGGTCCAGGCCGCATCGGAACTAAGCAGCGGACTCTATGTCCGCGGTGGCGGTCCCGATCAGACCGGGATCTATCTGGATCAGGTGCGCCTTTATAATCCATCCCACGCCTTTGGTTTCTTCTCCACCTTCAACCCTGATGCGATTAAGAATGTCACCTTCTACAAGGGCGCCTACCCGGCGCGCTACGGGGGCACCCTGGGGGCAGTGCTCGACGTGCAGAATCGGGACGGAAACCGCCGCGAGTTCAGTACCAGTGGCGGCGTGAGCCTGATCTCCAGCCGGCTGGTGACCGAAGGCCCCCTGGGGGACGGGTCTTGGATGATCGCCGGGCGGCGGACCTACCTCGACCCCGTGCTCAATGCCATCAAAGGGTCCTCGGCCGAGATGGACGGATTGGGCTATCACTTCTTCGATCTCAACGGCAAGGTCAACGCCCAGCTGACGCCCGACGATAACCTGATGATCAGCGCCTACGGGGGTGATGACAATCTGGACCTCGCCTTCCACGACGAGGCGGATAGTCTCTCCTTTAACATGATCTGGGGGAATCGAGCGTTGACGGGGCGGTGGACGCACGTGTTTTCGCCTGAGTTTTTCGGTCGCCTGATCGCCGTCTACAGCAAGTACAGAAGCGACCTGAGCATCGACATCTTCGGCACGCCCGGCGCGATCCGGAATCGGCTCCGCGAGATTACCCTCAAGGGGGACGTCGACTACTTCCCGTCTCCGGATCACACGGTTCGGGGTGGTGCCGATTTCACCCTCTTCCGTTTCGACTATGGCACGCGCTACGCCAGCTACCGGGACAATCTACAGAGTGACCCCTACCTGTTGTCCGCCTTCCTGCAGGACGAGTGGCAGGTGTCGGTCCTCACGGAGGCCCGTTTCGGTTTGCGCACCAACTACTACGAGGAAGGAAAGCGTTTCGTCGTGAACCCACGCTTCTCCCTCACTCGAACCCTTCAGGAAGGGCTGCGCGCCAAACTTGGCGGCGGCAGCTACCAGCAGTTCCTGCAGCTGATCTCCTCGGAAGGCTTCAGCGGCGGTGATATCTGGGTGCCCCTGGACGACACGGTCGAGCCGGGACGTTCCTGGCAGGTGGTGTCTGGCCTGGAGTGGGAGCCCTCCGGTGTCTACAGGCTCAGCGCCGAGGCCTACTACACCGACCTGGCCAATCTGGTCTTGCTAGATGAGGAGAGGGAAGAAAACGTGGATCAGGGAAACTCGCAGGACGTGTTCAAGACGGACGGCACAGGTTACGCCACGGGGATGGAGCTGTTCGCTGAGAAGCGAGGCGGCAAGTTGACCGGCTGGATCGGCTATACTCTCGGCTGGACACGGCGCACCTTCGCCGAGGTCGATGAGGGTCGGTCTTTTGCGCCGAAATATGACCGGCGTCACGACGTATCGATGACCGGCGTCTACCGCTTCAAGCCAGTCTGTGAGACCTGTGGTCGCTGGAGTCTGAACTTCAACTTTGTCTACGGCACAGGACAAGCATTCACGCCTGCGGCGGCCCGTTACACTCTGCGAGACCCGGCGCTCGATCAGCCCGTTGATCGCCTGCTGGGGGCACGCCGAAACTCGGGCCGTCTGTTGCCCTATCATCGACTGGACACCGGCATCCGCCGCACCCTGAAGCTCTTTGGCCCAAGTGTGGACGGCGAGGTTTATCTGCAGCTTTTCAACACCTACAACCGCCGCAATGAGTGGTTCGTGGAGTTCGATGCGGAAGATTCCAGCAAGAAACCCAGGGTTGTCCGCATGCTTACCTTCCTGCCGACCTTCGGCTTTGACTTCAAATTCTGAATGATGGATCAACGCTCTCTAAGAAAACCCTTCACGTGGATCCTCTGGCTGGCGGCGATTCCACTCGCACTCCTGAGTCTCGACTCCTGCTACACGCCGGGGCCGTTGAAGGCTGACCGTGATCCCGATGACCTGTTCGCACCGAGTGAAGCAAGTATCGTCGTCGACGCCATTCTCCTCGTCGACGCGCCCCTGCCGTACGTCTTCCTGCGGCGCACCGCGGCCCCCGGCGACCCATACACTCCCCAGAGCGTGGCGTTGGCTGGGGCCCGAGTGTCCATCTCGCAGGGGGAGGCTGTCCACGAATACCGGGCCGACCCGGTTGTCGCGGGACGCTATGTGCCGACCGATCCGGAGACTCTCGTCATGCCATCGACGAGCTACGAATTGTCGGTGATGTCAGAAGGAGATCCGGCTGTCCGGGCGGTTACGAACACTCCGCCGCGGATCCGCATCGCCCAGCTCGTCCTATTTGATCTCGATGAGAATGGAGAGCAGGTCGAGTTGGGCCGGCTGGGTCTCTTCGGTGACCTCGGCAACGACGTTTACGTGGCGCCCGAGAATCAGCTGGAGCACGCCATCGGTTTCCTGGAGATACGTCTGGCCATCGAGGGTGAGACCTTGGGAGCCGCATCGTACCAGTTCGGGATCCGCAACCTTGAGCGCGCCAGCCCGCTGCTCTACTCCCTGTTCGATGAGGATGACGAAGAAAAGCCGGATCGCGAGGCGTCGTCGCCGTTGATGCGGATGGAGGACGACGAACTCTTTCTGTCTTGGGAAGGCATCAGCTACGCGGGCCGGCATACGGGGAAGGTCTTCGCCGTCGATGAGAACTGGTTCGATCTGGTGCGCACCGACAACGTCGATTCCGATCGAAACAGCGGCGAGGCGGGGCAGAGCTTTCAGCGCCCGCTGTTCCATGTCGAGAACGGAATCGGTCTGTTTGCATCGGCTGCTGTCGATTCCTTCGGGTTCTTCGTGCGGGCCAAGGATACGCCTCCGTGCCCGTGGACAGTCGAACCCTGCGAATGCTGGGGCTGCGGCGATCGCAATGCGTGGTCGGGCATTCTCGATCGGGATACCGGCAGGGGACGCATTCGTTACGACCGGGACGTCGGCACGGGTTCCACCTGCGAGCTGTCCTATGAAATCGATGGAGCCACGCCCGTCGAAGCGTGTTCGGCCTGCGATTTCGCCTGGGAGCTCGAGTTGGGCAAAAAGACCGTCTACCGGGACCGTGGTGCTTGCGGTGAGGCGGAGGGTCTGCGGGGAAAGGTCATGCGCCTCGGCCACGCCAGCGATGCTGTCAGCACAGAAGGCGGAACGCCCCGTCACGGCCTTTTCGTAGAGTCAGACGGGCTCTGGTGGCCCTTTGAGACGGGCTGGTCTCTCTTGCTGCCCACGACCTCTGACCGGCGGTGGCTCTTCGGATTCTCTGACGAGGATGCCGAGGACTAAGGCTGCCCGGCATCCGCCCGGTGGAATCTGATTTCGCGTCAGAACCAGGATGCCCACCGCACTGTAGCATGGCCTGTGACAGGTAGATCGCGAAGGGGACAAGCAGGAATAATCAATGCCTTACTTATTACGGGGAGCTGCATCAGGCGGCACAGACTTGGTTAGGACTGACGAAAGACTGATGCGTAACTCAAGTCACAGGAAACGAGCGCCGACATGAAGATCACCGACGTAAAGCTCTATGTTCTCGAGCAACCTGCAGGCACCGCCAGTGTACACCAACTGATTGAGGTATCGAATCTGCGGCGGATTCAGTACACCCACACCAGCAAGCCTGTAAAGGGACGGCCACAAGCGAGCTTCATCGAGGTACAGACGGATGAGGGCATCACAGGTCGATGCACCTGCACAGTGCCAATCCGACCGCATCAGCATGCGATCATCAAGAACCAGGTCATCGGTGAGAATCCGATGTATCGGGAGCGGCTGTTCCAGATGCTGCAGAAAGGTACCCGCTGGGTCTACCAGCCACCCGGGTGGTTCGGAGATTTCGACAACTGTCTCTGGGATATCGCCGGCAAGGCGGCGGGTCTACCGGTCTACAGCCTGATCGGTAAGTTGAGAGACCGTTTTCCCGCCTACCTGACCGGGGGCGACATGGACGTGCAGGGATATCTGGATCACATCGAGAAGGGGAAGCAACTCGGAATTCGGGCCTACAAGTTTCACTCCTACAAGGGAGGAAGAGCTGACGCGCCGATTCTGCGTGAAGTCCGAGATGCGGTGGGACCTGACTACCTGCTGCTCCACGATCCGGTCTGCTCTTACGATCTACGGGAAGCGATCGAGATCGGCCATCTGATGGAAGAGCTCGACTTCGTATGGCTGGAGGAGCCCTTCCATGAGCAGAAGATGCACCACTACCAGGAACTCTGTCGCGAGCTCACAATTCCGGTGATGGCTAATGAGATGCTGATGCACGATATGGAGATCTCGTCGCAGTGGCTGATTCACGGTGCCACTGACCGTCTGCGAGGCAACGCGCGCCATGGGACCACGCAGGTGCTCAAGCTCGCCCACTTTGCCGAGCTCTACGACACCAACATCGAGCTAAATGGTATGGGAGGGCTCGGCGGTCTCATTCACGCCACTCTGGGCTGTTGCATTGACAACACGGAGTTCTACGAAGCCATGGGCTCCCACGGAGCCGGCAGGGAGTACGGTCTGCTGAACCCACCCGAGATCATCGACGGCCAAATCGCGCCCAGTAATCTGCCAGGATGGGGGGCGGAGTGGGATGAAGAGCTGTTCCGGTCGTTGATCGTCGAAGAGTACTGATCCCCGGATACCACTTGCCGGGAGCCGGGCCCTCGGTATATTGCCGCGGCGTAAGTTCACACCCGTTGCCAACAGGAACCCATGCCTGCACCGCGCCAGGACCTTCTCATTCTCTACGCCCACTCCCCAGACCTGCACAGCAGGGTGGTGTCGTGGTCACGCTATGATGGCGCTGGAGAGAGCAAACACACCTCTGGTGACAGTGACGAGCCCCCCTATGACTCCGTGGTGGAGGCGATGCGGGACGGCTGGCGGGTGATTCAGTTTCCCCAACAGTATCCCGCCTTTCCCGGCATGGAGTACCGCACCTCCTACCTGCGCTACGAATACATCCTGGAACAGCTCAAGGAGATCTGATCGCTATGGTCGACCGCAAGTATCTGCTCGATACGGAACAGATGGCCAACTTTGTCGCCGACGGCTACCTGCGTTTCGACAAGCTCATGCCCGCCGAGTTGAACCAGGCGGCGCACAAACAAATGGAGAGCAAAGAGCTCGAGCGCCCAGAGCGGGGTAAACCCTTCCCCGGTGCCTATGCGGGGACGCCGCTAGGCGAGATTTTCGCGATGCCGGAGATTGTGGGGATCATGGAAAGCCTGGTGGGAGAAGCGCCACTCTACGACCACGAGGCAATTCACATCGTGCCGCCCAGTCAGGAGCGCGGCCAGGTGTGGCACGGGGATGCCATCATCGACCTGCGCGATCATTTCGACATTCAGTTCTTCTACTTCCCGCACGACACGCCCCGAGAAATGGGGGGCACCATGGTACTGCCCGGCAGCCAGTACCGACGCATCAGCGAATCCGACATCGGCCGATATCAGAACTTCCGTAGTCAGATGTCCATGGTCTGCGAGGCGGGTACGGTGATGGTCGCCCATCACGGAATCTGGCACTGCGCCCAGCCCAACCTGACCGACCGCACCCGCTACATGTTCAAGTTGCGCTTGAATCCCACGGTGCGGCAGTTGCGGCTGTGGAATATGGCCGACATGGATGACGTTGACCTCAGCGCAATTCTGCACAAGAATCACGAGTGGTACGGCAACGAGGTGCGGATCGAGGTGGTGAACCGCATCCGCCAGTGGCGGTTCCTGACTGGTGATGAGAGTTTCGATGTCGGCTATTGGATGTCGAGGTTGGACAACATGCCGGATAATCTGACAACGCAGGCGGCATAGGGGCGACGATTGGCAAGGGGTGGTGGTCTGGACTCGGGAGATCCTTTCCCAAGATCGAGTTGAAACTTTCCGACGGCAGCACGAGTCCTTGCCGAGTTCATCCCTCGAGACGCAAACCGTGCTTCTGGTCCATCGAGGCGGATTAATGCTTGCACTGCGTCAATAGTTGCGCCTGACGAAGGTGATCGTAGCCTGCTCCGATCCAAAAATGAATACGGGGAACGACCGTGGGCTCGTGCTCCCGGGCGTCGGCGCTGCTTAGAGTACCGGATCGTGGGCGCTTGATGGCGGCGGAGGTTGTTTTACGCGCAAGCCGCGGCAACAGCGAACAGAGAGGAGAGAGACGGTGGCAGAGTTGACCATCTATCACAACCCGAATTGAGGCAAATCGAGGGGCGTGCTGGAGATTCTGCGCGCTCGCAACGTCGAGTTCGACGTCATCGAGTATATCAAGAACCCGCCAGGCGAAGAGACCTATCGCCGCTTCCTGCAGTTGCTGGGCTGTGAACCGGTGGAGCTGCTGCACGAGGGATCCTTCAAAAAGCTCGGGCACTCGCTCAATGAGTTCGCCACCGAAGACGATCTGGTGAGGCTGCTAACAGAACATCCAGAGGTCATGCAGCGTCCTATCTGTGTGCGTGGAGCGCGCGCTGTGATCGCGCGCCCCGCCGAGAAGGTCGAAGAGATTCTCGACTGATCGGGACGATGCTCTGATTGAGGCACCTAAGAAAACGGCCATCTACGAAAACTTTGACCAGCCGCTCATGTTGTTGTGGTCAACCTCGACCCGCCAATCGGGCAAACGTGACGGGATACGCGTTTACTGAGGATTGACTGTGATGGAACTGGTCGATGTTCGTCGAATCTGGGATCGCGGTGTCCACAACGCCTTTACCGATCTGATCCGCTTCGGCGATGAGTGGATCTGCGTGTTCCGCGAGGGTGACGGGCACGTATCACCGGACGGCGTCTTGAGGGTAATCGCCTCGGACGACGGGCAGGCCTGGGATGCAGTCGGCCGGATTGAGGACCCGACTGCTGATCTGCGTGACGCCAAGATCACACGGACGCCGAAGGGCGAGCTCATGCTCTCGGGAGCGGCCAATCCACACCAGGGTCCGTTGCAGTCCTACTCGTGGTTTTCCACCGACGGCCGTCAGTGGGGCCCTGGGGTGGCGGTGGGGGAACCAGACATGTGGATGTGGCGGGTGACGTGGCACGAGGGGATGGCGTACGGAGTCGGATACAGCACTGATGGCGGGCATGTAGCCCGGCTCTATCGCAGCGCTGACGGACGTGTCTTCGACGTGCTGGATCCGGAGATGTTCAGCAAGCGTTGCCACGGCAAGGGCTATCCCAACGAGACCTCGCTGGTTTTCTTGGAGGACGGCACCGGCTTGTGCCTGCTGCGCCGGGACGACGATACGCGCACGGCCCAGTTGGGTCGGGCGCAGTCGCCCTATGCCCAGTGGAAGTGGCTGGATCTGGAGGTATATCTCGGCGGCCCTCACATGTTGCGCCTACCCGATGGACGCTTCGTTGTAGCGGGCCGGATGCTTGAGGGCGATGAGCGTCACACTCAGCTGTGCTGGCTGAACGTGGACTCTGGCCGCTTGGCCAAGGCGCTGACCCTGCCCTCGGCCGGGGACACCAGCTACGCTGGCCTGGCGTGGCACGAGGACCTGCTCTGGGTAAGCTATTACTCGAGCCACGAGGAGAAGACGGCGGTATATCTGGCGACGGTGCGGGTGGCCTGAGGGGGTATAGCGTCTCCGGCCAAGTCATTTTCTGGCTTCCGTTCGCACTGGTGTTTCGATCCTGAGTTCTGTCCCGCGACGAGTACGCTCGGGAAACGCTCAGTTGCGCTGCTGCGCGCGCATCTGGCTGATGAAACGCCGGGCGTTGCCGGCGAAGTGGTTTTCCACCTCGTCCTTCGTCAGGCCGAGGATGTCGGCCACCTGCCGCTCCTGCCGCAACTGCTCGTAGATGACGAGGGTTGCGCGTGGATCGCAGTGGGGCAGATCGGCGAAGCCGGCGAACTGGTACCAGGCTCGAGCGTAGGTGACGTACTTTCCGCGCTCGCAGCCGGCGACGATGTTGTCGGATCCGAACATCACCCGCGACCGGTCCTCGTGCTTCATCAGCAGGAAGTGGCTGTACATGTCGTTTACAGCGGAGCTGTCATACCAAATGTTGGGCAATCCGGTGAGAAAGTGGATGGCTTCTTCCATCATGAAGGAGTTGAAGGCACGTGCGCAGTGGGCGAGAATCCACTGGGCCCCCGGATACTGGCGCGTGTAGCGCTCGAGGTCGCGCTGGTTGTTGGCATCGGCCGGACCTGTGGGCTTGGACAGATGCATGGTAATGGCCAGTTTCATGTCGTGGGCAAGCTCGATGAGGTGTTCGGGCAGAAAATCAAGTATGCGGGCATTCGCGGGATCCGGCGCGAACAGCCGGTAGGGCTTGAGTCCGAGAAACCGGTGTTTTCGGACCTGCTCGGCGACGTACTCCGCGGTCATGTCGGGGGTGACGAGCATGTTCACGGCGGAGGCCGGATCGGCGGTCATTTGCTGAGCCATCCAGTCGTTGTGGCCCTGCGCATCGAGGTCCACCACTGGTGTCCCTATGATGAGGTAGTGCATCTCCCGGTCGGGGTAGAGGTTTGCGGCCCAGGTGAGATGATCTTGGTAGTCGTACTCCTGCCGTAGCCCTGATTGACTTCGAGGCGCGTTCGACCCGCGATGCTGATCGGACCATATGTGGGTGTGCATGTCGTAGATGACCTGCGGCACGAACTCCTCCAGCTCCCGGCTCCAGATGTCTCGATCGAAGTCGGTGTATTCCAACTTCATATCCCAGGCTCCTTGAAAGTGACAGCGGGTTTCAGTGAATGGATCTATCCGGCAGATGAGTATAGGGGTCTTGCCGGCGGTTGTGGGTAACCGATCTCACGGTACTCGTCGCGTTGAATTGCAGAGAAAGCCCACCGAGATCTCAGATCCATGATTCCCCCAGACATCCAGCCAAGTCATCCCATCGATTTTCCCGACGATGAAGTCAGAGAAAAACTGCTGGAATTGCTCGGGCTCACCGAGGTCCCAGCGGCCGTGGATTTCACGTCGGAGGCACTCGAGGAGTCACAGGAGGGAATCCGGTCCCAGACCATCTCCTATGCGAACTCTTTAGGGGAAACCGTGCCGGGAATACTGATGACGCCCTTGGACCGGGCGGCAGATGCGATCCCTGGAGTGGTCTGTGTCTCCGGAACGGGTGGTTCGGCGCAGCGGGTGGCGGAACATTTCTACCGGTCGGAGGATGGAACGCTGATCGGCTGGGGCCGGGAGCTGGCGCGACGAGGATTCTGCACGCTGGCGATCTCGGCGAAGGGGACCCTCGAGAGGCGAGCCAGCATCGATGATTGGGCGATGGAGATGAAGCTGTTGGCGCCTTACGGCCGATCTCAGATGGGGGTACTGGCGGAGGAGACCCTGATGGCCGCGCGGGTGTTGCAATCGGTATCGGGTGTCGATACCGACCGCATCGGGTTGACGGGGATGTCGCTGGGAGGAAATGCGGCCTGGTATGCTATGGCCTGCGCGCCTTGGATCGCGGCGGGGGTTGCAGTTTGTGGAGGTGTCGGCAGTCTCGCGGAGTCAATCCACCACGGAGACCCGCACCGTCACAGCGCTTACTTCTACGTTCCACACATGTTGCGCTACTTCGACCATGCACGAGTCGTGGCCCAGTGTATGCCGCCGCGACCTTTTCTGATGATCTCGCCCACGCGCGATGAGGATATGCCGAGGAGTGGAGTGGAAGCGCTGCGGCCTGTGGTGGCTTCTGCCTACGAGGCGTGTGGTCATGCGGACCGCTTCTCCGTACGCCAGCCAGACGGGAATCACCAGTTCCGGGAGGAGTATTTCGAGTGGATGGCGGCGTGGTTCGAACGGTTCCTGATCCGGAAGCCGGAGTGAGCGCTGCGAGAATGAGAACCTTCCCATTTGGTGGAGCTGAATACGCCGCGGGCAGCGACGTAGCGCTGCTTAACGGTGCAGGCAGAGTTCGTCCATCACCTGGCCAAAGGCCTCCACCAGTCCATCTACATGCTGATCCTGCATGGGCAGACTGAGGCAGTTCATCGCCAGAGCATGGCTCAGGTAGTAGCCGCGCTTCAGAAGGGACAGGAACACGGGGTTCGTTAGCTCGGTCTGCCGGGCCGCCAGAGTGCGGTAATCCCGGGGCACCTGATCGGCGAAGTAGATGCTGAACACCGATCCGCTTCGCACGACGGCGGGTGCCCAGCCACGCTTGACGAGGGCGTCATTCAGGCCCTCGCAGAGCCGCGCGGCGAGCTGATGCAAGTGAGCAAAGGCCTCAGAGGTCAGATGCTCGAGTGTGATGCGCCCCGTAGTCATCACAAGTGCGTGCCCGCTGTGGGTGCCGCTCTGGAACAAGCCGGCGCGACCCTTTGAGCCGTCGAGCAGATCCATCAGGTCGGCGCGTCCGCCGAAGGCGCCCACCGGTAGTCCGCCGCCGACGATCTTGGCGTAGGTCGACAGATCCGGGGTGATGCCGTATTCACCCTGCATGCCGCCCGATCCGGCACCAAAGCCAACGATCTCGTCGAAGATCAGCAGCAGTTCGTGACGCCGGGCGGTGGCTTCCACGGCGCGGATGAACTCGGCTCGCTGCGGCATGATCCCCGCCTTCGGATCGACTACAATGCAGGCAAGCTCGTCGCGATAGTCGGCCACCAACCGCTCCACCGCACCCTCGTTGTCGTAGGGGAGCACGAGAATTTCGTCGAGGATCGCCGGTGACATCCCACGGCCGCCAGGTACAGCCCGTGGCGCCTCTGTCGAACCGGCCTGATCCACGGGTGGAGCCACCGAGATCTCCACTGCATCGTGTTGGCCGTGATAGCCTCCCTCGAACTTGGCGATCCGGGTACGTCCGCTGTGGGCGCGCGCCAGCCGAATGGCGTGCAACGTCGCTTCAGTACCCGAGTTGCAGAACCGCACCTTCTCGACGGAAGGCACCCGACAGCAGATCTCTTCGGCGAGTAACGCTTCGGTCCCCATCGGCGCGCCGAGAGCCAATCCCCGTTCCAATTGCTGCCGAATGGCCTCGAGAACGGCGGGGTGGCCGTGACCGAGCATCTGCGCCGTGTGGTGGCTGGCGAAGTCGACGTAGCGGTGGCCGTCTATGTCCCATAGGTAGCAGCCCTCGCCGCGCTCCATCGTCAGCGGAAAAGGCGGGTAGTAGTACGCGCCCTTCGCGCCGCCTGGCAAGACCTGCTGGTCTCGCTCGAACTGTTGGAGGGATTGCGAGTTGCGTTCGCGGTAGCGCCGATGGATGGCGTCTGTGTTCACGGGTGACTTTACGGTTGGGGGACGGCCGGACGTCAATCTTCGACGCGCTGACAGCGCAATACGTGGCGGGCGTGACCGGAGAGGCTCTCCCAAAGCTCGTAGGGAAAGTCCTTCTGAGTGTGTTCGTGCAACCAGGTGTTGAACAACCAAGGACGGCAGAAGGCCATACATAGCTCGTCGCGAGGGTGGTCAGAGCGGTTGGGGGTGCCGCGGTGAAAGGCTCGGGGATCCTGTACCCAGAGTGAGCCTTTCTTGAGATTGAGACGAATGCGGTGGTAGTCGGAGGGGCCGTTTCCCCTGCCGAACACTGCGTCCAGATCGGTGGGCACATCTTCATCGGGTACAAACTGGGTGCCGGGTAGCAACTCGAAGCTGCCGTTTTCCTCGTTGGTGTCGACGAGGGGGAACTTCACGCCCACGGAGAAGGCCGGTGTGCGAATGCCCTGAAAGAGAGTGGCCTTGCCGTCCCGGTGCCAATTCTGGTATTCGGTGCCCGGGAGGGGAATGTTGGAGTCAAAATGGGACCAGACATAGTCTGGCCCGAGGACCAGTTCGAGGAACTCTACCAGGGCGGAGTGTTCGAAGATCTCCGGATCGACGAAGGGACGCCGGAAGGGAACGCGCACGTTGTAGCGAAAGCGGCCGCGCGACGGAAATTCGCCCTGGTGCTGGATGTCGGCGTCACGCAGGGGCGCCCAGGCTTCGGCGATGTGATCTAGAATTTCGTGGGCGATGAGATTCTCGAAGACGACAAAGCCGTTGACATTCCACTGCTGGTGCAGAGCCTCGATGTCGTAGCTGTGGCTCATTGACGATCAGCTACGGGCGCTGAGTCCGTAGATCCTCGCGGCGTTTTCGTGAAAAAACGCCGCCTGCTCGGATTCGCTACGCTCGGCGAGGAGCGCGCGGGCGATCTGAAGGCAGCGCGCGTAGGTTCCGGCGCGTTCGCAGACCGGCCAGTTGCTGCCAAAGAAGAGACGATCCCCTCCGAATAGTTCCCACATGGTCTCAAAGGCGGGGCGGTAGAGGTCGACGGCGGCAGGTGCGGGCTGCTCCGAGCAGTGTTCCATGAGAGCGGAGACTTTCATTGATACGCGAGGATTCTCAGCGGCGCGACGCATCCGTTCGATCCAGGCTTCGGGAGGACGCTCGCCATTCACCGGCGCTTGGCCCACGTGCTCTATGACGACGGTCAGATCTGGGACCCGCGTCGAGAGAGTTGAGAAGCCCTCTTCATTGTCGTGGGGGAAGTTGACGTCTAGGACGAGATGGTGCCGCGCTAGCTGGCTCATCTTGTCGATCAATCCGTGCTCTTCCACGTCGACGAAGTAGCGACCCCAGAAACGGATGCCGCGAAAGATCGGATTGGCGGCGAAGCGCGCGAGGTCACGCTCGAAGTGCTCGTCGTCGGGCTCGAGGCGGCCCACCAATCCCAGGATGAAGGGCTCATAGTTGTCAGCGAGATCGAGGATCCAGCCATTGTCCTCGACGCGTTCGCTGGCCTCCACGACGACGACGCCGGTAACACCTTCGGGAATGGCCTGGGACTTGATGTGCACGGGCAGAGTGGGTCGGTAGAGGAGCTCGTTACCAGGGTCGGGCCAGGGAGCGCCCTCGGGGCGGAAGGGGTTGTACAGGTGGATGTGGGTGTCAATGGTCACGGGAAGCATATCCTATAGCGGTAACAACGTCGCGAGTACGGCGAGCGCGGAAGGTAGGTCAGCTGCCGCTGACGAACCAGCGCATCGCGCAGCGGTACCGACGGTCTTCCCAGGTGAGTTTGTAGGGATCACAGCGCCGATAGACGACGGCTCCATCACTGCGTAGCACGAGCCATCCCGAGTCCCAGCCATGGCTGCCGTAACGCATGGGGATGCCAGGACGCACTCGGACAACGGGGTGAGAACCGGCGACAAACACGTTGGACTCCGTGTAGTGATAGCCGGACCCGGTGAGCGTGAAGAGCTCGTGCTCGGGGGCCTGATAGCCTTCCGACAGATCGGCGCAAAGGCCGGTCACGGCAGTCTTCACGGAGCAACCCCGGGCGAAGGCGTCGCCGAGGGCACCCACCGAGCCGGAGCTCACGCTTCCGTCGGGATAGTGAGCGAGCACTTCTTCCCAGCGGTCACACACGTAATAGCGGTAGAGGTCGAAGTCATAGACGAAGTTGTGGCTGGGTGCGTTGGTGTCTCTGTCCCAGAAGTCGTGGGCGTGGTACTTGACCATGCCTTCGGGGGCCGCTTCCACGGAGAGACCAGGGTCGCCAGCCACGGGGGACCCGTCGATATGCAGCCGGGCGATCGCCTGCTCTCCGTTCTCATTGTAGAGGAAGTAGGACATGGAAGGCCGGGGACCGAGGCCCGTCGGTAGCTGGACGGGCTGGCGCAGGCTCATGATGCCCGCAGTCCAGCGACGGTCGATCAGGTAGGTGACAGCGAACTCGGCGACCTCACGTACGAGCTCATCGGAATCCGAGGTGACATCGATATGCTCGTTGTGGCGGAACTCGGTGAGGATGCGCAGGTCAGCACCGCGGCGGATGGCATCGGCGAGCTCTCGGGCATCCCCGTCGACGACGCGGCGGTTGGCGTCGAGGGCGAGTGCACAGGTCCAGTCCTTCACGCCAGCGAAGGCTGCACGTGCGTGCCCGAGCCACTCCAGCCGAAGTGGGCTGAGCGTGGCGCCGGTCTCGACTTGGAGAGCTCGTAGATCCACTGCGCCGAACAGACGGGCAGCAAGCGCGAATGCCAGGCTTCGCGCATGGTGCCGTCCTCGAAGTCTTCGAGCCCCGAGAACGTGGGCGCCGTGTGCGAATGAAAGTGGGCAGTCATCTGCACATAGTATTGCAATGGCAAGGTGAGGTTGGAGACGAGTCTATGGGAGATGGAATAGCGGGATATTAGGCTGGATATGGGAGAGCGTGTATCTGGTCAGAGTAGGTGGTGGACGCTGAGCTGTTGTTGGGGCTCACAATGGAGTCCCACACACAACAGCTTGGAGGGACAGCCGGCAAGGCCGGCGCATGGTTATTTGGGCAACGCGAGCTCAGTCGAGCGCAGGTGCCAGCACAAGGCTCCAGTCGACCGGTACGCGCATTCGTCCCTCGTTCTTGCGGTCGAAGAGCAGGTAGCCGTGGTCGAGGCCGTACCGAAAGATATCGCGGGTGAGGCGTACATCGTCGCGACAGTACGTTTCGATGAGATCGAGACGTCCCTGTTTCCACCAGCGCAGAGCCATGAGGCCGTCTGCGCTCTTGGGCTCGTTAAGGGTGGCCTGGGCGAGGCTGTTCAGGCTGACCCGGTAGTTCAGGTGGTTCTTGATCTCGCGCAGGATGTCGAAGGTGTTGAGCTGGCGGAAGTCATAAAGCGAGTAGCCGCGCAGCACGGAGTAGTCGAAGCCGATGATGTTGAATCCTACCACGAGATCAGCGCGTTTGAGGTGCTCGATGAGCTCCTGCACGTCATTTTCGAAGTACGTGACGAAGCGGTCTTCGACGCTGTCCCAGACGATGCCGCAGGAAATGCGCATGAGGTGGCTCTTGTTCCAGCCGCCGACCTCGGCGGCGCTGAGCTGGGTCTCGAGGTCGAAGATCACGATGTGGGGCTCGGGCTCGGCACTGTCGTCGTCATCATCATCGTCGTCGTTTTCCCAGTCGGCGAAGATGGGAGGCTCGTCTTCGATGTCGCTGATCTCGAGAGCCTCGGGCTCGAGAGAGCGTTGGCCGGTAAGGAGTTCGAGCAGGTGAATGCAGCCGGCTTTGTCGAGGGGGTGATTTCCGGCGCCGCAGGTGGGGAAGTGGATGCAGGAGGGGCAGCCCTCTTCGCAATCGCAGCCGGAGACCATGGCGTGGGTGAGCTCGAGCAGGCGCTGGAGCATTTCGAAGCCCTTTTCTGCCAGGCCGATGCCTCCGGGGTACTGGTCGTAGATGAAGATGGCGCCGGTGCGTAGCTGCGGATGGATGGGGTAGCAGATGCCGCCCACGTCGGTTCCCTTGCTGAGAGCCAGCAGGGGGAAGAGTGACTTGGTGGCGTGCTCGGTGGCGTGCAGGGAGCCCATGTGGTGCATGCCGTTTCGCTTGAGGTGCTTCTTGTAGGGTGCCTCCATCTCGATCCAGAAGCCCACGGTTTCGAAGGTCTCCACCGGGCTTTCTAAAGGATGGCGACTAATCACCTGGCCGTCGCTGACGGCGACCTTTTCGTAGGCGATGACCTGCGAGCTCACCTTGAGACGGCCAATCTTGGCCAAGTATCCGTGCATGGGCTTGCAAGCGATCTCCTCGATGACCTCGGTCTCCTTTTCCTGCTTGGGCCGGGTGTAGTAGGGGACATCCACCTCATGGGCATCGATTTGGCGCTTCACCGGATTGCGCTCGCCGATGAGGTACTGGTGGCCCCGGTGCAGATAGATGGCGCCTTTGTAGCACTCCCGGTAGAGCTGCCCGCTGCTCACCTTGCCGATGGTGTACTGCCGGTCGTCGAGATTGCGGATGGGTGTGGGGGCCTTGTCGGTGTTGGCACCGGCTCGCACCGTGGGTGAGTGGTGGGAAGGAGCGGCACGGATGATGGAGGAATCGACGACAGGGATATTGTTGACAGAAGCGTCGCGTACCACCGGAGTTGTCGAATCTCTGGTTTCGTCGGGATTGGCCTGGCGCGCCATGGACGGTCTGACGCCGACGTCGGAGAACAGGTCGCTGGGCCGGTCGGCGGGAGCCGCCTCGGACGTTGACGGGCCAGTGGAGCTGCCATGGTCATCGGCAGGGGATGAGCGTTGACCGCCCGAGCCACCGTTGGTGCCGGCCACAATCGACCAGCTTTCCCCGATGGCCCGCATGTTGACAAGGCGATGGGGCTGCTTGCGGGCGGCGAACCAGACATCGCCGTCGGCGGATTGCAGCAGCTCGCCAGAGAGGGAGAGTTCCTTGAGAGTGTCGTCATAACCGGCGAGTTGAGCGTACTCGGGCTCGGCGATGCTCAGGGGCAGCTCACGTGCCGCACAGGGGAGGTGGTGCTTGAGGATGTAGCGGTTGGAGGGGTCAGCCACGGCGTCTTCGATGTCGCGGTCGAATAGCTCGCGGGGGTGCTTGACGAAGAACTGGTCCAGTGCGTCGCGGCCGGCGAGGAGGATGATGAGAGACTCGCGGCCGGAGCGGCCGACGCGGCCTGCGCGCTGCCAGGTGTTGACGATAGATCCCGGGTAACCGACGAGGACGCAGACGTCGAGGCCGCCGATGTCGATGCCGAGTTCCAGCGCTGAGGTGGAGACTACACCGAGGAGCTTTCCCGAGAGCAGATCGGCCTCGATTTGGCGGCGCTCTTCGGGCATATAGCCGGCGCGGTAGGAGCTGATGCGCTGGCGCAGGTGTGGCTGATTCTGAGTGGCCCAGTGGTAGATGAGCTCGGTTATGACGCGAGCGCGGGTGAAGATCAGGGTGCGCAGTTTGCGCATGACCCCGTTCTGCAGCAGTCGGGCGGCGACGGTGTTGCCGCTGTCCAAGGGATCGACGACGAGGAAGTGACGCTTGGCGGCAGGGGCTCCGGACTCGGTGACAGCGACGAAGGGTCGGTTGAAGAGGCGCTCGGCGAGCTCGGTGGGATTGCCGATGGTGGCCGAACACGTGACGTAAGTGGGCTCGGCACCGTAGAACGCGGCGAGGCGGTTGATGCGGCGAAACAGGTGCAGCACGTGCGAGCCGAATATGCCGTTGTAGGTGTGTAGCTCGTCAACGACGATCCAATTAAGGTTCTCGAACAGCTGCTGCCAGGCTTCGTGAAAAGCAAGAATGCCGGAGTGCAGCATATCGGGGGTGGTGATGAGAATGTCAGGCAGATTCTGGCGGATTTTCTCGCGTAGATGGGGCTTGGTATCGCCGTCGTAGATCTCGGCCGTAAGGTTGCCACCGAGGTTGGTGAGGAGTTTGTTGAGCTCGTCGTGCTGATCCTGCTCCAGCGCTTTGAGGGGAAAGACGTATAGGGCACAGCGGCCGGGGTGGGCGAGCAGGTCGGAGACTACCGCGGCGTTGAAGATGAGGGTTTTTCCGGAGGAAGTAGGTGTGGCGACCACGGTGTGGCGGCGTGCTAGCAGGTGGCGGATGCCTTCGTCCTGGTGGGTCCACAAACGCTCGATGCCGGCCGCGCGTAGCACCCGCTGCACGTGGGGGCTGAGGTGGCCGGTGCTATCCATGTGCTGCGCTGGTTTGGGCGGCAGGATCTCTCGGTGGACGATGGCGTCGTTTAGGAGGGTGCGCTCTAAGTAGTCGACATAGTCGGCGACCGACCTGCTCTCGGTCGGGACCGGTGGCATGTCGTACGGAAGAGGAGGTCTCGTGGCAGGGAGCGGGCTCGTCCGGGGTGCGCGCTGGGTCGGGATCCGCATGGTATCGGACCGGATCGGGGTAGGCATCGCGACTGGGGTCGGGGGAGTTGATGGGGACGCAGGCGACGATGTTGAAGCCGGAGTGGGGACGTGCCGGGTGGAGGGCGCGAAGTCGAGTAGGTCATTGTCGTCGCGGTCTTCGGAGAGGTCGTCATCCAACCTTTGGATACCTCTAATCACTCTTGAGTAACCTTGAATAGGATTGGTGTCGGGAAGGAGTGCCGTTGAGCAACTGAGAGGAGGATAGTAGTGCACATAAGGATACCTATGGGCTCAGAACCGGGGCAAGCAGTTTCTGCGGACCAAACTTCAGAGAGGTAGCAGGAAATGATCACGTGGATGGTGTGGGTGAGCGGAACTGGAAGAGAGAGAGCGAACCCGGGGTCTCCCTAGTTAGTTTTCATCTCGTGCTCTGACCATCTCTCCGCCTACCGGAAATGACGCTGGAAATCTTATGCTCCCAAGGAAAGTGGATCCGCAAGGTGGAGGCCTTCATCGAGAAGCAAGAGCACAGGATCAAGGACAAGCGCATGCAGAAGGAGTCGGGCGAATGACGCTTGCCGTGGCGGCGAGGCGTTGGACGATCGGCAGGGCCGTTCCTTGAGTCTGTATTCGCACATGCTCCAGCAGCGTCAGGAGCAATCCAATCCCATTCGTGTCGGCGTGATTGGCACCGGCAAGTTCGGCGGTGGCCTGGTGGTGCAGCTGGCCCAAGTGCCGGGAATGGTCACTTCGGTGGTGGCTGATCTCGACATCGACCGAGCTCGCCGGGCGCTGATCACCAGCGGCGCTGCCGAGGCAGACGTGGTAGCACCGACGTCGGTGGGAGAGCTGGCCGACGCAGTGCGCCAGGGACGCCCGGCGGCGGTAGACGATTCCGCATTGCTGGCGGGCTGCCAGGCCCTCGACGTGGTGGTGGATGCCACGGGCGTGCCCGACGCTGGTGCTCGGCACGCGGTGACCGCCATCGATGCCGGCAACCACGTGATCATGGTGAACATCGAAGCGGACGTCACCGTAGGTGCCGCACTGGCGCGGCGAGCGCGCAGCGCCGGCGTGGTGTACTCGCTGGTGGACGGGGATCAGCCGGGCTGCATCATGGAGATCGTGGAGTGGGCGACGAGCCTGGGCTTCGAGATTGTCGCCGCCGGCCGCGGCACGGTGTATCTCGATTCGGACCGGGAGGGTACGCCGGAGTCGATCCAGGATCGGTTCGGCTTCGACGACGACACCATGTCGCGGCGCACGATAAATCCCCACATGTACAACTCCTTCCGCGACGGCACCAAGGCCCAGCTGGAGATGACAGCGCTGGCGAACATGACGGGTCTGCCTCCCGATGTGCGCGGCATGCACGAGCCGTCGGCGAATCTCGAGGACATTCCTCGGATATTCAGCCTGAAGGAAGAGGGCGGTCTGCTCAGCCAGCGCGGCGTTGTGGAGCTGGCCAACAGCGTCGCCGAGGATGGGGTAACGCCGCTGGACAATCCCCTGCGCATGGGCGTGTTCGTGGTGATTCGCGCCGAGCACGACTTCATCCGTGAGGATCTCACCAACTACCACTGCTACCCCGGCGGGGAGGGCAACTTCTTGCTCTACCGGCCCTACCACTTGGTGGCGGTGGAAGCGCCGTTGTCGATCGCGCGCTGCGTGTTATACAACCTGTCCACGGGCGCGCCTCACGAGCGGCCGGCGGCGGACCTGATCACCGTGGCCAAGCGTGATCTCAAGGCTGGAGAGATCCTGGAAGGGGGCGGAGGCCACACGGTGAACGGAATCATCGAGAAGGCTGAGATAGCCCATCGAGAACGGCTGCTGCCGCTGGGCCTGTCGAAGGGGGCGGTGCTGGCGCGGGATGTGGCGGCTAGTGAGGCCGTGGCCCGCGCCGACGTGGAGAGTCTGCCAGACAGTTACGTCGGCGAGCTGCGCGAGCAGCAGGACCAGTTGGTCTGGGGGTAGAGGCAAGTCCACCGCGATTCCGATGGGGGAAACAAAAGGGGCCACTCTCCCGTTGGGAGGGTGGTCTTTTCGCGTTCTGCGGTGAGGGCGATCAATCGCGGATCACGGCGAGGGCGCGCTTCATGGCGACGCCATCGGCCTCGAGCACGTAATAGTAGATGCCGGAAGCTACGATGGTACCCTCCTGGTTGGTGCCGTCCCAATGTAAGGTGTGGCGTCGCGGAGAGCGCTCGCCGAGCTCGAAGGATCGCACGAGCTCGCCGCCGGCAGAGTACAGGGACATTCGGGTCACCAAGCTGGCGCGATCGAGCTCGTAGGGGATGACAACCGGCGCTGGGCCCGGATGGTAGGGATTTGGGCTGGTTGGTCCGAGGACAAGGCGGTCAGGAGTGGGGGCATTCGTGAGTTCAGGATCGTACTCGATGGATAGAGAGTAGTCGAAGCCGATGCCGACCAGATCGACGTTACTCAACACGAGCAGGACCTCATCGTAGGCGTCCCATCCGGTGACGACGATCTCCTCCTCTTCGCCCACATCTTCGACAATGAGAGAGTCGCTCCCGACAAGCACGAGCTGCCGGCGCCAGCGACCTCGGGAGAGCTCGGTATCGATGGTGACTCCGCCGGGTAGCAGCCGTGAGTCGAAGCGGAAGTACTCGGAGGCCATGTGATCGATGCGGCCGCTGTCTTGCACGGTGGTTTTGGGGACCACGTTAAGCGCGGACACGAAATTGGCGGGGTACTTCTTACCCTCGGCGAAGAACTCGGGCAGATGGCGTTCACCGACGAAGTAGGACCAGATGGCTAGGTCGGCCACCGCCAGCTCGATGCCCTCGTCGTCCACGGTGCGGATGGCGCGGTCGAAGTTTTCCAGGCGGGTGTTTTGCCGTCGGCCATGCTCCTCCCAGATCCGACGAATCAGGTCGCGCTCATAGCGCTGCTCGAGGAAATGGGCGAAGACTGAGGCGCCGTAGGCGTGCAAATCGCCGGACGAGGGACGTCCGCTGTTTAGCGAGCGCCCCGGAGTCAGCAAGAAGGCGCAGACGTACTGTAGGTAGTCGTCGAGCTCAGGGTAGGCGACCTCTTCCATCCAGGTGGCGGATGCCTCCTGCCACCAGCGGCCGTCACTGCCCTGGTAGTAGCCGAACTGAACAACGTGGAAGAACTCATGGGCGATGGTGACACGTAGAGCGTCCAGCAGTCGCGTGCCGGTCTCGCCGGGACAGGCGATGGATTGGCCGTAGATGGCGTTTTCAAAGTCGTTGTCGATCTCGAAGAACGCGGGGCCCGATACCGTCGTCGTCGTTGGGTAGGTGATGCCGTAGTTCTGGCTACGGCCGAGATCGAGGATGTAGATATCGATTTCGTCACCGCCGCCGGCACCGTTGTCAACGGGGGGGACCTTGTAGCCGAGCTGACCGATCTCGAGGTCGTACACGCTGTCTGCGATGGCGGCGGTGAGGTCGACGTAATCGGGGACGCCATTGCTGTCGGTGTCGATGTCATCCACGGCCTCCCGGCCCTCGACAGCGTAGTGCAGGCGGAAGTGACCTTGAGGCGAGACAAGGGAGAATGGCAGCTTGGTGGGCCGCTGCAAAACAGTGGCCAGCTTGCCCGCCGCATCGGGGCTGGCGAAGGCGCGAGCCTCGTTGGCGGCGACGGCCAATGGCGTGGCGCAGCGAAGGGGTAGGGGTGGGGTGGCGGAGCGGTACTCGGCGGGCAGGTTCTCTGGGTGTACACGTTCCATGAGTTCGTAGGCAGTGGCGGTAGCGGCGTCGAGGTGGCCTGCTGCTGCGGCCTCGGAGATCGCCGCACCGGCGCCTGCTGGCAAGGCCGACAGACACAGGGCAGCAAGGGTGGTAGCGAGGTGGATGGGCCACGTGAAATTCACCGATAGGATGACCCCCTTCACCGCATGACGGCGATCTTGCCACGGTGCAGAAGCTGCCCTTCGAAGCTGCGCACGGTATAGACATAGATCCCCGAGGCGACGCTGAATCCGGAATCGTTGACACCTGACCAAAGAACCTCGCGGCTGCGTTTGCCCTGTTCCTCCTCGCGGCCCTGCCAGATGAGCGAGCCCTGCGGATCCGTGATGGTGATGCGGGCGAATTTGGGCACGCCGTTGAAGTGTACCGCCGGATCACGTGCCGGAAGGAAGGGGTTGGGGAAGACGGCGAGGTCGCCGTCGCCAGCGATGAGGTGCACCGCTTGGAACGCGAGGTTGTCGTTTTCGGAGGCTTCGGCAATGGCATTCTCGGGGTCGACTTCGACGAGAAAGACGGTGTCTCCAAAACGGCTCCACGGCACCCTCACGACGGCGATGTCACCGGGAACGAGCCGCGTGGTCTGCCGCTCTTCGTAGATCGCCGTGCAGGAGGTGGAGTCGAGCTCACAGCGAGAGACGCGCAGGACGAAGCTGTCTTCCACCGGAGTCAGGCCGATGTTGGCGATCTGTACTTCGAGGTCGTTGCCGACACCGCGAAGATCCCCGGTGAAGACGGCCAGGTTCGAAGGGCCAGCCTCGATCCCAAATTGGGCGAGGGCGCCCACGCCGAGACGAGTGGCTCGAGCCACCAGTTCCCAGTTGATGCTGTCGGGCAGGTCGACGACGGTGTGGTACTGGGTGTTGAGACGGTAGTCGCCGTTGATGACGCCGGTGGTGTTGGGGTCGTCGGGCTTGTAGTTCTCGATGCCGAGGATAGCATCGTAGCCGTTGGCCCAGAAAGGGGCGTGGTCACTCAGGCCCGCGAAGCGATCCTCGAGGACGTCGATCTGCAGGCCGATGTCGTAGCGCTCGTTGGTTTCGCGCAACAGGTCGACGAGCCACACCGAGTTGGGATTAGCGACGAGCTCGATTCGGTCGGTGAGATCGTTGAAACCAATCATGTCGAAGTTGAGCACGCCAAGAATTCGGTCGCCTCGCTGACCGGCGAGGTTAGCGTAGTGGCGGCTGCCCCAGAGGCCGAGCTCCTCGCCCGACCAAGCGATGAACTTCACCGACCAAGGGAAGGTGCGCGCCGATAGCACTCGGGCGGCCTCAAGGACGAGGGCGATCCCGCTGGCGTTGTCGTTGGCACCGGGCGACGGGTGGACGCGCCAGTCCCAGCCACCGGTGAGGTCCTCGCCGAGCAGGACGAGCTGCTCGCGTCGGCTCCGGGTGCCGATGGCGTCATAGTGGGCGCAGATCACGTAGTAGCCAGCGTCGGGGTCGGTGCCCCGCAGTTCGCCGACGACGTTGAACATGAGGGAGTCAACGGCATTGATGCGGAAGGTGTCGAGGTGCACCATCGATTCGCCGAGGCTGCTGGAGAGGGCATCTGCGATGTAGCCGGTGGAGACGAAGGTCTCGGGCCGGCGGGCGTAACGGGTGCGCAGGTTGCCCGGCACGCTGCCCTTGGTCGGGTCGATGAGGGAGAGGGCTTCCACGTGGGCTTGCAGGCGCTCTGCGCTAACCTCGCCGAGGAGTTCGGCGAGATCGGGGGAGGGTTGGGAGGGCAAGGCGGGGCGTAGCGACGGGCGAGGAGCGCGTGCATCGAGGCGGTAGCGGCGCGGCACGGGGTATAAGAAGTGCTCAAGCTCTATGGTCTTCAACAGATGGTCGTCCGACAGGCGCATGAGGCTCCAGCCGCTGAGGTCGCGGTACACCTGGCGAATGTGCTCGGGCAGGTAGGCCTGTTGGTGGTCACTGAGATAGTAAGTCTCACCGGTGGGAGCACGGTCGCGGAAGAGCACGTCGGCGTCGATGAAGTCGAAGGCGCTTTCGTCTGTTGCGGAGAACAGGGCCACCCCGGAAGCGACGTGGCGCAGCTCGAGACCGCGATCCTGTATGTGGGGTAACTCGGCGGCGTCGCGGAAGGCGACACCTGCGAGAACCTCAGCCTGGGCGGCGATCATGAGCAGCAGGAGCGCGCATGTCGAGACGACGATGGAGAGAGGTGAGAAGACGCTGCACATATTGGATGTAATATAAGCCGCGTCCGGCGCCTGTTCATGAGCGGACCTGCCTGCCGCGTGGATGGTTAGGGAGTAACGACTCCAAATTCGACGATTGATAACACCCCGAGCGCCCACCAGATTGCGGGCCGCAGCGGTGGACGACGGGAGTTGTAGTTGGCGGCGGTCAGAGTTACGGCGTTGGTGAGAATGGCGATGTGGAGGACATTTTCTCCTCATACACGCCGGAGAACGTGAAGACGGGAATCCTTCACATTGTTGCCACACTCCAGTGACGTACCGATTTTGGGTCAATCATTGAATGACTCACCACTTCCGGAGTGGTTCGCATGAACGTCCTTCTTCTCCTCGTCGCCGGACTCTTCGTGTTCTGGCTTGCCTCCCGCTACTACGGCGCCTGGGTGGCAAACCGAGTTGGACTCGACCCCGTTAATTCCACCCCTGCGCAGCAGATCAATGACGGCCGTGACTATGTGCCGACGCGGCTCTCCGTCGTCTTCGCCCACCACTTCTCTTCCATCGCCGGAGCCGGCCCCATCGTGGGACCGACTCTGGCGGCGATCTACGGCTTCGTGCCCGCCCTGATGTGGGTGGTTCTAGGGGGAATTTTCATCGGCGCCGTACACGACTTCACGGCGCTCTTTGCGAGCATGCGCGAGGGGGGCAAGTCGATGGCGGAGATTGCCCACAAGTCCATGGGGCGGGCCGGATTCACGCTCTTTCTACTGTTCACCATCGTCATGATCGTCCTCATCACTGCTGTGTTTCTCAAGCTCACTGCGGCGGCACTGACATCGCTCTACCCAGTGGACAAGCTTGGCCTTGATGCCGGACAGACCTTGCTCAGGACAAAGACCGTGGACGGTGTCGAAAAGGGAATCATCGGCGGCATCGCCTCCACTTCGGTGATCGTGGTGACCTGCCTGGCGCCGTTGCTGGGGTGGCTGCTCTACCGCAAAGGCATCGCCACACCCATCGCCTACGTCTTGGGTGCCGTGCTGTGCATCGGCTCGGTGTACATCGGCATTGCCGCGCCATTGAGCATTGAGCCCATGACGTGGATGATCGTGATCTCCGTGTATGTGCTATTCGCTGCGGGTGCGCCGGTGTGGGTAATTCTGCAGCCCAGGGATTTTATCAACTCGCAGATTCTCTATGGCGGCATGGTCCTCATGCTATTCTCGCTGGTCACCGGCGGCTTGGGCGGGCTTGCCATCCACTTCCCCGCCTTCAACCTGGCGGGAGGCATCGAACATCTCGGGCTCATATGGCCGATGATGTTCGTCACCATCGCCTGCGGTGCCATTTCGGGGTTTCACTGCCTGGTGTCATCGGGTACGACGTGCAAGCAGTGTGAAAGCGAAGCAGACGCTAAGCGCATCGGCTTCGACGGAATGCTGCTGGAGTGCGTCTTGGCCATGTTCGTTCTCCTCGCCATCGGCAGCGCATTAGGTTTTGCCGATTACCAGCAGGTTGTGTGGGTCGAGGGCAATCCCGTCCTCGGCTTCTCTCTGGCCGCAGGGGGCTTGCTCAACAAAGGCCTTGGTTTCGTGTCGGTGGCGCTAGGCACGGTATTCGGCATCCTCATGCTCGAGGGCTTCCTGGTGACCACTCTGGACTCGGCAGTGCGCCTGAACCGCTACCTGTTCGAGGAGCTGTGGGATCTACTGTTCGAGGTGCCCCCCGCCTTGATGAAGAAGTACTGGTTCAATGCAGGATTGTCGGTGGCCCTGATGTGGACCTTGGCCTCGTCCAACGCGGCGACGGCGATCTGGCCGGTCTTTGGGTCCAGCAATCAGCTGCTGGCGGCGTTGGCGCTGCTTGTTGTCTCGACTTGGCTATTGAATCGGGGCTCGACGGCATGGTTCACCCTGCTTCCGGCGGGCTTCATGATGGCAACCACGCTGTATTCTCTGGTACTGCTCATGAAGAAGCACATTCCCGCGGGTGACTGGATTCTGGTCACGGCGGAGGTGCTGTTGTTCTGCCTGGCCCTCGGTGTGATCGGCCTGGCCATTCGCACCCATGTCCGACCGCGAACAGCGACGGCTACAGAGGAATGAGTCGAGAGGAGGAAAGTCTCCTCTCTTCACGTTGGCGCCTCGAATTTAGGACATCAATCGCTGGTGGGCTGATGCAGCGCTACCACTAGTCGCAGACAGCAACCCAAGGCGTGTAGGCCGAAGGTGGAGAACAAGGCGGCGCAGAATCCGAAGAGCTCCGCCTCCTGCACTCCGAGCATCCGCGAAGAGATAGCGAACAGCGCGATGAAGGCCGTCCATACCAACAGCCATCGCTCGCAATCGAGGGCGACTAGTGCGGCGGCGAAAAACACGGAGAGAGCGTGCAGGGGTAGCGTCCAGACCAGCACATGGTAGTAGGGCAGAGAGGGAACGAACTTTTCTGAGAGCAGAAACAGCAGGATCGGCTCGCCGAGTAGGCGCAGACCGATCGACAAGACGAGCATTCCTAGTAGGCAGGCCAGAGTGTAGCGCCAGAGTACGCGACGTTGGCGCATTGCATCGTCTGTGGCAGCGAGCATGGGGATGGCGGTGCTGGCGATCACGTGGGGGACGAAGAAGAAGCCCTCTACCCATTTGAAGGCAAGCATGTAGTGAGCGACGGCGACGTCACCCGACAGCCAACTGAGTAAGGCGGCGTCGGTGCGAAAAAATAGCTGGCCGAGAAAGAACAGGCCCACGAAGGGCAGGGTTTGCTGCATCAGCCGTTGCCAACCCGAGCGCAGAATGTCGGCGGTGGCGGTGAGGGGCAGGTCGATGCGGCCCCGCGCCAATGCCGGCACACCGAGATGGGTGGCAGAAGCGGCGAGAATGACGAGGGCAACGCGCTCGAGAGTAGGTTCCGGGCGCACGAAAACTAGCAATCCGATAATGGCGACTATGGGGGTTAGCACTCGGGCCACGGCTGGAGGCCAGATGTCGCCGCGGCCGATGAAGATTGCTCCCAACAGGGCGGCGATGGCGCGGATCAGCGTGCCGCCGGCGATGACGGCGATGATCCAGCCGCGCAGTACACCGATTACCCCCAGGGCCACGAGCAGGGTTGTGGCGGCGGCGACCAACAGCGTGGGCAACAGGCGGCGCAGGGCGTCATAGCGAACGGAGGCTTCGCGGTTGAGCAGGTGCTGGGAACCGAAGTGGACGCCGACCTCGAAGAGGGCCGCCAGCGAGGGGGCGACGAAGTACTCGGCGAGAGAGACCTCACCCAGCCAGCGCCCGAGGAGGATCACCTCGATGGCCAGGCCGCCGTTGTACACAGCCTGAGTCACGATAAGGATGAGGGCCGCGGAGGCGGGACGTGAGGAGGAGGTGCTCAAGAGCTGGAACCGTCTCCCACCACGGCGACCTCGAAGACCCATGGCCAGAGCTTGCCTGTGACGAAGATACGTTTGAACTCTGCGTCGTAGGCGATGCCGTTGAGGACGTCTGCTTCCGCTGCCTCGCCGGTGGTGAGCAGGTCGGAGAAGTCCACCCAGCTGTTGATCTTTCCGGTGGCGGGATTGATGCGGGCAATCCGGTCCGCAGTCCACACGTTGGCCCACACCTCGCCCTCGATGTACTCGAGCTCGTTCAGGTTGCGGATGGCGTTGCCCTCGTGATGCACCTCCACCTCACCGATGGACTCGAAGGTTCCGGGCCGGCGGAAATAGAGGTTCGCTGTGCCGTCGCTCATGATGAGTTGCTTGCCGTCTTGGGTCAGCCCCCATCCCTGTGTGGGGTAGGCGAATTCACCGATCTGATCGAAGTCGTCACGGTTGAAGAGAAAAGCCACTCGCGATCGCCAAGTGAGCATGTAGATCTGCTCGTCGAACAGGGCGATGCCCTCTCCGAAAAAGCGATCATCGAGGCTGATGATCTGAAGTACTTCGCCGGTCTCAATGGCGACCCGCCGCAGGCTCGAAGGCTCCTCTATTCTAGTCGCCTGTGCTCCTCCTCCCGTGCTTTCGAGGAATTCACCGTCCACGAATACCAAGCCCTGAGTGAAGGCGCCAGTATCGTGGGGAAAGACGCCGACGATGCGATAGCCGTAGGTGGGGACGCCGGGCGCGGGGGTGGAGGCAGCCGCTTCCTCGCCGTTGACGAGGTCGTCGTTGTCGCAGGTGGCTAGTGCTGCCAACGCCAGGGCGAGAACAGTGCAGAGCTGTACGGGCGATGGAGTTCGGAAGAGTGGCAACGAAGAGAGCTCCAGGAGTGCGGATGGGTTAAAGTGGAACGTACTAAGGGCCTGGCCAGGATGTCGAGGGAAACCCAGGTTAGAGCTCGCCTGTCACCTGACTGCACGGGGAGGGACACTTGCCGAATATCGACTGGTTAGCCGTGGAGGCGGAGGTCACGGGTCTGCTACAGGACCTGATCCGCATCGATACCACGAATCCGCCGGGCCACGAGACCGCGGCGGCACGCTACATTGCCTCCCGGCTGGAAGTCGATGGCTACAAGGCGACGATCACTGAGTCGGAGCCGGGGCGCGGCAACGTGACGACGTGTCTGGTTGGTGGTGGGGAACCGGCGTTGCTGCTGCTCGGGCACACCGATGTGGTCCCCGTAGAGCCGGAGATGTGGAGCGTACCGCCGTTCTCCGGCGAACTCAAGGACGGTCACGTCTGGGGCCGGGGCGCCCTCGACATGAAGAACATGGTCGCCGCCGAGCTCATGGTCATGCTGTTGCTCAAGCGCTGCAGCATCGAGCTCAACCGTGACGTGCTCTACGGCGCCACTGCCGACGAAGAGGCGGGAAAGGGTAACCATGGCCCCGGATGGCTCCTCGATCACCATCCCGAGCTCATTGACGCGCCTGCCATCCTCACCGAGGGCGGTGGCCACGATTTGACCATCGGCGAGCGCCGGTTCTACACGTGCCAGGTTGGACAGAAGGGGATCTGCCGGCTGCGGGTGTGCATGCGGGGAACACCTGGGCACGGGTCCATTCCCCGCGACGACAACGCCGCGGTCAAACTCTGTGCGAGCCTGGTGGCGTTGCTGGGTGCGCAGCTGCCACTGCATCCGTCAGCTGGGTTAACCACCTTTCTTGAAGGCGCGGCGCGCGATCAGCCCGCATCGCTGGCGGCCGACTTGCTCGCTATCGCCGATCCCAAACAGTCGGCTCAGGCTCTGGCGCGCCTCGACATGGATACAGAGTTCAAGGCCCAGCTCGGTTCACTGCTGCGCAACACCGCCTCGGTGACTGTCTTAGAAGCGGGGAGTAAGATCAACGTGATTCCCTCGGAGGCAACGGCCTTCATCGATGGACGCCTGGCACCTGGCCAGGACGACGAGAGCTTCCTTCGCGAGTTGCGCTCCCTCGTGGGCGAGCAGCTCGAGATCGAGGTGGAGCAGTACAGTCCTCCCTTGGAAGCCAGTGCCGATCACCCGCTGTTTCGAACCATCGAATCGGTGATGGAGCGTAACGATCCCGGCGTTCCCGTGCTGCCGTCACTGTCGACTGGAGGCACCGACGCCAAGCATATCGTGCCGCGTCGGCCGGGCACCGAAGTTTTCGGCTTCTTGCCTTACCGACAGTCACCCGGTGAGGAGGAGATGAACCTCATCCACGGCCACGACGAGCGGACTTCGGTGGCGAATCTGGTCTTCGCCACCCGCGTGCTCTTCGAGATCGTGTGCGACTACGGTGGCGTCAGCCCGGGCTAGTGATGGACATTGACGATTGGATTGAGATCTTGGGTTCGGTCTCGGCGGATGAGTCGTATGGCCACTATTGGTGAATAGTCGAGATTACGCGGACTGTGCAATCGAAGATTCGCCCCGAGACTCAGTTCCGCACGCGCAATCTGGAACACGGGGGCACTGAACTGACCATCGAAGGGAGACAGAATGAGCGAGCCTTGGTTGAAAGACGGTAGCACCATTCTCTGCATCGGTGACAGCATCACCGATTGCGGGCGACGCGGGGCAGAGGCCCCTTTGGGCAACGGCTACGTGCGTACCTTCACGGAGCTAGTGACGGCCCGCTATCCAGAGCGCGCTATTCGGTGGATCAACAAGGGAATCGGGGGCAACAAGGTAACCGATCTGCAGGCGAGATGGCGCGACGACGTGCTCTACCACAAGCCGGACCGGCTCACGATCAAGATCGGCATCAACGACCTTCACTCAGATCTGCGATCCGCCCCCGATGCCGTTCCCGTGGAGCGATTCCGGGAGGGCTATCACGAGATTCTGGAGACCACGCACAATGAGTTAGGCTGCCCGGTGGTGGTGCTAACGCCGTTCTACATCTCGACGGACTTCACTGGGATCAGTTTTCGCAGCCAGGTTCTGGAGCTGCTACCCCGCTACATCGACGTGGTGGTTGCCTTAAGCGAGAAGTACGGGACCGACCTGGTTCACCTGCACGATGTGTTCCAGGGGCAGCTGAAATATCGAGACGCCGACGCGTTCTGCCCTGAGCCGGTGCATCCCAACCACACCGGACACACCGTAATCGCCCAGGCGTTATTTCAAGCGGTTACGGATCAATAGGCCTCAACTCGTTGTAAAATATTCAGTTAGATTTCGAATAAGACTTCAGTTTGTCGCCGGCCGATGCTGCCTTCGATTGCTCTCGCGCAAGAAACCAAGGTAGAAAGGTAGAGCGGTGCGTTGAAGTGGTCCTGGAGTTCGTTGCTGACCTGACCATGGCTCGTCATGTGTACTAATGATCTGTCGCAGGTCTTCGGCAAGTTCTTGCGAAACACTGTAGA
The DNA here is from genome assembly GCA_036336855.1 of Candidatus Latescibacterota bacterium. Taxonomy (GTDB): domain Bacteria; phylum Latescibacterota; class UBA2968; order UBA8231; family UBA8231; genus JAYZFI01. Next base: position 40,063 of record JAYZFI010000007.1, read on the forward strand.
GGCCATACAGGGGTGAAATTACCAATGTCTCACCGTGTGCAGCCTACGTGAGGATCTGGGCATCATCGTGCAGATCAGCGACGAAGGAATGGGGATTCCCGCAGACCTTCAACAGGGTATTTTCGAGCCCTTCTGCACCACTAAGGGAGTGGAGAGCCTGGGCCGGTCGGTACTGCGACAAGCCTCTACTCTGTCAGCTAGATTCTCACACAAATTGGCGGTATTGCCGACGTGATGAGCCAAAAGAATATGGGCGCCACGTTCCAGATAGGGCTGCCTTCGAATAGCGAGAAACTGATAGAGGTCAGCCCAGAGCCACCGAGTTTTCGATCAACAACCGCTCGCGTTGGCTCTGCAGCACCTGCTCTTCAATTGCCATTGGATCCCAATGCGTCAACAACCGCGTCTGCAGATCGGTGAGGATTCCGGCGTGATCAGGTTCTTCCGACAGGTCCGAGAACTCGTTGGGATCGGCTTCGACGTCGTAAAGCTCCGGCGAGTCTCCTAGGAAGTAATTGAATTTGTAGCGGCCGCGGCGCAGCATGGCTGTGGGACTAGCCACGCCGTGGGCGAGGTACTCGCAGAATGCCTCGTCCTTCCATGCTGAATCAGATCCTTGCATCAGGCCGAGCAGGCTGTCGCCATCCTGCGGCGCCACACTCTCGGCGCCGGCGACCTCCACGATGGTGGCCACCAGATCGACGATGGAAACGACTTTCTTGATGCGCTGTCCGGCAGGCACCTGGCCCGGCCAGCGGATCTGCATAGGCACGCGAGACGAAGCTTCGAAAAAGCTCGACTTCCGCCACATGCCGTGCTCGCCGTTCATCTCTCCGTGGTCGCTGAAGTGAACAACCATGGTGCTGTCGGCTTGGCCTGTCTCCTTCAAGGCCTGGAGCAAGTGGCCGATCTTCTCATCGAGGTAGGTGATCAGCCCGTAATAGCCGGCACGGGCGCGCCGTACTTGGTCCTCGGGGTAGTCCACACACCCGAACATTGACCGCATGCGCTGATGCACCGGGTGCTGGTTCTCCAAGTGGCCCTCTGGAAGCTTCGGTAGGTCGATTTCCTCCAGAGGGTACATGTTGAAGAATCGCTCGGGGACCACGAGGGGGAAGTGGGGGGCGATGAAGGAGGCGTTCAGACACCAAGGCCGATCCTTGCGGGCCGAATCCCGGATGTACTCCAGCGCTTTCTCTTCCGCCAGGTCGTCGACTTCGATCTCCCGGGTTACTCCGGGGCTGGCCTCGGCGACGCCGCTCCAAGGTTTGACCGCCGCCGGTGTACCCTTGCTCCAGTCGGGGGTGCCGCGCAGCACACCGTTCTTCGTCCACAGCTCAGCGTGCAGATCGACGGCGAGCTGTTCGTGGAAACCGTGAAGTTGATCGGGACCGACGAAGTGTTGTTTGCCACACAGGGCGACGTCGTAGCCCAAAGCACCCAGCATGTGTGCCCAAGTCACGGCATGGGAGGGTAGGGGGCTGGCGTTGTCGTAGGCGCTGATCTTGTGGACGTAGCGCCCTGTCATGAAGGACATGCGTGACGGAAGGCACAAAGGAGAGTTGCAGTATGCGTTGTCGAAAGTGGTGCCCTCTGCTGCGAGCCGGTCCATCTGCGGGGTCTGCACCAGCGGATGTCCGTAGGTGCTGCTGTACATGGGTGCGTGCTCATCGGTCATAATGAGCAGGATGTTGGGTCTGCTACGGGCCGTCACCAGGTCTCTTCCGTTGGAGGAACATCTCAATTGCCAGCGCTTCAGAGGGGCTCTGCGATAGCGTACAGCACGGAACACGCTCGTAATCGATCAATCTGACAGAGAAAATCAGCCGCCGGATCATAGAAGCCAATTTCTGGTTTCCAACCTTTGCCCGGTGCTGGGGATACCTGCTCTAGTACACTTGCGAGATGATCCGATAACGGCCGTTGAGCGGGTCGTCGAGGCGCTCCATGTGGCCGCGCATTCGCTGCATGAGATCGAGGCGCACGTCCTCGAGATCGGGATCTCCGTAGCGGTTGTGGAGTTGGTAGGGATCAGCCTGCAGGTCGTAGAGTTCACCCTGATCGGCGGAGTTGAAGGTGAACTGGTGCGTGCGGGTGCGCACCATGCGCTGCTGCGCCACCGTGAAGTGGCGTTCGAAGACGCAGTACACGTCGTCGCGATCCCACTTAAGGTGCTGCCCGCGGATGGCTGGTAGGAAGGAGTCGCCATCGAAGTGATCGGGCACGCCGACACCGGCGGCGTCGAGCAGGGAAGCGGTCACCTCCTGCAGGTAGACGAGATCGTCGTTGGTCGATCCTGGCGCTTTGCAGCGGGGATCGGCGATGACGAGGGGAATGCGGTAAATCTCGTCATACATGAACTCTCCCTTCTCGATAAGCTTGTGCGCCCCCAGGCAGTCGCCGTGGTCGGTGGTGTAGACGACGATCGTGTTGTCGAGGACACCGCGCTCCTCGAGCTTGGCCACCACCTTGCCCACCATGTCGTCGATCAGGGTACAGTGGCCGAAGTACCGGGCGGCGATCTGCTGGAAACCCTCCCACCCATAGTTGCCCAATCCCCAAAGCTTCTCCACCAGAACTTGCCGGTAAGGCTTGTTCTCGAAAGTCTCGCAGTAACTCGGGTGTTCGGGAATCGACGCCGGATCGTACATCGAGAAGTAGGGTTCCGGCACCAAGCAGGGGGTGTGCGGTCCCCAGAAGTTCGCCCACAGGAAGAAGGGGTCGTCGCCGTCGCCGTCGATTAGCTTGTCGATGACCTGCTCCGCCTCGTGAGCGACGAAGTACTCGATGCAGGACTCCACCGGCCCGTCGTGCAGAGCGAACATCTCTTGCTGTTGAGTTCCCGGGTTGACGCCCACAAAGCGTTCGCGCACTGTGGGCAGGGGATCGAAGCCCTGCTCACGCAGGTAGACTTCGTAGTGGTTTTCTCCTCTCGGAGCGGCGCCGAATGTGAGGTTTGGCAGCACGTTGGATCCTGGGAATGCGTAACCGAGGAAGTCCTTGCCGACGAAGCCGTAGTCGGTGGGACCTCGCTCCTCGTCAGCGTGCCATTTCCCGGCGTATCCGCAGCGATACCCCGCCGGAGCTAGCAGTTCGGGGATGGTGGGCACACCTTCGTTTACGCAAAGACCGTTGGCGGTGACGCCGTGCTTGTGTGGGTAGAGGCCGGTGAGGAAGGAGGCGCGCGCCGGCGAACATATCGCCGTGGGCGTGAAGGCGCCGTCGAAACGCACGCCGCGCGCCGCCAGGGCCTCGATGTGAGGCGTGCGCACGATGTCGTTAAGACCGTACGCACTCACCGTGTCCAACCGCTGCTGGTCAGACATGAGAACAACGAGGTTGGGGCGATCGGAAGAAGGCATCAGCGGGAATTGGCTCGCAGGTCAAGCCAGGCCATTTCCTCGTTGCTGAGGGTGAGATTGAAGACAGCGGTGTTATTCTTAGCCTCTTCGGCGGTACGGGCTCCGACCAGGGCGTAGACATCGAGCCCTGGTTGTCGCAGCACCCAAGCTAGGGCGATCTGAGGCACGCTGGCCCCTTTCTCGGCACTAAGTTCGTGCACGCGATCCAGGCGCTTCCAGTTGTCCTCGTTCCAGTACGAGGCCACCGACGAGCCGTCGATCTCTTCTCGCAGGCTCTCGGCGTTGTCGCGGGTGAGGTAGCCGGAGAAGAAGCCGCGTGCCAGCGACGACCAGGTGAACAATGGCATGTGGTGCTTCAGATACCACTCGCGGTCGGCCTCCCTGGAGGGGCCGGAGATGCTCAGGCAGCCCTCCCAGGGAGCCTCCTTTTCGTCGGCGAGGCTAAAGTTGGGACTGGAGGCGACGAAGCCGTCCATTGAGTGTTTGTCCGCGTACTCATTGGCCTTTTCGATGCGCTGCGGCGTCCAGTTGGAGCCGCCGAAAGCGCGGATGCGTCCAGCGGCCTTGTGCTCGTTGAGGATTTCGACGATCGGTCCGACCTCGACGTCGGGGTCGTCGCGATGCAGAAGATGCAGATCTTGGTAGTCGGTGCGTTGTCGCGCTAGGGAATCATGCATGTCGGCGGTGATGTCGAAGGGCGTGACGCGGCGCCGGTCGCCGGAGTGGTGGGCGCTCTTGCAGATAATGAAGCACCTATCGCGCACACCGCGAGCCTCCATCCATTGACCGAGGACGCGCTCGCAGGTGCCGCCGCCGTATAGGGCGGCGGTGTCGAAGGCGTTCATGCCGGTGGCCCACACGGCGTCGAGGAGGTCGAAGCCACCTCTGAGGTCCTCTTCGGTGAGCATGATGGTACCCTGCAGGATTCTGGAGATCTCCTTCGTACTCCAGGCGGGTTGTCCGTATTCCATTATTCTTCCGTTGGGCTCTTAGTTGTTGTGGTTGAACGCTCTTGGCTCGAATAAGGGTGCAGGCTGGTCCTGAAACCAATTGTGGAATTTCGTGAGCCTACTCCATGGGATACTTAAGACCCCAGTCGGCTCTTATGCCGTCGAGGATCTCCATGATTGCGATGGTCTCCTCCAAGGGCATTACGGGGCTTTCTTTGCGGCCGGCTCGCAGGCATTCACCCAATTCGATGGCCTCATAGTTGTAGCCGTTGCCGTTCATCGGCATTTCGATCTCTTGCTCCTCACCGCCGCTGAGGACGGTGAGTTTCTCCGCCTTGAAGAAGGGGGAGTGAACGCGGATGCGGCCCTCTGTGCCGATGATCGTTGCTTCTACTGGGGTGTTGGTACGCACGGCGCAGCTAAGGGTGGCCTGCTCGCCTCCGGGGTAGCGCATGACGATGGAGGATTGCTCGTCTACGTCAGTCTCGCCCAAAGTGGTGACGGACTCGACGTTGATCGGCTTGGCGCCCAGCACCATGGCGGCAAAGGAAACCACGTAGACGCCGACGTCGAGGAGGGCACCGCCGCCGAGGGCGGGGCTGAAGAGTCGCCCTTCATGGTTTATGTCGGCGCGGAAGCCGAAGTCGGCCTGCACCATGCGGACCTTGCCGATAGCACCCCGGGCCACAAGCTCACGGGCGCGGATCACTGCGGGTATGTAACGCGTCCACATGGCCTCCATGAGGAATACATCCTCAGCACGGGCTACGTCGATGACGGCCCGAGCCTCAGCGGCGTTCATGGCGAAGGGCTTCTCGCACAGCACTGCCTTGCCTGCCTTCAGGCAGAGAATGCTGTTGTCCTTGTGAAAGGGGTGGGGCGTGGAAATGTAGATGGCGTCGACATCGGCGTCGGTGACCAGCTCTTCGTAGCTAGCGTGACGGTGGGGAACGTCGAATTCGTCGGCGAAAGTGGCAGCCGTCTCAGCGGCCCGAGAGCCTACGGCCAAGAGATTGGCGTCGGCTACCGCGGTAAGGCCACGGGCGAACTGCTTGGCGATGCTGCCGGTTCCCAGGATTCCCCAACGAATGGGATCGGTCATCTATCCGTTACTCCTTTCATTCGTCGCGCGCCTTCTTGCCGTGCCCATTTCTGGTCTGTTCCCGCACAAAGCCGAGCCCTAGTCGCAGTTCCCCGGGCCGGGATCAGTGGCCGAGTTCGTAGACGAGAGATGACCTCAATCACAGGAAATCAGCGGTGAGAGGTGCTGGCTTGAATCTGGGGCACGGATGCGGCTTTGTCGAAGTCCATTTCGGCTGCTCCCCGAGTCACCCCTCACGCTAGGTTGCGTTTCTCCCAGCCACCTTCCTTGCCGTACATGTCCAGGAAGTGGGATTCGTCGTATGGGTACTTGGCCATCTCCTTCTCGTCGAGGTCTAGGCCGAGACCGGGACGGTCGGGGATTAGGATGTGGCCATCCACGATGTTCGTCGGATAGTCGGTGATTTTGGCGGCGAAAGGAGTGGCGAAATCTTCGAAGACCTCTTGGATCAGGATGTTCGACGTGGAGGCATCGACGTGGAAGCAGGCGGCGGTGCAGACCGGGCCCTGAGCATTGTGGGGGGCGACTTGGATGTGGTGGGACTGGGCGATGGCGCAGATCTTCTTGAGCTCGGAGATGCCGCCGCAGGTTACCGGGTCAGGCTGGATGATTTGCGCTGCCTTTGCTGACATGAAGCGCTGGAAATCATGGACGCCAGCCAAGCTTTCTCCGCCGGCCACGGGTATTGTGAGTTTGGCATTGAGAGCGGCCATTGTCTCGATCCGTCGGGAGCGCACCGGTTCTTCGAACCAACCCGGTCGGTAGGGCTCCATCAACTTGCCGATGCGCGCTCCGAGCACGGGATCGAAGCGGCCGTGGCACTCGATGAAAAGATCAACGTGGGGACCGACCTCCTCGCGCACGGCGGCGACGATGTCGACGGACAAGCTCAGCTCCCGGGAGGAGATCGCCTCGAAGGCGGTGCCGAAGGGGTCGAACTTCATCGCTTGGTAGCCGCGCTCGACGACGGCGCAGGCCCGCTCGGCAAACAGCGCCGGCTTGCGCTCCACCTGGTACCAGCCATTGGCGTAAGCGCGGACGCGATCCCGGAACTTGCCGCCGATCAGGTTGTACACCGGCTGTTCCAGGGTCTTGCCCATAATGTCCCAGCAGGCGATGTCCACGGCGGCGCGCACCTGCGCCGGCGCCCCGGCTTTAATCAGCTCGTAGTTGACCTCTTCGATGCTGAAGGGATCCAACCCCAGGTAGTAGCGCCGGTATTCGAGGACAGCGGTCTCGACGGTTTTGGCCTCGCGATGTGCTGTGGCCTCGCCGATGCCGTAGATGCCGGAATCGGTGTGTAGTTTGATGAAAGTCCAGTTCTTCCAAGGGTTGCCGACGATGAAGGTCTGCACGTCGGTGATCTTCATCTATATTTTGTCTCCTGTCACACTCTCGCTGTTCGTCAGAGAAGTCTGCGGAGTGGAAGAAGTCGTTGAAGTCACCGGGTCGCAAGGCATTGGTGATGGTGGTCGTGGTCCGTACAGTGAGGTTGTTGTCGATGTCGTCGTCGGCAATATCCAGCGTGTGCCCACCCACCTGCTAATGAAAGCGAGCGGGGGTCGTCAGCGGCTGCAAGCCGGTTGGCCGATCAATTTGACGCTGAACAGAATGGGGCTTGATTGCTTAGGCGGCAACCCCGTCACCTACCCAAACGGAGCACCGACCATGTGTTGGGAGTAGCTCACGTATCCGGATTTTGAGAAGGCCGTCGACACGTGCGAAGGATCTATGGTCGTCCAAGTGCCCCCCCAAGCGGCCCTCGCCACACTAAACGACTCGTGAAGGATGTTCCTCCAGGATCAAATCAGCTGGGCAGATCTCGACACTGACTGGCTCGACTTTCTGCGCGCCATCGGGGTGGATACGATTCACCTCGAAACCCGCCAAGCCGTCGACATTCGGGGCCACGAAATCAACATCCGCGAGGGCACGATTTCGTCAGAGCCCTTCGATCGAGCCCGGGACATTATCGAAGCGAAAGGCATGCGCTTGAACAACGTGTTCTACTCCTGTCCCCGGGAGGTACCTCTGGGCCTGGCGGGTGCGGATGAGGCTATCGACGTCTGGTGCCGACTCCTGGAGGCGTTAGGCCAGGCCGGGGTGCCCGCTCTGGGTTGGAATTACAAGCCCATGGGCAACTTTCGCACTCCGGCCGCCACCGGCAGGGGCAGAGTGAAATACAGCACCTTCGACTTGACCGAATTCATGGCCAACCGACCCGAACCACACGCTCCCGCGGTCTCCGAGGCTGAGATGTTCGAGCGCATTGAGCGCTTTCTCAAGGCTGTGCTCCCCGTCGCCGAGAAGAGCGGCGTCACCATGGCCCTGCATCCCGACGATCCCCCCGTTCCTGAGGCCTTGGGGGGAGTCGCACAGGTCTGTTCCACCACCGACCAGTTCCGTCGCATCTTCGACCTGGTTCCCAGCGAGCGCCATCGCATGCTGTTCTGTCAGGGATGCATGACCGAATTGCTCGGTCAGGGGGTCTACGACTTCATCGCCGAAATGGCCGCTGCCGACAAGATCCAGTGGGTGCATTTTCGCAACGTGAGAGGACAGTTGCCGCGCTTCGAGGAGGTCTTCCTCGACGAAGGTGACATCGACATGCGTCGCGCCATGGAGATCTATCGCGACAACGGGTTTCAAGGACCCTTCATGATGGATCACACGCCGAGCTTTCCGAGCCAGAACTCAGCACGGCTCGGAAAGGCATACGCCAATGGCTACATCAGAAGTCTGATTCAGCAGGTCTACGGATGACTATGGCTAGCGTTAAAGGGAGGCGAGCCGATCTGCGGCCTCTTTTTCCGCCTCACAGTAGCTTCGCCGTCCACAGCACACCCCGATATACAATCTCCAGAAAAGTCGAATTCTCCAGCACTGCCATGTCGTGACCGAGGGCGAAGTAGAACACTCTCCCCTCTCCATGCGTGTGGTGGAAGGCCATTACATGGGTTTCATCCTTGGTCTCGTCGTACGCCGACATCAGGTGTTGTGAGTGCGCCGGATCGTGCTTGAGGTAGTAAAGCTCGTCGGTCACTGAGAAATCGGCGATCTCCGCGCTGATCGGATGGCTGTCGTCGACGGAGACCTTGAAGTCCATGTATTTGCTGTGCCCGTCGAAGAACCCGTTCAGCATGGCGTGGTAGGGCTGGCTCTCGCGGAAGGAGGCTGCTGCTGTGTGCAGTCCGAAGAATCCGCCGCCGCCTTCGATGAAGGACAGTAGTCCCTGCTCCTGGGCAGATGTGAAGGCACCTACGTCGGTGTAGAACAGAACGCAGTCGAATCGACCGAGGCTGTCGGTGAGGATCTCATAATCCTGAGAAAACTTCGCCTCGATCTGTTCGTGCCGACACAACTGCTCGGTGACATAGCGGCCGTGACCGGCATGGTCGTGATACTGGCCTTCCGTACCGACGAACACGAGCGCGCGCGCAGCGGACATGCTGGATTCTCCTCGATGGCGTGGGGTACTAGCGCGGCATGATTAGCGACCGAGCGCGAAATTGCGGGCGTTGGCGAACATGCGAATCCACGGGCTGAATTCGCGGTCCCGCCAGGTCGCTGGCTTCCACGACAGCTGCGCCATGCGGACGACGCGCTCCGGGTGGGGCATCATGATGGTGGCGCGGCCGTCGGCGCTCGACACGGCGGTGATGCCCTTCGGCGATCCGTTGGGATTGCTCGGGTAACGTTCGGAGACGGCACCGTGACTGTCGACGTAGCGCAACACAATCTGGCCGGTGGCGGCAAAGTGGGTGATGTCGCCCGCGTCGGCGAATTCGGCACGGCCTTCGCCGTGGGCTACTGGTACCTGCAGGCGTGCGCCCTTCATGCCGCGTAGCAGCACGGAATTGGTGTCCCCGACGATCTCCACAGTAACGAGCCGCGCTTCGAACTGCTCGCAGCGGTTGCGCACGAAGCGGGGCCAGCCCTCGGCGCCGGGAATCAAATCTTGGAGTAGGGAAAACATCTGGCAGCCGTTGCACACTCCCAGGGAAAAGGTCTCCTCCCGCGTGAAGAAAGCTCCGAACATCTCCCTCAACCGCTCGTTGAAGCGAATCGTCTGGGCCCACCCTGCTCCGGCGCCAAGCACGTCGCCGTAGCTGAAGCCGCCGCAGGCGACGATGCCGGCGAACTCTGCGAGATCGGCACGGCCTTCGAGCAGGTCGGTCATGGTGACGTCGATGGAGGTGCATCCGGCGGCGTCGAAGGCAGCGGCCATCTCCATGTGGCCGTTCACGCCCTGCTCGCGGAGGATCGCCACACGTGGGCTGGAATCACTGGCGACAGCCGCCGCAGCCCACTCGAAGGGGGCGTGAGCGCTCAAGCCGGGATCGCCCGGGTCCCCGATTCCCTCGTATTCCTGCGCCACGGTTTCGGGATGGTCGCGCAGAGTCTGCATGCGGTGGCTCAACTCTGACCACGCCCGGTGCAGATACTGCAGGCTCCGGCGATAAAGATTGTCACCACCGGCAACGATCTGCAGTTCTGGCTCGTCCACGGTCTCGCCAATGATCTGGCTGCAGTCTGCCAGGCTGTGATCGGTGAGGATCTGAAAGACCCGCGCCCGGTGAGCGGGATCCACCTCGATGACGACGCCGATTTCTTCACTGAACAGTGCGGCCAGGGCGCCGTTGCCCTCTGACCCGACATCACCGAGGTCTATATGCACTCCCCGACTCCCGGCGAAGGCCATCTCCACCACGGTAACGAACAGGCCGCCATCGGAACGGTCATGGTAGGCCAGCAGCAGCCCCTCCTGATTCAGCTGCTGCACGGCCGCAAAGAGGTTGCGCACGTCCAGCGCGGCCACATCCGGCACGTCGCTACCGAGCTGATCGTAAACTTGCGCTAGGGCCGAGCCCCCGAGTCGATCAGCACACCGTCCGAGATCGACCAATAACAGCTCGCTGCCTACACGCTTGAGTTCCGGGGTCAATGTGCGGTTCACGTCGGTGACGCCCGCAAAGGCGGAAACCACTAGGCTCAGCGGTGCCACCACGGTGTGGTTGCTGCCGTCCCCGTCCTTCCACACCGTGCGCATAGACAAGCTGTCCTTGCCTACTGGAATGGCGACGCCAACTTCGGGACAGAACTCCAGACCTACCGCACGCACGGTGTCGAAGAGCTGGGCGTCCTCGCCGTCCTCACCGCAGGCGCACATCCAGTTTGCCGACAGCTTCACTCGCTCCACGCGATCGATGGCGGCGCCGGCAATGTTGGTCAGAGCCTCGGCAATGGCCATGCGTCCGGAAGCTGGACCGTTGACGACGGCGATCGGAGTGCGCTCGCCCATGGCCATGGCGCTGCCGGTGTGGGCGCGGAAGCCCGAGGTCATCACCCCCACATCGGCCACCGGAACCTGCCAGGGTCCGACCATCTGATCGCGGACGATCTGGCCGCCCACAGTGCGGTCGGCGATGGTGATGAGAAAGGTCTTGTCGGCCACAGCGGGAAAGCGCAGAACCCGCTCCACGGCGTTCGCCAGTTTCACGCCACTCAAGTCAACCACCGGTACCTCGTGGTTTCGGCGCCGCACGTCGCGCAGCATGCGCGGCGGTTTGCCGAGAATGGTCTCCAGTGGCAGCTCGTCGATGGGGCGGTTGCCGAACAGTGGGTCTTCAAGGGTGAGCCGGCCGTCGTCCGTCACTGTGCCGATCACCGCGAACAGGCAGCGCTCTCGGTTCGCAATCTGTGTGAAGCGCTCCAGATTGGCCTCGGCAATGATCAGCACGTAGCGCTCCTGGGCCTCGTTGCTCCACAGCTCCATAGGGCTCATGCCCGGCTCGTCGTTGTGGATGGCTCGCAGGTCGAAGTGGGCGCCGGCATCTTCCACCAGCTCCGGACAGGCGTTGGACAGCCCCCCAGCACCGACGTCGTGGATCGACTTGATGGGGTTGTCCTCGCCGAGCTCAAGGCAACGGCTGATAAGCTCCTGGCAGCGCCGCTCCATCTCGGGATTGTCACGCTGTACTGAGGCGAAGTCGAGGTCTTCCTCGTTGCTGCCAGTGTCCATGGACGAGGCGTAACCTCCGCCGAGGCCGATGAGCATGGCGGGGCCGCCAATCTGAATGACCCGGTCACTTGTTTCCGGGGACTGCTTCACCACCTGCTCCGCGTCGATAAGTCCAGCGCCGCCCGCGACCATGATCGGCTTGTGATAGCCGCGATGGCGGCCATCGACGTCGAGCTCGAAGGTGCGGAATACGCCGACGATATTGGGCCGGCCGAATTCGTTGCCGAAGTCGGCGCCGCCCAGTGGCCCTTCGGTCATGATCTGCTGTGGCGTTGCCAGGCGCTCCGGGGCGGATCCGACGTCGACCTCCCAGGGTTGTTGCCAATCCGGCAGCCGCAGGTGGGAGACGAAGAACGCGCTCAACCCCGCCTGCGACTGTGCGCCGCGTCCCGTGGCGCCCTCGTCGCGAATCTCACCGCCCACACCGGTAGAGGCGCCGGAATAGGGGGAGATCGCCGTGGGGTGGTTGTGAGTCTCCACCTTGCAGATGATGTGGGTCGATGTCTCATGAAAACGATACCCGAAACGCTCGCCGTCGGCTCGAAAGACCTCTGCGGTGGTCCCTTCAATGACTCCGGAGTTGTCGGCGTAGGCCTTAACGGTGTGCTCGGGATGGTGGGCGTGGGTGTGGCGGATCATGTCGAAGAGCGAGCGATCCAGGCTCTCGCCATCGATGGTCCAAGTTGCGTTGAAGATTTTGTGGCGGCAGTGCTCGGAGTTCACGTTGGCGAACATCACGAGCTCGACGTCGGTGGGATCGCGCTGCAGCTGATGGGCGTAGGCGTTGTGCAGGTAGTCGACCTCGTCCTCCGACAGTGCCAGTCCCATCTCGCGGTTCGCCTCAGATAGCGCGTAGCGTCCGTGCTCGCACACCGGAACCACCGACAAGCGCTGCGCTTCGAAGCGCTGAAACAGCACCTCCGGATCGGCGATCATCGCCTCGGTCATGCGGTCGTAGAGCTGTCCTCCGATGGCCTCGACGAGGCGGTTCCGCTCTAAGCCCTCGCCGGAGAATCGGTAGAGGCTACCTCGCTCCACCCGTTCTACATCAGCCATGCCGCAATTGTGGAGGATGTCCGTCGACTTGCTCGACCACGGGGAGATTGTGCCCGGTCTAGGGGCGATGAGGATGGGGGTGGACTGTGAATCCGAACTCAATACGGACGCGGTCCCCGCGGGCAGGTAGGAACCGAGGTCGACACCAAGCACTCGAGCCAAGTTCGCCAGATCCACGGCTGGTGCGCTGTCTTCGGCGCGGAGCCGAACCATATAGATTTGATAGGCCGAGAGTTCGGTGACGCCTCCTGCCTGGCTCTGACAACGCTCGAGCAGAGCCTGCCGGCGGAAGGCAGAAAGAGCGGGAGGGCCTTTGAAGACGTGAAGCAGCGCGGGCTGGGCCAGAGACCGGTCTCCAGACGGGGAGTTTGAGCAGGGGCAAAACTCAAAACTATGGGGTGAAACCGATCATCTCAAGCCGGTGGAGGGACTGCTTTACCTTTCCTTAAGTAGACTGTATCTTCCACCAAACCATGGACTTAGCCGGCGTTTTTCCTCGCCCGAGGAGGCGCTGGGGTAGCCCTGTAGTTCCCCCTTCTTCACACTGCTTTCGTGGTGGGTGAAGGTGCCTCCCATCGATCTCGACCGCGCCAATCTTCCGTACATCGAGGAGCTTTACGACCAGTACCTCAAGGATCCCAGTTCTCTGGATCCCGAGTGGATCGTCTTTTTTAAGGGCTTTGACGTGGGCTATGCCCGCGCCGAGGAGGGAGAGATTCAGGGGCAGTCGACGGCGGCGCCCAAGACAGCGACGGAGTCGGGTTCGCCACGAGACGCCGGTGAGCGCCGCCACCGCGAGCGCACCGACAAGGGCGTGGTTGCCGTCGTTCAGGCCTACCGCCAGAACGGGCACTCTGTCGCCAACATTGATCCTCTCGGCCACAATCCTCCCCGGCATCCTTCTCTGGAGCTATCCGAGTTCGGGCTCACCGACGGTGATCTCGAGAAGGGCGTGGGCTTCGGTGGCTTCCGCTACCGCACCGACGGGTCACTGAAGGCGCTGCTGGCTGCTCTGCAGACGTGCTACTGCGGCAGTATGGGCGTGGACTTCAGGCCGCACATGCACATGGAGCAACGTAGCTGGCTCGAGGAGCGCATCGAGCCTTGCCTAAACCGCACCGAGTACAGCGACGAGAAGAAGCGCCGCATCCTCTGGCTGCTCACCGAATCCGAGGAGTTCGAGCAGTTTCTGCAGCGGCGCTACCTGGGCCAGAAGCGGTTCTCCATCGAGGGCGGCGAGGCCCTGTTGCCCCTGCTCGATAGACTCGTGGAATCCGGATCTGAGCTCGGAGTGGAAGAGTTCGTCATCGGGATGGCCCACCGCGGGCGCCTCAACGTTCTTGCCCATCTGTTGCACAAGCCCTACGACGTGATTCTCGCCGAGTTCGAGGGCGCCGAGTCTGGGAAAGGTGCCGAGGACGAGGGCGATGTGAAATACCACCAGGGTTACTCCTACGACTTCGTCACCCACTCCGGCCAAAAGGTGCACCTGTCGCTGAGTCCAAACCCTAGCCATCTCGAGCTCGTCAACCCCGTCATTGAAGGCATCGTGCAAGCCAAGCAGGATCATCTGCACGACGAAGAGCGCCGCCGCGTCGTCCCCGTGCAGATTCACGGCGACGCCGCCTTCACTGGGCAGGGCATCGTCGCCGAGACACTGAACCTCGCCCAGCTCGAGGGTTACCGGAACGGCGGTACCATCCACATCATCATCAACAATCAACTCGGATACACCGCCACGCCCACGGAGTCGCGGTTCACGACCTATCCTACTGATGTGGCACGCCAGATCGAGGCTCCGGTATTCCACGTCAACGCCGACGATCCCGAGGCCGTGGTGTACGCCGCCGAACTCGCCATGGCCTATCGCGCCGAGTTCCGCGGCGACGTGCTCATCGACTTGGTCTGTTACCGGCGCCACGGCCACAATGAGGCCGACGATCCAACGCTGACCCAGCCGCTGATGTATCGGCAGATCGCCAAGCATCCCACGGTGGTGCAGCTCTACTCGAAGAAGCTTGAGCAGGAGGGGGCCATTGCCGAAGGTGATGCCGACCACATGCGCGCCCAGGTGGCTAACACCCTCGACCAGTGCCAGTCCATGGCCAAGCGGTTGACCACCAAGCCGCGAACCAACGCCTTCGGTGGGGTTTGGCACGGGCTGACTTGGGCCGGCGACGACTGGGACGCCATCACAGCGGTGCCGCAGAAAACGCTGCAGCGCATCGCCGAGATTGCCACCAGTGTGCCCGACGGTTTTCACCTGCATCGCACCGTGCAGCGCGTCAACGAGGCAAGGCTTGAGATGGTCGCCGGCAGGCAACCCGTGGATTGGGGTTGTGCCGAGATGCTCGTCTTCGGATCTCTGCTGAAAGAGCGTATTCCCGTGCGCCTCGCCGGCCAGGACAGCCAGCGCGGCACTTTCGCGCATCGCCACGCAGTCTGGCACGACGTCGAGAATGGCCACGTCTACGTGCCGCTGGCGCACCTATCGCCGGAGCAGGGCGAGTTTATTGTCCTCAACACCATGCTCAGCGAGCTCGCTGTGCTCGGTTTCGAGTACGGGATCAGCTCCGCCGATCCCCGGCGCCTGATCATCTGGGAGGCTCAGTTCGGCGACTTTGCCAACGGCACCCAGTTAATAATCGACCAGTACATCTCGAGTGCCGAGGCCAAGTGGCATCGGATGTGCGGAATTGTGCTGCTGCTGCCGCACGGCTACGAAGGCATGGGCCCCGAGCACTCGAGCGCCCGCCTCGAACGCTACCTGCAGCTGTGCGCCAAGAACAATATGCAGGTAGCCTACCCGACGACGCCCGCTCAGATCTTCCACATCCTGCGTCGCCAGATGCACCGAAGCTTCCGCAAGCCGCTCATCGTCATGACGCCGAAGAGCCTGCTGCGGCACAAGAGCTGCGTCGCAGATATCGCCGAGTTCAGCGACGGCGGCTTCCTCAACGTCATCGATGACGTCACTCAGGATCCGGAATCGGTGCGCCGGGTGATTCTCTGCACCGGCAAGGTCTACTACGACCTGTTCGCTGGATGTGAAAAGAAAGAGCTCGACGACGTCGCCCTGGTGCGCATTGAGCAGCTCTACCCCTTCCCGGAGCGCGAGCTAGAAGAGGTCATCGACCGTTACGTCTGCGCCGAGGATTACCTGTGGGTGCAGGAGGAGGCCCTCAACATGGGGGCCTGGCACTTCATCCAGCCGCTGCTCGACAATCTGCTGCCACCCGGCGCCGACCTGCGCTACGTTGGTCGCGACGAAGCGGCGAGTCCCGCCGTGGGCATGACCAAGCAGCACCAGGCTGAGCAACACGAGATCGTCGAGCAGGCCCTCGATCTACGCGAGAAGAAGCTGAGTATCGAGCACGTGCAGCGCCGCGCAGAAGGCGAGGGCGGCGCATCTGGCGGCTGAAGGAGCAGGAAAGCAGTCTTACAACGGAGCGGACATGGCAGTCGACGTCGACGTACCTGAGATGGGGGAATCGGTCAGCGAAGTCACCGTGCTCGAGTGGTTGCGCGGAGATGGTGATTATGTGGAGAAGGACGAGCCGATCTGTGTACTGGAGACTGATAAAGCGAACGTGGATCTGCCGGCGCCGGTATCCGGGGTACTGAAGCGCCTGAAGCAAGTAGATGACACCCTCGAAGTGGGTGAGCTGCTGGCCCAGATTGAGGAGGAGTCCGCGTCCGCTACCACCGAGATCGCGACAGAAGGGGCTACCGCGTCGTCGTCGCCGGCCCCCAAGCCGGAGGCCACGAAAGCCGCGCCTGATCTCGACGGCTTGAGCCCAGCGGTGCGCCGCCTCGTGGAAGAGCACGCCATCGACCCTACGCAGATTCAGGGCACCGGTCGTGGCGGTCGCATCATCAAGCAAGACGTGCTCGCCTATCTCAAGGAGCGAGATCTCAAGAGTACGGCCGGCGCCGGCACTTCAGCCCCCGCCCCACCGGCCGCTTCACCCGCGCTGTCAGCGCCCGACTCCGCTCCCCTCGTAGCACCTCCACCGACTGCGTCGTCGCGAGAGCCAAGTCCGGCGTCGGCTCCAGTTGTGGCCAGCGAGGGTGGCGAGCGTCGCGAGCCTATGTCCAAGATCCGCAAGCGCATCGCCGAACGACTCGTGCAGGCCCAGCGCACCGCGGCGATGCTCACCACCTTCAACGAAGTCGATCTCTCTGAGGTCATGGCCCTGCGGAGCAAGCACAAGGAGCGTTTTAGAGAGAGACATGGCGTTTCGTTAGGCCTGATGTCGTTCTTCTCTCGGGCTGCCGTGCTCGCCCTGCAGGAAATTCCCGAAGTTAATGCCAGCATCGAAGGCGATGACATAGTCTATCATGACTATGTCAATCTCGGTATCGCCGTCTCCTCGGACCGCGGCTTGCTGGTACCGGTCGTGCAGCAGGCGCAGGCGCTGACCATGGCCCAGACGGAAAGCGAGATCAAACGCCTCGCGACAGCGGTGCGTGACAACAAGCTCACGCTGCAGGAGCTCGGCGGTGCCACCTTCACCATCACTAACGGCGGTGTCTTTGGTTCGCTGCTGTCGACTCCAATTCTCACGCCACCGCAGACCGGGATCCTTGGCATGCACGCCATCAAGGACCGTCCCATCGCCGTGGATGGCCAGATCGTTATCCGTCCCATGATGTACGTCGCTCTTAGCTACGATCACCGCTTGGTCGATGGCCAGCAGTCGGTGACCTTCCTAGTGCGTCTCAAGGAGTTACTGGACGACCCCGCCCGGCTCGTGCTTGAGGTCTGAGAGCGCCCTTATTGGCTGACCCCTCCTACGACCTCGTCGTCATCGGCGCCGGACCCGGTGGCTACACCGCGGCAGTGCGTGCCGCCGATCTCGGAATGTCTGTCGCCTGTGTTGACCGCGGCTGGCTCGGTGGCACTTGCTTGCAGGTGGGGTGCATTCCCAGCAAGGCTCTGCTCGAATCCAGCGAGCGCTTCGCCGAAGTGCAGGCCGGTTTTGACGATCACGGTATTGCTCTGTCCCAGCCCGAGCTCGATTTGTCGGCGATGATGGCCCGCAAGAGCCGCATCGTCGACACCATGACCAAAGGCGTGGCGTGGCTGTTCGCGGACAAGAAGGTGGAGTACGTGGAAGGCTCGGCGCATGTACCGAATCCCGGTCGGGTAGACGTAGAGCGAGCCGATGGCTCGACGACGATGTTACGCGCCCAGCGAATCCTGCTGGCTACCGGATCGGTCCCGGCTCAGCTGCCGGATTTGCCTTTCGACGGAGAGCGCATCATCAGCAGTAATGAAGCCTTGTCCCTGACCCGGGTTCCCGAGCGACTCATCGTCGTCGGCGCCGGTGCTATCGGCTTGGAGATGGGTTCGGTGTGGAGTCGGCTCGGCGCTGAAGTTCGGGTGGTGGAGTTTCTAGACAGCATCTTGCCGGGAATGGACGCGGAGATCACCAAGCAGGGCCAGCGCGTGCTCTCCCGTCAGGGGCTGTCCTTCGACCTCGGCACCCGCGCTACAGGGGCCGAGGTCTTTGCCGACGGAGTGAGGCTGTCGCTGGTCCACCGCGACGGCGACAAGGAGCGCGTCGAAGAGTGCGATCTCGTGCTCGTCGCCGTGGGGCGGCGATCGACCGCCGTTGACCTTGACCTGGATAAGCTTGGCGTCAAGTCCGATGACCGTGGACTGGTTGCCGTGAATGGCGACTACGCTACAAACGTTGTCGGCATCTACGCGATCGGCGATCTCGTGCCCGGGCCTATGCTCGCCCACAAAGCAGAGGCGGAAGGCGTCGTTGCCGTGGAGCGCATGGCCGGTTACGGGTCGAGCGTCAACTACGACGCCATGCCCGCCGTGGTCTACACCCACCCTGAGGTAGCCGCCGTAGGACTCAGCGAAGAGGCGGCGCAGGAGGCTGGCTACGACGTACAAATTGGCAAGCACCAATTCCGCGCCAACGGTCGGGCTTACGCCATGGATTGCCTTGACGGTTTCGTGAAGGTCGTCGCTGACGCCGCCAGCGACCGAGTGCTGGGCATGCATATCCTTGGCCCCCAGGCGTCCCACCTCATCGCCGAAGGCGTTCTCGCCATCGAGCTGTCTGCCAGTGTCGAAGATCTTGCTCGCACCGTGCACGCCCATCCAAGCCTGTCAGAGGTCATCAAAGAAGCGGCCTGGCACATTGCCGAGTAGTTAGGCGGACCCGCCATGTCTCAAGTCCCGCACGACCACCCCCCGAGTCCGCTGATTCGTTCCGGGCTAACCCTGCGAGCCCTCGTGCTCGGCCTCTTCGTCGTCATTCTCATCTGTATGGGCGCTCCGACCTCGATCTGGATGGTGGGCTCCTCTGAGATCACCTGGTCGTTCTTTCCCATCGGCGTAGGCCTTCCCTTTGTCCTGATCGTCCTCGGCAACAGCCTCGTCAAGCGATGGCGGCGTACCTCTGCCCTCGTTGCTCCCGAGCTCATCACCATTGTCACCATGGGTCTGGTGGTCAGCGGCATCCCCATTTTCATGTGCGGGTTCTGGCTGGCCATTATCTCCAAGCCGTATTACGGTGCCACCCCCGAAAACCAGTGGCAGTTTACCATACAGCCCTATCTCCCGGATTGGGCCATTCCCAGAACTGACAACGATGCCATGCGGCTCTTCTATGAGGGCTTGCCCCAGGGGGGCAGCGTTCCCTGGGGGGCTTGGCTTGGGCCGCTGAGTTGGTGGCTCAGCCTGATCCTGGCGGTCTATTTCCTCTGCTTCTGTATCGTCGTGCTCATGCGCCGCCAGTGGATGGACAACGAGCGCTTGGTTTTTCCCCTCACTGAGGTGCCGCGCCTGCTCACCGAAGAGGATCCCGATAGCAGCCTGCCGCCGATCCTGCGTTCACGCACGTTCTGGGTGGGCTGCAGCGTACCTCTCATCGTCATCCTCTTCAACTGCATCAGCTACTGGGAACCGGGCTTTCCTCAGCTTGCCGTCCACCAGGCCTACAACCTCCAGCTCTTCCAAGGAGTAGCGCCGCTGATCCTCATGATCTACTTCCCGATCATCGGCTTCGTATTTCTCATCGGCACGCCGATTTCCTTCAGCATCTGGTTCTTCCATCTGCTCGCCATTGCTGGCACCGCCCTCGTTAACTGGGTGGGTTTCACCGTGGAGCCAGTGTCATTCCAGTACAGCCCCTATACCCAGCTGTCATGGTTGGCCGGGGGCGCCCTCATCGCGATGGTGCTGTGGAGCTTTTGGATGGCAAGAGACCATCTGGCTGCGCTCTACCGCACGGTCATGCGCGGCAGTGGGGAGCTCGACGACCGACAGGAGATGATGCCCTACCGCATGGCGGTATGGGGTGGAGTGGTTGCCCTGATCTACATCCTCGGTTGGTTGTGGCGCTTGGGTATGGAGCTCCATGTCGCCTGCCTGCTCGTGTTCTGCGCCATGGTGGTCTACATCGCCATGACCCGCATCGTCATCCAGTCCGGCGTCCACTACGTCACCGCCACGCTCAGCCCCCAGGCGATGACCCTAGCCGCCACCGGCTCGGCGATCAACCCCTTCTCCATCGTTGCTCTGTCCCTGTCGTACAGTTGGTGCTCCGACATTCAATCCATCTTCATGCCTGCCGCTGCCCACGGCTCCCGCCTCAACATGCTGGGCAACGAGCATCGCCGACTCGGACTGGCAATGGCCATTGCCGTTCTCGTGGGCTTCGTGGTGACGATCTGGTATCTCATTACCATCTGCTATCAAGAGGGGGCAGGGAATTTTCGCTCCTGGACCTTCAATCCGGGTGCTGGGGCCGGCGGGCTCGCCTTCGATCAGGCGACTCGGCTGCTCTCCGATCCCCAAGGTCCTGATGCCGGTAAGCTCGGCATGGTTGCTGCCGGTGCGATCCTCTACTCCGTGCTGTCGTTCTGTCAGTACCGGTTCTACTGGTGGCCCCTGCATCCGGTGGGTCTCACCATCGCTACCTTGTGGAACGTGCGGCTTATCGTCACGTCTGTATTCGTCGCCTGGGCGGTGAAGAGTCTGATACTTCGCATCGGCGGCATCAGCGCCTATCGACAGGCGCGACCGTTCTTCATCGGACTCATCGTCGGCTTCTTTCTCGGCGTCGGTGTGTCGTATGCCATCGACGCGATCTGGTTTTTCGGCAAAGGTCATGCAATCCTGCACGGCTGAGCCGATTGCCGGTGTGACATTTCTCTTGACCCTGCGCGATGTGCAGTCTTAATTGAGTCGCGTCATTGCTACCGGGTTTCCGACGAGGAGTCGGTCACGAGGCGGGGCTCGGCGCAAACAGCTTGGAGTACCACGGGATTCACGGGCCCGAGATCACTTCTCGGGCCTTTTTCGTTGACCTATCCAATGTTTCGAATCACTGCAGACCAGTATGACCTTGCCCACGCCTCCAAGGATTGCGAGGGCGAGGCCCATCGCGTTGCCCGCATCATCCGCGACGTCGATCCCAATCTGCACACAGTGCTCGACGTCGCCTGCGGCACCGGCCAGCACGATGGCACGCTTTCGCAGATGTTCGCTGTCGATGGCCTCGACCTCAGTCCCGAGTTCATCGAGTTCGCCCGTCAGCGCAATCCCTCTGGGCGATATGTCCGCGGTGACATGCGTGATTTCCGGCTCGACCGCCTTTATGACGTCGTCATCTGCCTGTTCAGTTCCATCGCCTACGCCCGCGGCTACGACGAGCTGCACCAGAGTCTCACCTGTTTTCGTGAGCACTTGACGCCCACGGGAATTGCCGTCGTCGAGCCCTTCTTCACCCCCTGCAGCTGGCAGGCCGGCTGCCTTACCCACCACATCAACGTACGGGACGGCCAGACCTTGGTGCGCATGGGTTGTAGTGCTGTGAGAGGATCGCGGGCACTGCTGCACTTTCACTATTTGATTCGGGACGGCGGAAGGCATCGAGCACGTCGAGGAGTCCCACGAAATCTCGCTGTTTACCGAGCAGGAGATGCGCGATGCCTTCGCCGAGGCGGGTTTCGCCTCGGTGAAGCTCGACGCCGAGGGCCTGGAGCGCGGCCTCTACATTGCTCGCAACAGCGCCGTTTGATCCTCTGTCGTCTATCCATCACTACGATCGCCATCCTACTGGGCTCGGGATGCCCGGAAGGAATTCCTATTTCCACCGCGACGGAATCCGAACTCGAAGACAGACCGTGTGCGAGCTGCCCCAACGGTCCTTCCGACGATTCCAGTGGCAGGGCCCCAAACACGAGCAGCTTGACGCATTCGCAGAGTCAGGCATGCGCACCATCCGCGGGCCCAACGGATTGGGCAGTTCGTCTCGATGGTCCCACCACCTCCGGATGGTGCTCGGGGACGAGATCAACAACGCGCAGCTGGTGACTGAGCTCCGAGACAGCGACAGCAACACCGCTGGGTCCCTGCCGTGTCTCTCGACACTCTGATGCCGGAATACGAGTGCGTCCGTCGGATCGACTCCAACCGGCCGATGTGGCTCAACTTCGGGCAAGGTGAGGCCACTGGGGCCTTGCTGGGCAGAAGGCTTCGTGAGATGATTTCCCTCTTCACGCGGAAGCCGATGACATAGTCTGCGCACGACGCAGGCGATGTTCTCCATGGGGGCGATAGTGACCAGGACAGAAGTCGTAAGAGTCATCGATGACTTTCGTCCGTTCTCGATAGTCGACAGCCAGTTCAGCAATGACTTCATCACTACGGGGAGCACATCTACTGTATTTGCGGTGCAGTTCGTTGGAGGGTGCTGACTCCCGGCGATCCTGTCTGCACGCTATCTTATCGGCTCGATCATCGCGCACGTTCCGCTGAAACCCCTTGCCCTCACCGATGCCGCCGTGAGGAGGAGTCTATGATGAGTGAGTACGATTTCGGCAGTGGTTGCACGAATCCCGAGACCATGCCGGTCGCTGAGCTCACGGCGGCGGCAGTCCGCGCCATACCCGAGGTAGGTACCGCCTTTGCTCGCTATCCTGGAGACCTTGGGCATCAGGGTCTCCGCGAAGTCATGGCGCAGCGCGAGAGCGACCGCGAAGGCGTCGACGTCTCGCCCGAGAACATTGCCCTGACCAACGGCTCTATGCAGGGGGTGACACTGGTGGCGGAGGCTTTGATGGAGGGCGATGGCAAGGATATCGTCGTCACAGAGGAGCTGACCTACTCCGGCACCATCGGTGCCTATCGCCGCCTCGGTGTGGAGATGGTGGGGGTGCCCGTCGACGACGACGGCATGGTGGTGGATGCTCTCGACGATATTCTCAGTGAGCTTATTCGCTCGGACCGTACGCCTCGCTTCATCTACTCGCTGGCGACCTACCAAAATCCCACGGGATCGGTCATGCCCAGGGAGCGCCGGCTCCAGCTGATCGAAATAGCACACCGCCACGCTATTCCTATCGTTGAAGACAACTGCTACGGCGATGTTCATTTCGAAGGTGAGAAGGAACCCGCACTCTACGCCCTCGACCCGGAGTCTGACGACCACATCTACCTGTGCTCGCTCTCCAAGATCCTGGGACCAGGAGTGCGCATGGGCTACCTGATGGCGCGTCCGCCACTCCTGAAGAAGGTCCTCGACCGCCGCTACGACGGCGGCAACAGCCTGCTTTCTGCTGCCGTGCTCGCCGAGTACTTCCGCGGCAACCTGTGGGAGCATTGCGCGCGTACCAATGCCGTGCTTAAGGACAAGCGCGACGCCGTGTTTGCCGGTCTCGAGGCCAGCGTTGGTGACCTGTGTACGTGGTCGGAGCCGGTGGGGGGCTTGTTCATCTGGGTGAAGCTGCTCGAGGACATCGACATAGCGGGACTGTCAGAGAGTGCCTCACATGCCGGGGTGACGTTTGCGCCCGGCCGCTCCTTCCACATTCACGGCGAGGAGATTCCCTATTTGCGTCTCGCTTTCGGATACCCTCCCATGGCGGCCATCGAGAAGGGGATCCCTATCCTCGGTGACTGCATCCGCAAGGCGGCGGAAGCCGGTGGTCGAGCCGCCGCCGGTTGACGAGGCTCGATGACGAAGACGGTAACGCCGCTGCCTCGAATCGCCCTGGTGCAAATGGAAGTAGAGCCAGGACGTCCGGACCACAACGCCGAGCGCATGGAGGCGCGGATCGAGGCGGCGCGATCGGAGGGGGCCCAAGTGGTGGCGTTCTCCGAGCTTTGTATCTCCGGCTACATCCTCGGCGACCTCTGGGAGGTTGACGTCCTGGTCACGGACTGGGCGTCCTACAGCGATCGCATCTGTCACGCCAGCTCCGGTCTAACCGTGCTGTTTGGCAATGTCTGCCGCGATGCCGAGCGTATCGGCGAAGATGGTCGTCTGCGGAAATACAACGCCGCGATCGTCTGCCACGACGGCCAGTATGTCCACCGTCCGGGCGTTCCCCCAGGTCTACCCAACGGAGTGCACCCGAAGACTCTGCACCCGAACTACCGGTTCTTCGACGACGATCGACATTTCTATTCGCTTCGGCAACTGGCGCAGGCCCAGGGTTGCGAGGTAGCGGACTGGGCGGTTCCCTTCGAGGTCCACCACGACGGTGCCACTTTTCGTTTCGGCGTCCAGCTCTGCGAGGACATCTGGTGCCAGGACTACGAAGGTCCACAAGGTAGCGTCGATACCCTTTCGCAGTTCGTTGCCGCCGGGGCGCAGGCCGTTTTCAATCTCTCGGCTTCGCCTTGGACCTGGCAGAAGAACGAAAAGCGAAATCGCACTGTTCGCGACATTCTTCGACGCTCGCCGATCCCGTTCTATTACGTCAACCAGGTGGGAGCCCAGAACAACGGTAAGAACGTGATTGTCTTTGACGGCGATACCACCGCGTACGACGGAGACGGCCACATTCGCCAGCGCGCAACCGGGTGGCGGGAGACGATCCTGCACACCGGCGGCGCGTCGCCGCGTCGCGTCGAGGAAGACGACACAACTGCTGAGCTTGAGATCGAGTCGGTGTACCAGGCGTTGATGACAGGCCTGCGCCACGTGGATGCGCTGTGCGGAGATTCACAGGTGAGTTACCTCGTTGCCACCAGTGGTGGCATCGACTCCAGCGTCGTCGCCTGCCTGCTGGAAAGGTGCTTCGGCGCCGAGCGGGTCTTCGCCGTCAACATGCCGACTCGCTTCAATGCCCAGGTTACCCGCAACAATGCGAGCCAGCTTGCCGCCGAGCTGGGGGTCGATTTTCTCAGCTGCCCCATCGAAGATCTCTACGATCAGGTCTCGGCATTGGTGAAAAACGCTCGCTTCCCGCGCTCAGAAGGAGACTACAGTCGCCCCGTCGACGAGAATATTCAGGCCCGGATTCGCTTCTCCGATGTACTCTCAGGCATTGCTGCCAAGCACGGAATGCTATTCACCAATAACGGCAACAAGACCGAACTCGCTCTCGGCTACACCACTCTCTCCGGAGATCTCAGCGGCGCCATCGCCCCCATCGCCGACCTCTATAAGACTCAGGTCTTCGAGCTCGGCGAGTACCTCAATGCCAAGGTGTACGGGCGCACGGTGATTCCCGAGAACCTCCTCACCCGAGAGACCGTGCCCAGCGCCGAGTTGTCCGAGGCTCAGGATGTCACTCAGGGGTTGGGCGATCCTATCAAGTACGGGTACCACGACGCCCTACTGCGCCAGCTCATCGAGTACCGCCACCATCCGCAACAAATCATGACTTGGCTGCTCGACGGCGAGCTCTTCGAGCGAATCGGCTGGAGCGAAGGCCCCACCTTTCAGGGGTATTTCCCCACGGCCCAGGAGTTCGTCGATGACCTCGAGTGGGTAGACCGACAGCTGTGCGGCCGCTACTTCAAGCGCATTCAGTCGCCACCCTTGATCGTGCTCAGCAAACGAGCCTTCGGTTTCGATTTACGCGAGACCCAGGGTTGGCGCACTTCCCCCCGGTCCTACGTTGGCATTCGCGACCGGGTGCTCGCCCTTTCCGAGTGGCCGCCCACGAGCTTGACTCATTGACTCGAGGAGTCGACGGGGCGAATCGCTGACCTTCTGCGTTCATCATCCCTGAGACGAATCGAGAACCCTGATCCCGAGAGTCCGCCCATGAAGATCTGTCTAGTTGGTGAAGGTGCGCAGGGCCACACCCACATCCCCGTTCTGCAGGCCATAGACGACGTGGAGGTGGCTTCCCTCGCCTGCGGTATCGAGGCGGACGGTGTCGAGTTCGCTCGGCAATACAATATTCCCCACGTCTCCTCCCACTACGAGGAGTGTCTGCGCCAGGACGGGATCGAAGCGGTGGTGATCACCAGTCCAAATCAGCTGCATTGTGAGCAGGCCGTGCTCGCCATGGGGATGGGTCTTCACGTTCTACTGGAGCTGCCAATGGGGCTTTCCTTAGAGGAGGCCAAGCGCGTGGTCGCTACCGAAGAGGCCTCGGGTCGAGTCTGCATGGTCTGCCATACCTCGCGATACAACCCCGCTTTTCGCAAGGTGCACGCCCTGATCGACGAGGGCGAGCTCGATTTACATCATATCGTGCAGCAGACTTACTTCTTCCGCCGGATCAACGAGAACCGCTTTGGCAAGCCGCGCATCTGGACCGACGATCTGCTCTGGCACCAGGCTTGCCACATGATCGACATGGTCTACTGGCTGCTCGATGACGCGGAGATGACGGCCTGGGGTCAGTGTGGTGCTCCACACCCGACGCTGCGTGTGCCCATGGACGTGACCCTTGCTTTGCACTCGGCCAAGCGGGGCTGCTTGGTGACCTCGGCGCAGAGCTTCAACAACCACGGTCCCATTCAGAGCCTATGGCGATTCATCGGAGAGCAGGGGACTTATATGCTTGAGCCCACCGGCTTGCGCGACCACGAGGACAATCCAGTCGATTTGGACGACACAATACCGGCGGGCGTGGAGGGGCAGGACTCTGAGTTTTTCGCCGCCATCCGAGAGGGGCGCAAGGCGCTCACCAGTTGCTCGCAATGCCTGCCGGTGATGGCGATCATCGATCGCGTACAGCGCGCGATAGACGGTACGGTCGCCGCGCCCAGCCTGGGGATGGTCGATGCGTGTTAGGGGGCGAGATGAGTCAGCGGGTCTGCAGCTTCAACAGATCGGAAGCGGGGGGTGCGTCGTGAACGCCGACGAGCAGGTCCTGCAGGTTGGTGCGACCCAGCACCTCGTCGACGGCGCCCTGCACTTGCGACCACAGACCGCGGATGGAGCACTCTACGGAGGAGTGCTGGCAGGTATCTCCCTGGCCGCTGAAGTGATCGCAGAACGAGGGGTCATAGAGGCGCCCACCCAGAGCGGCGGTGACCTCTCCCAACGTGATCTCGCTGGCAGGTCGCGCCAGGGAATATCCGCCGTGCTGCCCCCTCTCGCTATCGACAAAGCCCGCACGGCGCAGAATTCCTAGGTACTTGGCCACGTTGTGGGGGGAGACTCCCTCGGCGTCGGCGACCTCAGGGATCGTGACGCTGGCTCCGAATCCCCGCCGCGCCAGCTGCAGTAGGCAGCGCAGTCCGTATTCTTCTTGGGCGCTGAGTTTCAAATCGATCCTCCTACATCATACCAAGCTGTAACTTTGCCGCTTCCGACATCATGTCTACGCTCCATGGCGGATCCCAGGTGACGTCGACGTTGGCGTCGGTGATTTCTTCCACCCCGTCGATAATCTTGCGCTGCACCTCGCCGGGCAGGGTCCCGGCCACGGGACAGGCGGGCGAGGTCAGGGTCATGCTCACCGCGACTTTGCCCTCGACGTCGGCAGTGACATCGTAGATCAGGCCGAGCTCGTAAATGTTGACGGGAATTTCCGGATCATAGCAGGTCTTGATAACCTCTACTACCTTGTATTCGATGCTGTCATCCGGGTATTCCTTGAGTTCCATGTCGCCTCTGCTTCAGGTTATTCGGTGGTCACGGCCCCCTCGGCATCGTCGCCGAGAGCGGAGCGCATCGCGTGCCATGCCAGCGTTGCGCATTTGACTCGCATGGGGAATTCCCGCACGCCGGCAAAGACCGCGAGCTTACCTATCGTCTCGAAATCGGCTTCGGTCCCGCCTTCGCCGGTGACGAGGTTGTGGAAGCGCTGGAAAATTCCCTCGATCTCAGCCGCGCTCTTGCCCTTAACGGCCTCAGTCATCAGTGATGCCGAGGCTTTAGAGATGGCGCACCCTGACCCTTCGAAACGGATGTCCTCAAGGCGATCGGTATCCTCGGCAACCTGTAGGTGCACGTGGAGATGGTCGCCGCACAGGGGGTTATAGCCCTCCTTGTGTCGATTGGCGCTCTCCAGCGATCCGAAGTTCCTCGGGCTCTTATTGTGATCGAGAATTACCTGCTGGTAGAGCTCGCGTAGCTCGCTCACGACAACACCTCCCGAGCCTTACGCAGGCCTCGACACAAAGTGTCGATCTCGTCACGGGTGTTGTAGAACGCGAGGGAGGCACGGGCCATGGCGGGAACACCGTAGCGGGACATCAGCGGCTGCGCGCAGTGATGACCGGTGCGCACTGCAACGCCTTCCATATCGAGGATCGTCCCGATGTCGTGGGGATGAGCTCCCTCTACCGTGAAGGAGATCACCGAGACTTTATTCGCGCTCGTACCCATCAGCTGCACGCCTTCGATGCGTTGTAGCTCGGTGTGACCGTATGCGAGCAGCTGTTCTTCGTAGGCGGCGATGCGATCCATGCCGAGGCCATTCAGGTAGTCGATGGCCGACGCCAACCCCACGGCTCCGGCAATGTTGGGGGTACCCGCCTCGAAGCGGGTGGGGACTTCGGCGAAGGTCGATTCCTCCAGAGTCACCGATTGGATCATGGAGCCGCCCCTTTCGTACGGATCCATGACGTCGAGCAGCTCGCTACGACCGTACAGGGCTCCGATTCCAGTGGGTCCGAACAGCTTATGACCGGAGAAGGCGTAGAAGTCGCAGCCGAGCTCCTGCACGTTCACCGGAAGATGTGGCACGCCCTGAGCGCCGTCCACGAACACCACAGCACCTCGGCTGTGGGCAAGGTCACAGATACGGCGGACCGGATTAATCGTGCCTAACACATTGGAGGCGTGCGTCACCGCCACCAGTCGAGTGCGTTCCCCGATAAGCTGTTTACAGGCTGTCATGTCGAGCTCGCCGATTTCGGTGACGGGCACGACCCGTAGCACGGCCCCGGTAACGGCGCACAGCTGTTGCCAGGGCACGATGTTGGAATGGTGTTCCATGTGGGTGATGACGATCTCGTCGCCTACGTCTAACCGGGGCCGCGCGTAGCTGTGGGCGACGAGGTTGGCCGCTTCCGTCGTGCCCCGCAGAAACACAACCTGAGAGCTTTCCGGGGCGTTGATGAACGTAGAGACGCGGCCACGGGCGCGCTCGTAGGCGAAGGTTGCCTGTTGGCTGAGGAAGTGCACACCCCGATGGATGTTCGAGTTCTCCTCCTCATAGTAGCGGCAGATAGCATCGACGACAGAACGCGGCTTCTGAGCAGTCGCCGCATTGTCCAGATAGACTAGATGGTGATCACGCACTGCCCGTCCGAGAATGGGGAAGTCCCCGCGTACCGCCTCCACGTCGAAGGCCGGAGCCGCAGCGGCCTTCGAGGGAGCGGCAGCGGTCATGATGTCGCCGTTCCGGCGAGGACGCGGTCGAGCTTGGCGCTGACCAGTTTTTCTGCGTGGTGCCGCACGGACTCGGGGATACGGTCTATCAGTTCCCAAGCAAAAGCTCGGGTAAGGACGCGCCGTGCCGCCTCGAAAGGAACGCCGCGCGAGCGCAGGTAAAAGATGGCGTTGGCGTCCAGCTGTCCCGTAGTCGAACCATGACTACACTTCACGTCGTCGGCGTAGATCTCCAGCTGTGGCTTGGAGGTCACCTCGGCGGAATCGGAGAGCAGCAGGCTCTGATTAGACTGATAGGCGTCGGTCTTCTGCGCTTCCCGGTGGACGTGGATCTTGCCCCGGAACACGGTGCGCGAGGCGTCGGCGAGAATCCCCTTGTAGAGCTCGTGGCTGGTGCAGTTGGCAGCAGCGTGCTCTATGGTCGTGTAGTTGTCTACGTGCTCTTCCGCAAGGGTCAGGGACAGGCCGTTCAGCGTGGAGTCTATGTCCTCGCCCTCCAGGGTGGTCACCACGTCATTGCGTACGATGCGACCGCCCAGGCACAGACTGTGCGCGGTGAACCGCGATCCCTCCGCCTCCCGGACTCGGACATTGCCCACGTGATAGGCGGTGTCGGTTTCCGCCTGGATTCGGGTCACTTCGACCTGGGCACCGTCTCCGACGACGACGTCGAGCAGAGAGCTGGTCAGACTTGGTGCCACTGACAGTGAAGTGAAGGATTCAACAACATTGAGGCGGCTTCCGGCACTTGCCGTGATGAGGGTGCGCGGCGCCGTTAGGCTTGGATCGGAGCTGCCTGTGGTCAGGTGTAGGACCTCGATGACCTCGTCGACGGCGACGGCCTCGTCGACAATGACAGCTGCTCCATCGACGACGAAGGCGGCATTCAGGCCGCAGAAGCCATCGCCACCAAGGGCGACCCGGCGTCGCAGCTGATCCCGGATGACAGGATGACCAGCGACTGTCGCGTCGCTGAGCGCACCCACGAGCAGGCCCGACATTTCCGGCATCCGTGACAGGTCCGCCGCAAAGCGACCGTCGACGAAGACGAGTCTGGGCCCATTGTCCACCGTCAGAGTGTGAGGGGATATCTGTTCGAGCGACACCTTTCCCGGAGTCGAAACAGGGCCAAAGCCAGTGCCCGTGAGCGGCGCCGGATTGGTGTGCCGCCACGCCTCGTGGTGTCGGGTGGGGAAGCCGGTGTCGGCGATGTGCTTGTGTCCGAACTCCCGCTCTTCAGACAGCGGCTCCGTGCCGGCGGGCAGCTGGGCACGTGCGGCGCGATAGAATTCCAGAAGCTCGCGGTCGTCCATGCTTAGGTGCCTACCGTTGCGGCCGCTTCCTCGCGCAGCCAGTCGTAGCCCTCCTCCTCTAGTCTAAGAGCGAGATCCTTGTTGCCAGAGCGCACGATGCGACCGTCAATGAGCACGTGCACGAAGTCGGGGACAATGTAGTCGAGAATGCGCTGGTAGTGAGTGATGATAATTGCGCTGCGGCTCTCGTCCTGCAGATGATTCACCCCATTGGCGACGATCTTCAGCGCATCGATGTCGAGTCCGGAGTCGGTCTCGTCGAGAATGGATAGCCGCGGCTCCAGCACGGCCATCTGCAGCACTTCGTGACGCTTCTTCTCACCGCCGGAGAACCCCTCGTTTACGGAGCGCTTGAGGAAGCTTTCGTCCATCTCGACCAGGGCTAGCTTCTCGCGAATAAGCTGGAGGAAGTCGATAGCGTCGATCTCATTCTCGCCGTGGTGCTTGCGGATCTCATTGAGGCCGGTGCGCAGGAAGTAGGCGGCATTCACGCCGGGGATCTCCACCGGATACTGGAACGCCATGAACACGCCGTTACGGGAGCGTTCTTCGGGGTCCATGCCTAGTAGATCTTCGCCCTCGTAGGTCACGCTGCCGGTGGTAACCTCGAAGACTTCGTGTCCGGCCAGCACCTGGGCGAGGGTGCTCTTTCCAGATCCATTGGGCCCCATGACGGCGTGTACTTCGCCCGGGCTCACTTCGAGGTTGATGCCGCGCAGAATTTCGGTCTCCTCTATCCGTGCGTGCAGGTTCTCAATCTTCAGCATCCTGGTTCGTCTTTCTGTCTCTCTATACTCTTGGCTAGCCCACGCTACCTAAGAGGATCTTGTCCGGTCATCCCATTCGGGTTACGTACGTGTCGACAAAGCGACCACCCGGACGGGATTCCAGGCTGACAACGAGCCGCTTCTTCATCCCACGCTGCCCTCTAAGCTGATGCCGAGCAGCTTTTGCGCTTCTACGGCGAACTCCATGGGGAGCTCAGCCAGAACTTCCTTGCAGAATCCGTTGACGATCATGCTCACTGCGTCCTCCGTGGAGAGGCCGCGCTGGTTGCAGTAGAAGATTTGGTCCTCGCCGATCTTCGAGGTCGAGGCCTCGTGTTCCACCTTCGACGAGGTATTGCGCACAGTGATGTAGGGGAAGGTGTGGGCTCCGCATAGGTCGCCGATGAGCATGGAGTCGCACTGGGTAAAATTGCGTGCGTTCTTCGCGCGCTTGAGGATCTGCACACCGCCGCGATAGGTGTTTTGCCCGCGCATTGCTGAGATGCCCTTGGAGATGATCGTCGACTTCGTATCTCTCCCCATGTGGATCATCTTGGTGCCGGTGTCGGCCTGTTGCATTCCCGATGTCAGCGCCACTGAATAGAATTCGCCCACCGATTCGTGGCCCTGCAGCACGCAGCTGGGATCTTTCCAAGTGATTGCCGAGCCAGTTTCGACCTGGGTCCAGGAGATCTTGGAGCGATCGCCCCGACAGGCACCGCGCTTGGTAACGAAGTTGTAGATCCCACCCACACCCTCGGCGTTACCCGGATACCAGTTCTGGATCGTCGAGTACTTGATCTGCGCGTCTTCCAGTGCTACGAGTTCGACGACGGCAGCGTGCAGCTGGTTCTCATCTCGCATCGGTGCTGTGCATCCCTCGAGATAGCTGACGTAGGCGCCCTTGTCGGCCACCACCAGGGTGCGCTCGAACTGGCCGGTGTTTGCTGCGTTGATGCGGAAGTAGGTGGACAGCTCCATGGGGCAGCGCACCCCCTTGGGGATGTAAACGAAGGAGCCGTCGCTGAACACCGCGCAGTTCAGGGCCGCAAAGTAGTTATCCCGCACCGGCACCACGGAGCCAAGGTGCTTGCGCACGAGCTCCGGGTGTTCCTTCAGCGCTTCGGAGATGGAGCAGAAGATCACTCCGGCTTCCGCGAGCTTGTCCTTGAAGGTGGTGGCTACGGAAACACTGTCGAACACCACGTCCACCGCTACCCCGGCCAGCATCTTCTGCTCGTGCAGAGGAATGCCCAGCTTTTCGTAGGTTTCCAGCAGCTTGGGGTCTACCTCGTCCAGACTCTTGGGGCGGTCCTTCATGCTCTTGGGCGCGGAGTAGTACGAGATCGCTTGATAGTCGATTTTCGGGTACTTCACGTGGGCCCAGCTGGGCTCTTCCATCTTTAGCCAGCGCGCGTAGGCCTTGAGGCGGAAGTCCAGCAGCCACTGCGGTTCGTTCTTGCGGGCGCTGATT
>JAYZFI010000008.1:0-13551 GCA_036336855.1 Candidatus Latescibacterota bacterium
CGCCGACACGGTGGCCGAGGAATTCGTCGAAGCCCTGGTCACCCGGAAGCATCCCCTTCTTACCCCCCAGGTGCCACTTGCCGAAGCAGGCGGTGCGGTAGCCAACTCGGCCCAACATCTCCGCAATCGTGGTCTCCTCAGGCACCAGACCGTCACCCGAATCCAATGCTCGCGGAGCGTGCCGACCGGTGAGCAGAGATATCCGAGAGGGAGTACATGCCGGAGCGGTGGCGTACGCCTGAGTAAACTTCAGGCTGCGCTTGGCCAGTCCGTCGATGTGTGGGGTGATGAGGTCGGGAGCTCCGAAGCAGCCGAGATCGTTGCTGCCGAGATCGTCGGCGAGGAAGAGGATGACGTTCGGTCGACGGCCCAATAGTCCACATCCGCCACTGAGAGAGGCTGCACCCAGGGCGGCAGCGCCTGTGCCCAGACGTGCCAGGGCATCGCGGCGGGTAATTCGGTGAGGGGAGGATGTACTCATATAGTCTTGTCAGGTTCTGCTCATGCTGGGGCACCGTGCTACGGGGAAGTTGCAGTCGTAGAGGCACTTCTGCCTACATGGGACGCCGAGCAGTTCATGCAGCAGGTGTTCGTGATCTCAGAGAGATCAGCCAGCACGAGGCTGGCGAGGTCATCATCTACGTTGAGTGGACACGGGAAGGGTCATCAAAGCAAGATGGTAGGGTGTCACCGAGCAACTGGTGGTCCCGGAAGCGTGGTCTCTTGTGCTCACGGCTGCCGAATCTATAGTTGAATCGCACCTCCACATTAGCAGAAGATGAGATCAGACATGGGCATGACCGACGAAGAAAAGTTTCGATTTGACCTGACGGGATTCCTCGTCCGACCGGCGATTCTGCAGCCAGAGGAGATCGCTGCCATCACCGAGCAGATCTACAAGATCAAGCACGAGCCAGAATCCCTTTCCGAGCACGAGCGGGCTGTTCCAGGCGGCGCTTCCAGCCTGATTATCGATCATCCCAAAGTGACGGAAGTGTTGCAGGAGATCATCGGTGACCAGCTGCGGTTGGAAGGAAGCTTCTGCGTTTGGCGTCGCCGTGGCGAGCAGCACGGGGCGCTGCATGGGGGAGGGAGAGGACAGATCGATCCCATCTTCGGTTACCGCAGCGCCCACGACCGCATCCACGCCGGCATGGTGAGGGTGGTCTTCGAGCTGACAGATATCTCAAAAAACGACGGGGCGACCCACTTTATCCTGGGGAGCCACAAGGCCAACTTCCCCATGCACCCCGACCACATGTCGCTGGAGCCGGGGAAACGAAGCGAGTTCCTCACCGCGTATGAGTGCCCAGCGGGCAGCGCCATTTTCTTCACCGAAAATCTCTGCCACGCCGGTCCGGAGTGGCAGCGCGACACGCCGCGGGTGGCGGTGCTCCACGCCTACGCTCACTTGGCGACGCACTGGCACAGGCTCACTATTCCCGAGGCCGTAATGGCCGGTCTGTCCCGAGAGAAGCAGGCCTGGTTCCGCGAACCCTGGATCGCCGACTTCCGCACCGGCCCGGCGACCCACAACAGTTACGAGCGCTTTGTCGAGAACGATGAGCCCACGGTCCGGCTGAATCACCAGCCCTGATCATCCCGAATGCCGGGACGAGTCACCGCGCAGGCAGGTGCATAAGGGCTCGCGCTTCGTCCGGGGTGGCAATACCACGCTCCGCTTCGTCGGAGATGCGCGTCATGCGGGCTACCAGTTGCTCATTAGAGGCGAGTTCGCCGCGGCGGTAGTAGATGTTGTCTTCCAGTCCTACCCGAACGTGGCCGCCCATGCCGATGGCGAGTACTCCCATGGTCAGCTGGTGGCGACCGATGCCGGCCACTGTCCAGCTCGAGGCTTGCGGAACTGTCTCGCTGAGAAAGGTGAGCTGCCGGGCCGTCGCTGGCTGCGAGCCCCGGCTGCCCATGACGAAGTCGAAAAGGAGAGGAGCATCGGCGAGGCCCTTATCCACGAGCTGCAGGGCGTTTTCGATCATGCCCGCCTCGAAGATCTCCATCTCCGGCTTTGTGCCCGCCTTCTTCATCACGGATGCCAGCAGGGCGACGGTCTCGAAGGAGTTGGCGTAGACCTCATCGGGGAAGTTCATCGATCCAGTGGTCAGAGACGCCATCTCGGGGCAGATGCGACGCACGGGCTCGGCGCGCAACTCGGCGTCGAGGTCGGCGCGACCCCCCGTGGAGATCTGCACGACCATGTCTGTGCGCGCCGTGATGAGCTCGTGAATGCGTAGGAAAAGTTCGGGATCAAGGCTGGCGTGTCCTT
The DNA here is from genome assembly GCA_036336855.1 of Candidatus Latescibacterota bacterium. Lineage (GTDB taxonomy): Bacteria > Latescibacterota > UBA2968 > UBA8231 > UBA8231 > JAYZFI01. The sequence continues at coordinate 2,282 of JAYZFI010000008.1, forward strand.
CGGCGTCACGGGCGTGCACGTGGGCGACGCTGGCGCCAGCCGCGCGACACTTCTCTGCCGACTCCGAGATCTCCTCCGGGGTCAGGGGCACGTGAGGCGTCATCTCCCGGGTGGGGACGCTGCCGCTGAGGGCGACGGTGATGATGGTTTTTTCCATGTTTTGCCGGGGCTCGGTGAGGAAGGGGCCGATTTTCCACGTCGACAGGAAGTAGATCCGTCGGCAGGTACGCGATATGGTCCACTGGTGCCATCACCGGATAGGCGATCAACGGATTGCGTTCTCCCATTTGATCGAAGCCGGCGACGAACAGGAGGGCGGCTGATGTCCAGCTCCATGACCGCTCGGTTGCGTTAGAGCAGATCCGGAGTTTTCATCATTACCTCCAACTTAAGGATTCCGATCCGCACCGACCGAGGCAGCCCATCTCGATGACCCCTGAACAGCGCTACTGGTTCGACCTCACCGGCTACATCCACATCCGCGGCGCCATGACCGCAGACGAGCTTGCTGCTGCCCAGGCCGCGGCGCAGCGCTACATCGACACGCCCGACTCCGAGTTGCCGCCCGGCTTCGGCATCGACGGACGGCGTTACCTGCACGGTTTCGCCTTCGACAAGGCGCTGGAAAAGCTCCTCTTTCACCCCTCGATCTGGCCTATCGTCAAAGAGCTTACCAACCGTCGACCGCGCCTCGTCAGTGGAACTCTACAGGTCAACAAGCCGGGGGAGCCCAACAGTGCCCTGCATCTGCACTGCGCTCGTGAAGACTACGGTCTCGAGAGTAGCCGCGTGGAGGCGCACAACGGCACCTTGTTTGCCGACAACATCGCCATCTTCCCGTATCTGGACGACGTGTTGCCCGGTGATGGTGGCTTGCTCGCCTTGGTGGGATCCCACAAGGCCTCGTTTCCCCGGCCGCCGCAGATGTACAACGACGGGGACATGGATCTCGACGAACCTCCGGAGGGAATCGTTAACATCACGCCCTGCGCCGGGGACATGATCATCATCACCGAGTCCCTCACCCATGGGGCTCTGTCCTGGCGGCCGCCGGATCGCATGCGTCGGATCCTCGTGTTACGCTACCATCTCCAGACCCACGGCCTCGGGATGAGCATTCCCGACGAGATCATGTCACGTCTTTCTCCCGAGACCGTGGAGCTCATTTCTCCTGCGGGTCCGCTGGATGTAAAGGACATCGTCGAGCGCGAGACCGTGGAGTTGAGTTAACCATCACACTGATCAGGATCTCCCGATGAAATTCGAAGGGCTGGTACCCGCCGCGATCACGCCGATGACCGCCGAGGGTGGTATTCACGAAGAGGCGTTTCGCAAGGTCCTAGACTTCAACCTGGATGCCGGCGTGCATGGCTTCTGGGTGGCGGGTGGTACCGGCGAGAGCGTGCTGCTCGACGACCAGGAAAACCGCCGACTGGCGGAGATTTCGGCGGAGCAGTTGAAGGACAGAGGCATCGTGATCATGCACGTGGGTGCTGCAACGACGGCGCGTGCTGCCTCCCTCGCCGAGCACGCCGCTAAGGTCGGTGCTACGGCGATCTGCTGCGTACCCCCATTCTTCTATCGCCGAACCAACGACGAGATCGTCGAGCACTATCGGGTCATCGCCGCCGCCGCTGACCTGCCGTTGTTCGTCTACAATCTGCCGGGGATGACTGGCGTCGAGATCACCGTGGATCTGATGAAGAAGATTCAGGACGTGGTCCCTCAATTGGTCGGGCTCAAGCATTCGTCCGTGCAGTTTTCCAATGTGCACGAGTTCGCCCAGATGGGACTGCAGTGTTTCATCGGCAGCAGCGCCCTCATGCTGCCGGCCCTGAGCTTGGGCGGTGTGGGTTGCGTCGACGGTCCGCCGCTGATGGCACCGGAATTATGGATGCGCATCTGGGATGCCCACGTTGCCGGGGACCGTTCCCGGGCCGAGCAGGCTCAGGGCGAAGTCCGAGAGGTGATATCGTTGGCGAAGCTTTGTGGTGGTGGGCGCTACTTCGCGATCATGAAGGCCGTTCTCGGTCACCGCATCGGCTTGGACTGTGGCGATCCTCGACCGCCGGCGTTGGGATTGACCGCGGCGCAGAAGACGGAGGTCGTCCGTGTTGCCGAGGACCTTGGTCTGGGCCCGGCTTGACCAATGTACGAAGTCACCGATGAAGAGCGTTTCCTTTTCGATGTCCAGGGCTTCCTGGTTTTGCGCGGCGCCATCGAAAGTGGCTTGGTCACCGCGCTCGACGCCGCCGTGGCAGAAAACGAAGATAGGGACCACGACGAAAGCTGGGCGGAAGGCCTGCCTGTAGTCCATGGCCAGCACTTCACCAAGGATACCAATGTCAAGAACCAGGTTCGTCTCAACGGGCTGCCGCGACTCGACCCCGTATTCGACCAACTGATCGCCCACTCCTCCTACTTGCCCTACCTGAAGGCGTTTATGGGCAAGCCGCAGTTGGTCAACACCTGGTCGATTTCCAAATATTCAGGCTTGGAAGCCACGGGCTGGCACCACGGGCTTCCGATCGAGGACTACACTGTACGCAACGGCGAGATCTTCTCGCCAATGCTCAACGTGGTGACGATGCTAACGCCCAACAATCCCGGCGACGGTTGCTTCACCGTGATCCCGGGATCACATAAGAAGAACTTCACGCTGGACCGAAAGATCTGGGGCAGCGCCGGGCTTGAAACGCCCGGCGCCATCGAGATCACCGGTGAGCCCGGCGACGTGATGCTCTTTACGGAGGCACTGACCCACGCCGGAGCCAAAAAAACGACCAGTCGCCGCCGCACCACCCTGCAGTACAACCACGTCCACCAGCATCGTTGCAATCCGATGTGGAACCACCACAACGCCCGCCACTACTGGATGCCGCCGTCGATCCGCTCGCGCTTCGGCCCCGCTCAGCGCGAACTGACGCGCTGGATGAGCTACACCCTGCCCGACCGCGACGTGCCCGGCGCGGAGAAGTCGGACGACTGAGGCGCGTTCTTGAACGAAACAAGGCGGGGGGCGGTGGTCACGTGGGCAATAATGCCGTCGAAAGCTCCGGCTCAGGGGTGTCGAGGGTCCTTCGCTTTCGGTGGTGCCGGCGCTTTTTCAACCTTAACAGAGATTCTGCAAGCTCCATTTTGCAGGAATCTTTCCGTTGGCCACAGCCGCTGTAATTCATTAATCGCCTTCAGCTACGGCCTTCGAGTTCGGCGACGACCTTGAGTTGGGCCTTGGAATCCTCCACGCGGCCCAGTTTGAGATAGGAAACGGCGAGCTTGCGACGGGCGTCCACCATCTCCGGCCGTGCGGCGACGACGAGCTCTAGAGCAGTGGTGGCCTTGGCGTAGTCCCCGGAGTGCGCGTGCAGCAGCGCGAGGTGATAGTGGACATCCGGGTTGTCGCCGTCGCGGGATAGCGCTCCCTGAAGGGCCTTGTGGGCCTCGTCGAAGCGCTGCTGTCGCAGGTAGGCGACGCCGAGATTGTAGTGGGCTTTCGAGTAATCGGGATCGACGGCCTGGGCGGTCTCGTAGGCAATTATGGCAGCTGGCACATCCCCGTGCGTTGATAGTAATTTCCGAGATTGTTGTGATAATGCGCGCTGTCGGGTGCCAGGAAGACGGCGAGGCGATACGCCTCCGTCGCTTCGGCGAACTTGCCTTGGCCGGCGTAGAGTAGACCGAGCATGGCCCGTGCTTCGTGGTCGCCGGGGTCGTTGCCGAGGATGCGCAGATTCTTTCGGATCTCGCTTTCCACCTCGTCTAAGGCGCGAAAGTCTTCCAGCACGTCCCTCGCCTCTTCCCCTCTGTCGAGGCGTCGCAGGGCGTTGGTGAGGATGAACCGGGGATCCTTGTCGTGTGGATCAAGATCAATGCTGCGTTCTGCGGTGATGACCGCCACCTCGTACTCTCCGGCCTTGAGCTGAGCCTGAGCGAGATCGGCGTACGTCACCGCGTCTGTGCTGTCGATCTGAACCGCAGTGCGCAAGGCTGCCACTGCCTCGGCGTAGCGCAACTGCTTGTGCCGCATGCGACCGCGCAGGCGGGGGAAGCGGGCGTCCTGTGGTGCCAGTAGCTGACCGTGGTTCAGGAATTTCTCCACCTGCTCGTATTCACCGCGAATGAAATAGATGTAGGCGAGGTCGTAGTACGTGGCCACGTGGTTCTCATCGAGGCGCAACACCGTTTGATGCTCGGCGATGGCTTGGGCGTAGTTCAACTGCTTGACGTACAACGCCGCCAGGTTGTGGCGAGCCGAGATATGCGTTGAGTCGAGCTCGAGGACCTTGCTGAAGGACTTCATTGATGCGGGATAGTTGAACTGTCGCGCCAATGCGTTACCAAGGTTGTAGTGGGCCTCTACATAAGCTGGTGACTCGCCGATGGCCAGGCGATAGGCGGCGACAGCTTCGGTGTCGCCGCCCTGAGCGGCGAGCTCGAAGCCGCGCCGGAAGTGCTCGGCCGCGGCGATGACGTCGCCACTGAGCGACGATTTCTCCACGGCCGCTTCGTCGAAGGATACCGGCACCGGCGGGAGAGAAGGTGGTGCGGTGGGTTCGCCACATCCGACGAAGGCGACACAAGTAGCCGCTGCTGCCCAGGTTCTCACGACTCGCCTTCGCGAAGAAACAGCTCGGCGCCGGCGGGCACACCGGTGCGTGTCAGCACGCCAGCGCCTCCCGGCCAGTGCACCTGCACGCTGTCGACTCTGGTAGCGGCGCCGAGGCCGAAATGCAATCGCAAGTCACTTTGGGAGAGATAACTCGCGCCTGAGGTGACCTCTGCCACCGAGCGCTGGCCCGTGGTGACGACGGTGACGAGGGCGCCGAGGGCGGAGCGATTGACCCGGCTACCCTCTAGACGGACGCGGAGCCAGTGCCCCTGATCTGTGGTGTCGTTGCGCAAGAGCTGGGGGTGGTCGGCGACGTTGGCGACAAGAATGTCGACGTCACCGTCGTCGTCGTAGTCACCAAAGGCAGCGCCGCGGCTCACCTGTCGAGCATCGAGGGCAGAGCGGCTGTCCGGTATGAACTCCTCGAAGCGGCCCTCTCCGGTGTTGAGAAAGAGCTGGTTGCGCTGAGCGAAGGTTGTGTTCTCGTAGTCCTCGACATCGCTCTCCAAGTGGCCGCTGGCGACGAAAGCGTCCCGATCGCCGTCGTTGTCGAAGTCGACCAGTCTCGTGCCCCAGCTCAGATAGGGAATGCTGCTGCGACCCAAACCGGCGTTGAAGGACTCGTCCACGAAGGTGCCGTCGCCGAGATTTCGATACAGGGTGTTGGTCTCCCACTGAAAGTTGGTTACTAGCAGATCGGGGAGCAGATCGCCATCGTAATCGGCCAGGTCGACGCCCATTCCGGCCTCTACATCACCGTCCTCGTTATAGGCGGCGCCGGCGAGCAGTCCTACCTCGGTAAACACCCCTTCGCCGTCATTCAGAAACAGGAAATTCAGCGTCTTGTCGTTGGCCAGGTAGAGGTCAGCATCGCCATCGCGATCGATGTCGCCGAAGACGACGCCGAGCTCTTTGCCCTCGTCGTTGAGCAGACCGCGGGCTTCGGTTTCGTCGGCGAAGGTGCCATCGCCGAGGTTGCGAAAAAGGCGATCGTGAACGCCGTCGAAGGATTCGGGTCCGCAGTACAGGTGCAGGCCACTGCCGCCCTCAGCGCAGAGCTTGTGGTTGTCGTATGAGAAGTCGTGATAGTTGGCGACGAAGAGATCGGCGAAGCCGTCGGAATCGACGTCGGAGAACGCGCAGCTGCTGGAGAACCCGTCATCGGCCAGGCCCGCCTCGTCGGCAGCTTCGCGGAATACACCCGGTACCTCTATCTGGTTCAAGTAGAAGCTGTTGAGTCCGAAATTCGTGACGTACAGATCGACGGCGCCGTCATTGTCGGCGTCGGCCGCGCAGACGCCCATCCCGTATCCGGTATCGCCCGTGCCTGAGCTCTGCGTGATGTCGGAGAATGATCCGCCACCGACATTCCGATACATCCGATTCGCCGTGGGTGGATGGTCGGATTCACTGGTCGGCCCGCCATCGATGAGGTAGGCATCGAGGGCTCCGTCGCCGTCGACATCGACCAGGGCGGCGCCGGGTCCGACGGTCTCGATAACGTACTTCTCACCGTCCGCGCCATTGTTGTGGACGAAGTCGATGCCGGCCTCGAAGGTGACGTCTGCGAAGCTCGGCTCGGCTTTTACAGAAGGGGCGTACGCGAGGCTCAGCACTATCAGTATCTTCAGCAGGAACATAGTGTTGAACAATATACGGGGTAGGGATTCTGAAGCCCATGGCGAAGGGGCGGAACGCACGGTTGGCGGCGCGACTGCTCGTCGTTGCCGCGTTGGTGGGCCTGTCCTGCGAACCGCCCATCGAGACGCGGGAGCGCACGAGGAGCACTGAGTTCGAGGCGGCGTACCGCCACGGTCTGAAACTGTTGGAGCGCTATCGCCTGCGCGAAGCTCAGCATGAGTTCAAGCGCTGTATCCAGCTCGATGCCGAAGCATACGAGGGGCACCGGCAGCTCGGCCGAGTGGAGGTCGTCCAGGGTCGCATCGCCGAAGGTATCAGCCGCCTGCACCGGGCCCTCGAGCTCGAGCCCGGATTGACCGCCGCCCGCGAGCTCATTGTCGAAACTCATCTGGGAAGGGGGCGCGAGTTTCTCGAAGAGGGTGAGTTCGACCGCGCCCGCGAGCACTTTCAGCAAGCCCTGGATGTTGAACCCGAGGTCTACGAGGCGCTTCACAACAGCGCTATCACTGCGGTCTGGAGTCGCGAATTCGGGCGAGCGGATAGTCTGCTGTCGAGGGCGATCGCCCGGCATCCACAGGTCCTCGAGCTGCGCTGGCTCCAGCGCGAAGTGCGGCAGGCCTTGCACGAGGACGAGCGGTCGACAGAGTTTGGCGGTGAGAGCAAGCGCTACATCCTCGAAGCGAATGGCAACGGCGCTGCCTTTTTTGATTATGACGGCGATGGTTTCCTCGACCTCTACGTGGTCAACGAATCGACCTTTGAAACCTTGGGCATGGGTCCCGGAAATAGCCTGTTCCGTAACGAGGGCGATGGAACGTTCGCTGACCACAGCGATTCGGCTGGGGTTGCCGATCGTAGTTGGGGATCGGGAGTCGCTGTAGGCGATGTCGACACTGATGGGGACGACGATCTCTACGTGACCAACTTTGGTCCCAACTGGCTGTACGAAAACCGGGGTCACGGACAATTCCGAGGCGTCACCGCCGGCAGCAGCGCGAGTGGAGCTTCCTACAGCGCCAGTGCTGCTTTTTTCGATTATTACGGGGACAGCGATCTCGACCTCTACGTGACCAACTACGTGGAATTCGATATTGCTGACGTGCCTGATGATCCTGCGTACGATGAGCGTTGTATGTACCTTGGAGGTATCCGGGTGTACTGCGGTCCGCAGGGGATGATCGGGCAGGCCGATCGACTGTACCGAAACGACGGCAAGGGTCGGTTCGAGGGTGTCACCAGTGAGGTGGGGTTGGGCGGCGCCAACGAGTACTACGGCCTTGGTGTAGTGCCGGAGGACTTCGACGGAGACGGCCACATCGACATCTTCGTTGCCAACGACGAGACTCAGAACGTGATGTTCCGTAACGAAGGCGACGGTCGCTTCACGGACGTTGCAATCACCGCGGGCGTCGCCTTCAACGGCGATGGCGATCGCGAGGCCGGTATGGGCGTGGACGTCGCCGACTACGACAACGACCGCGACATGGACATCCACGTGACCAATTTCTAGGGTGAGAGCAACACGCTATGCCGCAACGACGACGTCTGGAACTTCGTAGACGTCACCGAGGAGGCCGGGTTGGCGACGCCGACCCTTCCCATGCTCGGATGGGGGACCCATTTCATTGACGCCGATCTCGATGGATGGCTCGACTTGTTCGTCGCCAACGGTCATGTCTATCCCCAGGTGGACGTCACGGAAACGGGTGCCTACTACGCACAGCCCAACCAGCTGTTCCGCGGACTCGGTGATGGCAGCTTTGCCGCCGTCACGGGCGGTCCCGAAGTGCAGCTGAAGAAGGTCAGCCGCGGCAGCTGTGTCGGTGACTACGACGATGACGGCGACACCGATATCTTCGTAGTCAACCTGAACGACACACCGAGCCTGCTGCGTAACGACACGGCGTCACCGGGAAATTGGCTTGGGGTGCGCCTTCGCGGCAGCTACACGCCCGATGTCGCCGGAGCCAGGGTGACGGTCACAACACAGAAGGGCCGGCAGGTGCGCACCGCCAACCGTGCTGCCGGCTACCTTGGGGCAAACGATCCAGTGCTGCGCTCCGGCATCGGTGCAGCCCTCATCGCCGCGGTGACCGTGGCTTGGCCCAACGGCGAGCGCACGAATCTCAAGAATGTGGAGGCGAATCAGGTCATTGTCGTTCGCGAGCGCGCTGGTCGTGGTTAGAGCTGTCCGTTAGTCCCCGATGATCGTAATCGACATCTCGCGATGGGTCTGAGAGAGATGTTACTTCCGCGTTGAAGCTGTAGCGGAAGGTCCCGTTGTAGCGCACGGTGCCGTCGATGTAAGTGCCCGACGTGTTGAAGAAACTCTCGCCGCTAGATGTCAGGATGTGGAAGAATTCCAGGGGCGCCGAGTTCTCGGCGAAGAGCAGTCGAACGGTGCGGGTGGAGACGGCGCGGCCGAGGTCGACCTCGATCCACCAGTCATCCGCGGGCGCGCCGGGATCGGGAATCCACGTCGACTCTGGATTGCCGTCGATCAGACGTCCTGCCGAAAATCTGCGGGTGCCCGTGCCGCGAATTCCCCCCGAAAAGCGAGACGCATCGCCCACCGCCTCCGTGTCCCGGCGGATAAAGGCGGGACGCATGCTTCCGGCCTCGATGGCGATGGCGTTCCCGGGGCGCGTCCAGCGCTGCCAGTCGGCATCGGAGGTGATTGTCAATTGTTTTGCCGCTGCCGGGTTGAACGTGGACCACAGCACACCCGCGAACGGGAGCATCCAGGAGTTGAGTGTCGCCGTCGTCAATTCCGTTCTAAGATGTGCCGTCCCACACATGCATGCAGAGGCGCACGGCAACGAAGGGATCGAGAAATGGATTACCGCAGGATGGGCCGTAGTGGCCTGAAAGTATCAGAAATCTGTCTCGGCACTATGACCTTTGGCCATGGGACAGACGAGAGGGAGTCGAAGAAGATGGTGGATCTCGCCTTCGATGCGGGGGTTAACTTTTTTGATACCGCGAATTCATACAGCGAGGGGGCCTCCGAGCAGTATCTCGGTAAGGCACTCAAGGGGCGTCGCCGGGAAGCGATCGTGGCCACGAAATTCTCGAATCCTATGGGGACTGGTCCCAATGACGGCGGCATGTCTCGGGTACACATCATACGGGCGATCGAAGACAGCCTGCAGCGACTGCAGATGGACTACATCGATCTCTACTACATCCATCATGTGGATGTGCAGTGTCCTATGGAGGAGATGTTGCGTGCTCTCGATGATCTCATCAGACAGGGCAAGGTGCGTTACGCTGCCTGCAGTAACCATCAGGCATGGCGACTCATGGAGTGCCTGTGGCTTAGCGACCACAACAACCTCGCCCGATTCGAGTGTTACCAGCCCCAGTACAGCCTCGTTGTGCGTGACATAGAGCAAGAGATCCTCCCGATCTGCGATCACAAGCGATTGGGCGTAGTGTGCTGGGCACCCATCGCCGGCGGGTTTCTGTCGGGCAAGTACAAGCCGGGAGAGCGAATCCTGATCGGAACGAGGTCGGAGGAGTCATGGGGTTACCCAAGCCAGTTTTTCCACGCCGATGCAGATCGGATTCTCGAGGTTCTGCTGGAGGTGGCGGGCGAAGTCGGCCGTTCTCCCGCACAGGTTGCTCTTCGGTGGGCGATGCAGCGTCCGGGGATCACTTCTGTCATCACGGGTGCCCGTACTCTGGAGCACGCTCACGACAACCTGCTGGCGGGCAGTTTTGTCCTCGACGTGGGCGCCATGGAACGCCTGAATGAGGTCTCGTTCCTGCCGCATCGATACCCCGAGGAAATGGAGCGCAACTGGCACGAGCGGCGTGATGGCGCGGTGCAAATGCCATCGCTGTCGCAGTGACCATGGCGGGCGGGTTGGTTAATTAATGACAAAGGGAAAAGTGGTGCTGAACAGCGAGTCCACAGCACGAGCCGTTGCCATCGAGGGATAGCGCTACCAATCTCCGGCGTCTAGGTTTCGTCTCCCAGTCGCACGTCCTCCATCTTAGAATCAGGAGAAGTGACATGGGATCGTTTTTTATCGTCTGAAAGGAGGAAGTAGAATGAAAAAACTCAGATTTGCGCGCGCAGTTCTCGTCTTGGCAGCCGTCTGCCAGGCCGGCGCCCAGACTAGTGCGGAAGGCCCTTGGTGGCCCTCCCGCTGGGGTCCAGAGGACCAGGCAGGTTCCTCCAATTGGATCACTCCCGACAAGGTGGTGGAGTCGGTCGCGCTGGTTAAGACCGGCAAGATCTATGAGTTGGGTCAGGTCTACGAGCGCGGCATGCCGCTCTACGGCAAGCGCACTTACTCCTTGTTCATTCCCTCTTCGCCGACCGGCGGCCCCTTGGGTAACAACGACCTCGTCTTCCACGACGAGCTTCTGGTGGCCGAGATCGGACAGGTGGGAACCCAGTTCGATGGGCTGGGGCATGTGGGCAGACGCCTGCGGATGGCCGACGGCACCACCCAAGACGTGTTCTATAACGGCTTCACCGCCGCGGAGATGCGCGGAGACATTCTCACTGAACAGGGGCCCTATGGCCTGGACAAACTCGGCGTAGAGCAGGTCAGACCTTTCATCACTCGTGGTCTACTGATCGATATTGCTGGCTACAAGGGAGTGGCCAGTCTAGATCACGCCTACGAGGTCACTGTGGCCGATGTCCGTGGAGCCCTTAACAAGCAGGGCATGTCCGAAAGCGGCATCAACCCGGGCGATGCCTTGCTGTTCCGCTACGGCTGGTCCATCCACTGGAAAGACGCGGCTAAGTACAACAGGGAGCCACCTGGTATTGGAATGGAGGTGGCAGAGTGGATCGTCGAAAAGGAGCCCTCGATGATCGGCTCGGACCAGTGGCAGACTGAGGTCGACCAAAATCCCAGCTACGCTGCCGACAAGGCCTTGGGGCCGGTACACCTGCGGCTGATCACCGAAGAGGGCATCATGAACCTGGAGAACATGGTCTTCGACACGCTGGTGGAGGACGAAGTCTACGAATTTCTCTTTGTCTTCACTCCAATCCGCT
>JAYZFI010000009.1:0-76782 GCA_036336855.1 Candidatus Latescibacterota bacterium
CGCCGACACGGTGGCCGAGGAATTCGTCGAAGCCCTGGTCACCCGGAAGCATCCCCTTCTTACCCCCCAGGTGCCACTTGCCGAAGCAGGCGGTGCGGTAGCCAACTCGGCCCAACATCTCCGCAATCGTGGTCTCCTCAGACACCAGACCGTCTCCCGCATCCAATGCTCGCGGAAAATGCCGACCGGTGAGCAGAGATGTACGCGAGGGAGTACATGCCGGAGCGGTGACGTACGCCTGAGTAAACTTCAGGCTGCGCTTGGCCAGTCCGTCGATGTGTGGGGTGATGAGGTCGGGAGCCCCGAAGCAGCCGAGATCGTTGCTGCCGAGATCATCGGCGAGGAAGAGGATGACGTTTGGTCGACGGCCCAATAGTCCGCATCCGTCACTGAGAGAGGCTGCACCCAGGGCGGCAGCGCCCGTGCCCAGACGTGCCAGGGCATCGCGGCGGGTAATTTGGTCCGAGGAGGGTGCGCTCATGTCAGCGAGGACAGCCAAGGGTCCCGCACTCGCGGCCTTCCAACCAGCCGTGGCACCCAGCGGCTCAGGGCGATCACAAACCGCACGACGAACCTCGCTCCGATCTTGTCGCGGTAGAGAGTTACGGCGCGATCCAGGTCATCGGACCACTTCGCCACTTTGTGGACGGAGTTCAGCTGCAGGTTCATTTTCTGTCGATTTCCTGTGAATGGTCCGTCCCCACGTTGGGTGGGGAGGAACCATATCATAGGGTAATCCGCCCGCGACTTCTCCAGCAAGGATCCACGTGAGCCACTTCGACCTTCGCGATCGAATGTGCGGCGGGACATGGGGATTCCTGACGGTCCATCGGTCCGGCTCGATCATCGCGTAGCATGGCGAGCCTTTGAGGAGAAGGAGACGCCTGCCACGACGGCGAGCAATCCCACTCCGTAAGACCAGGGTGGTGTCTCTCCCAGTAGCACTGCGCCGAGTATAGCTGCCGACACCGGAGCGAGACCTAGAGTGACGGTGACCCGGCTCGCCTCCATCCGACTCAGCGCCCAATGAAAGAGTAGGGCAGGCAAGGCGCCGCCCACAGTTCCCAGATACACCAAATACCACCATCCAGTGTCGCTGAGAACGGGGACGGTCGGCGCCCAGTTAAGCATGAAATTGGCGAGTGTGAGGATCAAGCACCCCAGCCCCATGTAGTAGACGCTCACGTGTAGGGGCGCATATCTCTGGAAGAAGGGCTTGCTGAAGACGTTGAAGAACGCCACCGATAGTGTGACTCCAAGAAGCAGGAAATTGCCGAACAGCGATCCTTCTGCTGCATTCTGCGAGCCGTCAGCAACGACGATGCCTACGCCGAGGAAGGACAGTGCTGCGGCGGACAGTTTGCTTAGGGTGAAGCTCTCCTGTCCGCGGGCCGCCGCGACGAAAAGCGTAAAGGTCGGTGCCAGCGCTAGGATGAGGGCACCCATGGCGGCCGTGGTGTACTGCAGCGCTGCTGCGAAGGCGATATTGAAGAAGGCAAAGAACCCGCCCCCGAACATTCCCATCATTACCGCGTCGCGAAGATGAAAGCGCGGCCGATCCAATGTCATCAGCGCTGGCAGCAGGGTAAGGAAGGACAGGCCCGTGCGCCAGATCGCGAAGGTTGCGGGCTCGATTTCTGCCATGACATAGCGGGTGCCCACCGCCATGGAACCGCCTAGGACGGTTGCGGTGCTGGCGGCGAGCAGCGGCACTGTTGCAGATGACGTACAGGTGGGAGCCGTGTGGTGAGTGGAATTGGAATTGTCAGCCAAGATCTTCGGTTGGTTCTTGGGGAGGGCTTTCACGATATTGAGGGTCTCAGCTGACTGCAAGCTAGAGGAGGGAGGATTGACGCAGGCCGTGATGACAGAGGAGGAGAAGTACTACTTCGACCTCCGGGGTCATCTCGTCGTGCCTTCAGTGCTCGACGCTGATGAGATCGCCGTTTGCATCGCTGCTATCGAGCATCACGCCAGCCAAATTCGGACTCGTGACGTCGATGGTGGTGGGCTTGCGGGGGGCTCGCCCACCTTAATGGGACGCGAAGGCCGGCAGGAGTTGACCGGTATGCTCGGATGGCCGGAACCTCACTGCATCCCTTTTCGTCCGCTGCTCGCCCACCCCCATGTGGTGAGTCGCCTCAACATCATGTGCGGACCCGAAGACGGTGGCTTCGCCTGCGTCGCTGGCAGCCACAAGTCCGGATTCCCCATACCCTACGGTGTCAAAACGGCGGATGAGGACATGGGGTTGGTGGAGCAGCCTTCGCTACAGGCAAGGGATGTCCTGTTCTTCATGGATGGTGCGCAGTCTCACGGCCCTATGCCCTGGCAAGCGGAGCACGAGCGGCGCTCTGTGCTCTTCAAGTACGCGAGCTGTACCGCGACCCGAACCGGGAAGTCCCGAGAACTTGCCGATCCTGAAGTGTTCTGGGGAGAGGAGCTTGTCGCCGGCATGACTGCTGAAGAGCGTGTTGTCATGCACGGTCCCTGCTCGTCGCTTTCTGAGGGTGTGCGGCTCACCGTCGAGAACGGAGAGGTGCACGTTCTCGAATGAGCTATGATCTCAGTGACCACAGCAGGCGCATGGATCGCGACGGCTTCACTGTCGTCACCGGAGCCCTGACTGCCGAAGAGTGCGAAGAGGGATGTGCCCAGCTTGATCGCCTTTCCGCCGACCGTGAGCGAGGCGGCTTCGAGCTGCTGTTCAACAAAGCCCGCGTCTTCGAGCGACTCTACCAGATTCCTCACGTGCTCGAGGTCATTCGATATTACCTCGGAGCAGACGCCCTGCTCAGCTCGATGACGGGGTCGATCCTGATGCCGGGGGAGGGTGGTGGCGGCCTACACGCCGACGGCGCCATCACCGGCCACAACCGCGAGCGCTCCATGTCAGCCGCCGACAGCGGACGCCGCATCACCAGCCACGTCATTGCCCTAAATTTGATCTGGTGCCTGAGCGAGTTCACTGATCGTAACGGGGCGACCATGTTTGCTGCCGGCAGCCACCGTCACCATAGTCTCGACATCCCGGAAGGAGCTTTGGATTCTGCCCGCCCCGTAGAGGCGGAGCGCGGCTCCGTCATCGTCTTCGACGTCAACACTTGGCACGGCCCCTCGCGCAATCACACTGATCGCAACCGCTTCGCCGTGCTCAACCCCTGGCGCCGGCAATGGACGCGCTGCGAGTACGAGATCGCTGCTGTCGTGGATCCCGAAGTTCTGGCACGCGCCGGCGAATCGGCTTCCGTCTTAGGTGTCGATGCACGTCCGCCCTACGTAGAGCGTTGGCAGTGGGATCGCGAGACTGGAGCCCCGCTACCCGGTTCGACCGTGGACTGAGAATCGCTATCTCGACATGCAACAGCGCTTGAACTTCTTGCCGCTGCCACAGGGACAGAGCTCATTTCGGCCCACGGAAGCGACGATATTTCGTACGGTTTCTCCTCGCACCGTGCCGTCCTTGCGCAGGCGATTGCGATAACCTTCTTCCACCTTTGCCAAGGCTGTCGCCCAGCCGGCGGCGTCTCCGATGCCGGCGCTGGCATGGAGGTAGTCGAAAAATGCGGAGAGTAAGTTCGGGAACTCCCGTCGGGTCTCGACGCCGACGTCAGCCTGAGCGGCGACTCGCATCAGGCCGGCATCGACGGCCGCGGGCGTGGCGAGATCACCCACGCCTTCGCACCAGACTGCGAGCAGGCGTTCGGCGTGGGCTTTGGCCCCGCCATCGGCCACCTGCAGCAGGAAGTGCTCCGAAGAGCAGAACTCATTCACCCAACTCGTCAGCTTGGACATATATGCTCTTCGTTCAAGTGTCTCTCTCCCGACCTCCGCGTCGATCGTGGTGTGTCACGGGTGTCCGTTCCCGGTCACTGCATAGGGCTATAGCAGCTAGCTGCTCGTAGAGCGGACGGCATTTCTCTAGTAAGGGGCGAAGCGCTTCCGGGAAGGGTTCGGCCTTCGGCTCATAGGGTTGAAAGCCGGTAGATCGGTGAACATTCTCGTACCAGTGCTCAGCCCACACGCCGTCCTCCGGTCGCGGTCCCTCAGGCCAGCTCAGCATGGAATCTTCAAATTCGATGCCGAGGGCAGCGCACAGCTGGATCAGCACTGCTCGTGGGTCGCTCAGGGTCTCCCGGGAATCGAGGACCACCGGCGGGCGACCGCGGTCGCGTAAGTGATGAAGCAGCTCAAGGTGCTGAGCGTAGCCTACGTCCTGCAGATCCGGAATTTCCACCTTCTTGGCGTAAGAGGGCAACATGTCCTCGGGATTTCGGGTGAGGATGACATTTTCGGTCTTGTCCAGAAAACTCATATCGAGCTCGACCAGGTGGTGGGTCATCTGCTTGAAGAACAGCACCGGTGCTTGCGCCGGCCCGAGGATGAGGTTCCGTACAACTCTGGCGCCGTTGCTGTCCATGGTGGCGATCACACACTCGGCGCCGGGGTGATAGGAGCGTGCTCCCGTGCACGAGAGGTAGTGGGCGTAGAGGGGTTCGTCGTAGATCCGGGTATCACTGCGCTGCGCGAAGGAGTACATCAGTGCAGTGGAGATATTGCGGGGTCCGCTCCACAGGCAGATGCGTACGGCCTCCAGAGAGCTCACTCTACCTTGGTGAGGCATTGGTCACTGCGTTAGCGATCTCCGACTCGTAGAGTTGCCGCAAACGGCGGGTCATGGGCCCCTCGGCCCCATCTCCGATCCGCCTGCCATCCACGGTCGTCACCGGCGTGAGACCGCCGAAAGTTCCGGTAACGAAGGCCTCGTCGGCGCCGTACACCTCGAACAAAGAGAAGTCCTTTTCCTTTGCGTCGATGTCGTGGTCTCGGCAGACCTTCAACACCTTCCCACGGGTGATTCCGTTCATGCAGTACTTGCCCGTCGACGTCCACACCTCAACACCGCGAACGATGAAGAAGTTGGTGGCGTTGCAAGTGGCGACGAAGCCGTGGATGTCAAGCATGAGGGCCTCGTCGGCGCCGGCGGCGAGAGCCTGATTGAGGGCGATGACCTCGTGCAGCTTGCTATGGCAGTTCAGGCGGGGATCGAGATAGTCGGGCGATCCCCGTCGCACGCTGCTGGTGGACAGGGTCACTCCACGCTGCCGGATCTCAGGGTCGGCCCGCTTGTGCTCAGCGATGATGACCAGATTGGGCCCGCTCACTGTGAGTCGGGGGTTCTGCGACGGGGTCTTCTTCATGCCGCGCGTGAGCATGACGCGGACGTGCACGTCGTCCTCCATGCCGTTGGCGTCGAGGGTGCGTCGGATCGTCTCCTCCAGCTTGGCACGTTTCACCCCCAGGCGCATGGCGATCGCGGCGGCGCCCTGCCAGAGGCGATCGAGGTGCTCGTCGAGGAAAACCAGCACTCCCTCATGCAGGCGTATCGCTTCCCAGACGCGGTCGCCCACCAGGTAGCCGCTGTCGAACACCGAGATCCGCGCCTGATCGCGAGGCAGCAGCTCCCCGTTGATGTAGATGAGGATCTTTTCGTTGCGGGCGTCGGGTACGGCTTTGTGCGTGCCGGAGGAGGGCATCAGCAGTCCGCGAGGAACTCCGCTTGTGCTGCGAGGACTTCCTCGGGTTTGAGCTCGGAGGCGCCGGCCCTCTTGCCACTACATTTCATTCCGATGAAGGTCGGCTGCGCGCTACCCGACAGCAATTGGGCGCAGGCCTCTGCGTCTCTTAACGAGAATCCGCTCTTCGGATCGAGATGCGAATTGTGGGCATCAGCAAAACCGTTCTCGGTGGCTTCGGCGCCGCTGAGAATGACCCCTGCTAAGGGTGTTGCCGAAGAGGCAGAGGAGAGCTCCTCCACGAGCCTCAAGGGTTCGTCGCCGTTGATCAGCAGGCGTCCCCAGTTGACGATCACACCCACCGGCGACTCTCTTCCGCTGTTGGCGGCGGCGACGACGTCCACGAGTTCAGCCGTCGTGAGAGCCGCCTTCTTGGCGGCGGGGAAGGTGGTGGCGTGATCGGCGGGCAGGCTGTCGGTAATCTCCACGCCGAGACGGCAAAACGGAAGAACCTGCGACAGGACGCCACGCAGTTCGAGTAGGCTGCGATGCAGGGAAACCGCGTGGCCCGCAGTGCCGCCGCATCGCTGCCCCACGTGTACCTCCAGACCGACGACGTCGATCCCCGACTGCTGCAACTGCAGACACTGCTGAATGACGGACTGGGCGTCGAGTAGCGCTTGACGCCGCGCGCATTCATCCGTCGATCCTAACCCGTAATTAATCTGCTCCTGGCCCTTCGTCGCCCACTGTGCCACCAGGGTGACCACCAGTGACGCGGAGATCTCTTGAAACAGCTCGGCCAGAGGTTCGGCGAGGGGTACGCCGCCGAAGAGAGGGATCTCAAAGGTCGTCAGCTTCCACTGTCGAGCGACTTGTCGGTAGTGCTCGACTTGAACTTCGACAGGCAGGGCGGCGACGGCGGCGTAAACGCCCAACACTCGGTCACTGATCACGGGCAGTTCTCCACGGGTTTGGAACGGGTTGGTGAAGGGAGGGAATCTGAGATCTCTGCGCCGGGAGGCGCAAGACGTCCTCAAGCAGGGCAAGCGGAGTCATACTTATTGCAATCTATCCACCCTCGGTCCAGCCACTCCTATGACCCGCGACCGAGAGCAAAAGCTGACGAGTCGGTTCACGACGAGATAGGGCCTTTCAAGGCGAAATCGAGATGTGTATCTTGCGTCCCGCTATGTCGGCGTTGACTACCCAACAACTCGAGCTCTTTCACCGGGAGGGTTATCTCCACGTCCCCGATGCGCTCTCCTCCGAGAATCTCGATCCCGTGCAGCGCGAGCTCGAGGAGATCGTTGACAACACCGCCCGGCGCCTGCTTGCCGAGGGCAAGATCGACTGTGACTATGCCGAGCTCCCCTTCGATCAACGTCTTGTTCCGCTCTGTCGCGCCGACGCCAGCGGCACGGCCGGGATCAACATTCCCAGCAATTTGGGTCCGGGTATCTTCGGCTTTCTGGGTAACGACGACCTGCTCGACATCGTAGAGTCCATCATCGGTCCAGAGATCTACGCCAACTCCTGTCAGCACTTGCGCGCCAAGTTGCCCGCCACCGACGATTACGCGGGGAACCTGTCGCGCATGGAGTGGGCGCGTGACACCTCTTGGCATCAGGATCTCGGCGTGCTGCTGCCCGAGGCGGATGACACTTTGGTGATAACCACCTGGATCCCTCTCGTTGACGCCGACGAGAGCAACGGCACCTTGATGATCATTCCTCGCTGTCACAACGAACCCCTGCGTCGGCATGTGAAGCCACCGGAAGATGCCGGTGGCAACTGGATGATGGCCCCGGATGAGCTTCCCGACATCGAGCCCGTCGCTGTGCCGGTGAAGCGCGGTGGGCTGATCATCATCCACTGCCGCACTCCCCACGGCAGCCAGCTCAATCGCTCTGATCGCATTCGCTGGTCCATGGATCTTCGCTGGAACGACGCGCGCAAGCCCAACGGTCGACCTCATCTACCCGGGCTCTACGTGCGCAGCCGGGAAGCGCCCGAACTCGTCGTTCACGATCGCGAGGAGTGGCTGACCGCTTGGAAGTTCGCCCGTGCCTCCAGCCGTGGAGCTCGCTTCTACCGTTGGGACGCCTGACCGGGCTCAACTGCCTACGCCACCCAGAGGTTCGTGACCCAGAACCTGACGTGAGTGCATGGTGTCGCGGTAGTTGAGACGGTTGTTGGAAACCCCATAGAAAATGTCGAAGTGCACGTTGGATGGCGCCTCGATGCACGCCTGCACGAGGGTGGCGATGTTCTGCTGGCTGCAGAATATGGACTGGTGACGCCGTAGCTGCGGAGCGTCCTCGGCGTTGACAGCGCCGATGCGCAGGCAGATGACGGACATCTCCGAGGTGTCGGAGAAGTGCCGCGCCAAGGCTTCGCCCCAAATTTTGGTACATGCATACAGGCCGCTTGGTCGCAGCGGCGTCTCGTGGGTGATCATCTCCCAGTCGTCGGCAGTCTCATCGCCATCCACGAGAGACTGATAGGGCTCTTCGCACTCCCAACCGGAGATCACTGAGCCGCTGCTGGCGTAGATGACTCGGCGTACGCCGGCATTGCGGGCCTCCTCGAAGACGTTGTAGGTACCAACCACGTTGCAATCCCGTAAGGTGTCCCATTCGCCGTGAATGGACGCTGCCAGGTGTAGGACAGTGTCAATGCCGGAAAATGCGGGCCGGATCGCGTCTGAGTCGGAGATATCTGCTTGCAGCGTGGGTACCCCCTCCACGTCGCGGCGATTGAGGGCGCTAAGCTCGTACCCATTGGCCTCTATGTGACGGCGCACGACACCGCCTATGAGGCCACTCATTCCAGTGATCAGGATCTTCTTTCCACTCATGCATTTCCCTTCTCGTAACAGGGCGGCCGGCAAAATACCAGGCAGATTAGGGCCAGACAGAGGGGCAGGACAGAGAAGCCCTGTAGCATGGCAACATAGGAGCCGAGCAGGTCGCGGGCGATGCCGAAGGGCATGGGTCCCAGGGCGGAGGCGCCCACGCAGATGGTCGACGCCAGGCCGGAGATGGCGCCCATGTGGGCGCGGCCGTAGAACTTGGCCCAGACCACACTGGCCACGAGCAGCTCTATACCTCCCTGAACTCCCATGAGAACGCCCAGGACCATGGCCATGTTCGCCGACGTGAGCACCGGCGCCATGAAGAGGATGACGGCCTCAAGGCAGAGCGTCAGAGCGAGCATGAAGCGCAGGGGCATACGATCGACGAGCACTCCACTGGCCAGCTGAACTAGGGCTCCGGCGACGCCGATAGGGACGAATACCGAAGCCGCCAGCGTGGCGGAGAGACCGCTGTCCTTGAAGATGCTGAAAATGTGAAAAGTAAGGCCGGTGTTGAGCATGCTCATGGCGGCTAGTCCGGCGCTGACAATCCAGAATACGGGTGTGCGCAATGCCTCCCGCAGAGTCCAGATCGCCTCCTGGCCAGAGGCACTGGCGGTGAGCGTGTCATATAGCCGGGGTGTGTATCCGTCGGGCTGCTGACCGTAGTCCTCAGGGCGGTCACGTACCAAGATCCATGACAGCGGCACCATCACCAACAGCAGGAGCGCCCCCAGCAGCTGGTAGGTGACGCGCCAGCCGAACGGGGGAATGAGACTGTTGATGAGGTTGGGAAAGCCGCTGCTACCCAGCAGGGCACCCGAGAGGCCAACGATGCCCATGGCCATGCCTCTTCGGCGCACCCACCACTGATTCACCGTGTTCTTGCTGACCAGACTCAGGCTGCCCTGTCCAAGCAGGCGTAGGGCGCAGAACCCGATTCCCAGCATGACGGCGTCGCGCACGAAGCTCATGTAGAGGCACGACAGTCCTAGCAGCAGGCTGATCACCGTCATGGTCAAGCGGGCGCCGCGCAGATCGAACTGGCGGCCGACCCAGGGCAGGGCGAAGCTTGCCGTCAGTGTGCCCGCGGTGTACAGGGTGCTGATTGTGGACCGGCTCAGACCGAGATCGACCATGAAGGAGTCGATGAAGACGGAAACTGCGTAGGTCTGTCCGGGACTGGTCATGATGCTGCCGAGAGCACTCACGAACAAGATGATCCAGCCGTAGAACACGGGGGACGCGTCGACGAGCCGGCTGCGCCGCAAAGGGGATGTGCTCACCGATAGGTTGTTCACTTAGAGGAGAGGCCTTCCCTATGTCGCCGTCGATGGCTATGCTGATCCGGCATCTCCATTAGATCGAAGGAAAGAGGGCACAACGATGAGTAGCCGCAACAACAACATCTCCGAAAAGCTCGGCGACTACATCCTGGCTCACACCTTGCGGGATCGTCCTGAGCTCAAGGCGCTCCGCGAAGAGACGGCGCAGCTGCCCAACGCAGGTATGCAGATCTCGCCGGATCAGGGCCAGCTCATGGCCTTGCTGGTGCGCGCCACGGGGGCCCGCCGCGCCATCGAAGTGGGGACGTTTACCGGTTACAGCGCCATGGTGGTTGCCGCCGCTCTGCCCGACGATGGTGTGCTTGTCGCCTGCGACATTAGCGAGGAGTACACCTCGGTGGGGCGTCGACATTGGGAGCGGGCGAGTTTAACGTCGAAGATTGACCTGCGCATCGGGCCCGCAGCCAAGACTCTCGACGCCATGATCGCAGCCGGAGAAGCCGGCGCCTACGACATGGCCTTCATCGACGCCGACAAAGAGAATTACCCCAACTACTACGAGCGCTGCCTCGCGTTGCTGCGCCGAGGTGGGCTCATCCTCGTTGACAACGTTCTGTGGGGGGGGCGGGTAGTTGAGCCCGATAACGACGAAGAATCTACTGTTGCCATCCGCAAACTCACAGAGATGATGCACGGCGACAAACGCATCGATTTTTCGCTGCTACCGGTGGGAGACGGACTATCGCTGGCAGTCAAGCGATAGGGGACAACCGGCAGAGCATCACGATTGGCGAACTCTCACACCCGGGCCCCGCATTCTGATCCGGCCACGGATATGATATATCGGATCCGCGCCGGGCAAAGGGGCTCGCCGAGTCTACCCGAGATGGTCCATCCAAGCGTCGACTACTGCCGCGACCATGCGCTGGCCGTGCTCGACGTTGGCGGTGATGCTATTGCGCTCCTCGTTTGCGCGGCAGTACCACGGGGCGTCGTCATCGAGGCGGTCCTGCTCGACCAGCTCGGGGCGCGTAGCTAGCAGAAACGAAGTTTCATTGTAGCCCGCGTGGTCGCCTCCTGCTGGAGGAGATGCTGCTGGCAGGATCATGGGTTGTACGTCGATCTGTCCCCAGCTCACTTCGTCCTTCATGCTCTCGTTCGCCCACCAACCGTGCGGATAGCCTGCCTCGAGCATGCCCTCGAAGGCGAGTTCCGCTCCCGCCTTCTTGAAGGCCAGAGCCAGGGGCGCCCCCATGCCCTGGTGCATGATCATCACGTGAACGCGAGCAAAGCCCATATCCAGGAAGTTGCGCAGGATCGACTTTACGTACTTGCCGAAGGCGTCGTAGTCGGGGTCGAGGGTGCCGTCGCGGGGCCCTCCTAGGGCGTAGCCGGTTGGGCCGAAGTCGAAGGGCGGAGAGATCACTGCCGGCCGGCGGGTGACGATACGATCGCATATCTCTTCGCATATGATGACGTCGTGGCCGATGGCCATGTGCGGACCGTGGGTCTCTATACAACCGGCGGGCACGAGCAGAGGCAGCTTGTCGGCTACAGCTTCCTGCAGCTGATAGGGTCGCATGTGCTTCAAGTACATAAGCGCTCTCACACCAGGTTGGAGGTAATGCTGGTAAGGTAGGGCTGCGCTCAACGCGCACCCAAACGGGATTTCGTAGGCTTGGCATTAGGAGGTAGGGCATGAAGGTTACAGAGATCGAAGTGCACGAGATCAGCGTCCCTTACGTGGATTGGCACGCCTACGCTCTGAATCACTACTACGGTCCCACGCGACGCACAATCTATGTCGCCCACACCGACACCGGCCTCACAGGTCTCGGCGAAAGCGGGAGTACGGAGCCGCAAGAGATCATCGACTGCTACCTGGGCACTAATCCCTTTGATCATATGGGAGACGAGCATTCCCTTGGGCTGGGCACGGCCATGTACGACCTTATGGGCAAAGCTGCCGGGGTGCCCGTGTACAAGCTAGTGGGACAGAAATACCGGTCATGGGTTCCTGTAGGTAGCTGGACGGTCTCCACCCATCCGCGGCGTATGGCCGAGACGGTGGAGCGCTACGCCGCTCAGGGCTACACATGGATGAAGTTCCACCTCTCGCCTTTTGAGAACGTTATCGACCAGACTGAGGCCATGCAGCAAGTGGCCCCGCGTGGTTTTCGCATCCACTACGACTTCACTATGCACGGTACCGACGATCACATGGTGGAGCTGGTAAACAAGCTGGCCCGCTATCCCATCGCTGGTTGCTTCGAGGATGTGCTGCCTGCCAACGACCTGCCGGGCTACGTTGAGTTGCGCAAGCGCTCGCTCCTTCCCGTGGTCCTCCACCACTGTCCGCTGAGCGCGAGCTACGAGGTGCTGATGGGAGCTGCCGATGTCTACATGCTCGGTCACGCTCACATCGGTGACGCCATCCGCCGCGCCGGCCTGTTCGCTGCCGGCGACATCCCCTTCATGCTGCAGAACGTGGGAGGCAACATTACCCGGGCCATGACCACCCAGCTCATGGCTGCCTTTCCCACGGCCAATTTCCACTTTTTCTCTGATTGCGAGACGTGGTCGGAGGATGTGGTCACCGAACCCCTGCACGTAGTCAACGGCTTTGTGCGGGTGCCAGAGTCCCCCGGGCTGGGCATGAGCCTCGATCGAGATGCTTTGAACCGGCTGAAGCAGCTGCAGTTGCGAGAGCAGGACAAGTGGATTATCCGATCCTGCTTCGCCAACGGCGCGCGGATGTTCCACATCGGCGATCCAGACAACTCCATCTTCATGGTGCGCCCTGACCGCAGTCGCCTTATTCCCATGAGCTACGTTGCGCCCATCGAGACCGACTACTGGGATGATGACGGTACGCCGGAGTTCCGTCAGATATTCCAGCGCATCGAGCGTGAGGGCATGGTGCTCGAGTCCTCCTGATCGAGGACTGTATTTCCTTAATCTCCATTGACGTCGGCCACCCGATTGGGTAGCCTAACGCCGCTTGTTTGAGGCGTCCCAAACATCAATGTAATCAAGGAGTTGTCATCACAATGGCAGCGAGGTGTGAGTTTCGGTGCGGGGTCATCGGTTACGGTGGGGCCTTCAACATGGGGAAGGCCCATTTCAGCTCGATGATCAAGAACCGCGGGATGGTGGTCGGGGGTGTGTGCGAGTTAGATGCCGAGCGTCGTGGGGTGGCGGCACGAGACTGGCCGGAGGCCAGGGTGTACTCGCGTGTCGGCGATATGCTGCGTCACGGGGACATGGATCTGATCACCGTCATAACCCCGCACAACACCCACGCGAGGCTCGCCCTGCAGTGCCTGGATGCTAAGGTGGGCGTCGTCGTGGAAAAGCCTATGGCGGTGAGCTCCAAGGAGGTAAAGGCGATGATGGCTCTGGCGCGCCGTCGCCGAGTTATGCTCTCCACTTTCCATAATCGTCGTTGGGATGGCGATTTCATGCTGTTGCGCGACCTCATTCTCAAGGAGAAGATCATCGGTCGGGTGTTCCGGATCGAAGCCGGCTTTAACGGCTACAGCAAGCAGAGCAGCTGGTGGCGCTCCGACAAACAGATCTCTGGAGGTGCTATTTACGACTGGGGAGCGCACTTCACCGACTGGATCCTCAATCTCGTACCCGACGACATCGATTGGGTTTCCGGCTACCAGGTCAAGAACAAAGAGTGGAGTGATTACAGCAATGAAGATCATTCCGAGTACACCCTGAAGTTCCGCAAGGGCTGCGTAGCGACGCTAACTATGTCCAATCTCGCTATGAGCTCACGACCCAAATGGCGCATCCTCGGTGAGAAAGGGTCGATCGAGGCCATCGAGGGCAATGTCTTTCACGTGCAGGCCCTCGCCAACGGTCGTCAGATGGAGTCTACTTTACAGGCCAATGACTCCAACTGGGACGCTTACTATCAGAACGTCTACCGCCATCTGCAGGGACGGGCGAAGCTGGTGATCACTCCTGAGTCTGGGGCGCGCGTCATCGGCGTTCTGGAGGCGGCGAATATCTCGGTTCTGCGCAAGGGTGGCATGCCGGTGAAGCCTGCTTTCAGGTGAGCGGAAGGTGCAAACCCTCACCGCCCAGCAGGTTTGCAATGTCTCTTCCCTAGTGGGTATCGGCTGCAAGTCCGGAGACACCGTCACCGGTCTGTCAGGTGTGCGGCGCACGCGCGGGCTCGCCGTCGTATTTGTCGCGGTCTCCCTATCCGACAACACTCGATCTGAGTTGAACCGGCTGCAGCACCGGGGAACGCAGGTCTACAGCGTAGACGACATGGATGAGTTCACTGCCGTGATGGGGCGGCTTGTTCGGGTGGTGGGAATAAAGAAGGGATCATTGGCCGACGGCATTGCCGGTAAACTCAGTGGCGCGGAAGCGGAACAAACCGCAGCGAGGAGGGAATGAAATGCTACTCTGGGAGATGACGTCGCCCGAAATCGATGCCCTGCCACGCGACATCGTGGTGCTAATCCCGGTTGCCTCGTGCGAACAACACAGCCTGCATCTGCCCGTGTGGACGGACAGTTTTATCGGTCAGGAAGTAGCGCGTCGGGTGCACGAAAAGATTTCCGAGGACGTGCTTGTCCTGCCCGTGCAGTGGCTAGGTTATTCGCAGCATCATATTCGCTATCCCGGTACGGTGAGCGCCGTGTCCCCGACTCACCTCGACCTCATGATGGACATGGTCGACTCCATGGTGGGCAACGGCTTTCGCAAGATCCTGCTGCAGAACAGCCATGGCGGCAACGGCGCTGGGATACAGGTGTTGTTGCAGCGCCTCATGGAAAAATATCAGGAAGGGGAAGCCGAATTCTACACGCGCTGGGCTTGGGGCACTCCCGATCGGCTCAACGAAATCCGTGAGCTCGCAAACGCTGGGTCAGGACACGCCGGAGAGACCGAGACGTCGATGATGCTGGCGATCCGTCCCGAACTCGTGCGCATGAACAAGCTCCACAAAGACGGCGAGCGTGCGGGCATGCGCGCCCAGGGCATGTCGTCCTACCATCGCTTCGACCAGCGGACCGAGCACGGCGGCGTCGGCGATCCCACCGTGGGTACGGCGGAAAAGGGCCAGGCCTTGCTGGAAGCCTCTGCCGAGGAGGTCGCTCAGGGCGTCTTGGAGCTTCGCCGTCTGCGCCCTCTTGGTTAGGGACATCCTTCCTTCGCTGCGCGCCATCCGAGGCATGACGAATCTCACTTCCGTCAACCAATCGGGCCAAAACGGTCGGGTCGCGGCTGCTCTTCTATAGTTATTAGGTGGACCTATCTGATGGGTGGCCGATCTGACCGCGGAGCACGGCTTCTGTCGGTTGCAACTGGCGTGCAGGATGGGCCTGTCCGCCTATGACGCCCCCAAGCTCGAATCCTCATCGGGATTCGCTGAAGAGAAGGCTGAAGTCTAGAGCTGGGGCGGAGTGAGTGAGGGCGCCAATGGAGATCACGTCTACGCCGGTCTCAGCGACGGCGCGGACCGTGCTCAGGTCCAGCCCGCCCGTGGCTTCGGTCTCGATCTGAGCAGCGGCCTCTCTAACCCGAACGACGCACTGCCGCAAGGTCGTCGGTGACATGTTGTCCAATAGGATTCTATCTGGTCTGCTGTCCGCACTGTCGATAATCTCCTGCAATTGTTCGATGCTCTCCACCTCGCACATCACCCGGGTTTCCGGTCGGCCTTCGGCGCTGGCGTGCCGCCGGGCGCGGCGCACCGCCTCTAAGGCGGAGCCGGCGACGATGATATGATTCTCCTTGATGAGAACGGCATCGTTGAGTCCGCGACGATGACTGGTGCCACCCCCGCAGCGCACGGCGTATTTTTCCAGAGCGCGAAGCCCTGGCGTAGTCTTGCGGGTATCCGTGATGTGGGCGCCGGTGCCGGTGACAGCCTCGCAATAACAGTGGGTTAGCGTTGCCACGCCCGACAACCGCTGCAGGAAGTTGAGAGCCGTTCTCTCGCCCACGAGGATCGCCGCGGCGGGGCCGGAGATCTCCGCCACCACCTCATCAGGTGTCACCGAAGCACCGTCCCCTGCCTTGACATGCAGGGAGACACTGGGATCGAGGCGCGCGAATACCGCCTTTACCAAAGGAATTCCAGCGATGATGCCCGGCTTACGGGCGATGATGCGCGCATTCGTCCGACGATCGCCCTGACCGTTCGTCGTCCAGCGTGTTGTGATATCGGCATTGGTGGAGATCTCAGGGCTGTCCAGATCTTCGCACAGAGCCTGCTCGACGGCGGCGAGCACGTACCGGGAATTGGGGGGAGTAAGATCCCTGCCCGGCATCACAGACGACCCCGGCCGAGATCGGATTTGTCCTGCTGGGTAGCCAGTTGCTCCTGAAATCGCTCCTCGAGATCCATCATGCAGAGGGTTTGCTTCTCCAGCGCCTTGCGCTCCGCATCCATGATGTCGGTGTCGAACTTGAAGTCGGCGAGTTCCTGACGGATGGCGGAGACCTTCTCCTCGGTGATCTCGAGCGAAGAGCGAAGCCCTGTTATTGCCTCTCGGAAGTCGCTGCCGCGGATGAGATAATTGTACACCGCCAGTAAAGCGAGGCTACCAAAGGCGATGAAGATGATGGCGTAGATGGCATCGATCACGGGCCGTCTCCTTTGTCCTCGTCTATGTTGGCTACTTCCGCAGGCGGCGACTCCAATGCCACCAGGGCATCCCCCGACGCTTCGTCCTTGTCTCTTCCCCCCTCGCTGTCGCATTCTTCGGCCGGGCTTTCGCCGTCCGAAGTGTTAACGTTGGCGTCCTGGTTTTTCGACGGCTTCGGGAGCAGATGCAGCATCCACAACCTCTCAACCTTACTGTATTCCTCGACGCCGCTGCGATCGTCAATCAGGTCATATGCCTGCTGGTTCAGGATTACCGCGCCTTCCACCGCCGATTCGAGCAGATTTAGCGCCGAGTTGAAGGCGCGGGCAAACAGCCGAGTCGCGTGATCTCGGTCGAACTGCGTCACTTTAACACCTGATAGCAACACTCCGCGCACCTGGTCTGCGTGCTCCGCCTTGACGGCAGTGGAAAACTGTCGAACCAGGCTCACCGCGCTCTCGGGCTCGTCAAAGGCAGTGGTGACCAACTGAGGTCCTTTAGTGGGGTGCAAAGTATCCCGGGGCGCGGGGCCGATGTAGTGCTGCTCCGCGCTGTCGAGGAGCTTGACGAAGTCTGCGGTGAGTGATAGACGCACCGTCGAGGAAGATCCATCCTGTGCCTCCTCGTGGAACTCCATCAACATAATAGTCAGCTGGCCTAACGCTTCGGTGACACGGTCAGCAAGTCGCAGCTCGTGGGCGACCTTGATGGCCGTGGGCTCAGGGATCGGATTGCGATTCATGCACTGGCGCAATTCCCCTTGCAGATCCGATGACAGCTCCAGGTGCAAGCGTTCGTATAGGTCGTCCTTGAAGCGCTGGGCATCGGAGAGCTTCTGCTCGACCTCACTACGCCGAGAGCGCTCTACCCGCAGGCGTTTGTCTATGGTCCTGTGACGCTCCTGCGCCTTTTTTACTTCGGAGTGCAGGCGAGCACGATCGGTGCTTATCTGACGCATATGCATGGACGTGAAGAACTTGACCAGGGCGAAGGCGAAAGCCGCCAGGATCGCGCAGATACCGAGCCACATGGCGTTAACCACCCTCCGGTCGAACGACTCTGTGCTCCAGATTTGCGCTGACCGCGTTGCCGCGGGGCGGACGATAGATGTCGAGCAGCCCCGCCTCTCCCGGCCTGGGCGCGCAGGCGATGAGATCCTTCATCATACAGGTCGACCGGCTCCGTCCACGAGCCAGCGAATGCGGCAATAGCCCTCCTCGAGAAGATCGGGCTCGCCGGACTGCTCGTAGGCCCACGCCAAGGGACCAACACCGTGGGGGCTGTCGGGGATTGGGGTTTCCTTGTAGACGTTCCCTCGGCCGTTCCCGGGGAAGCCGTGTACTGCTGGCCGAAAGCAATGGGGGAGGGAGGTGTTTCGCGGCTGCATTGAAGTGTACCCATAATGTCAGACGCAGCAAAGCGTTACGATGTGACCGGCGACACAATAGAGCCCCGGCGTCACCGCCGACATGGGCACCGTATATTGTTACCTCGCAACGACTATGGAGGGAAGTCAGGGAGATGGGTAAAGCGCACGGGGAGATGTTCGGTTGGGCTGAGATTTACCCCGAAGGGAGGGTGCAGGCGGGGTCGCTCGCGACCTACACCCTCACCTACCACGTCGGCGAGTACGGCATCGATGACGGCGGTACGCTGAAGGTCGCCATGCGTTTCGCCTCCGATTGGGGCAAGCCGCAGTTCGACGATCCCACCGCTCCTGACTACTGCACCGTGACTACCGACGGTCCGGGGCGCATTACTTGCCGCTACGACCCCAAGGGCTACATCCGCCCCTACCAGAAGTGTCTCGTCATCGACGTCGCCGAGTGGGCTCTCTCCAAGGGCGACATCATCACTATCGTGTACGGGGACCGGAAGCAGGGTTCACCGGGAACCTCGGTGCAGACTTTCCGTGAGTACACCTTCGAATTCTGCGTGGCCTTGGATGCCTTTGGGACCGGCCAGTTCGTGGAACTCGAGCGACAGCCCGAGATCGAGATCGTACCCGCCTCTGCTGCTAAGCTCGTGCTAGTTGCGCCGACTCAGGCCGAAGTCGGTGAGCAATTCTCCCTGGGAGTGAAGCTGGAGGACGAATGGGGAAACCCCGCCACTGGCTTTACCGGTGCGGTAACAGTCGAGCATGCCGATGGTGTAGAAGGGTTGCCCGCCACCCTCGAGTTCACCGCGGACATGGAGGGCACCACCCGCGTGGACGGGCTCTGTATTCGCCGCGAAGGGCTACACCGGGTCTCTGCCGATACGGATGGGTTGAGCGGTGTGAGCAACCCCATCGAGTGCGTGATCGAGCGCGAGGCCGTACGTCCCTTCTGGGGCGATCTGCACGGCCAGAGCGAAGAGACTGTGGGGACCAACAGCGTTGAGGACTACTTCCGCTTTGCCCGCGACGTTTCTTTTCTCGACTTCGTCGGACACCAGGGCAACGACTTTCAGATCACTCCCGAGTTCTGGGAGCGTATCGGCCGCTGTGCGCGGGAGTTCTACGAACCGAGGCGCTTCGTGGTCTTTCCGGGTTACGAGTGGTCGGCGACCACGCCCGCAGGTGGTGATCGCAACGTCTACTTCCTTAACGAAGGTGAGACCATTTTCCGCACCAGTCACTGGCAGGTGGCACAGCGAGCCGACGAAACAAATGACCGCTATCCTGTCGCTGAGCTCTTCGCCGAGTTGAGGCAGGGGGGACCGGCTATGGTAGTTCCCCACATCGGTGGACGACCTGCGAACCTAACCTTTCACGACCCTGATCTGGAGCCCGTCATTGAAATTTACTCGGCCTGGGGGCAATTCGAATGGCTGCTCCACGAAGCGATCGAACGCGGCTACCGGGTCGGCTTCTGCGCCGGTAGCGATGACCACAAGGGACGACCCGGAGCGAGCTATCCCGGATCCTCCTCCTTTGGCGTGTACGGCGGTCTCACCTGCGTCCTTGCAGAGGAGTTGACCCGGGAGAGCATCTGGGATGCCCTGCGGGCGAGGCGCTGCTATGCGACCACCGGGCAGCGTATAATCCTCGACGTGCGTGCCCAAGATGGTTGCCATCGCGTGGGCGAGGCTTTCGCCATCGAGCCCTCGGAAGCCGTATCCCTCGACATCAGCGCCTGTGGCACCGGCCAGATCGAAGAAGTAATTGTCTATCGCGGACTTGAGTGTATTCATCGCCATCCCGAGGTTGCGGAACGCGATCCCTTCCGGCTACGCGTGGTCTGGAGCGGTGCGCGAATCAAAGGTCGCGACCGCATCGCACAGTGGGACGGTCGCTTGGAGCTCACTGGCGTCACCCTCGAAGCCGTCGCGGAGTACGCCTTCGACAGCGCCGCGGAAGGCGTACTCGAGCAAGGCTCAAACTGCGTCGCGTGGCAATCCGTTACTTCCGGCGACGAGGACGGGCTCATTCTCACTCTCGCTGGTTCACCTTCGGGTAGGCTTTCCTTTCGCTCGAAGATCACTGATTTCGACATCGATCTGGAGCAATTGCAGAGGGAAGCCTACGTCCACGATGCCGGCGGTGTAGGATTGCAGGTTAGAGTCGAATACCTCCCCGTCGGTTTGCAGTCGCGTGAGTGCCGCTTCCAGGTCGTTGATGAATCGCCGGTCGACGGAACCCATCCCTACTACGTCCGGTTGACCCAGGCCGACGGTGCCCGGGCCTGGAGCTCTCCCTTCTACGTGACACGGAAATCCCCGTGACCACGGTGCCGGCGGATACGGTTATCGACTCTTACAGGAGTAATCCATCGGAGCGCCAGATTCGGTCAACGCAGCGGCAGGTTCAGGGCGGCGCTTCGGTTCGGGCGCAGCGGAAGCCGACCGTGGGGTCCCGCGTCCCGGGTTGATTGCGTACCCGAATCGACACCGTCACCGCTTCCCGCGGCGCGAGATAGTGGCCGCCGCGGGCAACCCGTTGCTCTCCCGTGGCGGGACCGGAAGGATCCCTGGTGGGGCTCGTTTGGTAGTAGTCTCGGCCGTACCAATCCTCGACCCACTCCATCACATTGCCACCCAGGTTGTGTACGCCGTACGAGCTAATTCCGTCCGGATGCTGACCCACTTTCGACGTCGAGCGCGACAGCGCGTTGTAGTTGAGCAGCTGGAGCGTCGGAAAGGTGATGAGCAGGAGATTGGGATCCTCGTCGCCCCAGGGATAGCGACGCTCGTCGTTGGGCCCGCGTGCCACCTTCTCCCATTCCGCTTCGGTGGGTAGCCGCTTGTCGGCCCAGTTGCAGAACGCCTCAGCCTGAGCCCAATCGACGCAGTTGATTGGGTGATCGGCGCGCTCGTCGAGTCCGAAGTTGCAGTCCGGCTGTTCCCCGGGCGTGGCGCAGTCTCCGTCACGGACGCAGAGGCTGTATTCGGCAGCTGTCACTTCCACCGAGTCAACCCAGAAGGCCGCCACGCGCACGGTGTGCAAGGGGGCCTCGTCACTCTGGCCGCTGGCAGAACCCATTGTGAAGGAGCCCTCGGGAATCTCTATCATGCCGGATCGGCGCGCGTAAGTCTGGGTCACGACGCGAATCACCACGGTGTCCTGTAGGCTCACGTTGGTTCCGTCGCTGACCTTAAGGCCGAACACGTAACTGCCGAGTAGATTGGGGATGAAGCTGGGAGTAGCGAAGGTGGAATCGCTCAGCGTGACCGACTCTCCAGGATTGTTGCCCACTAGCCAGCGGTAGCTCACCGAAGCGCCCTCGGGATCTGACGACGCCCCTCCGTCGAGAGTGACAGCGGTACCGACTCTCACTGTCTGATTGGCCCCGGCGTCGGCAATGGGTGCGAGGTTGGTCGCTTCCGTCACTGTGATCGTGATCTCGTCGGTGCCGGTTAATGCGCCATCGCTCACAGTGAGGCGGAAGGTGTAGGCCCCTGTGGATAGGGGATCAATCTCAGTCTGTGGCGCTGTGCTGTCGGCGATGGAGATCTCAGCACCCTGCGCCACCACCGCCCACGTGTAGCTCAGGGAGTCGCCCTCGGTGTCCGTGGATCCGGAGCCATCCAGGAAGAAAGAAGAGCCCAGCGAAGCGATGTAGTCCGGTCCAGCGACGGCATTAGGCGCTGAGTTCTCGCCCCCTGTCACCGTGACTCGCACTGAATCGGGAGTGCTCGTCGCCGAACCTGCGCTCACCGTCAGGTAGAACACGTACACGCCCGGATCGTTGAGCTTGATCCGCACCTGAGGCGAGGTGGTGAGTACGACAGTGGAGGGATTGCTCTCCGCTGCCGACCACTGGTAGGAGAGAGGTCCCAATTCCGGATCAGTCGACCCGCTGCCGTCGAGGATAACGGAAGCGCTCACAGCGACTGACTGATCTGTCCCTGCGTCGGCGACGGGCGGCTCGTCGGGTTTGTTAGGCGCCGGCGGTGAGCTACAAGCAAAGGCGAGCAGGCAGAAACTCACTGCGCCTGTCAGCCAACGGCCGAACTTCCTGGATTGCCGCCAATTCAGGACTGAGAATGTACCGTCCAATTGCATGCAAGTTTAATGATAACAAAGATCCGCGAAAAATGGCACAGCTTCGCCGGTAGCACTTCTGCAATCGAGCTCTATGTATATTGAGGAGGCTATGTCGCCCGCCTCTGCTTCCGCTCCCGGGGTCAACCTGGGGATTCTCGACGGCCCCGTCGACCACGAAGAGGTCAATCTGGCGATTGCCGGAGCCCACAAGGTCATCCTCTTCGGCGAGCAGACTCGATTGCCCCATTTTCCCGTTGACCGCCGTCTGCACAAACTGCACGCTGCCGAGCCTCTGGTCCTGTTCTTCTGGAAGGTCCTCCACAAGGTGCCTAGGCATCTGCGCGAGGCCCTGATCGAGGGACCCATTAGTATTACTCTCGTTCGCGGCGATGCCCTGCTCTGCTTTCGGGACGTCCGCCATCACCAGGCAGTCCACATTGGACGCCGACGACGGACGATCTACCTGCCCGAGATCCTTCTGTATCAAGCCGAGGAAAAGGGCTACGACCATTGGGCCATCGCCGAGGGGGTTATCTACGCAGCTTGGATGCTTCTGGATTACCTCTTGCTCGTGGACGTGCTGACTGCCTTCGGCGAGCGCGCCAACGAGTGCGAGCTGCCCCGAGCGGAAGTCGACGACGAAAACGGCCTCCGCCGCCCACGATGGACGGGTCTTCGGCTGTCGGAGCCTCTGTTGCGTCGCCTTACCGAGGACCACAAGCGCCATCGCCGCAGTCATCCCGAGCGGATCAAGTCCGAAGTGGAGGAGTTCATTAAGGGCTACCGCTCGCGGCTGATCCGGGTCGAGGGAGGCAACGCCTTGTCACGGGAACCCTACGAGATTGCTCGGAATTTGTTTGACACCGAGCTGGAATCGCGCTGGGCGCAAGCGAAGATGGAGCGCATCGCCGACGTCTTCGACTATCCCCGCATGTTCCAGTTCGACCGCGACATCATCCACGGCGCTGCCCGCAAGCTGGCCCAGCGCAAGGGGCACAACGTCGAGGCACATAGCTTCGAAGACGCGCTCCACGACTATCGCGACGCTCTTCGCTTCGATCCCCATCCCGTAAAGACTGAGTTCGGCCGCTCCATCGTTCCCAAGCCCCGAGCTGTCATCCTGACCACCATCGTTGATCTCGGCGTCGACGGCTTGCGGGGGTTCTTCGACGCCTACAGACGGGGAGTACCCGAAGCTCAGGATCTCGTGCATCCCCTATGGATGTACTTGTGCTCCCTATCTTCGGACCCAGCCGGGGTGTTCGCCCGCGTCGGCAAGTGCAGGGCATTGGTCCGTCATGGCGGCGAAGATGGGGAGGATCTCTGCCCGGCGCTGAAGCCGTTGGATCGACATTTGGTGGGTATTCTCATCCGTCTCGATCGCCTGCCCCGGTACCGCAAGGTGGCACAGCAGCTGGTCAGACTTGGCGACGCCCCCCGCGACGAGTTGCTCGAGGTCATCGGGAACTACGGCCTTGCCGATGCCGACGAGTGGGCAACGTTCAAGATGAAGAAGCAGGCGATCGTCTCCTGCGCCTGCGAAGTTCTCGACGGCTTAGATGGCGGCGCCTCCGAGCATCGGGGGCCGGCGGACATGTCGCGGCGACGGAGGATTCACGAGGACGGGGACCTCAAGCGTCTTTTGGAGGACAGTCCCCACCGACTGACCTCGGACCCAAGTGCCGTGCTCATGTACGTACGCTCGTACCGGCGCACCCTCTCCGAATTTGGTGCCGCAGACCCCGACACCAACTTCCTACTTGCATGCGTCCTGATTCGTCTCGACAAGTCGGATCGCTATTCGGAATTCCTCGAATGGCTATCACCCCTCGGACCGCCTGCCATATCCGCCCTGTACGGGGTGTTGGAGCAGATCCCCGACCGCGACGAGCGTCGCCGACTCATTCTCAAGGAGGCGCGTCGCATCCTCGGCTCGATTCTGCTCGAGCGGCAATTGCGATCGCGCGCTCGGCAGCGAGCGCGGGGTGTGACAACGGTAGCGGCGGCGGAGCTAGCGTCGAAAGCATCCTCCACCGTCGCATCCCCAGAGCCGAAGGACGAGTTTGTTTCTCTGACGCGCGAACTCTCCTCCGGGACACCGTTCCTGCTGCGAGGATTGGCAAAGGAGAGTATCTCCGAGCCCTCGGCGCAGACGCCCGCCCCGGATGAAAATGCAACGTTGTCCCATCAGCGCAACGGTTCCGGCAACGGCCACGTAAGTAGCGACCATGGCTGACAGACGCGGGCAGACGGGGCGTCGAGGATGGTGGCGAATGCCGATGGTGCTATGCCTGGCGGCGATCGCCTGCACTCCGGGATCGGAGATTAGATCTGTCCGAGACGTGGAGGCGGAGATCGTACACCTCGTCCGTCAGCTCGGCCTCCCAGATCGGGTCACAGCTTTGGGCTTCCGTGCTGCCGACGGCAAGAGCAATTTCGCAACTCTCGGCCTCGACGAGATTCTGCTCTCCGCTCTGCTGGCGCAGGGTGTAGATGTTACTGCTGACGTGGGCGCCGCCGCACCGCCGGATGAGAGCCGAAAGAAATGGCAGTCGGGGCGACTCCTTCCCGGTGATTGGGCCGAGATCGGCGATGCCGACAAAGTGCTCTCCGCCATTGCCCGCCGCGAATCACCGTGGGTCTACCTGCACTTAGCCTTGGCACATCGTCCCAGCGGTGACCGGCTGGGCACAGCCATGGGTCGGATCAGCGAGGCGCGGCTCGATGAGATTGGCAGGCAAATGGAGCAACGAGCCGGTGATGAAGTGATGGGGGCAGTAGCTGCGGCCGACGATCTCGACCTTGAGCTGCACATCGTGGCACGCCGTCAGGATGGCAGTTTCGTACGCCAAGTGGAGGTCCGTGAAGGTGAGAGCTTGCAGCAGGGGGATCAGCTGCATATTCGCTTCCGCACCGAGCAGGACTGCCAAGTTTACGCCTTTCTTTATCGCTCCGACGGCGAACGCGTGGAGCTGATCTCTGACAACGCCGTCTATCGCAATCGTTGGATATACGTGCCCGACGAGTTTGGCTTCACGGCTTTGGGCGAGGCCGATGTCGTGTACACTCTGTACTTCCTCGCCGCCCCTCATCTCGACGAAGACCGCGGTCAGCTGTGGGAGGAGGTAGAGAACCTGCAGAGTCAGGGCCGATTTGACCGCTACGAGGGGCTGGAGCTACTCGACGCGGAGGTCGTCCGCTATCTGCAGCGAACGGTGGCGGTGGATTCTCTATCGATCCAGCGCGGGGAGGAGGGGATCGAGAGGCCCCGTGAGCGTCGGCGATTCGTCTACCGCGACGGCAGCACTCTTAGCAGCAGTGGGGAGCTTTACCGAAGCTTGGTTGTAGCCAGGGCCGTGAGCACGCTGATTGAGTACCGATGATCTACTTCGATCACAATGCGACGACGCCTGTACGCCCCGAGGTTCGCGAAGGTATGGCACCCTACCTCGATCACGTGTACGGCAATCCCTCTTCCCTTCATCGCTTCGGTCAGCAGGCTCGCAAGGCTGTCGACGAGGCCCGAGAACAGGTAGCCCATCTGGTGGGATCGGATCCCGACGAGATCTTCTTCACCAGTGGCGGCACCGAGGCTGACAACTGGGCGGTAAACGGCGCCGCGGCTGCATTAGAAGGCCGAGTCGTCACCACAGCTATCGAGCATCACGCGGTGTTGCACTCCGCCGAGGCCCTGCGTCACCAGCAGCGCGAAGTCGTGATCGCGGGGGTCGACGGGCGCGGACTTGTTGATCCTGAGTCGCTTGTAAGTCTGGCAGGATCGGCGGCGGCACTGGTGTCGGTGGTCCACGGCAATAACGAGACGGGCGCCATTCAGCCCATCGCCGCCTTCGCAGCGCAATTGCGCGGGAAGGGCATTCTGATACATGCGGACGCTGTGCAGAGTGCTGGCAAGGTGGTGGTGAGCGTCGACGACCTCGGGGTGGATCTGCTGTCGCTGTCCGCGCACAAGATCAACGGCCCCAAAGGCACCGGGGCTTTGTATGTTCGTCGCGGCACCTCGTTGGGGCCGGGGTTTCTTGGCGGAGGGCACGAAGGGGGTAGGCGAGCGGGTACCGAAAATGTGGCCGGCATTGTCGGTTTCGGCATCACTGCCGAGTTGCGACGACGCGAGCTGCAAGGCGAAACGAAACGGGTTTCGTTACTGCGACAGCGGCTGGAGTCAGGCATCATAGACGGCATTGAAGACGTGGTCGTGAACTCTCCGCCTGTCGAACAGCGCCTATCCAACACTCTGAACATCAGCTTTCGAGGTGTAGAAGCCGAAGCCATCATCCTCGGGCTCGATCTCGAGGGCATTGCCGTGTCCAGCGGTTCTGCCTGTTCGTCGGGAGAGCCCGAGCCTTCTCATGTGCTGCTCGCCGCTGGCATCGAGCCACGGTTGGCAACGTCGGCGGTACGCTTTAGCCTGGGGTGGGGGAACACGGCGGCCCAGGTCGATAGAGTGCTTGAGGTGCTGGCGGCGCTCGTTCAGCGTCTGCGGGAGGTGTCGGCCCTGCCTTCGGGGTGAGCTACCGTTTTCGCCAAGAACGAAGAAGGGAGTTCTGCTGCTGTTGCGAGGCCTGCTCGTTGCGCCGTGCTCGTGGTGGCGGAATCAGAGAACCGACGCGATGGCGTCACATAGATAGTCCACCGCGTCAAGGGTGATCCCTGCGACGTTGATGCGGCCCGAGTCTACGATGTAGATTGCATATTCCTTGCGCAGACGGTCAACTTGCTCGGGGCTCAGACCGGAAAACGAGAACATGCCGCGTTGGTCCAAGATGAAATCGAAGGAACCCTTGGCGACGCCGCGATCCTCGAGTCGCTCCACCAGTAGGGCGCGCATACCATTGATCCGGTCCCGCATCACGGTGAGTTCACTGAGCCACTGTGAACGCAAGGCCGGGTCACCAAGAATCTCGGTGACGATCGCCGATCCGTGGGCGGGGGGATTCGAGAAGTTGGAGCGAATGCAGATCTTAAGCTGGCTGAGCACATTGGCCGTGGCTTCCGCGGACTCCGTCACCGCCAGAAGTGCTCCCACCCGCTCGCGGTATAGGCCGAAATTCTTCGAGAACGAGTTGGCGACGAAGAGATCAGGCACTTGTCTCGCCAGCATCCGTAGGCCCGCGGCGTCTTCCTCGAGGCCGTTGCCGAATCCCTGATAGGCGAAATCC
Organism: Candidatus Latescibacterota bacterium; assembly: GCA_036336855.1. Taxonomy (GTDB): domain Bacteria; phylum Latescibacterota; class UBA2968; order UBA8231; family UBA8231; genus JAYZFI01. Next base: position 26,924 of record JAYZFI010000009.1, read on the forward strand.
ACCAGAGGCAGTACGCCGCGCGCCGCCAGTAGGCCACCGATTTCATCCCATTGGTCCGGCTGGAGGTCTACTCCCGTGGGGTTGTGGCAGCAGCCGTGCAGGAGCACGGCTTCACCAGCGGGCACCTTCTCCAAATCCCGACGAAAACCATCGTAGTCGAGGCCGTGAGCGTGGGCGTCGTAGTAGCGGTACTCTGCCGTCTCCACGCCGGCGGCGGAGAAAATCTTCGGATGGTTCGCCCAAGTCGGGTCGCTGAGCCAGAGACGGGTGCCAGGCAACTGGGTGTGAATGAAGTCCCCGGCCACGCGCAACGCGCCCGTGCCACCTGGTGCCTGAACGACTGCGCAACGCTCGTCCTCGATGCCGAAGTTGTTGCCGAGAACCAAATCGCGAACCACCGCTCCGTACTCCGGGGAACCGTCGATGCTCAAATAGCGCTTGCTGGTCTCCGACTTCAGAATCCGCGTCTGCGCAGTGGAGACGGCCGCAAGGATCGGCGTGTCGTTGCGCACGTCGCGATACTCGCCGACGCCGAGGTTGATCTTGTCGGGGTTGCCGTCCCGGGCGAAGGCAGCGGACAAGCCGAGAATGGGGTCAGCGGGCGCCGCTTCAACGTGGCTCAGGGGGCTGGCAGAGGTCATCGCGATTGTTGCGACGAGTTGAAAGAGTCAGAGGTGGGCGAAAGCGATCGGAATTACGAATGGGTACGCTGATAGGTCGAGAAACGTAACCCGGTCTCTTCACAAGTGCCAACGATCTGCCACTCCTGCCCGTCCCACTCGGGGAAGCGGACGTCGCCTTCGTAGTCTCCGGGGATGTGAGTGAGAATCATTTCATCGGCATCTGGCAAAGCGTCGCGGTACACACTTGCACCGCCGCAGATGTAGACCCTCTCACTGCCGATATCGGTACAGTGGCGTAGCGCGGAGGCGAGATCGTGGCAGCGCAGTGCGCCATCGGGAAGCGTGTAGTCGATGTTGCGGGTAAGCACGATGTTGAGCCGACCCGGCAGCGGGCGTTTGGGAAAGGACTCGTAGGTGCGTCGACCCATGATGCAGGGATTCCCCATAGTGGTGCGCATGAAATGGCGCATGTCCACCGGAAAACGCCAGGGAAGACTGCCGTCGCGGCCGATAACGCGATTGCCGGCGAGGGCGGCGATGAGGGTGATCTTCAAGGCGAATTAACCCGGGTGAAAGAACTCTCGCAGGCCGGCGCCGCCTGCCTCTCGTGCCTCTCTCGCCGTGCCCGAGTAGGCGACGCGACCACCGTCGAGCATGAGCAGGCCGCCATCGAGTCGCTCGATGCTCAACAGCTCATGGGTTACCACGACCACCGTTGTGCCCAAGTTCCGGTTGAGAGACATCAGCAGCTGGTCGATTCCCGCTGCCGTGATGGGATCGAGACCGGCGCCGGGCTCGTCGCAGAACAGTATCTCCGGCTCCAGGCTCATGGCACGCGCCAGGGCCGCCCGCTTGCGCATGCCACCGGACAGTTCCGTGGGCATCAAGTTCTCGGTGTCATCGAGACCGACCAGGTGCAGCCGCGTGCGCACCAGCTCGGTGATGAGGCTGGTTTCCAGGTTGGTGTGCATCTGGATAGGGAGAGCCACATTCTCGCCCACGGTGAGCGAGTTCAGCAGCGCTCCGTACTGAAACATCACCCCCACTCGGCGCAGCAGGGGTTCACGTTCCTCCGGCTCCATGGACAACACATCGTGCCCGAGCAGGTCGATCGTGCCTGAGCGCGGCGTCACTAGTCCAATGATCGACTTCAGCAGCGTGCTCTTGCCACAGCCGCTGCCGCCGACCATGCAGGTGACGTCGCCCCGCTGTACGTGGAAGTTGACTCCGTCCAGAACGGGGCGCATATCGTCGCCTTCTCCGTAGGCTACCTGTAAGTCGCGAACGGAGACGGCATGCGCTGGCAATTCGGCCTTCGGAGTCACAGGTAAAACAGTAGGCCCCAGGCGAGGTCGAGGACGATGATGGCAAAGATGGAGGACACTACCGACGCCGTAGTGGCGTCGCCGACTCCAGCGGCACCGCCACGGAACTGCAGTCCGCGGTACACGGAGACCATGGTGATCGCCCAGGCAAAGGAGATGGACTTGATCAGCCCAGTGACGATGTCCTTCAGCAGCAGGGCGTTGGTCACCCGGTTGACGAACGTTACTGGCGCGATGTCCAGGGAGACCACTCCGGTCACCGTGCCCCCCAGAAGGCCCATGAAATCCGCCATCACCGTAAGCAGGGGTACGGTGAGCAGCATGGCCCAGAGTTTGGGCACGGCGATCAGTCGCAGGGGGTCGATCGCCATAGTGCGCAGGGCGTCTATTTCTTCCGTGAACTTCATGGTGGCAATCTCCGCGGCGAAAGCCGATCCCGATCGACCCGCCACCATGATGGCTGTCATTAACGGCCCCAGCTCGCGGGTGATGCCGATGGCCAGTAGATCGGCAACCAGCACATTGGCACCGAACTGGCGAAGCTGCGCCGCCGCCTGCAGAGTTGAGACGCCACCGATCAGGAAGAGGATGACGGCGACGATGGAGACCCCGTCCGCCCCGACCCGGGTCGCCTGTTCGGTGAAGGTGCCCGGGCGCACGCCACGTCGCCGCCACAGCTCCCCGATGCCGGCCCAGGTCAGGTCGGAGACCAGGTGGAGGAACGAGAGAAAGGCGTTGACGTCGATGTAGGCGCGGTCGCCGAAGCGCTCCAAGAAGCTGGCCCTCGGTCGCTCCGCTGGCACGGCCGCCGAAGCGACGGGGAAGGACACGCCTTCATAGAACGCGGAGATCGCCGTCGGCAAGGGAGAGTCCAGGCGCAGGCGGGCTCCATCAATTCCGGACTCGGTAACCTGGCGCAGCCAGACCGCTCCGGCAGTGTCGAGACGCGTCAGGCCGCTGGGGTCGATGGCCAGTTCCCGAGCGCCAGATTCCAGAACTTGCTGACGCAATCGCGCCGAGATCGAGCTCACAGTGAGCACGGTCAGCTCGCCTTGGAGACGAAAGACAGCGGAGGAGTGGTGGGATGGCGTATTGATACTCATCGTCGTTTACGGATTGCGCTGACGCTGACTGCTTCCGGCCTCGCCGCAAACGAGCGGCGACGAAGGGAGGGGAGCCGCCTCAGTAGAACCGGCTGAAGCGCAACAGCAGCTGCTCCCGCCCTTGCACGTCGTTCAGCGTCTGGTCGCGTTCGAAGTCAGCGACGAGGTCGAGGTTGACGCCGCTAGTGAGGGCGATGCGCAGGCGATTCTCCCAGGAAAAGAACCAGTCGCCGCGTTTGCGAGAGGTCATGAGCAAGTCGAACTCACTGTCGAGGTTAACGAATCTGGTTAGCCGGGCGTCCAGGATGAACAGCGCCTCCACCCCGGTACTCGACGTCGATTTCAGCTCTGTGGCACGCTGCATCTGCTCATGCTGGCCGAGCTGAAAGGTGTCGGTCACGAGATCTTGCCGAGCGCCAAAGCCCAACCGGAGGTCCATGTTCAGCTGGAAAGAGCGGTAGACCTGAGAGTTGATGCCGATGCCCTGGCGCAGGGTCATCGGAGACAGTGAGGGGGCGACGGTGAACTCCCGGATCCCCCGCAGGGTGTCGATCTGGCCGCTGCGCTGCACCCGAACCAGGTCGGTGCCATCGTTGGTGAAGCGCGCGTCCTCCGGGAAAAGGGTGGTATTGATCACGCCGCGCAGATACGGACCGATGCGCCGGGATAGGCGTCGGATGTACGTCGCCCGCACCTCGGCGCGGTCCGCGCCTTTGACCAGATCTTCGCCCTCTTGCGTAGTGGCACCCTCCTCGAAGATCACTCGAATGCTGGCGAAGTCCCGGTTCTTACTGTAGCGCGTGCGGTTGAAAATTTGCACGGTCAAGCTCAAGCTCGTGCGATCGTCACCTGCTGTCTGGTGTGAGGTGTTCACCTGCACAGCGCCGGACACCTCCGTTTGGGAGGAGACGTTGGAGGCGACGAGGGCCGTCCCGCTAAGCAGGGACGGGCGGGGGTAGAAGCCGATGAACTCACCGGCATCGGAGTCGAAGACGAGATTGCGCTGCGACAGCGTGCCGGGGAGCAGCTGCACGCTGAACTTGCGAATCGCAGTGAAGGATTCGCCCACCTTGACGACGTGATAGACTCCGGGCTTCAGCAACCAGGTGCGCACGCGCTCGCCACGTTCTTCCTCGATGCCGAAGCCGATGCCGTAGGTCTCGCCGGTGTTGGCCTCGAGCAGCTCGTAGGACTCGTTGATGGACGTTCGCGTACGGTCGAGGACGTCGATGACGAGAGCGGTCCAGTCTGGCTTCATGACCGTGGTCTCGCCGTCGACGATGGGCACGGTCTTGCGCATGAACTGGGTGATCGTGCCCGAGCCGATGAGGACGTCGTAGGTGCCGGGGTCTAGGGGCAGACTGCGTCCGGTGTTGGCGTCAATGATTTTCCGTCCGTTGCGGAAGACCTGGTAACTGGGCTCGTTGGAGCTCATGGCCGGCACGAAGAGCAGACCCTTTCCCTTGGGGGTCAGTACCGGATCCTGCTGCAGCTGAGCGCGTGCCGGCGGCTTCGTCCAGCTAGACTCGTCGGCTGCAACGGCAACGGCACAGATCAGGAGACCGCCGAGCACGGAGAGTGCTGTAGTATTAGGGGTGAATCGTATCACTCGCATCAATCCTCCGGCACTAGCTTGCCGCGGATGATGTAGTAGTCACTGGTCTCTCGCGGGATCTCCTCCGTCGCCTCTGTCACCGCCTCGGCAGTGGCGAATTTTCCATTTCCGGCTTCGAGAACGGCGGCGAGATCCCGCCCCGGGTCGTTCTGGATCTTGCGGATCAGCAGCCGACGGTCGATCTCGATGATGGCGCGCCGCATGTTCTCCCGCAGCAACTCCTTCATGGCCTGCACGGAGAATACGAGATCGGGGTCGTACACCTCCTGTTCGTTGGGAGCGAAGTCCATCTGCCAGAAGATTTTGTTCTGACGGTCCACGAGCTGCAGGGTAATGTCGAGGCGAGCGAACCAGCGGTCTCCACTATCGAGCCGTTCGATGGCGTTCAAGGTACCGGTGAGGGTGAGATCAGGAGCGCTGTCGAGAAACTCCTGGCGAATGTCGGTAAACAGGCTCGCCTCTTTGAGATAAGTCGTCACCGCATCCGTGACCATTTCGCTGGGCCGAATCGCCCACGTGTTGTATTCGTCGTCGCGAATCTCTTCTGGAGCTAGTCGATAGACAAGCTGATTGCGATCATACAGGCGGGAAACCTCGAGCCGATCGATTTGGACCTTGAGCTCGTAGGGCCGCTCCGACAGAGTCGGGGACACTCTCAGCGGCACCGCCCCGATCATGAACTTGCGCCGTTGACGAATCTCGGTTCGTCCTCCCAACAGCTGCGTGCAGGCCGACGCCAGCAGGCAGGCGCACAGAGCCAGCGCAATCCAGGCCGCGCCGCTTCGACGAAGGGGGGTCCTCATTCCTCAGCCCGTCCGCGCAGAAGAATCGAAGGGTCTTCGCGAATCAGCTCGGTGGCCTGGCGCACATTGAGCAGGGTCTCTTCCAGGTTCTCCATCGCGTCTAGGATGTTCTTTCGGCTCTGCAAAACGGTGCGGTCGATGTGGGTGACCGTTGTATCGATGTTTCCCGTCATGCGGGTTAAGTTGGCCAACAGGTCGGGAATGGGGCCTTCCATCTGCTCCCGCATCGCCCGCGTGGCCACCCGCAGATCGGCGAGGGCGCCGCGGGTCTGGTCGTCAGCGATCAGATGGCGCAGGCTGTCGGTGGTCGCCGCCACGGTGGCGGTGATTGACACCAGATTCCCGGTGATCGTTGCCAAATTCTGAATCGTGTGGTCCAGGGAGAGGCGGTTGTGGGTGAGAAGGTCGTTGGCACTGCTGAGCAGATTACCCCCGGAGGAGAGCATGAGCTCCAGCTGCCGCCGGTTCTGATCGTCGGTGAGCTCGCTCAGGTTCTCAATGAGGACCTCGATCTTGCGGGTAAGTATGTCGGCGCGCTCTTCCAATCCGGCCAAGAAGGTCGCTCGTGCCGGCAGCGTTTCTCCCAGCTCTAGGACCGGCGCGTCCTGGGAGCCGGCGATGAGCTCGATATACTTGAGTCCTGTCACGCCCTGGCTGTAGAGGCGGGCTTCGGTGTCTTCACGGATCACGTTGGGCACCTTCTTTGCCTCCAGCGAGATCTCCACGCGCACGATGCCCAGATTATGCTCGGAAACGCTGAGCCCCTGGACCCGGCCCACGGTGATGCCCTGGTACTTGACCGGATCGCCGGCGGTAAGCCCTCCCACCGACTCTTCGAACTCGATGTAGTACGTGAGCCGCGGATTCAGCAGGTGCGAGCCGACGACGACGAGCAGGAACGCCGCCAGAATACCGGTGGAGACCAGCAGGAACAGGGCAAGACGCGCTTTCTGCGCTCTGGTAGCCATGGGAAGGCGTGAGACTAGCTCGGGCTGATGGTCTGTGTCAAGCCGTTCTTCGTCATCGTAACGTCATGAGCGGAGAGCATGTTGCCGCTCTCTCCGATCGACAATTGTGGTCCCGAGGACACGCACGGCGCCGGGCTCTACGGCAAGCTCGACGGGGCTGTCGGCGACATACTCGCCATCGGCGTGCACCGCCCGGGCGTGGTTGTCCGTAGGCTCCAACCGCAATCGCCGGGTGCGCCGAATCTGCACTGCAGGGTGGCGCACGTGGCCTCCGGTGAACACTTGCGGTAGAATCGAGAGGGCTGTGGCCCGCGAGATCTCGCCGCTAACGGTGCAGACGTCGAGTAATCCGTCGGTGGGATCGGCATGGGGCGCGATCTGCATACCACCTCCATAGCTTCGCGTATTTGCCGTCGCTACCAGGTACACCCTTTCTACGTTGGCGCCGAAATCCCCCTTGATGTGAATCTCCGGCGGCTGATAACGGCGCAGCCCAGACAATGCCGCCAGCAGGTAACCGATGGTCCCCGACAAGGGAGCGCGCCCTTCCGCCATGGCTTGACTGACATTGGCATCGAAGCCGAAGGCGGCGACGGTGGCGAAGTGGCGATCGCCGACCCGGCCCAGGTCTAGGCACGCCGGCTCGGCGGTGAGTATCCTATCCAGCACGGCCGGCAGTCGTCGGGGTATCCCCAGGGCCCGGGCGAAGTCGTTCGCCGTGCCAAAGGGCAGGACCCCGAACAGTGTCTGGGTAGAGGCGATGGCAGGAAGGACCTCGCTGATGGTACCGTCGCCACCGCAGACCAACACGGTCCTACAACCGTTCTCGACGGTCCGCTCCGCGAGGGCACCTGCCTCACCCGCCCGCTGAGTGGAAAGAACCTCCACCTCCAGGCCCCGCTCGCGGAGCCCGGAGGTGGCCTGCTCGGCTTGTCGTCGAGCGCGGCCTTTACCGGCTACAGGGTTGACGATGATGGTTACCGGTTCGAGCATGGCGTCAGGGAGAATTACCCTTTCATTGATTATCTTATGCCCGGGAGGGAATCACCGGGCTTCTGAGTATGCCAAAGGGTCAAGAGATCAATAGTAGAGACACCAGGGGTGACGCCCTTCGTCGAGCCCTGGGAACGCGGGTGCGCCATCCCTACATACACGGTCAGCAGCTCAACCAGGGCGCGGAATCGGAGGGATCCCAGCCGACAGAGGGAGATCCAGCCACGCAGCCGTCTCCCGATTGCGAGGACTGATCTGAGCGCTCGCCCGTTGTCACTGTCGGTCGCCCATCCGTATATTGAAAAAAATCACGTAACTGCGAGACTCTTATAAACTTAGGCCCTTATCGAGGCCCCTTCGAAGGCTCCTCGCACTGCAATGATCCGGGAGTACTACAGCGGCCGCAGTTTACTCGTTACCGGCGGAACGGGTTTCGTCGGCCAGGCGCTGATCGCCAAGATCCTGCGGGACCTCGGCGAAGAAGTGAAGCGGATCTACGTCCTCATCCGACCTCGTCGCCGGGCCGACGGCAGGGTTGTCGGCGTTGAGCAGCGCCTTAAGGATGAGCTGCTGGAGAGCAGCTTGTTCTCTACCCTTCGCCAGCAGCGGGGCGCCGCCGCATTCGCGCGGCTCACTGCCAAGATCGTGCCCGTGGAATGGGGCCCACGGCAAGAGAGGTTGGGGATCTCCGAAGCCGACCGCCGGCGCATCGTCGACGACATAGACCTCGTCTTCAACAGCGCCGCCACCGTGGTCTTCGACGAACCTCTCGACCAATCCTTGGCCGTAAATGCGCGTGGTCCCGTTGAACTCCTCCGGTTGGCTCAGTCGGCACGCAAGGACGTGCACTTCATCCACATCTCTACCGCTTATGTCAGCGGTCAGCTTACTGGTGCCATTCCCGATGCACCGCTGCCGGTGAACCGCGACATCCACGGCATGCAGTCGCCGACGGCTCCCGATTTCGATCCACGGGAAGAGATCGACAGCTGCGAAGCGTCCTGTCGTGGGCTTTATCACCAGGCCGAAAGTGAAGCGAAGACGCGCACATTCAGGCGAGAGATCCTGCGTCAGGCGCGGTTGCGGACTCGCAAGATGACCTCGGCGCGCATGGAGGAGCTGGTGGCGGATCGGCGCCGTCGCTGGATCAAACGGTGTCTCGTCGAAGAGGGGATGCGGCGAGCCAAGGAGCGGGGTTGGAACGACGTCTACACCTACACCAAGGCCATGGGCGAACAGATGCTCGACCTGAAACGGGGCGAGACCCCGTTGGTCATCGTACGCCCGGCGATTATCGAGAGCAGCCTCTCCGACCCCGAGCCAGGATGGATCACCGGGCTCAAGGTGATGGACCCGCTGGTGGCCGCCTACGGCCGTGGTCTCATGCCTGACTTTCCCGCACAGCGAGACCTCGCGGTCGACGTAATCCCCGTGGATCTCGTCGTCAACACCACGCTGGTCGCCGCCACGCAGGCGCAAGAGTCCGAGGTCAAAGTCTATCACGTGGCCACGAGCTCGGAAAACCCCGTCAAGATCCACGAGGTATTCGACAGCGTTCGCGCCCATTTCCAGCGCTCGCCGATGATCGACCGCGATGGCAGAACTCCGGATTTGCCGGATTGGAGCTACTCTAGCGTTCGCCGATTTCGCTCCCGTTTCCGCCTGCGCTATCTGTGGCCGCTGATGGTCCAGCAGTGGCTTCTCGACCGGCTGCCGGCGCGATTCGCTTCTGCCAAGCGCAAGCGGCTGCTGGGCACGCTGAAGGTGCGCCTGCAAAGAGTGCTCTACTACACCGAGATCTACCATCCTTACACCAATCTCGACTGTCGCTTCGAGACCGACCGCTCGCGTCACCTCTTCGAATCGTTGAATGCCGAGGAGCAAGTCGACTTCAACATGGACGTGCAGCGCATCGAGTGGCGGAAGTACATCGCCGACATTCATCTGCCTGGCATGCGCCGTCATGTGCTGAAGGATGTCACTGCTTCCGAGGCCGTTCTGCCTGACGCTCCGGAGGAGCTCAGCGAAGGCGAGGAGCGCTTGATCGCCGAAGCCGAGGTGCGCACGATTCCCGATCTGCTGCGCTGGGCCTGTGCCTGCTACGATGACGCTGTTGCCTTCCAGATGCGGCGGGTGGGAGGTTGGCAGCGTTGGACCTATCGCGAGCTGTTGGCGGAAGTCGAGAGCCGAGCGACGTGCTGGCGCGCCGCCGGCATGGCGCCGGGTCAGCGCGTGCTGTTGTGCGGTGACAATTGTCCCGAATGGGTGTTCTCCTACATGGCGTGCTCGGTGCTGGGCGTCTGTGTCGTGCCTGTGGATCCGCAGACTCCCTCGGACGAGCTGACGCGCATCGCGGAATTCTGCCATGCCAGTGGCCTGGTGAGTTCCGCGGCGGTACAGGGCCGGCTGAGCACGCCGTTGCCATCCTTGCAGATCATAGATCTTGAAGATGGCTCCGTTCGGAGCTCTAATTTGGAGAGGCCGGCTGTAGCCGACGAGCACGTGGTGGTGAGGTCAGAGATGGAAGCGTCCATCATCTTCACATCCGGGACTCGCGTCGATCCCCGCGGTGTCCTCCTCACCCACGACAACCTCATCTCCGACCTGATGGCGTTATCGGAGGTGCAGAGGGTATGGGAGACGGATCGCATTCTCTCTCTACTGCCGCTGCATCATGGCCTGGAGTTCACTGGTAGCATGCTGATGTCGATCTGGGGTGGGGCGAGTACGACCTACCTTGAGACGCTTAACAGCCGCCGTATCCTGGAAGTGATCGCCGAGGTCGGCATCACCGCTATGGTCGCGGTGCCACGGCTGCTGAAAATCCTTGCCGATCGTGCTCAACGGCTCGACGGCAAAGGCGACAAAAGCGGGGAGACCTGGCAGCTATTGTCCGGCATGCGACTCGCGGTCAGCGGCGGTGCGCCGCTATCGACGGATCTCTTCGATCAGTATCACCGCTATGGAATCAGCATCTACGAGGGCTACGGACTCACCGAGACTTCTCCCATCGTCACCGTTAATCCACCGGGGCGCGCGCGCCCCGGCTCGGTGGGCACGCCGTTGCCAGGGGTAGAGGTGCAGATCTCCGGGGCAGAGACGAGTGGTGAGGTGGGTGAGGTCCTGGTGCGTGGCGCCATTGTCTCCGCCGGCTACCTGAAGCGCGACGACCTCACCCAGAAGATTTTCGACGCGGGTTGGCTGCGAACCGGAGATCTCGGCTATCTCGACGATGATGGGTATCTATTCCTCACCGGCCGCACCAAGGATCTCATCGTTACCGGCGCTGGAAAGAACGTTTACCCCGAGGATGTGGAAGCCGCCTATGCGGACCTGCCGCATATCAACGATTTCGCCGTCGTCGGCGTCTCCTCGCCGCGCACGCTCAGCGAGGAGGTTCACGCCGTGGTGGCGCTTACACCCAATGTCGACGAAGCTCGCGCCGAACAGGAAATCCGGGAGCAGGCCTACGCCATCTCCCGTGATCTGCCGACCTATCAGCGGATTGTCCGCTTCCACGTGAGTCGTCGCCCCTTGCCCCGGGCCGAAGACGGCCGCACCGATCGCAATGCTCTGCGTTGCCAGCTGGCATCGCAGCCGGATGGCGGCGAACCGGCGACGGAGAACGAAGTCGAGAGTCTGGCACCCTGGGAGCAGGCAATCTACCGCAGAATTGGCGAGGTTGCGGGACTCGCTGTCTCCGAAATTGTCGCCCACGCCCACGACCCGCTCAGCACCGTCCTTGATTCTCTGATGTGCGTTGAGTTTTCCGCCTTCCTCTGTGAGGTCAGCGTAGACCGCGGGCATGACTTCTCGCCAAGCCGCCTGCGACAACGCTCCCTGCACTCCGTGCTGGAGCTGCTTGCCTCAGACCTGCAGGCGGAGCGGACCTGGCCCTGGGGCCGCTACTGGCAGGAGTTGCTCTCGCCCGCGGTTTCGATCCCAGCCGCTGCGGCATCGGAAAGAGCTGGAGAAGGACTCCTGGCCCACCTGCATCGGCGCCGGTGGCGGCTTTCACTTCTCGGAGCGGAGCACCTGCCAGCGGCGGGGCCCTACGTCGTTGTCGCGAACCACTGCACGAGCCTGGACGCGGCCGTGATCCGCGTCGCTCTCGGACACCGCGTCCGCCATATGGTGGCGGTGGCGCCGCATCGGCCGCCTCGCGCCTCGGGTCTCCTCGATCGCACAGCCCAATCGGGTGTGGAGTGGATCACCGTCGACGAAGAGAATAGCATCGAGGACGTGCTGACGAAGGCGGCGAGATCTCTTTCCGCAACGACTCCCTTGCTGGTATTTCCCGAAACGGTAGCGGCTGCCGCTGCAGATGCGGGTACTCATACCGGCGTCCTGCGGCGTTTCCGCTCCGGGATAGGAGCGCTGGCGGTTGAGCTCGAGGTTCCTGTCATTCCAGCCCACATCAGCTGCCGAGACGGTGGCTACGGTGTCCAGTTCGCCGAAGCCGTGACATCCGCGGTATTCGTCGAGCGGGAACAGCTGACCCGTTACGAGGTCTACCGCGAATTTTCCGAGGCTTTGCGCGAGCGGATCCAGGAGCTTGCAAAGGCCACTATAGCTGATTCCAAAGCAAGCTAGAGGTCGGACGATGTACCCGTACTGGATAGAGATCGGGAGCTTCAAGCTTCCCACCTTCGGTCCCATGGTAGTGCTGGGCTTTCTCGCCGCTCACTTCGTGATGAAGCGGGAGTTGCCCCGAATCGGAGTCGATCCCGAACTCTCCACCTCCCTCATCACCGCCGGAATCGTGGGAGGGTTGGTGGGAGCCAAGCTCTACTTCGTTATCTTCGAACTGCCGACATGGGCCACCTGGAGCGACACCTTCAGTGCCCTGTTCTCGGGAAGCGGGCTCACCTGGCACGGCGGCTTTGCCGTGGCCACCTTGGCCGTGATCTGGACGATCCGACGACACGTCGCGCCCCTTCCCCAAGTCGCCGACGTGGTGGGTCTTGGCCTGGCTCTGGGCTACGCCATCGGCCGCATTGGATGCCAGCTTGCCGGCGATGGTGATTACGGCGTGCCCACCGACCTGCCCTGGGCGATGACTTACCCCAACGGAGTCGTGCCCACAACCAATCTCGTGCATCCGGTGCCGGTGTACGAAACCCTCATGGGACTCGCCGCTTTCGTTCTACTGTGGTTCACCCGGTGTGCGTTGGCGGTACGACCTGGCCTCAGCTTCGCTCTCTACCTGATCCTGGCGGGAACGTCGCGCTTTGCCGTGGAGTTCATCCGGTTAAATGCGAAGGTCTTGATGTGCCTGACCGGCGCTCAGCTGTTCAGTCTTGGAATGATCGTCACCGGAGCTGTCATCGCCATCCGCTTGCTCAGGCGATCGCCTTCGGTGGCGGTGGGCGAAGCGCGGTAGGAAAAGCGAGGGTCGGGCAAAGAAGATGGCAAAGACAAGGTATCCGCGGGTATCCACGTTCAAGAGCGCCGACGCGCTACGAGACCATCTGGAGGGGCTTGGTGTCGGGCTGGAGCTGGACGACGAGATACTCAGCGGCGAGGCGTCGCCCCTGAGTCGAAGCCTCGATGTCGGTGACGGGCTCGTCGCCGGCAACCGTTTCGCCATCCAGCCCATGGAAGGCTGGGACGGCACGACCGATGGTATGCCCACCGAAACGGTTCGGCGGCGCTGGACCAACTTCGGCCTGTCTGGAGCCAAGCTGATCTGGGGGGGCGAAGCCTTCGCCGTGCGTCCGGAAGGCAGGGCCAATCCTAATCAGTTGATGTGTCGCCCTAGGACCTGCGGCGGGGTTGCCGAGCTCTACGATCTTCTGGTGACAACTCATGCCGAGCGCTTCGGCACGACCGAGGACCTCGTGGTCGGGCTGCAGTTGACCCACTCCGGGCGGTTCTGCCGGCCCTTCCGCAAGGACCGCATGGAGCCCGCCATCGCCTACCGACATCCTATTCTCGACGCCAAGTTCGGCATAGCCCCCGAAGATGACGTCGTGCTCAGCGACGAAGATCTCGTAGAGCTCATCGAGCTCTACATCCAGGGAGCGCGGATCGCCCGAGATGCCGGCTATGATTTCGTCGACATCAAGCACTGCCACGGCTATCTCGGACACGAGCTACTCAGCGGATTTACCCGCGAGGGGCGTTTTGGCGGCGAGCCTTTCGAGAACCGCACCCGCTTTCTGTGCGAGATCGTCGAGGGCATTCGCGCCAAAGGCAACGACATCGCCATCGGCGTGCGCCTTTCGGCCTTCGACTTCGTGCCCTTCCGTCCCGACCCCGAACAGGCGGAAGGGGACAAGCTGGGCCCCGGCATCCCGGAGGCCTTCGCGGATATCCTGCCCTACACTGGCTTCGGCTGTGACCGCAACGATCCGCTGTGCATAGCGCTGGCCGAGACCCATCGCTTTCTAGATCTGCTGCGCGAGCTTGGCATCCACCTCGTCAACCTCTCCTGCGGCAGTCCTTACTACAACCCTCACATCCAGCGTCCCGCGCTGTTTCCTCCCTCTGACGGCTATCAGCCGCCGGAGGATCCTCTCATGGGAGTGGCCCGTCAAATCAACACCGTCGCCACCATCAAGTCGCACTATCCCGATCTCGCTATCGTTGGCACCGGCTACAGCTATCTGCAGGAATACCTACCCCACGTGGGTCAGGCGCAGGTGCGCGCTTGCCACATCGACTTCGTCGGTCTAGGACGCATGGCGCTTTCCTATCCACAGCTACCCGCCGACGTCCTTGAGACCGGCACCATGGAGCGCGCGAAAATTTGCCGAACGTTCTCCGATTGCACCACGGCGCCGCGCAGCGGCATGATCTCCGGCTGCTTCCCTCTCGATCCGTTCTACAAGGAGCGGCCCGAGGCCGAGCAGTTGAAACAGTTCAAGGCTGGAACTGGCGCCTGAAAAGAAAGGCTCGACCCATGTTCACACGAGGCTACTGCGAAGATACCACCCACGGTCCGGTCTGCGTTGACCGCTTCGATGAATCGCGACCGCACGAGGGCAAGATCCTCGGCATCGTGCAGGCCCACGCGGACGATATGCCGCTGTTCTCCGGGGGTCTGGTGGCCAAACTCATCGCCGAGGGCTACCGGGTCTTTCTCATCCAGACCACCAATGACGAGAAGTGCGGTCCAGGGACGATTCCCGAAGCTATTCTCAGTAATGAGCGCGACGTGGAGCAGCTGGCCGAGGTGCTCGGAGTCGAGGATGTCTTCAACTTTGGCTACCGTAACCACCGTCAGGATGAGAACTCCATGCTCGAACAACGCTGCCGGCTGATCTTCCTGTTCCGTCACTTGCGCGTTGACACGGTGATGAGCTTCAATCCCTGGGGCCATTGGGAGGAAAATCCCGATCACTACGTCACCGCCCAGGCGGTAGAGGCGGCCTGCTGGATGGCAGGCATGGGAAAGGACTACCCCGAACAAGTCAAGGCGGGCATCGCACCCCATGGAGTGCAGGACAAGTACTACTGGGTCATGCGTCCGGGGCAGCCCTACAACCTGGTGACCGACATAGGTCCCCATCTCGACGCTAAGATCGCCTCTATGTCGACGAACAAGTCGCAGGGACCGGCCGGTGCCCATGGCCGCGGGCTGCGCGACCACCTAGCGCGGCAGGGGCTGAAGCTACTCGAGCTCGACGGCGACGACGAGGCTGCCGACCGTGCCTACATCCAGCTGTTCGGTCTAGAAGAAAACAAGAGGATGGGCGAGCCCTACGGCCTGGAGTACGCGGAGTACCACTACTACTTCCCGCCCGGGGGCTCTTTCGTCGACACCGGGGTTCGCGAGCGCGTCGACGCCTACGTCAAAGAGAACTCCGTCCCCCTCAAGTAGCATCACTTGGAATCAGGCGAAGAGGTCAGTTCGGGAGCAGCTCGGTGATCGCGGCGCCCGCCTTCAGGCTCGATCCCGAGAGGATCGTGACTACCGTGCTGCCCTCCACCAGGGGGCGGCGTTCGTAGAGCTGCTGCAGCCCCGCCCAGATCACCGCCGACGTCGGCTCCACGGCCAGGCCCGCCCTGCCTAAGGCGAGGATTCCCTCCGTGATCTCCGACTCGCTCACCGCCACGGCATCGCCATCGCTTTCGCGCAACGCCGCCATCACCTCGCGGTGCCGAACTGGGACCGGCACGGCAATGCCTTCCGCCAGGGTTGGCAGTGATTCTGACAGCATCGGTGTCGGTACATGGTCCAGGCCGGCGACGTAGGCGTCGCACACTGACGCATTGTGCGACGCCTGCACGGCGAGCAGACTAGGCACGTGCTCGACAAGGCCGGCGTGCAGCAGGTCGCGGAAGCCGTAGTGAAGACCGAGCAGAATTCCTCCGGCGCCTACTGGGGTCACCACCCAGTCGGGTGCGCGCCAGGCCAGCTGCTCGCAGATTTCCCACGCCAGAGTGCGAATGCCCTCGAGAAAGAACGGGTGCCACAGGTGGGAGGCGTAGACGCTACCCGGATTCGCCTGCAGGTACTCGTGAAGTGCCTCAGTCGCTGCGGCCCGCGGGCCTGGTACTCGCTCCAGGGTTGCTCCGTACAGCCGGATCTGGGTGAGTTTTTCGATCGACGCCGATTCTGGGCAGAATACGCGAAGCGCGATGCCGGCGCTGGCGCAGTAGCCGGCCAGGGCGGCGCCGGCATTGCCCGAGGAGTCTTCCACTGCTTCCTGCACGCCGAGCTCGGCGAGAAAGCTGGTGAGCACGGCAGCTCCGCGGTCCTTGTACGAGCCGGTAGGCAGGCAATACTCGCACTTGGCGAGCACGTCGATCTCGGCGACCTGAAAGGGTACAAGGGGGGTGACACTCTCGCCAAGGCGGACGGGAGCGTGAAAGGGCGGCAGAGCCTCGCGGTAGCGCCACATCTCGGCGGGCCGCGTGGCGATCTCGTCCACCGGAAAGATGCGCTTGCCGTCGGGCTCGTGAAGCAGCGGTGCATCGCACGCTGAGCAGCGCAGCAGATTGTCATCGGCAGGGTAGTGCGCGTCGCAGGAGGTGCAGGTGGACGTCCCGGGCATGCGGCGATCCCAAATCTCCCTACCCGGTCACCGCCCCTTGAGCCGCGGATGACACCAGCTTGGCGTACTTGGCCATAACGCCTGAGGTGTACTGCCCCGACTTGGGCTGCCACTGCTGCCGACGGGAAGCGAGCTCGGCCTCGTCGACGTCGACCTCGATTGTGCGCTTCTCGGTGTCGATGCGCACTTCCTCGTTGTCGCGTACCAGCCCGATCGGACCTCCCGTCGCCGCCTCTGGGGCGACATGGCCGATCATGAGGCCCCGTGTGGCCCCCGAGAATCGGCCGTCGGTGATGAGGGCAACAGAATCGCCGAGGCCCGCACCCACGATGGCGCCGGTCACGTGCAGCATCTCGCGCATTCCAGGACCGCCCACCGGACCCTCGTTGCGGATGATGACCACGTCGCCGGGACCCACGCGGCCTTCGGCAAGGGCGGGTAGCACCTCCTCTTCGCGCTCGAACACGCGGCCAGGACCCACGTGTTGGGTGCGCTCGTGGCCGGCGAGTTTCACCACGCACCCGTCGGGCGCCAGGTTGCCGCGCAACACCACGAGACCGCCCGTGGTCTTGATCGGGCGATCGGCGGGGCGCACCACCTCCTGACCGGGAGTCTCCTCGGCGAAAGCCGTTTCTTCGCCGATGGTTTTTCCGGTGACGGTGATGCAGGTCTCATGCAGACAGCCAGCTTGCTGCAGTCTCTGGCCTACCAGGCCGATGCCACCGGCTCGATGCAGGTCCGAGGCCACGAACAGCCCGCCGGGCTTCATGCTCACCAGCAGGGGCGTGCGCTCAGAAACGCGCTGAAAATCCTCGAGCTCGAGCTCGATGCCGTACTCGTGGGCGATGGCGAGGAAGTGCAGCACGCCGTTGGTGGAGCCTCCGGTGGTGGCGATGGAAGCGATGGCGTTCTCGATCGATTTCCGCGTGACGATCTGACGTGGCCGCAGATCGCGACGTACCAGATCCACGGCGAGGCGACCGACTTCTGTGGCCAGCTCCTGCTTGCGCGGATCGGTGGCGGGAATCGAGCCTGATCCCATGGCCGCCAGGCCGAGCACCTCCACAGCTGTGGCCATAGTGTTGGCCGTGAACTGGCCGCCGCAGGAACCGGCGCCCGGACAGGCGACGTCCTCGATGCCACGCAGCTCTTCGGCGCTGATGTGGCCCTTGGCGTGGGCGCCGATGGCCTCGAAGACGTCCTGAATGGTGACGTCCCGATCCTGGAATTTTCCAGGCATGATGGAGCCGCCGTAGAACACGAGAGCGGGTATGTCGATGCGGCCGAGAGCCATGATCGCGCCCGGAGTGGTCTTGTCGCACCCAGTCATGGCGACGAGGCCATCGAGCATGTGCGCGCGAGCCACTAGCTCCATGGAATCGGCGATGACCTCGCGGCTGATCAACGAGGCCTTCATACCCTCAGTGCCCATGGTGATCCCGTCGGAGACGGCGACTGTGTTGTACTCCAACGGGGTGCCGCCGGCGTCACGCACTCCCTGCTTTACGTACTCGGCGAGGTGGCGCAGGTGGTAATTGCAGGGTCCAATTTCGGTCCAGGTGTTGGCGATACCGATCAGCGGCTTGCTCAGCGCCTCGTCGTCGTAGCCCACCGCCTTATACATGGCACGAGCGCCCGCGCGCTCCGGACCCTGGGTGATGGTGTGGCTCGGTCGTTGCGTCATGCTTTCTCCGGCTCCTGCGCAGCAGCGGCACAGGCGGCTTTCTTCGCCTCCACGTAGAAGCACTCGTACTGGTTGTCGTGGCTGATGCGTGCCGCTACCGCCATAGCCTCTTTCTCGGTGAGCAGGCCGTCGCCGACTTCCGCTGTCAGGGTGTGGTTCAGCCAGCGACGCGCCTGTAGAGCGTAGGCGGCGGCACTGGTGGGCCATCGGGTATCGCCCCCGAAGGCGAAGAGCTTGTTCGATGGAGCAGCGTGCAGAAAACGGCGGACGAAATCGCTGGAAGTGTAGGGATCGATAGACCACGCCCAGCAGAGGTCAGCGAATACGTTGCGGTAGTGCTTAGTCAGAGCCACGAGTTCGTCACTGTATGGGTAGGCTATGTGCATGAGCACGAAGCGACAATCGAGGTAGCGGGCCAGCAGTGTACACAGGTTGCCGCTCCTTATGCGCTCCACGGGCATGCGGTTGTTCCCGGCGTAGTAGCCAGTGTGCAGCTTGAAGGGCAGGTCGTGCTCGATGGCAAGCTCCACGCCTCGTGCCCAACACCAGTCTCCCAGAGCGAGGATGGCATTCTCATCGATCTCGTTGCCGCTCAGCACGCGCTGCAGGGCAACAGATGCCTCGGCATCGCTACGCTCACACCAGCTCAGTGTCCGGTTGTAGGCATGCTGGGCCTTCACGGCAATCGCGCAGCGGCCATGGCGCTCGAAGATCGTTGCCATGGCACGTTGCAGCGACGCCAGGTCTCCGACAGAGACGCCCGTCTCCTGTGCAAGGGCCTCGGCATCGATAGCCCCATTGCAGAAACTCGCCCAGTTGATGTCGTAGAAGAAGAATTCCGGACCCGACCGGTCCGGGAGACAGGGCCAGCAGAAGTCGTCGGTTTGCGTGTGGTCGATTCCGGCGGATTGCATGAGTTGCATACGGCCCCCGGGCTGGCGCCAGGTCATCAGTTGCTGCTGGGCACCCTCCAGTTCTGTGGGACCCCAGTCCGGACCTAGACCGTAGATCTCAGACGCGAGAAGGTGTACGGCTTCGCCGTAGCCGGTGTGGCGAATCGCCTGCCAGGCTGGCTCGACGGCGGCAAAGCGCTCGGCGAGAGTCCCCCCCGACGGGTCGGTCAGCCGCGCCACCGCATCCGGGGTGGCACCAGCGCTGATCAAATCGGCGGGAACGTAATTGGCGAACAGATCCTGCAGGACGTCGACAGGACCGTCATTCACCCAATCATCCTCTTTGCACAAGTGCTCGTGAGTGTCGGCAAGAGGAGTCTGTTGCACGTAGTGCTGCAGGTCGGTGGGCATGGTGAACTGCGATGGTATCAGCACTTTCTTGCAGTGTCAACAGGTTCGCCGGCAGCTGCCGGTCTTGCTGTCACCGGAGAGTGCCCGTATCCTGCCCCCACCATGCCACTGCATCCGGCCATCGTTCACTTTCCCATCGCCCTGCTGCCGGTAGCGCTCGCCATCGATGTTGCCGCCTTGGTGTGTCGACGGCCGGAATGGCACCGCACCGCCTACCTGCTGCTCGTTCTGGGAACGTTGGGGGCCGCTGCCGCTGTCATCTCCGGAAACCAGGCCGCGGCACCGTACCGCCAAGGTGATGTCGACGCCCCGGTTCAGTACCACGACGACCTTGGATCCGTCAGCTTTCTGATCTTTCTGGTGGCGACACTGGGCAGGCTGCCGGCGTACCTGCAGCCTGAGGTGGGACGCCGGATCGGGATCTGGGTGCTGCTGTCAGCGCTTGGAGTGGCCGCACTATGGCTCACCAGCACACACGGCGGGGAACTCGTCTACGACCGCGGTGTCGGCGTAACCGGTGGCGCAGATCTCAACTCCGTTCCATGATTCGGCAGTCGTCGGCACCTATCTCGGCGACGATGACGATGTGGGCAAGGCCCACGAACAGCCCGTTTTCTACGACGGAGGGCATCCGATTGATGTCGGCGTCGAGTTGAGCGGGATCGTGGATGCCATCCGGGAAGCCGCAATCGAGAATGAAGTTGCCGTTGTCGGTGACATAGGGCTCGCCGTCGTCGCGACGCCGCAGCTCGGCGGTGCGGGCGATCTCCATGAGTTGACGCTGGGCCAGGGTCCAGGCAAAGGGGATGACTTCCACCGGCAAGAGGGCGCGGGTGCCGAGCTGAGGTACCAGCTTGGAATCGTCGATGATGATAATCTCCCGAGTGCTCGCCGCGGCGACGATCTTTTCGCGCAGGAGCGCCCCCCCCAGCCCTTTGACGAGCTCGAGCTGAGGGTCGACCTCATCGGCACCGTCGATGGTGAGATCGAGAACGGGGCAGTCCTCGAGAGTCTGGATGTGCAACCCCATCTCTCGGCCCAGGATACCCGACGCCTCCGAGGTAGGCACACACTGCAGCTCTAAGGCCTCATTCCTGGCGCGCTCGCCGAGGACGCTGATGGCGAGTTCCGCAGTAGAGCCCGACCCGAGGCCGATGACCATGCCATCCCGGACGTACTCGACAGCGCGTCGCGCCGCCTTCAATTTCAAGGTGTCAGACATCGGCTTTAACCATCGTCTTCATGCAGGCGCATGAGATAGTGAACCTGCCGTCCCACTTCCTCGAACCCGGTTCCCGGGTAGAATTTCGATCCGATCAGATTCTGCTCCAAGGTTTCGATCTTTGCCGCCTCCATGCCGCAATCACGCATATGCCGGAGGGCTTGAGCCATCAGCGCCTTGCCAATGCCTTGGCCCTGATGGGCGGGGTCCACCGCCATGTTGGGAATCCAGCCGATCCGGGTGTCGCCATCAACTCGCGTGGTAATGTAGCCAACCACGCGACCCGCGAGCTCATAGACAAAGACGCCGCGGGAGTGGTCTCCTGCGACGTCGGCGTCAATGTGGCGGAGCTTGCGGAACCGCCAATCCTGGCCCCCGATCTTTCCGAACTTCTCTTGGATGTTGCGATCGATGGAGACACCGTCGAAGCAGACCGCCGTCAACTCCTTCAATCTATCCAGATCGTCGGGGAGGTACGGGCGTATGTGGGGGGCCGGGTTGGCACTCATCTGTTGTCGGCACACTCATCTGGGAGGTGCATAGCTTGTGGTTACTTCAGGCGCTCCGGTGAAGCGGCGAGTGAGTATAGCCCGGGCTTGCGGGGTGTCAAGCCATGGGAGCTCCAACGTTCCTCTCTAATGATTTGTCGCACATATGGTTAAGGGGGTGCATAGAGATTCCGGTCGAGTCGTTGCACACTGCGCAACGCCCTTTCTACCCGAAACGGGCTCGTGGATCTACAACCAGATCCGTTGGCTGCAGCGCTGGCAACCCATAGTTCTCACCCAAGAGTGGCGGAATCGGGACCAGTTCCCCGTGCCCAGATTGCGAACCGCGGAAACTCTCTCTCTGACCCGCACCTTGGCGAACCGCGCCGTTCGCAAGCTCACGGGGGAGTACCCCTTCTACGGCCACCTCCTCGAAGAAGAGGGGGCCCGGGTCATTCATGCTCATTTTGGCTATCAGGGTTGCCGGTGCCTGCGTGCTCAACGGAGTAGTGGACTGCCGATGATCACTTCTTTCTACGGCGCAGACGCCAACAGTTACGCTCGACAACCATACTGGCAGCGGCGCTACCGCCAGCTATTCGACCGGGGGGCATTTTTCCTTGTGGAGGGGGCGGCTATGGCCCAGCGGCTGCAGGACATTGGCTGCCCGGAAGATCGCATGCGCATACACCACCTGGGAATCGAGTTGCCCGAAGCTATACGGGAGCTCCCCGATCCCGAGCGCGAGGTCCGCGTGCTCATGTGCGGTGCCTTTCGGCCCAAGAAGGGTTTTCCCGCCGGAATTCGGGCCCTCGGACGGGTCGCAGAAGGGGTGCCCAATTTGCGCCTCACTCTGATTGGCGACGGCCCCGAGCGTCCCCGGGTCGAAGAAGCCCTCCGTGACTCTGGCCTCAGCGCACGTGTGGATCGACTTGGCTTCGTGCCTCATGCTGAAGTTATTAACCAGTTGTCTTGCAGTCATATACTTCTTGTCCCCAGTCGGACGGCAGAAGATGGAGACAGCGAGGGCGGAGCCCCCGTCATTCTGCTCGACGCGCAATCTCTCGGGGTGCCTGTGGTGGCCACCCGTCACGCAGATATTCCCGAATATGTCGTGGATGGAGAGTCGGGGTTATTGGCAGAGGAGGGCGACGAGACGGATCTCACCCGGAGACTGGAGGAGATGTTGACCCGACCCCAGGACTGGATAAAGATGGGAAGACGAGGGCGCCGGCACGTGGCGGAGGAGTACGAAGCCAGCTCCCAGTGTCGCGGCCTCGAGGAGATCTACGACGGGGTCAGCTGAACTTGCGGAGTTGTGGTTGGGAGGATCGTGGAAGCATCGAGCCAGATTGCCCTCTGAGACCGAGCTCGGGAGCACAGGGCCTCATAGAGTTCCTCCGCCTCTCCGAACAAGTCCTTGCCGGCATCTGCGTCCGTGTCCCGATGGTGGCGGGAGCACGGGGCGATCCAATCCAGGGCCGCAACGCGTTGATCGGCATCCGGGGACAGCCCACAGTAAGCGGCGGCCCGGGCTAGCTCATGCCGCGCCAGTTCGGCGTCAAAGAACCATTCGTTGACGCCCACGTAGCAGTCCGTCTCCTCGGCGATGTCGAGCAGGATGCGCGAATACGCCGTCCACATCTGCAGGGCGAGGTCCCTGGCTCCCACTCCGAGGGCTTTCGCCAGGGGATTCAGATCGTCGCGCCGGGCTAGGGAGCTGACGCTCGCAACTGGTGGTCGGGTGATGATCATGGGAGAAACGTGGCGGTAGCCGAGCTCGGTCATCACCATCATCCAGAACGGGAAGAGTAGGACAGAGCGCGGGTCCTTCCACCCCCAGGTGGGACCGAAGTAGGTAGCCCTGAAGTACTGGGAGAGGGTACTGAGAATCTCCTCGCTGCGTTCAATGCGCCGGCTGAGTCCAGGTATCTCCAGTAGCTGATCCAGCGTGCCGTAGCCGGAGACGTGGCGGCCAACTCCATGTAACAAGAGGACGTTAACGTCCCACAGAAACTTATTCTCCCAGAAACCTTTAGGATTCTCAGACTGAGAAGTCATTAGAGGTTCACCGAGCTCCAGGCCCATAAGGTTGAGGGCGCGAGTAAACGTGGAAGTGCCGCTACGGTGCATGCCCAGAATGGGGACGACTCGCTGCTGGGGGTAGGGAACCTTCCGCGCGCTGGCGTAAGACGGCAAAATGACCGGATCCTCTATCGGGATGCGAGCTGGCGCAGGCCTCGGTCCACACGGGTCTGACGTTTTGCAGGGAGACGCTCAATGATGGACTTGCGGTGATCGCGACGGATCCGACTAAGAGCGGAAATCGCCAGCTCGTCGTCTAGTTCGGCGAGGGCCTCTGCCGCCTCGCCGGCGGGCATGGCGGAGAGCTCGCGGGCGAAATCAGCGAGCATTTGATCCCGGTTCTCCTTGAGCACACTCACCTGCCGGGATAGAGCGCTCCGAACCCCATCGAGGCCTCCGCTGACCGTGCGAGCAAGGGCCTTCAGCTCGGCTCGGTCGGTTGGGCGTCCGGAATCGCGAAATGGATCCAGCGCTGCAACACGAGCCGCATCTTCCGCTGCAATCACGACATCGAGAACGGGTGAAGGGTCTTCCTCGGTGAGCATCCCCGGCTCGTAGCCGGCGATGACGGGGAGGTCGTCCTCAGGTGCAACGACCGCCTGACGCCGCGCGCGGCTCTCTTCCCAACGCGGTGTGGTGGCCATATGCCCCATTACCGCCAGGACGATCGTGAAGGATCCGCACATCGCCAAGACGATGCCAAGTATGGATTTGCCGCTTGCCAAACCAGCTCCGGAAAGTTACGGGCCCATAATACGGGCACGGGGGCTTATGGTCAGACTTAGAAATCTGAGATAACCAGCTGTCGTACAGTAAGAAACGACCATCACTACTGTTCCGCCCGGCTCTCCTCTTGGGGAAGCGAGCAAAACGGAGTCCTTCCCATCACTCAATGTCCGATCCTGCGTCCCGGCAGCAGCGGAAACCGATGAGATCGAGGGAGTAATCCTTGTTGAGATATTTGCCGTACCGGCCGTCCGATCGGGCGAAATTGACGTTGTGAAACCAGGATCCTCCGCGGACCACCCTCCAGCGGTTGCTCTCCGAGAAATAGCTGCTCGTCCACTCCCAGACGTTGCCGATCATGTCGTAGGCACCCAACTCATTGGTGCAGTTCTTGAAGCTACCTGCTAAAGCAGTCCCGAAATCCCGGCGCCAGCCCCCGTCCGCCGTGGGGTAGGGGGAATTGCAGTTGCCTGGCACAAAGGCCGAGCCGTAGCCATAGGCGAGTCCGGCCGGCCCCCGGCAGGCGGTCTCCCATTCCATCTCGGTACACAGGCGCTTGCCTCGTTCCCGACACAATTTGGACGCGTCGGTCCAGGTTACGTTCACGCGGGGAGCCTCGCCGGGCACGTTGGGGTACTCATAGCGATCGATAAAGAACGAGAAGACTCTGACCTCGTTTGCTCCGGGGGCGTCAGCAATGGCGGGCGCTGTCAGGAATAGTGCAGTTGCGAAAACAGAAGTAGGTAAGGATTTCAGAATGTTGCGAAGCCGTTGAGTCCGGAGATTCATTGCACGAACTCGGCGATCCCGAAGCGGGCCGGATCGTGAAATCCTCCGCGAACGTTGGAAGACCAGGCGGTGTACTCGGTCTCGTCGTGGTAACGTTTCTCTCGCTCCCGCAGCACCTTCGCGATTGAGTCCATACACGCAGTTTCGGTACCCGCTACCGGCTCGAATGACTCGAGCTGCCCCCGAAGACTGAGGATTTTTCTACGCAGGGCAGGTAGAAGTTTAGGCGCCAGCTCCGCCAATCACCAGCGTTCGAGCCGCCTTGGCGAGTTCTTTCCGGGTACGGGAAAGGCTGTCAGGTGCCGGATGATTGTTCCCCGCATGCGCCTTCCTGCTGTCTCGGTGGGAATCATTCAAGTGACAGGAAAACAGCCTGTTGGCGCCCTCGATCCGGCATCGCAGAAGGTGGCACATGGCTTGCTCGACGGAGTTTCAGGGAGTCGTGTGTCCACCGGCGGCCCCGACCACCGTAACTAACGGAAAACAGACAGGCTATGATCGAAGGCATCTACATCTCGGCGTCGGGTATGCTGCCGAAAGCCGCTCGGCACGAGGCGGTCGCCAACAACCTGGCCAACATTGAGGTGCCCGGTTTCAAGCGGGATTCCATGTTCCTGCGCGAGGTGCGCGAGGCTAAGAAGCAGCTATCCGGAGACTACCCGGATTGGCGCATCAACCGCTTCGAGGGCACGTGGACAGACTTCGAGCAGGGCAAGCTCCGCCGCACCGGACACATGTTCGACGTTGCCATCAGCGGCAGGGGATTCTTCGCTCTGCAGACCCCCGACGGGGTACAGTACACCCGTAACGGAACCTTGGTGCGCAACGACGAAGGACTGCTCGTCAACATGCTCGGTTATCCCGTCCTCGACGAGGCCGGGGCGCCCGTCAATGTTCCCCGCACCTTCGAAGCCCCAATCATCGATGGCGCTGGCGTCATCAAGGGCCGGGACGAGCTGCTGGGCATCGACAGCGTTCTCGGTCGCCTGCAGGTCACTGACTTTCCAGATCTCTACGACACTAACTACAAGGCGCAGACACCCTACCAGCCGGTCCTGACTAAGTCGAAGGACGGTCTCTTTATCCCGAAACCGGGAGTGACCCAAGTCCCCGGTGGCGATTACGAGATTGCCCAGGGCTTCCTCGAAGAGGCCAACGTCGAGTCCGTGCTGGAGATGGTGAAGATGATCGATGTGTTCCGCTCGTACGAAGCGGATCAGCGCGCGATTCAAGTGCAGGATTCGACCTTGGACCGCGCTGTTAACGACGTGGGGGTGGTGAGGTAGTGGAGGAACTGACCTTGGCGGGTCCCGCAGTAATCAGGGCGACGGCAAAAACGAGACGATGAACCGGAACGAGGGAAGAGGAGAGAGGACGCCATGAGTCGTGCCTTGTATACCGCAGCAACCGGCATGATAGCTCAGCAGATGAACGTGGACAACATCGCCAACAACTTGGCGAATGTGAACACCACGGGATACAAGAAGAGCAAGCTCGAGTTCCAGGATTTGCTGTATCAGCAGCTGCGTCTCGCCGGCGCCACCCAGGCCGAAGGGGCCCAAGTCCCCGTGGAGTTGCAGATCGGTTACGGAACCCGGCCGGTCGCCACCCAGCGGATCTTCACCCAAGGAACTGTCATCTCCACGAACAACCAGTTCGACATCTCTATCGATGGTGATGGCTTCCTGCAGGTGACCCTGCCCGACGGCACCGTGGCCTACACGCGCGACGGCGCCCTGAAGAAGTCCTCGCAGGGCACGGTTGTCACTTCTGACGGTTATACACTAGAGCCTCAGGTCACGATTCCTCAGGATGCCACCGAGGTGAACATCTCCTCCAACGGCGAGGTCTCCGCCAAGATCCCCGGTGATCCGACCTTCCAACAGCTGGGTCAGCTAGAGCTGGCTCGCTTCGTGAATCCCGCCGGTCTGAAGAGCATTGGCCGCAACCTGTTTCTGGAGACCGAAGCCTCGGGTGTAGCCCAGAACGGCCAGCCCGACACCGAGGGCTTCGGCAAGCTCAGCCAAGGATTCCTCGAGCTGTCCAATGTCGAGGTGGTGGATGAGATGGTAAACATGATCGTCGCTCAAAGGGCCTATGAGATCAACGCGCGAGCCATCCAGACTTCGGAGGAGATGCTCGCCAACGCCAACAACCTGAAGCGCTAATCCGATAGCGCCGTAATTGCTATGATCGCCGCCACCGTCATCATCGCCGCCCTCGCCGGGTTTGTTGCCGCCGCCTTCGCGGACACGGACTCCCACGACGGCACGCTCAGCGTGATCTCCGAAGGCCTGATCCACTCTGTCGTCGAAGCTCATGTTCTGGGCCGGCTCGAAGAGGAAGCAGACAGCGAAAAGAGGGGCGAGATTCGCTACCAGGTGCGCACTCGCTGGCAGGGTGACATCTTGCTGGACGAGCCCGGCCGCGTGCAGTTCGACATCCATCAACTCACGTCGAGGCCGTTACGCGGGCCCTCGGTGCTACGAGTAGACATTCAGGTCGATGGACGGGTGGAGCACACAATCACGCTGACGGCGGACTGCCGCTTGTATCAGGACGTGGTGGTCACCACTCGCACGATGCGAAGGGGCGGCTCCTTCGCCCAGGACGTAATCGAAATCGCCGAGCGTGACGTGACTAGCCAACGTCACGGGTTCTACACCAGCCTCCATCAGCTTGAGGGCATGCGCTCATCCCGTCCCATCGGGCTGGGGGATGTCGTCACTCACCGCCATGCCCAACCCATCCCCATCGTGCACCGCGGCGATGCCGTGGCGATGCTGGTGCGCAGTCAGAACATGGTGCTCACCACCGAGGGAGTGGCCCTTCAAGATGGGGGAATTGGTGAGAAGATCCGGGTTCGCAACGCGGATTCTGGTAAAGTCGTGTACGGGGAGATCGCCGACGCCGGGACTGTCCAAATCGGTGGTTGAGGCATTTGGCGAGGGAACACGGTCGCGAGGAGGAACAAGCTAGATCGCCATGTGGACGCAGATGCTGAGGGGTGCGACGAGATTGAGTCTGGCAGGGGCGCTGGCGATACCGATTCCAGCGATGGGTCAGCCTACCTCCATGTTCTCAGATCCCAAGGCGGCCAACGTGGGAGATGCGCTCACCGTCATCATCTCCGAGACCGCCTCTGCTACGAATCAGATCGCCACCACCACCCAGAAGTCGAATACGACCAAGGTCAGTTCGGCGATTCCGGGCGCGGGCAACGTACTTGACTTCGTGCCGATCCACGCCCTCGACAGCGACTTTGAAAACAGCTATGGAGGGCGTGCCTCCACCTCGCGCAGCGCCCGACTGATGGCCCGCATCACAGTCTCCGTGGTCGACAAGAAGGCCAACGGTGACCTCATCATCGAAGGCGTGCGCTCCATCAAGATCAACGGTGAGACGGAGGCGATTCATCTCAGCGGCTCCGTGAGTCCCTCCATGGTCAGTGCCAGCAACACCGTGCCTTCTTCAAGCGTGGGGGATCTCAGCGTCGAATACACGGGCAAGGGCTCGATGACACAGGGGACGCGACCCGGTGTGTTCGTGCGCCTCGCCAATTGGCTGTTCTAATCGGATGAACCTGACGGTCAAAATTGTTATGGCACTCTGTATCGCTGCCCTGTCGTCAGTTCCGACAGACGCTGCTTCCGCCGTGCGCATCAAGGACTTGGCGCGCATTCAAATGGGGGAAGAGGTCCCTCTTACCGGTATGGGGCTCATCATCGGTCTCGAGGGCACCGGTGACGGTCGCCAGGCAACCTTCACGCTGCGCATGCTCGCCAACATGATGAACCGGCTGCAACTCAGCGTCGATCCCAATGCAATTCGGGTTTCCAACATTGCCACGGTGAGTGCCACGGCGATGCTTTCCCCCTTCGACCGCAAGGGCGGGCATATCGACGTTCAGGTCGCCTCTCTGGGCGACGCTTCGTCGCTGCAGGGCGGCACGCTACTGCGTACGCCCCTGGCCGGCCCTGACGGCAAGGTCTACGTGCAGGTCCAAGGCCCGGTGAGCATCGGGGGCTTCAACCTCGGTTCCGGCGCCGGATCGGTTCGCAAGAACCACACGGTAGTGGGCTCGATCCCCAACGGTGGTCTCATCGTCGACCAGATGGATAAGCTCATTGACGTTGATGGCCATGTGGAACTGCTGATCTATGAGCCCGACTGGACCACGGCGGCGCGCATGGCTTGGGCGATCGACGAGTACTTCGGTGAATTCGGTCTCGCTTCCGCCCAGGACGCGGGCACGATTCAGATCCGGCTCGATCCGCAGCACGGGGATCCGCAGCTGCTCACTGAATTTCTCGCCGAGGTCGAAAAAGTTTCGGTGGTGCCGGATGCGAAGGCCCGCGTCGTCGTCAATGAGCGAACAGGCACAGTCATCATTGGCGAGAATGTGTCGGTGGCGGCCGTGGCTATGTCCCACGGGAGTCTCACGCTCAAGATCCCCGGTGAAGCCGAGGAGGGTGACCTGTTCGGCGGCGAAGCCACCGTCGAGGAAGAGCCTGATCACCTGCACCCGATTATCAGTTCCTTCGACGTCGGTGCCATGCCGACCGTCCGTGAGCTAGTGCGCAACCTGAATGCGCTCGGAGTTACGCCGCGCGATCTGATCTCCATTCTGCAGTCGCTGAAGACGGCGGGCGCACTGCGCGCTGAACTCATCATCCAGTAGGCGAGGGAAGCAGCAATGGCAGACAGCCTGGTAGGAAATCTTGAAGGACTGGCGCAGCAGCGCATCGTGCAGCGCCATGGCCGTACGCACGGCGAGATGCTGAACCGGCGCAGCGCTCTGGACGCTCTGCGCTCGGGTACGCGCAGCGAAAATGCAGAAGCGACGCGGGCGGCGCTGCGCGAAGCCTCCAAGGAATTCGAGGCGCTCTTTCTCAATCAGATGATCAGCGCGATGCGCAAGACTGTGGGAGAGGGATCGTTCCTGAACAAGAGCCAGGGCGAGAAGATCTTTGAAGGTATGCTCGATGAGGAGTGGGGGCGCCGTATGGCAGGCCGTCACGGTCCTGGCGGATTGGCGGAGGTGCTCTACCAGCAACTGAGCCGGCAGATGGGGCTGGATCCGACTGTCGGCAGCGATGAAACTGAGGCGGCGCAGACAGAATTGGTGGAACGCGCACAGCATTGGGCGCAGGGAGTGATTGCGGAGTCCGGATCCGGCACTCATCCGTTGCTGCAGATGCCGACCACGCCGCCCGCGGGACTGCTCGATATCAGCCAACAGATGGCGGACCCGATCTCGCGCTGAGGATGGGTCGCCGTCAACCGAAAAATACCGACTGAGTCATGGAACGAGAAATCGAAAACCAACACACACCGAGTCCCGAGTTGGGCGACCTGGTACGGGTCATCAACGACGAGATCCGTGTCTTCCACGAGCTGCTCGACACCCTTGAGCAGGAGCAGAAGGCGATCGTCGCCGACGACCTCGCCGGCATCGACAGTGCTGCCGTCGCCAAGACGGAGCAGGCGACGCGCGCCAAGGTGTTGGAAAGCGAGCGCGTCATGCTGATCTGTGAGCTCAGCGAGTCTCTGGAGATGGATGCGAAGGGCGCTGATCTGCAGAAGCTGATTTGCGCGATGGATGGTCCGCACTCTAAGGAGCTGACGCGGATGCGCGAGGTTCTGCTCGACCTCAACCAGCGAATCCGCAAGACCAACGAGAACAACTCCTTCCTTATTCGGCAGTCGCTGCGCTACACCGAGCGTTGCCTGGACATTCTTACCGGCGATCCCGGTGCCCGGGGCCTGTACGGCAAGTTCGGACACCACGCCCGGCGTCGCCACGGTCGTTCGATTCTGAATCGGACCGCTTGAACGCCTGACGAGCCATGCCTGTTTCCTCTTCCACCGGAATCGAGATCGGTCGACGCGCCCTGCAGGCGCATCAGACCGCCCTGCAGATTGCTGGGCACAACATTGCCAACGCGAACACCGACGGGTACTCACGGCGGCGCGTGGACCTTCAGAGTGTGCCCGGGCCCCCCAACGGGATCGGTAGCGGCGTCGACGTCGCCGCCGTGGTGCGGCAGCGGAGCGGCTTCATCGATGCGCAGATGCGGGTGGAGCAGCAGGTGCTGGGCCGCTGGGAAGCGATGGAGCGGGCGCTGACGGGAATCGAGTCCATTTTCAACGAACCCGCCGGGGGCGGCTCCAGCGAGGCCGGGACGATCTTCAACGAGCCCTCCGGCCTCGGCCTCAGCGGCTCACTGAGCCGGTTCTGGAACGCCTGGCAGGACCTATCCAACGTTCCCGAGAGCGGAGCCGCGCGCGCCGCCGTGCGACAGGAGGGCGATTTCCTGGTCAACACCATGCACGATCTGAGCAACCAACTCACCGACAGCCAGCGCGGGCTCGACGAGGAGATCGTGCGAGAGGTGGAGCAAATTAACGAGATCCTCGACTCTCTGGCCGCCCTCAATACCGAGATCCCGCGCAGCGGGCAGGGGAGTGGTACGGCCGGCGACCTGCTTGACCACCGGGACCGCCTGCTGGAGGAACTCTCCATGCGGGTCGACATATCCCTGCTAGAGGCCGACAACGGTCAGGTCTCGGTACTGCTGGCCGGCCACACCCTCCTGCAGGGCAACGCTTCGGTGGATCTCGCCGTCCGCCAGATTGTGCAAAACGACTTTCCGACATCGGTAATCTTCTTCTCCGACGACGGTTCTCTAGCGCCGGTCCGCGAAGGCCGGGTCCGAGGCCTGATGGAAATCAGGGACCAGACGATTCCCGACTTCCTCAACCGCCTCAATGTGCTAGCGGAGACCCTGGTGACCGAGGTCAACGCCGTGCACCGCACAGGGACCGACTCGACGGGCAGCACAGGGCGTGACTTTTTCGACCACGCCAGACTCAGTGCCAGCGATATCGCTCTGAGCTCTGACGTGCTCGCCGACCTCAACAACATTGCTGCCTCCGGTGACGGCAACGTGGGTGACAATGCCGTTGCCTTGGAGATTGCCGCTCTGAGAAACAACGACTCCGTGGCCAATCTCGGGGGGGACACCATCGAGGGGTTTTACTTCACCCTGCTGGGAGAGGTGGGGGCGCGTAGCAAGGAAGCTCAGACCATGGCGGAGAACCACCGCTTGTTTGCTAGCCAGATCGAGAATCGTCGCCAGTCCGTCCAGGGAGTGTCTCTGAACGACGAGGCGGCCCAACTGGTGCTGTTCCAGCGGGCTTACCAAGCGGCAGCACGGACGGTCTCTATCATCGACGATCTCATGGAGGTCACGATCAACCTGTGATGAAGGGCCGTGAAAAAGACACATTGCGACGCTGGCGAGGGCCGTCAGCGGCCTGTCAGATCTTCGTAACTATTGGTGTGTATTTATGATGGACAGATTTTCTGACTCCGGCTATATTTGGCCCAAGACGGCGGGCAGGTAGGCGATCATGCGTGTTACAACGCAGATGGCCGTCGACAATCTGGTCGGCAACCTGAATCGGTCGTTCAAGCGAATTGTCGGGTTCCAGGAGCAGCTCTCCACTGGATCTCGGATCAATACGCTGTCGGACGATCCCGCAGCCGTGGAAAGGTCTCTGGCCCTACGCGCGGAACTGCGAAATATCGAGCAGTTTCAGAAAAATATCGACGATGGCACCGGGTGGCTCGAGCTCTCGGAAGTCAATCTGAGCGAGTTGGAGACGCTCTTCGTCGAGGCCAGAGGGCTGGCAGTCCAGGGAGCGAGCAGCACGTACAATGCGCACCAACGGCTGGCGGTGGCCGATCAGGTAGACAAGTTCCTCGAACACGCCGTCAGTTTGAGTGAGTCTCGGTACCGAGGGCGCTACATCTTCGCCGGAACACAAACCGCGAGCCCGCCCTATCAGGCGATCCGTGACGGGGAAGGTGGGATCTTGGAGTTGAGCCCCGCTGGCGACGCTACCGGGTCGATTGAGCGTGAAGTGGCCGACGGGAAGATCATGCAGGTTAACGTGCCTGGAAGTGAGATCTTCGAGGGCAGCCTCAACGCCTTCGATGTGCTCAAGGACCTGCGTGACGCACTGGAAACGAACAACATCGGCGCTGTGAGAGGCTCCCTCACGTCGCTGGCGGAAATGCGCGAGAAGATCTCCTCTGTCCGCGGCGAACTCGGCGCCCGGGTGAATCGAGTGGAGCTCACTCGCAACGTCCTCGATCGAGTCTCGATAGAGATGACGTCCATTCTCTCCGAGGACGAGGACGTGGATCTGACGGCTGCGGTCGTCAATCTGCAACAGGAGCAGGACGTATTTCAGGCGGCGCTAGCATCCGGCTCTTCAGTGATTCCCCAGTCACTGATGGATTTCATCGGCTGATAGGTATGTATCAGCCGACGCCAGCGCACCGCCACCTCCTCCCCGACATGGTCGTGCGACGCTCGTTCGGCTGTCTATAGGCGTCAGCTATCGAGAACCCGCAGGGGATGGTTTCATGAGCGATAGTCAACAGGTCACATTTACCAACACCAAGTTCGGAGAGGTCACGGTCGAGGGCGGCAGCATCATCACCTTCCCGGAGGGTGTGCCCGGCTTTGAGCGGCTCAAGAAATACGGGTTGGTCCAGGTCGATGAGGAGAGTCCTTTTCTCCGGCTGCTGTCCATCGATGAGCCCGCCGTGGCTTTCGTCATCCTCAATCCCATGCTGATGTGGAAGGATTACAATCCCGACATCGGTAGCGAAGACTTGGAGGGGCTCGAGATCGCGAGTCCCGAGGACCTTGAGATGTACTGCGTTGTCACCTTGAGTTCGGTGCCCGAGGAGGTTACGGCGAACCTTAGGGGGCCGATCGCCATCAACACCCGAACCATGACGGCTCGTCAGATGATTCTGGTTGACGACCGCTACACCACGAAGCATTCGTTGTTGTCCGCCGCCAAGGAGCAGGAAAAAGCGGAATCTGCTTGAATCGTCGACTTGCGTCACCGCAATGACCCCCTCACGGGGATCAGGGAAGATCGCTCATGCTCGTACTGACACGTAAGGCAGGGGAAAGCATCGTCATCGGTAGTCAGATCCGCGTCACGGTTCTGGAGATGCAGGGTCGACAGATCCGACTCGGAATTGAAGCGCCTTCCGAGATTCCGGTGCATCGCGGAGAGGTGTACGAACGCATCAAGCAGGAGAACGAGCAGGCTGCGCTCGCCGGCGCCGATGAGCTTAAGACTCTGAGCGCTGCTTGGAAGAAGAAGAAAGGGCGATAGCTCGGTCTCCATATCCTGAAGTTTGGCTCCACGCTGGGTCCCTCCGTCGAAGTGGAGGGGCGTGCGTTTTCACCGATCACCATCCGGACAAGAGGTCCGAGTCACGTGCGGCCTAGCCGCGCCGATGCAGTTGCCTTTCTCGCGGACGGAGTCGCGCCAGGGCATGAGCAGCAGCGGGCTGCTGAATCGCCATGACCGGATTCCGTTCCTCCTCCTCCATACCTGAGCAAATCTTGCAAGCGCTTGAACGGGAGATCGGTGTTCTGCTCCCGAGCGCTGTGACCCGGGTCGCCCTGATCGGCGAGGACGTCATCGGCCTGCGGCCCTTGGTCGAACGCCAATTCCCCGAGGCAGAGCTCGTCTGCGTCGGGGAGACCTCCGACGAATCGTCGGCGGTGTGGAATCGCGGAGAGGGGCGGTTACAGGGATGCCTGCCCTCCGTGGATCTGCTGGTTGTGTCGCCCCTGCCGGGGATGACACCACGCGCTCTCGACAGCGACTTTTTTCAGACCTTGTCGCCAGGTGCATCGGTGATCGGGGTGATGGGAAATCCCCATTCATTCTGGGAATTGGCGTGTCAGTTGCGCGGTGAAAACGGTGGGGCCCACCTTCCAGGAGGAGCGGGGGCGCTGGAGCGGGCTATGGAGCGCGCTGGCCTGTGCGTGCACTCGACCTCAGCGGTTGCCGTCGAGCTCGGCGCCGAGGAACAGGCCTGGCTGAGAGCCCTTCGCCAAGCCGGCCTGATCGACGAGGGGCGCGAGCAAGAGTTGCCGATCAGCCACTGGTTGTTCAGCGCAACAAATCCTCCGACTCCCGCAGTGACGGAGCAGACCCGTCAGCACGTCGCGGACGCGGTTGCATCGGCTCGCGGTGCCGGCGTTGATGTCGGGCCGGTTGCCTGCCCGATTGCCGTGCGCGGTGTGTCCCGCGTGAGCATCGTCATCCCTGTGCACAACGGAGCCGAGTTCACCGAGAAGTGCCTGTATGCGATTGCCGGAAACACGGAAGACGACCCCGACTACGAGGTCATCGTCGTCGACAACGGTTCTTCCGACTGGACCTCATACCTGCTCCACGCCATGGAAGGGGACCTCACCGTTCTAAGCAACGACCGCAACCTCGGGTTCGCTCTCGCGTGCAACCAGGGTGTCGCTGAGGCTCGCGGCGAGCTTGTGCTCCTCTTAAACAACGATACCGTTCCCCATGAGGGTTGGCTGCGGGAGTTGGTCGCCGTGGCTGATGCGCGCCCAGAAGTCGGCATCGTTGGAGCTCGTCTGCTCTACCCCGACGGCAGGCTGCAGCACGCCGGCCTGTCCATCGTCGACGGCTTGCCCGAGCACGACCTGCGGGGAGTTGCCGGAGACGATCCCCGCGCTCTCCAGAGTCGCGACCTTGACATAGTGACGGGCGCATGCCTGATGATCCGCCGCGAGCTGTTTGCCGAGCTCGGTGGTTTCGACAGGCAGTTTCTCAACGGAGTCGAAGATGTCGACCTTTGCCTACGGGCACGGGAGCACGGCGCCGTCGTCCACTACTGCGCCCAATCTGTCGTCGACCATCACGAAGCCCAGAGCGAGGGCCGCTTCGACCACGTGCAGGAGAACGTGCAACGCTTTCTGCAGCGGTGGGAGGGACGCTTCGACGACAGCGGACGTCTGCAGGTGGAAGTGGTGCCGACGGCGTCGACAGCCGTCCCGACGCAGACCGATGTTATCCCTTTTCCCGGCATCGAGAGCGGTACCTCCGAGCCGGCGCGGCTGCCGGAGGCTCTGTCGCCGGTGACAACGGGGGATACCGCAGTAGTCCTTCTTGGCGCTGGTGAACTGCCAATCGTGGAGGGGTTTTCTGCAATAGGAATCTGCGCCTGCTACGATCTCGACGTCGATGCCGGCCACTCCCTGGGAGAGCAACTAGAAACGGTTCGTGCCAATGCCGCCGGCGTCAAACACCTGGCGATTTTGAAGACCAGCTGTCCGGAGTCTGCGGCACGCGCAGTGGTTGAACACCTGCGCGGCAGCAGCGGAGTGGGGATGGTTTGTCTCAACCCTGCCGAGGACGCAGGGGCTGGCATCGAGATGGCAATCACCGCCAGTTGTTGCCTGCTGGACACGGCTATTTTGAGTGCGATTGGTGGATTCGACGCTTCCTTCCAATCGGCAGCGGTAATTGGCAACTGCGCCCGGGCCATGGTCCGACAAGGATGGAAGGTGGAGCCGTTGCGCATACCGGAGATTCCATCGTTCCCGATTCAAGTGGACGGAGATGAAATCGAGGCAGTTCGGTCTTTGCAGACGGGCGATCTGCATCGCGATGAGGACGACATCGAAAGTGCACTCACCCAATACCGTCGCGCGTTGGATCTCAAGGCTGACTACGCGGAAGCCATTGTGGTTTGTGTCGACGCCGAGCTCGCCGCGGGCGAGTCGCAACAGGCCTTGGCGACGGCATCGAGACTGCAGGAAATGGACTCGAAATCAGCGTTGGTCCGCAATCATTTTGGCGTTGTACACGTGCGAGCGGGGGACCCCGAGGGCGCGCGTCGGTGCTTCCATCTGGCGATCGAGCTCAACCCCGAACTCGTCGATGCGCGGGTGAATCTGGGAGTCCTCGAGTGGGAAGAGAGAGCCTTCGAGGCTAGCCTCGAGCAGTTCCGGGCGGCGAACGATATCGATCCCTTCAACCGCGATCTGGTCGTCAATCTGGGCCTGGTGTATTCCCAAATCGAAGATGATTCCGCCGCCGCCGATCTCTACCTCGCCTACCTGCAGCGCTATCCTGACGATGTCGAGGTATTGCAGAGGGTGGCCGACATAATGGAGCAACCTGGAGACGCTGAGCGTTCGTGTCAGTTGGCGCGGCAGATCATCGACATCCACCCCGATCATTTCCAGGCGAGGAAGACTCTCACCAAGAGTTTCGGCAACAGTGGCGAAGGGGCGGCGAAAGTCCAGTAAGAAGCGGAAAGCACCGGCTGGGCAGTCCCGAGTCGCGCTCAGCCTGTGCTTGATCGTCCGCGATGAGGCTGCCCACCTCCAACGCTGTCTAACTAGCATTCGAGGTCTCGTCGACGAGATCGTCATCGTCGACACCGGTTCTTCAGACGACAGTGTAGCTGTAGCGCAGCGCCATGATGCGCGGGTCTTTCATTTCGAGTGGGCCGATGACTTTTCAGCGGCGCGTAACTTCGGTCTCGACCGCGCCCGCGGCCGCTGGATTCTCTGCTTGGACTGCGACGAGGTCGTCGCCGAAGGCGATCACGGGGCGTTGCGGCTGGCCATCCGAGGCAGCGCCGATGCCTACCGAATCACCACGCGTAACTACAGCGAAGAATCCGACCGCGCTAGCTGGACCGCTTGCGACGGAGTCTATGTAGAGCAGGAGAAGACGTACTCCGGTTGGTTTCCTACAACCAAGGTGCGGCTGTGGCGGCGGCGCAAGACTACGCGCTTTCAGGGTGCGGTGCATGAGTTGGTAGAGCCTTCGCTTCAAGTTGCGGGGGCTGTCATCGTCGATTGTGTCGTACCCGTCCATCACTACGGCTACGTGGAGAAGCAGCGCCAGTCCGATCGCTACCTGGAGCTTGGAGAGCGGAAGGTCGCAGAAAGCCCCGACGATCTGCGTGCCCACTTCGAGCTCGCCATCGCTTACCGCGACGCAGGTCGCCTCGATGATGCCCTCGAATACATTGAGAGGGTGAGGGCAGCGGCCAGCCGGGATGTGCTCTATCTCGATCCTGAACACGTAGAGCTGGTGTACGGCGATGTACTCGATCGCCTCGGGTGCCTGGAGGAGGCAGCGGCAGCCTACCGCACCATCATCGAGCTCTTTCCGCAGTCATTCCAGGCGTATAACAATCTCGGTAGCCTGTACAGCCGTCAGGGCCAGTTCGTCGATGCCGCTGATGCGTACGAGAAAGGGTTAGCGCTGGCGCCGAAGAATCCAATCTTGGAGCAGAACTTGGCGAAGATCCGATCCGCCCTGCCCGCGATGGGGCAGGAGGAGGCGTCAGAGGCAGCCCATCGCCTGAGCGTCTGCATGATTGTCAGGGATGCGGCGGCGACCGTTGACCGCGCCCTGTCATCGATTGCCGCGATGGCCGATGAAATCATCGTCGTCGACACCGGCTCTGCGGATGATACCGTGCAGCGAGTGCAGGCAGCTGGCGCCCAGGTCTATCACTTCACGTGGTGCGATGACTTCGCGGCCGCACGCAACGAGTCCCTGCGGCATGCCAGCGGCGACTGGATTTTCTGGCTCGACGCCGATGACTACCTGCTGCCCGAGGACGCACAACGGGTGGCGGCAGCCAAGAAGATGTCGCCAGATCAGGCTTTCTATTTCACCCTGCAGAATACGGGGGGCCACGACCGCACCTGCTTTCAGCAGGTGAAGATGTTTCCCAACGCCGATGGCATTCGATTCGAGCGGCCCGTTCACGAGACCGTGGTTCCCACCTTGCGGCGGCTCGGGATACCTGTCCGGCCCACAGACGCTCGGGTTATGCATACGGGATACGCTGATCCTCAGGTAGTGGCGGAGAAGTGCTCGCGCTACGCAGCGATTATGCAGAAGTGGATCAAGCAGCATCCCGAAGATCTCGACACCCACTTCCGCCTAGGCCATACAGCCTATTCGGACAATGACCGCGAAACGGCAGTGGCTCACTTTGATACGGTGCTGGCGTCGCCGGAGCTCGACGCTCACCCAACGTCCCTACGTCGCCACGCCTTGACTTTTCGCGGTCGCTGCCGGTTGGAGATGGGCGACTGGGAGCAGGCTATTCCTGATGTTGAAGCCGCCCTCACCCTTGACGGCAACGAGATGCTGGCCAATCTCACCCTCGGAGATGCCCTAACCAAGGCGCAACAGCGGGACCGGGCGATTGTGCATCTGGAGAAAGCCCTCCAGCGGCATGTCGACTCTGGCTTCCCCCTCGATCGCGATCTCATCGAGTACTCCACCCGCTTTTTCCTAGCGGAAAACCTCAGCAGCATAGGAAGGGTAACAGAAGCGATCGAGCACCTCGAGGCGGCGGCGGCGCTGCAACCGGAGCGCACCGAGGCCAGTCAGGTTCTGGCACAGCTGCGGCTCAGCCGCGGAGGAGATGCTGGAACGACTGTCGCTACTGGCAAGACCGGACTCTACGAGCAATCGGATAGCGTGGCCTCTATGGCGGAGCTGGAGAACCAGCACCCCGACGCCCGCCTCAGTCTGTGCATGATCGTGCGCAACGAGGAAGAGAAGCTGGCGACGTGCCTGCAGAGCGTACAGGGACTGGTAGATGAGATCGTCGTTGTCGACACCGGTTCGACAGACCGCACTGTAGAGATCGCCCGTGAGCACGGTGCGGTGCTGGGAAGCTTCGAATGGCGCGATGATTTCTCGGCAGCTCGCAATGTATCCCTGTCGATGGCGACAGGCGACTGGATCATGTGGCTGGACGCCGACGACGTGCTTCCCGCCGAGTCCCACGGCCCCATTCGCCAGCTGGTCAGCGGTCCCCAGGACCGTGGCTATTTTTTCATGCTCGACGATCGCGGCTATGAAAGCGTCTCCTGCCTGCAGATGCGACTGTTTCCTAAGCGTGAGGGCGTGATGTTCGAAATGCCCATTCACGAGCAGGTCACGCTGTCGCTGTCGCGACTCGGCATCGACATGGCGCCCACTGATATTCGCGTCGTTCATACCGGCTACACCACGCAGGAGGTGGTAGCGGAAAAGACCTCGCGTTATCTCGAAATCATGGAACGCTGGCTGAATAGCCATCCCGAAGACTATATCGTGCGGTCCCACGTGGGTCTCATCTATCACACAAGAGGTCGTCTCGACGAGGCCATCGAGCAGTACCGGATTATTGTCGAGGAGAGCCAGTGCCAAGCCGATCACAACTACGTGGTGTACACCACTGCGCTATTGTTCCTCGGTCGATCGTGGATGAAGAAGGGGGGCTACGAGACGGCGCTCACCTGGGTCGAGCGCGCCGAGGAGGTCGACCCCGACTACGTGCTCACGAAATTCTCGCTGGCTGAAATTCATCTCGAGATCGGAGATCCGCACAAGGCATTGCACTACGTCCGCGGCGCGCGGGAGACGCCCCAGCTCACGTTCTTTCCCATCGATCAGACCGAGCTTGCCTACTCGTGCCTCACCGCGGAAGGAAGGGCGCTGGCGCTTACTGGCGATCTGGAGGGAGCCGAGCAGTCCCTGCGGCAGGCAGCTGCAACGCCCGTCGCACGACGCAGCGAGGCGCTGGGGATGCTTTCCGAGATTCTGCAGCAACAGCAGCAGTTCGCCGCCGCCCTGAAAGTTCTGCAGGAAGCGCTGGAAATTGCGCCCAATCACCCCAAGCATCGCTTTAATGCCGCGATGATCCACTTGGACCAGGGGAAGATGGAGGCGGCGAAGGCTGGTTTTGAGGAGCTGCTGGAAATTATGCCCGGACATCCTCCTGCGCTGCTCAACCTCGGCTTCATCTCCAAGAGCCGCGGAGATGTCGAGGCAGCCGAATCGTACTACCGCGCTGTGCTCGACAACGAGCCCGATCATGCCGATGCCCTGGCTAACCTGGCCCATCTCCTGCTGGCGGCTGAACGGGAACAGGAGGCGGTGGAGATGTTCCAGCGGGTTCGCCAGCTACGTCCTGGTCTACTCGACATCGAGTTGGGTGAACTGGCCGCGGGACAGGCCATCAATCGTTGGAACGACGAGCTGGCGCAGGAGCTGCTGCGTCGCTTTCCCACTGTTTCCCAATTACCCGCCGCCGGCGTCCCCGGAGATGTGTCCTCCTTCGACGGTTCGTTCTTCCAACTGGGCCTCCAGCTGGTAAAGCAGGAGTTGGCGAAGTGCGCGGAGATTGCTTTCTCCATCTCCGCCCGTTGCGGGGAAGGGGAGGCAGGGGCGATGAGTGAGGTCTCGGCCGGTGCTCGTTGCTGCCTGGCCGAGCTGTTTGCCTCCCAGCAGCAGTTCTGGAAGGCAGTGGCCGAATACGAGGTGCTGCTGCGCGCCGATCCCTGCAACGGGGATGCTTTCCGTCGGCTGGGCGACTGCTACAGCAAACTGGGGGTGGAGGATGCGGCTCAGATGTGCTACGACCGCAGCCTCCAGTGCTCTGAGGGTTGAGCGGTGACCGCAAACTGTTCCTGTGCGGGTAATTCCTTCCCCAAGCAACCTGTTCCGGTCTTCCCCTTCCCCCCCGGACGCCAGACATTCATGGTCGGATTCATCGTAGTCAAGTATTCATAAGAAGTAGAAAAACAATTACTTATAGTTCTTTTTTGGATCTTGAAAGACAAGATGGCACACCCCTTGCTAACCCCCGGGTGTTTACAGCTCTGCGCCTCGAAACCCAACTCTCGACGAGAGTGAAGCGCAGATCCAAGGAGCAGTACAAGGAGGACGGCCCAGAACCTAAAGGGCCAACAACGGAGGTTAAGCAGATGCCACTTCGAGTCGGAACGAACGTAACGTCGATCAACGCTGGTCGACACCTGAACACAGCCACCCGCAGCTTCAGTAAGAACATTGAGCGCCTGTCCTCAGGATTGAGAATCAACCGGGGCGCTGATGATGCTGCAGGTCTCTCAGTCACGGAAGGCATGAGAGCCGAACTGACCGGGATAAAGCAGGGCGTTCGCAACGCCAACGCGGGTATCCATCTGATCCAGACGGCAGAGGGTGCTCTGAACGAGGTGTCCAGTATCCTCGTGCGAATGCGCGAGTTGGCGATGTCCTCGGCCAACTCCACGCTTACCGACAAGAACCGTGGCGGCATCAACACAGAGTTCCAGCAGCTCAAGACGGAACTCGACCGAATTGCGGCCTCCACTAACTACAACAATCAGACCTTGCTTAGCGGTTTTGGCAACACGGTGAGTACGAATCCGCTGACCTCCACCGCCCTCGACGGATTCGGCGGCTTAAAGGAGATCGGCATTTCGGGTGCTATGCCTGGCACCTACACATTTACCGACAACAGCGACTCTGACAACCAGATCAGCCTGGCAATCACGTTGGACGATGGCACCATGGTGGAACAGTCCATCGACATCGGCGAAGCGATGGACTTGGATGACGGCAAGAATCTGGTCGCCACCGGCGCCACCTTTGTTGGCAATTTCGACCGGCTGGGCGTGCAGCTCAATCTGGTCGGCCCGGGTGTGTCCTTCCAAAACACGTGGAAGCTGGACGCTCCTCTGGGCGAAGCCGCCGCGATCAACCTGGTGACCCATACTGAAGAGGCCTGCGATCCCGCTTGTGTCAATATAGAAGCCGGTCAAAGTCTGGAAGATATCCAGGTTGCGCTCGACGCAGCTTTGAAAGACCTCAATCCCGAAGCTTTCGCGCGCATCGACGACATCACAGGCGAGCTTCAGGTAGACGTGAAAGACATCGAAACGGAAGGGTTTGAAACCTCGGGTTTCACCAGCGGCAACGTTTATGAGGACGGTCGCCTGCATAACAAGACCTTCCACATCGCATCGAGTGATGGCGGCGTGATCCAGGTTGGAGACAACGACAATTCGGACAACCGGATCTTGGTCAATATCGACGACATGCGGACCCGCGCGCTCAACCTCGACGGCGTTTCCGTTGCCAACATTGTGAACTCTCGGGCGGCCATCTGGAACATCGACACCGCGATATATAAGGTGTCTCGCCAACGCGGTGACCTCGGTGCCGTCCAGAATCGTCTCGAACACACCACTGAAAGTCTCGCTAACGCCATCGAGAACTTGCAGGCCTCTGAATCCGCCATCCGTGATGCGGATGTGGCGGAGGAAATTTCGGCCTTCACTCGAAGCCAGATTCTCACACAGGCGGCAACCGCCATGGTCGCACAGGCCAATGCCTTGCCGCGGAATGCATTGACTTTGCTCCAAGGGTAGGCGTCAGAAGTCCGGGAGTCCCAAGAAGCGTATCAAGGCAGGCGCCAGTCATTGGCCGGTGAAAGAAACGGTCGTTGACTGGCGCCTCTCTATATCCGAAAAACCGCCAGCACGATGAATCATGAATCGCGGGGCGATGTGAGGCAGAAGCGAGCCAGCTCAAGCAGGAGATCGACCGGATTGTCCCCGTCCTAGGTCTTTAACAACCGGACTATCTCTCGGTCGGGTTGAGACGCGAAATGTGATGCCGATTGAAGTAGGGTGCGTCCATCATAAGGGTCCGAAAACGGACAAATCAGGCCGTCGGTTTTCAATGCGAACCGAACTCCTGGGTCTGGTTGCCCTGTCTCTATTCTTCCAGCTATATGCCAGTGACGCCAATGCGGTCAACAGTGCTCCCGTGCTGAACAACAGTGGCACGATGAGCCTGACGGGGATCAACGAGGACGACACCAACCCCGCCGGCATCACCATCGCCGACCTCCTCGCCACCGCCGGCAACCCCATCACTGACGCGGACGCCAGCGATAACGAGGGCGTCGCCGTCATCGCCGTCGTCAACACCAACGGCGCCTGGCAATTCTCCACCAACGGCGGCGCCAGTTGGACCAACTTCGGCACCCCCACGACCTCTGCCGCCAGGCTCCTGGGTGCCGACAACGCCAACAACAAGGTCCGCTTCGTGCCCCTCCTCAACTTTAACGGAGCCGTCGACCCCGGGATCACCTTCCGGGCCTGGGATCAGACCACCGGTGCCAACGGCAACACTGCCGACATCAGCGGCGGCGGCGCCACCGGAGGTAGCACTGCCTACTCTACTGCCACCGAGACCGCCGCTATCGCTGTCGCCGCCATCAACGACGCCCCGTTACTGGACAATAGCGGCACGATGAGCTTGACGGGGATCAGCGAGGACGAAACCAATTCCAGCGGAAACACCATCGCCGCCCTCCTCGCCACCGCCGGCAACCCCATCACCGACGCAGACGCCACCGACAACGAGGGTATCGCCGTCATCTCCGTCGACAACGCCAACGGCGCCTGGCAATTCTCCACCAACGGCGGCGCCAGTTGGACCAACTTCGGCAGCCCCACGACCTCTGCCGCCAGGCTCCTGGGTGCCAACAACGTCAACAACAAGGTCCGCTTTGTGCCCGCTGCTTCCTTCACCGGAACCGTCAATCTCGGCATCATGTTCCGGGCCTGGGACCAGACCACCGGCACCAACGGCAACACTGCTGACATCAGCGGCGGCGGCGCCACCGGAGGTAGCACCG
Organism: Candidatus Latescibacterota bacterium; assembly: GCA_036336855.1. Classification (GTDB taxonomy): domain Bacteria; phylum Latescibacterota; class UBA2968; order UBA8231; family UBA8231; genus JAYZFI01. Next base: position 71,023 of record JAYZFI010000009.1, read on the forward strand.
CCTACTCTACTGCCACCGAGACCGCCTCCATTGACGTGAACAGTGCCCCGGTGCTGGACAATAGCGGCACGATGAGCCTGACGACGATTAACGAGGACAGCAACCCCAGCGGCAACACCATCGCCGCCCTCCTCGCCACCGCCGGCAACCCCATCACCGACGCAGACGCCACCGACAACGAGGGCATCGCCGTCATCGCCGTCGTCAACACCAACGGTGCCTGGCAATTCTCCACTAACGGCGGCGCCAGTTGGGCCAACTTCGGTTCCCCCACGACCTCTGCCGCCAGGCTCCTGGGTGCCAACAGCGCCAACAACAAGGTCCGCTTCGTGCCCAGCCTCAACTATAACGGAACCGTCGACCCCGGCATCACCTTCCGGGCCTGGGATCAGACCACCGGTGCCAACGGCAGCACTGCCAACGTCAGTACAACCGGAGGTACCACCGCCTACTCTACTGCCACCGAGACCGCCTCTATCGTTGTCACCCCCGTCAACGACCGCCCTGTGGTGGCCAATCTCGAGGGCGACGTGCAAGTCTTCCACATGGGGGACCCACCCACCGCGATCACTGCAACGGTGACAATTTCGGACGTTGACGACACCGACCTCGAGGGTGCCACGGTGCAGATTACCAGCAACCTTGAGAACTCCGAAGACGTCCTGGCATTCGTCAATACACCGGAAATCACGGGCAGTTTCAACGCGGCCACCGGGCTGCTGACGCTGACTGGGACGTCTTCGGTGGCCAACTACCGGGCAGCGCTGCGGTCGGTGACCTATCACAATACCAATGTGGTAAACCCGTCGTCGGAGACCCGCACGGTGACTTTCACAGTCAACGACGGTGAGTTAACCTCGCACGCACGCACGCGCATAACCGACGTGGACGATACCTTCCGAGAGAACGATGCTCCAATACTTATTGGCGGCACGATGAGCCTGACGGGGATCAGCGAGGACGAAACCAACTCCAGCGGCAACACCATCGCCGCCATCCTCGCCACCGCCGGAAACCCCATCACCGACATAGATGACTTAGCGATCGAAGGCATTGCCGTCATCGCCGTCGACAACACCAACGGCGCTTGGCAATTCTCCACCGACGGCGGCGCCAGTTGGACCAACTTCGGCACCCTCACGCCCCCTAACGCCAGGCTCCTGGGTGCCGACAGCGCCAACAACAAGATCCGCTTCGTACCCGCTGCCTCCTTCACCGGAACCGTCAACCCCGGCATCACCTTTCGGGCCTGGGACCAGAGCACCGATACCAACGGCAACCAAATCATCATCGGAGCCACCGGAGGTACCACCGCCTACTCTACTGCCACCGCGGCCGCCTCTATCGCTGTCAACAGTGCCCCGGTGCTGAGCAATAGCGGCACGATGAGCCTGCCGCAGATCAACGAGGACGCCACCAACCCCACCGGCATCGACATCGCCGCCCTCCTCTTCACCGCCGGAAATCCCATCACGGACGTGGATGCCACCGACAACGAGGGCATCGCCGTCATCGCCGTCGACAACACCAACGGCGCCTGGCAATTCTCCACCAACAACGGCGCCAGTTGGACCGACTTCGGCACCGTCGCGAGTTCTGCCGCCAGGCTCCTGGCTGCCGACAACGTCAACAACAAGGTCCGCTTCGTGCCCGGCCTCAACTTCAACGGAACCGTCAGCATCACCTTCCGGGCCTGGGATCAGACCACCGGTACCTCCGCCAGCACTGCCAACATCATCGCCACCGGAGGTACCACCGCCTACTCTACTTCTTCCAGGACTGCTAGTGTCGTTGTCGCCGCCGTCAACGACGCTCCAGTCCACACCGTGCCGGGGCCTCAGGTCATCGGTCAGGATGTGTCCCTGACCTTCTCCACCGGCAACGCCAACCTGATCAGTGTAGCCGACGTCGATGCCGGAGGCAGCAGCCTCCAGGTCACCCTCACCATCGTCAATGGAACCGCCACACTCAACGGCGTCAGCGGACTGGTCTTCGCTTCGGGCGACGGCACTTCCGACGCTATGATGGTCTTCACCGGGACCCTGACCGCCATCAATACCGCCCTCAACGGGATGTTCTTCAGGCCGATACCACCCCCAGCTTTTAACGCGTCGGCCAGCGTGCAGATTCAGACCCACGACCAGGGCAATACCGGCAGCGGTGGAGGGCTGACCGACGACGACACCATCGGCATCACCGTCATTCCCTCGCACATAACGCCCAATCCCATCGCCTTTGGCAACGTCATGGTCGGCGTGGCCAAGGTGCTCACGGTCTCCGTGATCAACACCGGCACCTCGACTCTCACGATCTCCAACATCGCCTCGGACGATGCGCAATTCGTGCCCAGTCCGACATCGCTATCGGTGGCTGGGGGCCTAAGCGCACCCTTCGAAGTCACCTTTACCCCCAGCTCAGGCGGTGACCGGTTGGGAACCCTGACCCTCATCGCCACCGGCAACGTGTTGTCTCCGGCCAACATCAGCATGACCGGCTTCGGCACCATCCACGTACCAAGAGGCCTGAACTTCGGCACCGTCGGCCTCAAAAACGTGAAACAAGTGAATTCCAATCTCCTCAACGAAACCGGTGCCTCGGTGAACATCACGAGCATCGCGTCGTCGAATCCGCAGTTTACCATCCTCAACCCGTTGCCGTTCACGATCGCAAACACCGCTACCGCGGTCCTCACCGTCCAGTACCTGCCGACCCAAGAGGGGACCACTCTCGGAACGCTTACCATATCCTATAACCCGGATGTGGAGATACCCGTGAGCGGCTGTGGTAATTGGTGCGATAAGGAGAGCAGCGTCGAGGACCCTATGAAAAAAGACGACAGAACGTCCGTCACCGTGCCATTCGGTGGCGAGGTGTATCTGCTGATGCTGGTGCTCGGATACGGCATCTACGCCTTGTCGCGCAGAAGGCACTAACGACGGGTCCGCTGCCTTTCTCGCCGCCCGGACGACTGTTTCTTCCCCACCCCGGGTCGACGCAAAGCGGATTACCCTAAACCAAAGGATCCTCCTTTCCTGACCCGTTTGGGCGGTTCAAACGGGTCAGGGTCTTTGTACATCCTATGGCGATTTTCGCTTTAGCGTCAGCATGGCCGAAAGCTCCGCCACAGCCATCGTGGCCAAAGGACCGGCAATTGGTGGTAGTGCCCGAGATATCTGTTCCGGATTACTGCTCTCTGCTGGCGTTGGGCAGAGCACTTCGTGGCTCGATCGTCGAGGAAGGTCGCGGGCTCAGACTATAACGGTCGGTGGCATGAGGCTCAGAGTGAGCGCACCCATGCGGCGACGGCAACCTAAGTGGATCCGGTGAGGGAGACCTACACCGCGCGGCCAAAACGGTACGCATTTTGCTTTACTTCTTGGAAAAAATTGCCCATAGCGCCAACACATGAGAAATGCGGAAAGCCCGAATAACAAAAGCTGAGAAGACGCGCGCGCCGAAAAAGGCTGGAGACTGGGACGGACAGCCTGGCGTCATTGACTCCAGAATCAAGTTCTGTCTGCTCTTCTGCCTGGGTCTGGCGGGGTTGATGTGGATCTTCGTCAGCTGTGAGGCATGGTTCGGTAGCTATTATCTGTGGCCGATTTCCTGGACCGCCGCTTCGCTGATCGACCTCTTCGATGTGTCGGTTTTGGTCTACGCCCCTCCAGACCAGGAGAGTCTCTGCATCCTTGAGATCGGTCGCGTCGTCTTCCATGTCGAATACCAGTGCAGCGGAATCTCGGCCTTTTTCATCTATTTGGCGGCGCTGTTCGCCTATCCCGCGAAATCAGGCCATAAAGTTCGCGGCGCCCTGATCGGCATACCGGCCTTCTTTGCCTACGGCGCGCTGCGCCTGGTGATCTTGGGCGCTATTGCCATCACTATCCCAGACTTGTTGCGTTTTTTCCACCTGTATTTCATGGTCATACTCAATCTTGGTTTCGTGATGATGCTTTGGGCTGATTGGATACGGAAAATAGTGGAGCCTATTGCAGAGCCTGCCTATTCATGATCTTCCCATGATACGATCGCCCCGTCAATTCCTCTGCGAGTTTCTGCTCGTCAGCGCCTTCTTACTCGTGGGCTGGACCTACGTCTCCGACCTCTACCTGGAATCGCTTCTGGGTGGAGTCAATTTGGGACTCTGGTTTGCGAACACCTCGATCTATCTGCGCTCCGGCGAACCGCTCTTCCAGGGCGTGGCCTGTCCAGACGTCATCGCGGCGGCGGCCCTCTTCACAGCGAGTTCCAGCCGTTCTCTGCGCTGGCGTCTGCGCGGCGTCGCGATCTCGGTATCTATAATCTGGTTCTTTCAGGTTGCGCTGATCGTGCTCGAGCTCCATCTGGTGACCCGGCAGATCGCCGGCCAGGAACTGGTGGGGCTGATCAGGAGCTGGTCCGGCCCTGCTCTGGTGTTGATGGTATGGGTTGGTGGTCGCGGTTCGCTACTAGGGTCCAGAGCGGAGCAAGAAAACCCCCAGGCGACCGCCCTGGAGAGTAGACCCGTCCTTCCAGAGTCGCAGGACGGTTATCGGTATAAGACCCGGTCGAAAACAAACAAAGCCAAAAGCAAACGTCGTCGGCGTCATCCGAAAAAAGCGCCCGGAGCCACGCTCCAACCCATGTTGTCCTGATGTAGGCTCTGCGACGCCATCTCCACCGATTCGGCTCCCCCTACATCTTCTGCAATAGCCACGGCAAGCCCTACGACAATGTCAGGAAGTCGTTGCTCAGGGCTGTAGAGCGGGCGGGTATCCAGAAGGGATTGGGCTCCATGCCCTGCGTCACGCGTTCTGTTCGCATGCTTTGATGGCTGGGGCCCATCCAAGGACGGTGCAGAAGTGGATGGGTCATCAGGACCCATGGACCACGTTGCGCTATGCGCATGTGTCGTGGGACCATGAAAAGGCAGCGATTTAACTGCTCTCGTATAAGACATGGCACCAGAATGGCACCAAGACAGGATAGACAAGAAAAGAAGCACTCGGGCTTGTGCAGCCCGAGTGCCTCTCTACCGTCGACATATGAATGGTGCCTCCTCGCGGAATTGAACCGCGGACACGGGGATTTTCAGTCCCCACATAAATCCGCGCAACCTCAGTTGATTCCGTTTCTTGCGCGTTTCTAACCTCCTGTAAACAAAAAATTTAGGTCCACTCGTGAAGGCACTTGTCGGCACCAAGGGTGGTGCGAACGCTGCAACGAGTTGCCGCGTGGACCGCGCAAATCGGTCAAAGGCCCACACGAGTACTACATCGGCCTTGCGCTTCCTGACATCCGCCAACATCCGATCCAGCTCAGGGCGGCTCTTTGCAGCCCCGGAGGCAGTATCTACGTACTCCCCGACGATCTCGAACCTCCGCTTCTTGGCATAGTCCCTGAGTTCATGGACCTGGGCGTCGGGCCGCCTCTGGTCCGAGGTGCTGACCCGGTAGTAGATCGCGATACGCCTGATCATCTGTCCTCCTGCTGGAAGTATGTTCAATGTCGCCGACGATCCGGTCACCGAGTGAAATTCGACGAAAGGGCTACCTAAGTGGCGAAGACTGAAAAGGTGAGTATCTCCGATCCCAAGTAGAGGCTCTGTGGAACCTACCCTGATCGGCCACTGGCGACTCGCCGGTGATGTCGAAGATGCTTCCGGCAACGGCCATCACGGCCAGAACTGGGGCGCCGACCTGCAGGCGCCCGGTCTCGCTGGCCAGGCCAATGGCGCTGCGGCCTTCGATGGCCGGGCGAGTTTCATTGTCGTCCCGCACC
>JAYZFI010000010.1:0-39612 GCA_036336855.1 Candidatus Latescibacterota bacterium
GCGGCTGATCACCGAAGAGGGCATCATGAACCTGGAGAACATGGTCTTCGACACGCTGGTGGAGGACGAAGTCTACGAATTTCTCTTTGTCTTCACTCCAATCCGCTTCAAGGGGGCCACCGGGTCGCCAGGGAGGCCGATTGCAATTCGTTAGAACGGTTTAATGGGATCTGCTGCTGCCCTGAACAAAGGGCACAGCCAGATCAATCTCTCCTCTTCATTGATCGGGCTGGGCTCGGCGAAGAGCTCGACCTCTGTGGAGGTTTCTGAGCATTTTCATCGTCGGCTCATAGGCTCGGTGACAGGCCGGTAAGGCTCTCGATCGCCTTTGTCATGGCGTCGGTCACGACTTCCAGGCAGCCAGCAGCCAGAGACGAGGGCTCTTCCTGATAGAGCCCGATTCCGTAGCGGTCTTTGGGAAGGAGGTAGGCGAGCTGGGAGTCACCTGCGACAGGGTTTATCACGATGACTTTTGAGGGAAATTGCACGCGGAGTTCAGAGGCTAGGGTGCTGTATGGCTCGGCGCTGCAGGTGATCCAGATCGCGTCGCCCATTTCGAGCACCGAAAAGCCGTAAGGGCAGCCGGCGCCTTGGGGCAGTTCGGCGATGCGGCGCAACCAGCGCCGGGAGCGCTCCGCCTTGGCTCCGGCATCGCGGGCCACGGCTTCATCTCCCGCTTCGTCGGCCCGCCTCTGTGCCTCGGTGTGCGTCACGAGATCCGCCTGCAGGGCCTCGGGGTTGGGAAGAGGCCGATAGGGTAGGTCGACATGGAAGGTATCACCGAACCACCGTCGGGTTGCGGCCTCGCGATCGTCAGAAAACGGCGTCCAGGTCCAGGTACCAATGGTCGCCCCCGAGACGACGGGTCCCGCGTAACAGTGATCGTGTCGATCCGGTCCGAGGGACTCGAGAGCGGAGAGGGCGGCAAACCCGAGTTGCCGACCGTTGCGGTCGGCAACCGCGATGTCTCCGGTAAAACCGTCTTTGGGCCCCAATTCTCCGCAGGGGCCGTTGAAGTACACGCAGGGCACACCGGTGTGTTGAGCGATGGTCTCACGGGTGGCACCAACGAAATCGGGACTGAGCATGCTGTTGTCCCAGGCCAGGGTAGTGGGATGGCACGCGTAGTGGACGAAGTGAAGGCGGGGACGGCTGTTGGTGCTGGTCACGCGAGCGACGACGACGAGATCTTCGGCTGCTTGGTCGGGGTTATACCCGGTGGCGTATATGTCGCGCTCGCTGTCGCGGTAGTCTCGGTTCGCCGCCATGTTGCAGCGGCCGTATGCGTAACTGACGACAGCGGGGCTGAGATCCTCGAAGGCCTTGCGCGTAAGCTCTTCTAGAGTCTGGCGTAGAGAGTCCAGGAATACCTCGATGAGCTCGCCTCCGGGCAGAGGAACGCGATCCGGGAGAAAGAGGCCGGCGGAGTGCGAGTGAGAGTGGGTGAAGAGCACGCGAGCGGGATCGACGACAGCGATAGAGGGGATGTCACCGACGACGGCGTTTGTCTGATTGTTGTCGAGCATGACAGAGTCGATCTGGATGCGGACGAAACGGTCTGTCGACTCGGCACTCTCCATGATCAGGACATCGGCTAGCAGTGGCTTGTGAACGCCCGATGCGCGATCGTGAAGTGCCGCCCCCCACATGCGGTGGTAGATGCCCACGGGCGGCGTCATGTCTCCCTGGGCGTGGCCGAGGTTCAGGATGGAGGTCGGTGTAGGCACGCGGGTAGTTGACATGGCACCTATATCTCGTAGTCGAGGACGAGGACGTCGTCAGCGATTGGCCGCAGCAGGTTCTGGCCGAGAGCCTTGTGCTCGGAGTGGGGGAGATAGCCGTTGCGGGCGGCAGCGTCAGTGAATGTCATGACGAAGCCCCAGTTGAAGCCGTGCTCCTTACCTTCTGGACTGTTGTTGTCGCCACCAGTGACGGACTCGATGCCAGTAATCTTGCCCTGTTGCAGAGCGACCAGACCTTCTAGAAGAGCCGCCTTTTGTGCGGCGGTGGTTCCACGCTTCAATTTAAGCAAGACGATGTGCTGGATCATGGCGAATGGCCTCCCTCCGAGATAACCGTTGTGAATCAATATTTGCACAAGACTTTCTGAGGAATCAACTAATGACTACGCGTAGCAATCGCGCCGTCGAGGTGCTGGCGCAGGGCAAGCCGATCTACTACACGGGCGCCCATTCTGGGCACGTGCTCACCCGCGAGCAGGGCCAGAAGGACGCATCCACTTGGGCGGACTATATCAACGTGGGCATGGAGCATGGCGCGTTCAACCTGGCTGGCCTCGACGACTACCTGCAGGGAATGGTGGAGACCGGCCCGACGGAGAGTGGCCACCGAACACCATCGATCATCGTCGAAGCGCCGGTAGAAGCGGTCAGTGAGGAGATCGTGCGCTTCAACGCCTGGCAATTCCGGCAAATCCTGGGTCGTGGCGTGCACGGGATCTTGATCTGTCAGGCAGAGTCGGCCGATGCAGTAAGAGCCTTCGTGGAAAGCTGCCGCTACCCGGTCAACCGGATCGGCGTGGAGGATGGCCGGCTGGGTGAGGGAAGGCGAGGGGTCGGGTCAGAAGGTAGTGTGGCGTCGATTTGGGGCGTGGACCGCGATGAGTACGTGCAGAAGGCCGACCCGTGGCCGCTCAATCCTGAGGGTGAGCTGCTGCTCGGGCTGAAGATCGAGTCGAAAGCGGCGCTGCCCCACATCGAAGAGATTCTCGCCGTTCCGGGGATCGGCTTTGCGGAGATGGGCCCTGGTGATCTCAGCATGTCGCTGGGATACTTGAGCGCGCCCCAGGCGTGGCCGGAGATTATGCAGGAGACCCACGAACGGGTGAAGGCGGCGTGTCTTGCCAACGGAGTCGCCTTCCTTCATTCGGCGACTCCGGAAACGGTGGTCGAAGCGATCGATTCAGGCGTGCGGGTGATCGCTGGTGGACGAGAGGAGACGGCAAAGATAGGGCGGGCTCACACGGGGTGAGCCGCCAAGGTCCCGGTAAGTAGATGACAAGTTCTGACTGGTTGGGGCTGACAAGATTCTTGCTTCGACTGCAAAGCGATGTAGTCCGACGTCGAAACGCTGTCCCTGTCGTCCTATTGGTGCGTGCACGATGACGAATTGTTCGTCGGGAATCACGTGTATCAATGGGTTGCCGAAGCGGCGGGCCGTGCAGGAGCCGTCGTCAATTGTTCACCACAGATAGCCGCATCCCCTATACCCTTTCCAGGATCCGAGTAACTGGCAGTGCTGGCTCCGGTCCAACTGGTGCGGATGGCGCTGATCTCGAATTGATAGGCAGGGTGACTAGAATATTCCCGCTCGTAGTGATGGAGAGCTCTAACGAGAGGTGCTGCAATCAAGGGAACTGCGATACGGCCACGAATTAGGCGAAGATCTGGCGGCCGCCGAGTTGCCATCCGAGTTGCTATAGGATGCCGAGGGCGTTGAAGATGGCGATCAGGTCCTCCTGCGAGTCCGATTGCTAGTGGGAGTCGCGGTTGGGTAGACTGTCTCGCAAGGGGGGATGTCCGCATTATCAAATTCCCTCGACCCCCCAAGTTTTTCGTAGGTGAGCACGGAGACGCCATTGCAGAAGGCCGTTCCCCAGGAATACCGTGACCACCTCTCAGATCGTCAGGTGTGGAGCTTGTCCGGCGGCAGCTGTACGGGCGTGACTCTACGCGGGTTCTGGACGGGTGCCTTTCTCAGCTTCTTCCTGGCCGTGGGTGCACCGTACAGCAGCATGGTAATGCACGGTACTTTCATGTCCTGGGACTTCAACACCCCTGGGGCGATTTTCCTCTTCATCGTGCTCGCCTTGCTCATCTTCATCGGCATTACCCGCATCGTCTCCGAGGCGGGCCTGGCTGCGGTGCGGGCACCCATGATCGCTCCCGATCTCACGATCATGGGTCTGGGGTCTGGCCGGGGGGGGTCTTCAATCTCTCTATCGCCTATATCTGGTGCGCCGACATTCGCGTGTTCATCATGGCTATGTGTGCCAATGGCCTGAAGCTAATCGAGGCGATGGACATCCGCAGCCGACGCACGGTGTTCTGGGGAATCGTGCTGGCGATCTTCGTGGGCGCGCTGGGATCGTGCTGGATGGTGTTCCACCTGGCCTACAAGCACGGCAGTATGAACATGGTGGGCTGGTTTTTTAAGGGTGGACCTGCTGTGGTCTATAACCAGATAGCACGCACTCTCAAGCCCACCGAAGTCGACTGGCCCGGCCTAAGTTTCTTCTTCGGCGGTGGCTTAGTGATGACGCTGATGATGTGGGCGCGACAGCGCTTGGGTTGGTGGCCTGTGCACCCCATCGGGTTTCCCATTGGCGGCAACTACATGATGGACCGGGTGTGGCTCAATGTATTCCTGGCGTGGGCGATCAAGAGTTTGATTCTGCGCTTTGCAGGCGCTTCCGGCTACCGCAGCAGTCAGGCGTTCTTTCTTGGGCTCATCGTTGGTGAGTCATTGTGTAACGGAAGTTGGCTGGTGATCGACTATTTCACCGGTAGTATCAGAAACTTTATCTTCGCGATCGGGTGAAGGATCGAAATCGCAACGGGCAAGAGACAGAGAAGGAGAGACATGTACATCGGAACCCAGGGAAGCTTCTCCGAGGACCACGACCTCGAGATGCTCGCACAGCTCGGCGTTGTCAACATCGACACCACGCCTAGCGAGCCGATCAACACTTGGACCACGGAGCTGCTGACGAGCTACCGGGAGCGGTGCGCGACGCACGGGATCAATTTGGAAATGATGCACTTCGTTGGCTCCGGTAGCGCGCTGAATGACGAGCACATGGGTGCAATCTTCCTGAAGGCAAGCGACAAGCGTGAGCGTCAGCTCGATCTGGCCTGTGACGTGATCCGGATGGCGGGGGAGGCGGGACTGCGAGGCCTCAACTACAACATCACTATTCTTGGTCACCTGCGGACCGAGTCGAAGACGGGAAGGGGTGGCGCGCGACTGTCGACCTTTAACCACGAGGAATTGCTTGCGAAGGGGTCACATCAAGGAGAGTCTCCGGACAGCGCTTTCGAAGACGGCTCTGCGGACGCGGACGAAATGTGGGATCGCATCGAGTATTTCCTGAAGCGGGTCGTGCCGGTTGCAGAAGAGTATAAGGTGCAATTGGCCTGCCATCCCTCCGATCCTGGGATCGGCGTTGGGGTGACCTACCGCGGAGTGGACCGGGTGCTGGGCATGGGAGAAGGCTTCAAGAAGCTCATTGACTTATACGACAGCCCCTACAACGGATTGAACTTCTGCGTGGGATGCCACTCGGAGTGCTTGGAGAAGCCCGCCGAGAACATTTTCGACGTGATCCGTTTTTTCGGAGAGCGAAAGAAGATCTTCAATGTCCACTACCGGAACATCCAGGGCTATCTCGGAAATTTCGTTGAGGTTTTCCCGGACGAGGGGGACGTGGACATGATCGAAGTCATGCGAGTGTTGAAGGAAGTGGAGTACCCGTACATGATCATGCCCGATCATGTGCCAGGGATCTCCGGGCCAGAGGCCAGCCGGGTGGGCTTCGCCTACGTGTTCGGCTACATCCATGCGGCGCTACAGGCGGTCAACAAGAACTAGCACCAACGGCCGTTGACTCTCTGCCGGTGGCACACCGCCACAAGCAATCAGCAACTGCGCCAGCTTCTCGACCACGGTGGCGTCATCCTTCTGCATTATAGTGAAGTAGTGATCGCTGAATCCGCACTCGGTGTCCGTTGGCTCCTCCTCAACCTGCAAAATCGCTATCTCCACATTGTCTCGGACGTAGGCGATGACAGGGTCCAGCCGTGAGTTAACCACAGCGGCACACCGGCGTTCACGTCAGCACCCGCCTCGACTAGCAATCGCGCATTGGTAATCGGCGGCGGCCACGATGAGATCTCGTGCGTGTTCCACATCACCGAGTGAGATGTGTACGGGATGGAGCATGATAGCGTTGGCCGGATCCAAGGATAGAGGCCGACGGTGGCAGGCGGTCTAATTGATCCCGCATCTCAGGTTTCGATCGTGGCGGATTGCATGCAGATCGGGCTGCCCGATCTGAGGCGGGTGCCGTGGGTGTTGCCATCGGCGACAATGTCTCGGCCGATCTCTTCGATATACCGCCACAAGATTCGTGATGGCCAGGAGGCGGTGTTTCCTACATCTGTAGCGGAGCGTCGCCTATAGTCCGCCGAGTATCGTCCGATGTGCCTATCGATCAGGAGAACAAGATTGGCAACGAAAATCGAACGGATCGAGCTGTCTGTGTTCGAAACAGAGTCCAATACCGGCCGGTTCGACTTGGTCGAAGTCGAGGTTAAACCGGGGCGAATCCGTTGGAAGCGCCAGGGACGAGGTCAACCAAGAGACGAGATTCACGTACTGCACGTGATCACCTCGGATGGCATTCAGGGCGACTGCACGGTGGGCGATGCCCGGTACACGACCATGCGCCGGGATGATCTCGAACAGCTGCGGATTCTCGCCATAGGGGAGGATGCCCTCGATCGAGAGCGGTTAATCAGAAAAATGCACGCGGCGACCCGGGGCATGTTCACGCTCCAGGGATGGTATGGCACATTCGACAACTGTCTGTGGGATATTGCTGGCAAGCTCGAAGGTAAGGGAGTACGTGAGCTACTGGGACAGGCTCGGGCGTCCTGTCCAGCCTACTACAACCTCGGTGGCGCTACCAAGGAGGCGGCTGCTGAAGATGCGTGCGTCGCTGTGGAACGAGGCTTTCCGGCGGTGAAGGATCACTTTGGCGGTGATGCCGCGGAGAACATCGACTGGTTCCGCGGTGTTCGTGCCGCTGTTGGCGACAAAGTGGATGTGCTCCATGACGCCGCAGGCTGCGACTACACACTCGAGGAGGCGATCACTGTCGGAAAGGAGCTGGATGAGCTGCATTTCGGCTGGTTCGAAGAGCCGCTTCCCGATCGAGACCAAGAAGGACTGCAAGAGCTGTGCGCGACAGTAGAGGTGCCGATTCTGGCACCAGAGACGATGATGAACGACTTCGAGCTCAGCGCGCTGTGGCTGCGCTTGGGGGCCGTGGATATGTTGCGTGTGAATGCCCGGGCGGGAATGACACACATCCGACAGTTGGCGCAGATCGCGGAAGAGATGGACACGACGATCGAAGCCAATGGCCCCGGCGGTCTATTCGGTCTTATCCACGCGCACCTCGTATGTGGCATCGGTAACACGACCTACTACGAATACTTCCCCGACGGATCGCGCGACGCAGCGGGCCAGCTGATCGGATTACTAAATCCGCCCGTACCGGTATCTGGTCAGATCACTACGCCGGCCGGGCCCGGCTGGGGAGCGGAGTGGGACTGGACCAGATTCAAGCGAGCCCGTGTCGCCTTACTCTAGCTTGATATGGAATGTGCAGACTGGTCGCGCATTGGATCCTGATCGATGTTTCCGGAACCCGCATGCAAGCCTGTCCGTGGTACTCCACGATATCCCTCTGAGGTATTCCAGTGAAATTTGCTACGAGTGTGCTCTTCGCTCTGACCCTACTTGGCGCCGGTTGTGGTCCGGATAATGATGAAATTCGCCGCGATCGGACAATGATCCTCGACTGTGTCGACACACAGACCTGTACAGGCCAGATCGCCGACTACAACTCCTTCAATCCCTATTTGCCCGGTACCACCTCGCGGATCGGCTACAACTTTCTCTATGAGCCGCTCTACTTCTTCAACGCTTATGTGGACGAAGATCCCATTCCTTGGATCGCCACCGGCCATGAGTTCAACGAGGACTTCACCGAAGTGACGGTGAACATCCGAAAGGGGGTGGAGTGGAGCGACGGCAAACCGTGGACGGCGCAAGACCTGGTGTTTACGATCCAGATGCTACGCGAGAACCAGCCGATGCTGGTGTTCAGCACCGACCTGGCGACTTGGGTGGACACGGCGATCGCCGTGGACGACCACACGGCCAAGATCAGCCTGACGGCGCCGAATCCCCGCTTCATGTTCACCTACTTCACCAACAACTTTGACAATGGCGTGCCCATCGTGCCCAAGCACATCTGGGAGGGTAAGGACGCAGAGACCTTTGAGAATTTCGGGATCGAAAAGGATTGGCCGGTGGTGAGTGGTCCTTACCGGATGATACTGTCGGTACCGGAGCAGCGGGTCTGGGAGCGCCGTGACGATTGGTGGGCAAAGAAGATCGGCTTTCAGGAGTTGCCGAAGGTAGAGAAGCTGATCTACCTACCCCTGATGGAAGAGGCGAAGACAGTACAGACCATGATCGCCAATCAGATCGACATCACCCGCGATATGCGTCCATCCAATATCAGCACCGTGGTCGAACAGAACCCCAACGTCACCACCTGGACGGGACGGGAGGCTCCCTACGGCTATCTGGACTGGTGGCCGATCTCACTAGGTTTCAACGCTCTCGAAGAGCCGTTTGCGAATAAGGAGGTGCGCTGGGCGATCAACCACGCTATCGATCGTGATCAACTCATCGAGGTGGGGTGGTTGGGTTCCGGTGAGAAGGCTCTGCTGCCCCTGCCGGATTTCCCCGCCATGCGGCGCTACACGGACGGCATTGCCGACCTGCTCGAAAGACACAACCTGGACGAGCACAATATGGAGAAGTCTGCGGCGTTGATGCGCGGTCAAGACTGGGAGAAAGACGGCGAGGGATTCTGGGTCAAGGACGGTCAGCGCTGTAAGGTCGTCTTCGACATTTTCGACATCTTCCAAGACATCGCCCCAGTGCTGTCCACCCAGTTGCGCAGGGCCGGCTTCGATGCTGCGTTCCGCAAGACTCCGGACGCCTACACGCGTATGACGCAGGGTACGGCGCGCTCCTACATCATGGGCAACGGCGGATCCGTGCGCGATCCATATTTCACGCTTCGGCTCTATCATAGTCGCTTCGTTCTTCCAACGGGCACGGCGACGACCTACTTCTGGCGGTGGAGGAATCTCCGGTTTGATGCCATCGTCGACGAGATGGGGCAGGTGACGACGGGTGACCCGCGGTTGCACGAGTTGTTTCGCGACGCCATGGAAATTTGGCTCGACGAGCTACCGGCGATTCCGCTACTCCAATGGTACCACCGCATCCCGCATAATCAGACGTATTGGACGAACTGGCCGAGCCAGGACAGGCCCTACATCAACAGCGCCTACTGGCACCGTACGTGGTTGCTGGTACTTCTTGGTCTGGAGCCGGTGTCGTAAAGCGACAAGGTAATCAGGAAGGAGGAGAAAATGACAAATAAGACACCCGTTCCTGAGAATCGCGCACTTTGAAAAGATTGGCTTCGATCTGCTCCTTTATGAGACTCCAACGCATCCTGTGGGTGCATCGGTACCGCCGCGGATTCGGCGGTGATACCGACGCACGGCTGCTCGCTTCGGAAATCTGAGATTTCAATAGGTCGATTAGACCCTAACCGCTTCCACGCGGTTTGGGAGATCCGGTGGTTAGCGACGATAAACTCCCCAGGCGGCGTAAGGAGGGAAACAGGCCCGTCCATGCGGCAATGACGACAAGGGTGCCGATGCCGCCGCTTACCACAGAGATCACCGGCGTAAAGATCTGCGCGACGAGACCGGATTCGAAACCGCCGATCTCGTTAGAGGAACCCACGAAAATGGCAGTGACCGCTTGCACGCGCCCGCGCATTTCGTTGGGGACGCTCATCTGCGAGATCACACGACGAATCACCATGCTCACGTTGTCGAATGCACCAGTGAGGCCGAGCATCACCATGGACAGCCAGAAGTTCTCGGAGAGGCCAAAGACGATGGTGGCAGCGCCGAAGCCAGCGACACAGCAGAGCAGGGTCTTGCCAGCACGTTGGATGGGGGGCAGGTGGGCGACGAGAAGGGCGGTTGCACAGGCGCCGACGGCGGGAGCTGCGCGCAGCCAGCCCAGGGCCTGCATGGGTCCGAGGCCGGTCGGATCGAGATCGATGATTTCCTTTGCGAATATGGGTAGCAGGTACACGGCTCCGCCGAGTAGCACTGCGAAGAGGTCAAGCGAGATGGCTCCAAGCAGCAGCTTGTGATCGCGCACGTAGCGCACTCCAGCGGCGATCTGCACATACATATCGCCGCGGGCGATGCGAGGCGCTGGTGGCAGGGACATGGTCGAGAGGAAGGCAATGAAGGCGGCGGACGAGAATGCGCTGAGGATGTAGGCGGCCTGGATGTTCAAGGCGATGATCATGCCTCCGAGGGCCGGTCCGAGTATGCTGGTGATCTGGAACACGCTCGTGCTCCACTTGGCGGCATTCTCGAAGTGTTTGTCGGGCACAAGTAGAGGGGTGATCGCCCGCTGTGCCGGCGACCCGAGGCGCAGCAGTGTGGCGTCTAGAAAAAGGAGCAAGTACATCCACACTACATCCAGACGGTACCAGCTGAAGGCAGCGAGGCCCAACGACGTCAAGGTAGCACCGGCGAGGCTGAGCATCATCAGCTTGCGTCGATCGAAGACGTCTGCGAGGTAGCCGGCGGGCAAGGTGAAGAGCAGCATGGGAATGGCCTGCACCAGGCCGACCATGCCGAGGGCGAGGGCCTGCGATGTGCGTTCGTACACTTCCCAGCCGATGGCCAATCCCTGTGCCGCTGTACCCATTCTCACTATCGACGAGGCGACGAGGTAGCGAAGAAAGGACGGAAAGCGGAGGGCGCTGTAAGGGTCGTGGGACTCCTTCACCGGTGCCTTCCGACGATTTTGCTTGGATACCGGACATTTGGTGCGATTCGCGTCTTGAAAATCTCACCCCGTCTCGCGGAATTCATATTGCGTCGGCGTTGATTAGCAGTTTGCCGATTGCACTGCCGCCGAAGATCATCTCGGACACCTGCAAACTGATCCCGGCCGAAATTTTTCCATGCGCGCCCTTGCACATTTTCCCCTGCACCATTGTTGGTTCTATGCCTGTAATCGGGAGATGATGCCGGGACGGCCGTCGGCGAGTTGTGCGGCTCGACGGGGTCTACCGAGAGTTCGTAAAAGCGAGGCGTGCCCTTGATGTCGAAGACGTAATTTCGCCTGCGAGCGGTCGATCCGATGCGGGCCTCGCAGTTCAGGGAACGACAGCCTCTTCACCGAGGTGCTCGGCAATCCACGTCTTCAGGGGGACGTCTTCCTCCTTGGGAGAGGAAAACCCATGACCTCCGGATGGTCCTGACCCGAGCAACTGTTGACGAATCGGATCGCAGTTGCCGATGACATGGTCCACGGTCATGTCGTCTCGCGGTTTCAGCCAGCGGTAGCTGTAGCCGTAGAACAATACCTTGCGGGTCACCTCGGAGATGTTGCGACCACCTGAATGCCAGATACGGCGGTCGAAGATGACGGCGTCGCCAGGAGCGGTGATGATGGGTGTGGCGCCCTCTGGGTCGCTGATCCCATCAGCGGGCATCCCCAGTTCATTGTGTAGATGACTGCCGGGGATCACGTGAAAGTTGCCGCGATCCGCCATTGAGCAATCGGTGAGGAAGAAGGCGACTTTCACCGACACCCGTGGACGGGGATTGCCTTCGAGCTCGAGATTGAGACGGCCGCTGTCCTGATGCCAGCCGAGGCGCTTGGGTTGGTCTCTGGCTTCCTCGGCCAGGGGCGGAGTGACGGTGAAATGAGTGTGGTAGAGTTGGATATGCCAGCCGAGAATGCCCCAGACTTTGGGGAAAGTCGCGGGCCAGTCAAGGGGCTTGAGGAACACTGCGTTCCTGCCGATGAAGTCGAAGTGGTTGTGGCTGATGGTGGGATCGAGACCCCGCTCCTCTTGATCTTGCGCGTGCAGGCGGTCAACGGCGTCAACGAGGTGGACCACGAGGTCGGAGGGCAAGGCGCCGGGCACGGCGAGATAGCCCTGCTCTTCGAAGTGAACGCGCTCGGCCTCTGTCAGACAGTGCTGGAGACAGGCGGGATTCACAGGCGGTAGACCCGGGTGGCGGTGCCCCGGAACAGGGCCTCCTTGTCGGTCTCGGAGTAGTTTTCGACGATCCTCTTGAAAGCGTTCCAAAGTACGGGGTAAGACACGCCGATCTTGTCGACGGGGAAGTTGCTCTCGAACATGCAGCGATCGGCGCCGAAGGCCTGGATGGCGAATTCGCAGAACGGCCGGTCGGCGTCGGCGAGCTCTTCCGAGCCGGGAGGCAGGTTGCGCTCATGCCAACCGAAACCGTTGAGGGGCATAGCGATGCCGCCCACCTTGACGACGACGTTCGGGCATTCGCTGACCTCGGTGAGGTTGTGCTGCCATTGATCGATGACTTCGTCGCGGTTTTCCGCGTAGGAGCCGGCACCTAGGGGACCGCCGAGGTGATTGAGGATGATGGTCGTATCGGGGAAGGCACGAGCGAGGTCGGCCAGCTCCGGCAACTGAGGGTGGAACATCCACGCGTCGAAGCTGAGCCCGAGGTCGCCGAGACAGGCGAAACCTTCGCGGAAGGTTTCGTCGAGATAACGGTGGGCGTCGGTGGCGGCAGATGGGCCACTGAGCTCCAGATCCCAGCTGGCAGAGTGTCGGATGCCGCGGAACAGGGGGCTCGCTTCCATGTGGGCTGTCAGCACCTCACGGGCCTGCTTGCCGAGCAGCAAGTTCGCGTGTCCGATGATGGCGCCCACCCGGGCGTTGAGGGCGGGTCCCGTGTCGGCCTCGGTGGCGAGACCGGCGACGAACCGGGTCTCTCCCACCGGGCGCAGATGTTCCGGGCCGTCAGTGAGATACTGGGAGCGACACTCGAGGAAGACGGTTTTCTCCACTCTGTGGCCGGCGCTGGTGTCGGCCCAGAGGTCGTCGAGCATGTAGCGACCCCAACTGCTCTCAGTCCAGAAGTGGTGATGGGGATCGACGATGGGCCGCTCGGGCTCGAGAATCTCCTCTGCCACCTGAGCCAGCCATTCCGAGCGGTAGGCCATAGACGTTAACTATCTCCTCTAAGGGTGCGCCGCGTGGCGTGGTTCACTCTGCGCTATACTTGTGCGCCCGCAGGGAGCAGGCGGAAGCGGAAGGAAACTAACGCACTCCTGGCTTCCGTGAAATCGAGGATGGAAAAGACTATGTCACAAGTCGCGGGGGAGGCCTTTCGCACGGTTGCGGACTTGGCGCCGCGAGGTAATTACCGGGGTGCGGTGGTGGGGTGCGGGCGTATGGGAAGCACCATAGATGACGAGCACATCGGCATGGCCCACTACCCCTGGCCGTGGGCGCATGCGCCTGCGATTCAGGAAGCGCGAGGAATCGAGCTGGTGGCGGGCGCGGATGTGTCGCGGGAAGCTCTCGATGACTTCCGTCGACGCTGGGGGGTGGAAGCGCTCTACGAGGACTTTCGTGAGATGGTGGCCCAGCAGCAGCCCGAATTGGTGGCGGTCACCACTCGCCCCGCGATGCGGGCCGATGTGGTGATCGGGTTGGCGGAAGCCGGCGTGAAGGCAATTTTTGCCACCAAGCCGATGTGCCGCACACTGTTGGAGGCGGACGAGATGATTGATGCCTGCCGCCGACACGGGACCATTCTTGCCATCGCCTGCCATCTCAACTGGTACAGCTGGTATTCGCAGGCGCGAAAGGCGATCGGTGATGGTGAAATCGGGCAGCTGCGCTCCATGGTCTGCCACAGCCCGCACAGCCTGTCGAACCTGCAGAGCCACACCCTGGCGTTGTTCCGTCTGTTCGCCGGAGCACCGGCGCAGTGGGTGTTTGGCGAGATGGATAATGACGAGCAGGCGCAGGGCGATGAGGACCTGTCGGGGTCTGGCTACATCGCCTACGAGAACGGAGTCCGAGCGTTTCTCAACTCGCGAGCCGATCGCTGCGGCCAAGCGTGGACGTTGGAGTTCATCGGCGAGTTCGGCAAGATCGTGACCCGCAATGCGCACGCGCAGTTCGAGCTGTGGTCCCGCCACCCGGAGACGGGTGAGCCGGTGCAACGGCAGTTCCCCAACCCCTGGCAGCCCCGCAGCTCCATGGTGGATGCCATCGAAGGCGTCTGCCGTTCCATCGAGGCCGGAAAGGAAACGACCTGCCCCGGCGAGTTCGGGCGCGAAGCGCTGGAGATCGTGCTCGCCTTGCGCGAATCGCATCGACGCGGCATGGTTCGAGTGGATCTTCCACTGTATGATCGCTCCCTGTGCATGGGCCACTGAAGATAGGGAGGAGGAGGAAGTGAAGATGGATTGCGTTACGGTGTCGGATGTCGAGATCGAGGACTTTGGTGCCGAGAGGCCGTTGCTCTACGGAGAATGCGAGGCCCTACCGTTTCGCTGTCACTGGGAGGGTGCGGTGGCGATGCCCCAGGAGGGAGGTGTCGCCTACGTGGGCGCGTCGAGTGAAGGGCTCTCGTTCTATACACGACTCATCGACAGTGATCCTATGTCCACGGCGATCCAGGACAACGAGCCGTTGTTTCAGCTAGGTGACGTGGCGGAGTTCTTCATCAAGCCGGGGGTGGACAGACCGGAGTATTGGGAGATCCACCTTTCGCCCAATGATCTGATGATGGACCTGCTGTTCCCGCGGCGCGGCGCCATCGGAGACGGCGTGGCCACCTGGGAGGAGATCGTTGCGGCCGACAGCGGGGCACGGAAGCGGGTGCAGGTGCTGTCCGACGGCTGGGCCGCGCAACTCGTCGTGCCGTGGGCGGCCTTCGATGCTCAGTCGGCGCCCGACAAGGGGGAAGTCTGGCAGTTTGCTGTCTGTCGCTACAACTACAACGGGGGGCTCGAGAGCCCAGAGCTGTCCTCGGTGGCGCCGCTGACCGAGGCGGGGTTCCACCGACACGAAGAGTATCTGGATCTGGTGTTCTGAAGCGCCAATTCAACCCTCCACACATCAACATAGCGAATAGCGAGAGAACATGACCGCCAAGATCATCGAGGTGAAGCGCTTTACTCTGCAGGTTCCCTTCGTTGAGCGCGTTCGTCTGGAGATGGAGCGCGCCGGGATTCACACCTGGTCCGAGTTGGAAATCACCCGTGTCGAGGTCGATGGAGGCATTGTTGGTTGGGGCGAAACGATCCAGAACTACACGTGGGGTCGGGTCCGCGACGAAGAGCGGGTTGTGGGCAAGACGCCCTTCGAGCTGATGTGGGACGATTCACTGGGCGCCGGTCTGCAGATGGCGCTATTTGACGCCGCAGGCAAGCTGGCAGGGGTGCCGCTGTACCGATTGCTGGGACCCAAGCACCGTGATTGGTGTGCGATCTCATTCTGGGATCACGACATGTCCCCGGAAAAGTACGCCATCGAGGCCAAGACCGCCGTAGAACTCGGCTACAGCTCGATCAAGATTAAGACCCGGCCCTGGTTCGATGTTCGGGAGACCATTCGCCGGATCAGCAAGGTGACGCCGGATCATTTCCACATTGACGCCGACTGGAACGCCTTCCTTAACAATGCCAGCAACGCCATTCCCGTGCTGCGTGAACTCGAGCGTGACTTCCCCAAGATAAAAATATTCGAGGATCCGATTCCGCGGAATGATACCTCTGGCAACCGCTTCATGCGCACCCAGATCGAAACCGCCGTCGCCCATCACTACGGGGCGATCGGAGTGCGAGAGGGCCTGGAATTAGGGGGCGTGTGCGACGGCTGGGTGCTCGGCGGCGGCGTGACTCAGGTCATGTCCCACGGCCATCTCGCTGCCGAGGCGAACATGCCGTTCTTCTTGCAGATGGTGGGGGCGGCGCCGACTACGGCTCTGTCGCTGCACCTGAGCGCAGTGCTCTCCCACGCGCAGTGGCCGACGATCACCTGCCACGAACTCTACGAGCACTCCCTGTTGAAGGAGAGGATGCTGGTGGTGGACGGCCATGCTCGTGTTCCTGAGGAGCCGGGTTTGGGCATCGAGCTCGACATGGATGCGTTGGAGAAGTATCGGGTGGAGAGGGGCGATCACTCGTTGCCCAAGCGGCTCATCGAGGTGACGCGGCCTGGGGGGACGAAGATCTACTTCGCGAACTCCGGCCAGAAATGGACGTTCTATCAGGGTGGCAACCGCCCCGTCGACGACTGGGGGAGCTCGACGAGGCTGGTGGACGATGATGGCTCCTCGGACTTCGCCGACCTGCACCACCGAGTGAGCGAAGGGCCAGTCGTGGCCAGGTAAATATACGCAAACTATTAATAAACAATTATTTACGTATTCTCGATCGAAGCGATTTTGCAACACGGCAGGGTCAGGGGGTCGCCTCAATGAGGGCGGCCCCCTTTCTTCATGGTCTCCGATCTCACAACCTGGTGACCGAATGCGGACACTGCTGCTTGCTGTCGGGGGCCTCGCGCTCGTGGCCACCGGCAGTTCTTACATTATCGGTGCGTTGCTGCCCGTAAGGCACGAGGTGGCCTTGCGCACGGTGCTCGACGCGCCGCCGCAGCATGTTTTGGAGCTGATCAGCGAAGCCCCGATGCACAGCGGGTGGCGATCGGAGGTGAGTGGCGACAAGCCGCCCTTGGAGGCGGCGTCTGCGATCGCACGGGAGCGGTTGGTAACGCGTATTATCGACGACGACCTCCCCTTTGGAGGCACGTGGACTTTTGTTGTCGAGCCCAGTGGCGCGGGCACTCGCCTCACGATTACCGAGCGCGGGGAGGTCTACCACCCGGTGATTCGCGCGCTGCACCACGTCATCCACGATCCTGAGGAGATGATTCGCACCTACCTGCGAACTCTGAAAAGGCAGTTGAGCGGCGTCGAAGAGCCGGCGTTGGAATTGAGGTGACGGCGACGGTCGTCGCGGGGCAGATTCGAAGCACATAGAAGAAACGGAAGGTCATGGCCAAGAGCGCGGAATATTCGAGACGCAGCCTAGCAGACAAGCTCGGCATCAAGTCCGGAGATACGGTGGCGATCCAGCGGGCCCCGGAGGGCTACGACGAAACGTTGGGCATTCTCTCCAAAGTGACGATGGCGCCTCAGCTCAGCGTCGGGTCCTGTGATTTTGTCCAGCTCTTCAGCGACAACAAGAGCAAGCTTGAGAAAGGATTCCCAGCGGTCAAGAAGGCGATCAAGAAAGACGGCATGCTGTGGATTTCCTGGCCAAAGAAAGCGTCGGGCATGCAGACCGACCTCACCGAAGGCTTCATTCGCAAGATCGGTCTGAAGGCAGGCCTGGTGGACGTGAAAGTCGCCGACGTAGACGAAGTCTGGTCGGGCCTGAAGTTCGTCTACGGCAAGGAAGATCGCTAAGGCCTAACGACCGTGGCGAAAGCCGTGAAGCGATGCCAGTGGCCGCAGATGGAGCGCGACCCGGATGGCCTCATGCAGGCCTACCACGACGAAGAATGGGGTGTCCCCCTCCCCGACGACCGGAAACTCTTCGAGTTCATTCTGCTGGAAGGGGCCCAGGCTGGTCTAAGTTGGTCCACTATTCTCAACAAGCGTGAGAACTACCGCCGAGCTTTCGACGGTTTCGATCCCGAGAAGATCGCCCGCTACTCCAAACGCAAAGTGGAAGCGCTGCTGAAGGACGCCGGTATCGTCCGCAACCGCCTCAAGGTCGAAGGAGCCGTTACGAACGCGAAGGCCTTCCTCAAGGTGCAGCAGAAGATCGGCAGCTTCGACTCTTTCATCTGGGAGTTCGTGGGCGGCAACCCAATTCAGAATCGTTTTCGCACGATGGCCGACATCCCCGCCGTTACTGTGGAGGCGGAGCAGATGAGTGAGGCCCTGAAGAGGTGGGGCTTTACCTTCGTTGGCCCCACCATCTGCTACGCCTTTATGCAGGCCACGGGCATGGTCAACGATCACGAGACCAGCTGCTTCCGCTACTCCCAGGTGAAGAAAGCTTCGGCGTCAAAGCGCCGCGCCTGCTGAATGTGGTCGAGCCCGACCAGGAAGAGCTGTAAGGGGAGGCACAGAGCGCCTCTCTCAAAGAGCTCGTGGAGAGAGGCGTCGATGGCAAGCTGACCCTGCTTTTCGCTAGCCGGAGACAGGAGGGCAAACAGGTGTTGCTGCTATGTAACGAAGTTCTCGACCGACTGCGAAGTCGGTAGGAACGGAGTCTGATGGTCGGTTATCACGACGACGAGCACTTCGTCGACGAAAAAGGCCGCACGCGCTGGAAGAAGAATATTTGGCTTGCCGAACAGCTCGGGCGTCTCGGCGATTTCCTCATCATCGGCGGCTACGAGGAGACCCACGCCCAGCGCTACAAGCGTTTTGCCTACCAGCTGAGTCGCTGGCCCGAGCCTATCGAGCAGATGCGCCATGAGGGACGACTCAACCAGCTGCCCGACGTGGGCCCCACGATCGCTGCGATCATCGGCGAGTACCTAGATTGCGGCACCAGCGTCAAGTGGGAGGAGTGGGCGCAGAACACACCGGAATCGGTGGTAGATCTCACCGAAGTGCAGGGACTCGGCGTGAAGATGGTGCGCACGCTGTATCAGGATTACGGCATCGATAGCGCCGAGGCGCTGCAGCGCGCCTTTAATGCCGGCCGCCTGGGATCGATTCGGGGGCTGGGGCCGAAAACGGTGACGCGGATTCACGAGTGGTTAGAGGCACGCGGCCTGTAACGCCGATCACACTGGCGCCAGCACTCACCAGCCGTCCGGCGGCGCATTGCCCCGGTCTATTCCTTCACAGGTACTGCTCGATCAGCCGTTCGAAGCGAGCCTGGTAAAGACGGTCGAATTGCTCCAGGCGTTCAGGGATTAACAATCTGGCGTGGAAGCGCACGTCGCCGGCGCGATCCCGGGCTTCTGCTTCTCTGATCTGCCGGTTCTCGATGAGGGTGCAGAGCTCGTCGACGGCGGTGCGTACAAGGGTTTCCCGTACCTTCGTGGACTGACGGCGAAGATCGGAAATCGAGGGCACCCCGCCCGTCTCCCTAGTCGAAGTGCCGCCCCAAGGCTTTGGCCAGCCGCTGCCCCTCCGATTCCAGCAGGCCTTCCTCCTCGGGTGTGAGGGGTTTCCAGCCCTTTGTCCAAGCGATGCATTGTTCCAGCTCGTTCAGGTTGTAGACACCAATGACGGCGGTGGCGACGCCTTCTAGGCTGAGGACCCAGCGCAGGCAAAGATCGAAGCGGTCGAAGCCGTGTTCACGGAAGCAGGAAGGGCGATCTTTCTCGTCGTCGGTGGTGTGGTATTCCATGTTGCGGGCGCCGCCGAAGGCCTTCATGGCGGCGATTCCGACGTTCCGCTCCACCGCCAGGGGAAGCACGGTGCGATCGAAGCCGTAGGTGAAGTGATCGGCGAAGTTGAGCGCGAACATGCAAGCATCGACCTCGACTTCCTTAATGAGGCGCTCGGACCACTCAGGCTTTTTGTGGGAGGTGAAGCCCACATAACGCACCCAGCCGCGCTGTTGCGCGTCGCGCAGCCCCGCCAGGGAACCGTCAGCGGCGAGTACCTTTTCGGGATGCTGGTGGCCGATGGAGTGCACGTACACCAAGTCGAGGGCGTCGGTCTTGAGGTCGCGCAAATTGGCCTCGACCATGTCGAGGGCTTCCTGTCTGCGCTCGGTGGGGGCCTTGCTAACCAGAAAGATCTCGTCGCGCCGGCGCGGTACGATGTGGCTGAGCTGCCGATGGGCATTGTCGTACCCTGGGGCGCAGTCGATGTAGGTGACACCGAGATCGATGGCGGCTTCGAAGAGTTCAATGGCGTCAGCGTCATCGAGGCCCATTCCACCCGGCGCGGTGCCAAGGCCGAGGACGGGGATGAGCTCGCCGGTCTTGCCGAAGACGCGCTGAGGCAGGGTCGCCGTGGAGGTGGTCGACGTCATGACTTGGGCCTCAGGCCGGGGTGGTCGGCGGGCTCGACGATGACTTCCACCTTGCGGGCCGACTTCTCGTGTAGATGGCCGTGTCCGGGCAGAGCGACGCCGACGCGCACTGACGGTCCGTCGCCCTTGGGATGAATGGTGTGGAAGGTCTGGGCCGGGACGTAGACGAAGTCGCCCGCTTTGGCCTGCACGGGATCGCCTTCACGCCCTTCGATGACCCAGTCGATCTCGCCTTCGAGCACGATCCACCATTCGTCGTAGGTGTGGCAGTGGCGGTCGTTCTCGGTGCCGGGGTTCTGGTAGATGACGACGCCAACGACGTGGTCCGCCAGAGCGACGGGGTGAGACCAGTTTGGCGGACCCTTCTCCGCTTTGATCTCTTCTAGGGAAACGTGGTTGAAGGCTGCGTGGAGAATGGGGTTGCCGAGGGCCATGAGAGGTTCGCTCCGTCGGAATATGGGTAGGGTGTCTAACTCGAAAGGTGGCCGCACCGTGAGACAGGAGCAAGCGTATCCTCCGGCACTGTGTTACGTTCTCGCGCCATGCAAGATCCCACACTCGCGGAGGCTCACCGCTTCTCATTTCAATTGCGCCGGGAACTCGACCTCTGGCTCGAGCACAGCTCCTGCGTCGACGGACCGCAGCGCAACCAGGGTGGGGAGGACGAGGCCAACTATGCGCTCGCCTGGTTCCCGCACTACTTGCTCACCGGCAACCCCATGGTGTTGACGCACTTCCAGTCATTGCTGGCGGATTTGTCTGGCTGGGTACAGAGCGACGAGTGCTTCCACGGTTACGAGCGCAAGGCCGAGGTCCATCACGGCACCGAGCCCTTTCTACTGTTCCTGCCCCGCTACCTCGGGCTTGCGCCTGATGACGAGATGGCGTGGAAGCTTCTTGAGGACGTTGCCCATCACGTGGGCAACTGGGTTGCCGACGTGCCCGAGTGGTACGACTTCGAGCGCGACGTGTTTCGCAGTTACCTGATTGGCGCGGTCCGGGTGAGCGACGATCCCGCCTACGCCTACGAGCTCGCTGAGCACTTCCGCTTTCTCCACATTTCTCTGGCGGCCTTCCGGGTCACCGGAGATGAGCGCTACCGCGACTGGGCGCTGCGCTACGGACGTCAGCGGGCAGAGCGGATCAGCTTGACCTTTGCCGATGGCGTGATGCCGCTGATGTGGGATCTCGCGGGAAGCCCCGTGCATTGGCCGGACGTGCAGACAAAGGAACAGCGGGTGATGGCGGCGACCATCCACAAGGTGGAGGGCGATACGCTCGGCGGCCACGAGAATTTGCTCGCGTCTGGCGCTCTCATGGCCCTCGCGGATTTGCATGAGCTCTCCGAGGGAGAAGGAATCTTCCAGGAGGCTGCCCATCTCATTGCCGAGCCCCTGGTTTCGCAGCTCAACGATCCCTTCGCGGATCCGGCGGCGACCGCGATCACTCACTATCGTGCGCGCTTCGACGACGACAGCTTCGACCGAGACATCGCTCAGGTGCTCGCTGGAGCGCCGGCGGAGAGCGACACGGAGTGGGCAATGATCTTACCGCAGTCGCGCAGTCGCCGCGAACCTGGTGTGGGCAAGCGGATGGATATGGTCTACTGGGGAGAGTGG
Source organism: Candidatus Latescibacterota bacterium (assembly GCA_036336855.1). Lineage (GTDB taxonomy): Bacteria > Latescibacterota > UBA2968 > UBA8231 > UBA8231 > JAYZFI01. The sequence continues at coordinate 21,357 of JAYZFI010000010.1, forward strand.
GAGGAAAACGGCTCCACTCGGCCGCTGCGCGAGCCGTCGACGGCGGCACTGGCTCTCGGCTATCAGGTCACGGGTGATGTGGACCTTGCGTGTCGGGCTTTGCGCGGGGCGGTGACCAAGTTGGCCATGGCGCGGGTTGTGTTGCGGGGTGGCCGCGAGCACTCCGATATGGGCGGGGCGATCTGCTCGGTAGCAGCAGGACACGGCCGCAACTGGGGGACGGGTGCTGTCACGGGTTGCTACGGTCCCCTGCATCTGGGGACCCTCGACTGCTTCGGTGAAGTGCGCGGCGTTGTTCGGTTTCTTTCTGACGGAAGGGAAGCTCTGCCCGAGGGAGCACTGTCCCTGGTGCGCCCGGCGGTGGGCGATTCGCCGGGGGAACTGCTGTTACATAATGGGAGGAGGAAACAGCTCTCCTTCTCCTGCAGACGAGAAGACTGGCGCCAGGGTGAAGAGCTGGGCGAATGGCAGACGGTCACGATACAACCAGATACAACTACCATCCTCGAGCTGTAGTGAATCAAAAGTGCGCAGGGAGCAATCATGACGGAGCACACGGTACACCCCTTTTCCGGACTCGACGGTACCCATGCCGCCGAACGCACTTCCAAGCGTCGCACCGCCGGGCTCACCATGATCGTCGACTGGGGCCTCGGCATTGTAGGGCAGCGCGATCTGGTTCACACTTCGGGGGAGTTCTTCGACTTCGCCAAGATTGCTGTCGGTCATTCTCGCCTCTACCCCGCTAATTTGCTCACCGAGAAAATCGAGCAGTACCTCTCCAACGACGTGGAACCCTTCCCCGGTGGACAGTACCTGGAATACGCCGAGGTTCACGGCAAGCTCGATTACTACCTGCCGTCAGTGGCTGAGGCGGGCTATCGCTGGGTAGAGGTCTCCGACAACGTCGCACTCGTAACCGTGGAGTGGAAAGAGAAGATCATCCGCCGCGCGGTGGAGAGCTTTGGTCTTAAGGTTCTGGGCGAGGTGGGTAAGAAAGAGGGCCTGGACAATCCCATCCCGTTGCTCGACAACGCCAAGGTCTGTGTGGACGCTGGAGCCAGCGTGCTGTTGCTGGAAGCGGCGGAGCTTGTAGACAGCGATCCCAAGACCGAGCACGCCGTGGAGGAGATCGTCGCCGCCGTCGGCGTCGAAAAAGTGATGTTCGAGCTGCCGGGACCGTGGATCGCCAACGTCCACGCCTGCGACATTCACCGGATGCGGCGCGAGCTCATCGCTCGCTACGGCACCCAGGTCAACATCGGCAACGTCGCCCCCGACGACATCTTTGGGTTGGAGGCCTACCGCCGCGGACTTGGCGTGAATGCCGGTTTGTAGGCCCTCTACACTGGACAGACCATTTGTAAATACTGTCCTACAACGAATGACTGGAGTGGACGCGAAATGTCGGTTCCGAGAAAATTCAAAACCAGTCCCAGCCCGAGCCAACTGCAGGCTATGGCCAGAGACTTACAGTTTTACCCCAGCGAGACGCAGAATCCTTCCGGGCTCACCCGCCAACAGATCGCATCATACAACCGCGACGGCTACATCAAAGGCCTTCGGATATTCGACGCGCATGAGATCGCCGAACACCGATGCTATTTCGACAGTCTGTTGGCGGATGTGATGTCTGCGGGAGGCAGTAGCTACTCCATTTCCTCGGCACATCTGAAAAGCGGCAAAGTGTACGACTTGATGAAACACCCGTGCATCGTCTCTTGTGTGCAAGATCTTTTGGGCGAGCAGATAGTCGGATTGGCATCTCAGTTCTTCTGTAAGCTGCCTCATGATTCCGTAACCGTTTCCTGGCACCAGGACGCCGGCTACTGGCCGATAACGCCGTCCAAGACAGTCACGATTTGGTTGGCCGTCGACGATGCCGATGCGGAAAATTCCTGTATGCGCTTCATGGCCGGATCCCATCTGCATGGGCACCTGCCCCACCGCATGAGTCGCGAGGTGGAAAACAACCTGTTCAACCTGACGGCTTTGGATGTCGAGCGCTATGGCACGTGTGTGGATGTCGATCTGAAGGCCGGTGAAATATCCATGCATTCTGATCTCCTGCTACACAGCTCCGACGCTAACAGATCTGACCGCAGACGCTGCGGCCTGACCTTGCGCTATTGCGCGATCGACGTTCGGGCTATACCCGGATTCGGTTGGGCCGAAGAAGGTGTGATCATCAGCGGAGAAGACCCTATCAATCACTGGGGAAACCCTGAGCGTCCCACGCAGGATTTCACATTGGCCTGAACTCGACGAGGCGTCGTCCGCCTTCGAGCCCTGGGCGGCCCACGTACTGCACTGCGCGCGTGTTGATCGAATCGACGTGTTCAATATGCACGTGACCGCAGAACACGGCTACCAGGTTGGGTGCCGTTGTCACTGAATGCACGAACTCGAGTGTTTCTGGCGCGTCCTCACCGACCTGCCACGAAATCCGGCTCTCGGATGGCCAGTCAGGGTCACCCATCATGGGAGGTGACCCCAGCGCCTCAATGGTCGAATCGCGTAACGTCGGCAGGCTCAGCGGCCAATGGATCAGCAAGACAATGGGTTGGCCCATCTGAAGCTGCATGTGCATGAAGTCGACCTGCTTGCGCGAGATTTGGGGAATAGAATTGTCTATGCTGACGAATCGAATTCCGCCAATCTCCTGTACGGCACAATCTGGATCGCCGTCGTGCAAAGGCTGTAACGCCGGCAATCTCGTTAGCCGCACCTCGTGGTTGACGGGCTCGTTCGTGTAGTGCACGTCGTGGTTGCCACAGGTATACATAGCGGGCACATCAAGATCGGCAATCTGTTCAACGACGAATTCGACCGAAGCCGGCGATGGGAAGTGTATGATATCGCCAGTCAGCGCCAGCAGATCCAGGTTCTCCGTTGCGGCCTGCGCCATTGTCTTTCGGAAAGCTTCCTCTGGTAAATAGTTCGTGTTCCTTTCTTCCATCATCTTCGCGAAGCGCCGACAATAATCGACGCACGCGTCGTAGTTTTCGCCGTCGCGTCTATCGTAAAACTGCAGGTGTGTGTCCGTCAGGTGCAGCATCCGCACAGAGGTCGCCAGGCCTTCGATCCGAATCGTAGCACTATTGTCAGTGAAGCTGTGCGTCAGACGCACTATAGCCGTCCGCCCTGAATGTCGAGTATGACTTCGGCTAGGCTATCCGCGATCGCCTCCAACATACGCTCTCCTTTTTCCGACGAGCCGAATTTCGGGTCGCCATATATGCCTAGCTCAGTCATCTCATCCATGCGTAGAAATTGCGACACGCGTTCACCGTACTGCGACTCGGGATGAGTGCCGTCCCGATGGGGGAGATCCGCTTTCACTAGATCCGGGCGGATTACCAGCATCATCGATGTTTCCATTTCGCCAGCGTGGCCCCAGCCGTGGGGACCAGCCTCCCTGATCTCATCCAGTTGCCTGTCTGCAACCTTCCAATACGAGGCGCCAAAGACGCGGGATTCCTCGTGGTGTTCCTTCAGCTTCTGTAGCGCCACCGACATGTCTGCCTGGTTCCCCCCGTGACCGTTTACGATCAGTACCTTGGGGAATCCGGCCTCGATCAGGCAGCTGACCGTCTCCGTGATGAGATTGATGTGGGTGTCCGATGTGGCCGTTATGCTTCCGGCGAATCGAGTGTGGTGGAAAGAATAGCCCAACCATTGTGTTGGTAGACAGATGACGTCGTCCGGAAGTCGGCGCTCAAGGCGATCGACGACTTCCTGCGTCTCCATCGTATCGGTCAGAAAGGGCAGATGGGGTCCGTGCTGTTCGAATGAGGCAATAGGGTAGACGGGAACCAAGTTGGTTTTGTCCAATGCTTTGACGTCAGGCCAGGTCATTTCACCGAGTTTCATGGGTCGCTCCTAGGTTGGGGCTGGCGATTGTTTTAGCTATCCCACTGCACTCCATCTATTCTATCGCATCGCCCCGACTGGGGCGACATGTCACGTTCCCCAAGACAGCTCCTTCTTTTCCGATGGGGGTCATCATCTCATTGAATTCGCCTGACCCATCTTGATACGCGGAGTTACGTTCGGGTCGGATCATCACGTTTGGGGATGGGTGAGTTCCTGCATTAACGAAGCCCAGAGAAGCGAACCCGGGCAACTCCCTTCGGGGGTTGCGGCTTTCGGGACTTGTGTAGCAAGAATCCCGGTGCAACTCAATCGGGAGACGAGGTGATGCCAGGTTCTTACGAGTGGGAGTTTCCACTGCCCCGCACTCACACCGGGATGCTGCAGGGCAATGGCACGCTGGGGCTCATGATATGGGGCGAGGGTAGCATTCTGCGCCTAACCCTCGGGCGAGCGGACCTGTGGGACCATCGTGGCGGGCTGCCGTGGACACCGTGTCAGTCCTACGTCAACATCCGCCGCTGCCTCGAAACCCGTGACGAAGGTCGACTGCGTCAGCTCTTCGAGGACACGGCACGTCCTGAGGGGATTCCCAGTCGTCCCAGCGTCATCCCCGTGGGCCGCCTGGAGCTGAATTTCGGCCGCGGCGTTGAACTCACCACCGGATTGCTGGACACCACCGATGGAAGTGTCACCGTACGGCTGCGTAAAGGAAAGCGGCAGCACGCGATTCGCCTGCTGCTGGACATGGATGCCTGTCTAGCCTGCGTGAACGTGCCGCGGGGCCTTTCAGTTCCCGAAGTCAGGGGGCTACCCGCGTGGAAGTGGATAGGAGACGAACTGAAGGCCATTTCCTTTCAGCCGCCACGTCGGTTCTCGACAAAGGACGGAGCAGGGTGGTTCCAGATGTTGCCCGACGATCCCGGCGTTTGCGTCGAGCACCGATGGCAGGGTCGCTCGCTGCTGATCGGCGTCGACCGTGGCCAGGGCATGGCGGCGGCCCGGGCGATCACCACGGCCCTGCTGGAAGACAGCTGGCCCGGCAGCGAAGCGAAGCTGCGCCGCCGCATCAGCCGCTGGTGGAAGGCATACTGGCACGATGCTGCGCAGCTTGATTTGCCCGACGCCAACCTGGGGTTTCTCTACGATTACGGCATGTACAAGTTCGCAGGACTGACCCAGCCCGGAGGCGTGGCCGCTACCCTGCAGGGACCATGGATCGAGGAATACCAGATGCCCCCTTGGTCCAGCGACTACCACTTCAACATCAATGTTCAAATGTGTTATTGGCCTGCCTATCACGGCAATCGGCTCGAGCACTTGCGACCGCTTTTCGATATGATCCGCGGATGGATGCCCGTGCTGCGCCACAACGCCCGGGTTTTTATAGGTGTCGATGATGGCCTCATGCTCCCTCACGCAGTCGACGATCGCTGCACCTGCATGGGTGGCTTTTGGACGGGGAGCATCGACCACGGCTGCACTGCCTGGGTAGCGCAGATGATGTATCGATACTACCGCTACACCAGTGACGGTGGCTTCCTCAGGGACGTGGCCTATCCGTTCATGCAGGGCACCATGCGGGTGTACGAAGCGATGCTGGAACGGGATGGCGATGACTACGTGTTGCCTGTGTCCGTGTCGCCGGAGTACCGCGGCGCGGGCATGGACGCCTGGGGTCGTAATGCCAGCTTCCAGCTAGCTTGTATCCATCGCCTGTGTGAGGATTTGCTGGCGGCGGCGGCGACGCTCAAGGAATCACCCCGACCCATCTGGTCGGACATCGTTGCCCGCTTGCCGAAAGTCTGCCTCCAGGGTCCTGCGGGATCCGAGGAGATCGTGTTGTGGGAGGGTACGGTTCTGCAGGAGAGCCATCGACACCACTCCCACCTGGCCGCCATTGTACCCTTTGACGTGCTCGACCTCGACGATGTTGACGCGGCCGGCTTGGTGGAACGCAGCCTGCGGCGCTGGCTGGCCGAAGGCCCGGGATTGTGGAGCGGTTGGTGTGTTCCGTGGGCTAGCATGATCCAGACTCGCGTGGGCAGCGCCGATGCCGCCGTACTGTGGTTGGAGATCTGGCGGCGAGTGTTCACCAATGTCGGACACGGCACGTTGCACAACATCGACTTCCCCGGCGTGTCTCTCATGGGCGGCCGTTCCATGGGACAGCTCGACAAGAGCCATGAGATCATGCAGATGGACGCCGGCATGTCTTGCGTCGCCGCCCTGCACGAACTGCTCGTGCACGAGCGCCGCGGTGTTACTCATCTGTTTGCCGGTGCTCCCTCGGAGTGGAAGGAAGTGGGTTTCCGTCAGATGCGCACCGGCGGCGCCTTCCTGCTTAGCGCCAGGCGCACACGGGGCCGGATCGGCCAGGTGCGGATCCGCAGCCTCGCTGGCGGGTCTCTGTCGCTGGCAAATCCGTGGCCGGGGGAAGCGGCGAAGCTGCGGCTTGCTGACGGTTCCGAGCGCCGGGTCACTGGGCGCGTCCTGCGGCTGCGCGTGGCCGAGGGCCAGGTAGCCACCTTGGTTGGGTCCCGTGCTCCACGTAGATGACCGAGTCCGCTGACATCAATTTGCTCGTCGTGGCGCCATCAACACAGGTAAAATGCGATAGGGTGAGGGGCGGACCCCGACGCTCTATCGGTGAGATCATCCCCGCCCACTCGCATCAGGTTTACTCCCGTCGTGACATCGGCAGTGACAAGGATCTCAACGAGCATGAGACGCTGGACGATCCGGTAGTGGCGATGGCCTCCACAACGAGCCGGGCGTGGATGCGCAGTTCAGGCTCGAGGAGGAGCAACTCGCCTTCCTCCCCGGAAAGGAGAATGGCTTTCTTGTCGACACGATCTTCGTGGACGTCGATCCGGCCGTCGTCGACTTCCTCACACAGATGCGGGATCCTATCGAGAGCTGGGCAGACCTCCCTTCGACGACACACTCGCCCTGACCAAGCGGAGGCCTCGTGAGTCTGCCGCTGGCGATCATCATCGACGACCCCGCTCCGTTGATCAATGTGTACTGGTGGCATGCGGCCGAGTCAGGCAACACCGACCGGCCCGTGCTTTCGACGGGAGAGCCTGTCGTCGATCGCATCCCGGTTGATTTCCTCGAGCAGTTCATCGAACTCGTCGAGCGGTGGAGCGTGCGTGGGAAGTTCTCGGTATTGCCCTACCCGGCTGCGTTGGGCCCCATCGATCAGGGTTGGCCGGGATGTGACGAGGGGGAGCTAATCCGCTGGATCGATCTGGTGAAGCGCCGGGTGACGCCCTACATGGACATCACGCCTGAGATCCTCACCCACGCGCGCGCCCTCGACTTGAACACGATGGCTCCCCTGCCGCTCAACGAGCGCGATTGGGCACAGCAGCAGACGGCCACAACGATGACACCGTATATCGGCCGGGCTTTGCAGATCCTGCAGAGTGTTGGCCTGTCCCCCACTGGCGTCACCTCGCCTTGGGACTTCGGGGTCGGCGTCGAGGGCGAGTATCGAACGGCGATTCGGCAAGCCATGGCGCAGATCGGCGTCGATCAGTCCTGGTACTTTCTGCACATCGACCCCGTCGACACATCACTCAGGTCGGAGGTGGCTTGGCGAGATGGTGACAGCTGGCTTGTGAGCATTTGGGCTCAAGTTCGCGACTACCTGTGGCAGACGATGGAGACCGGGCGGGACGATGAGGCTTATGTCGAGTCCATCGCCGACGCCTATCTCACGCAGGACGGCACTGGTGGTCGTTTGCCGGAGTTGCTGGCCGCAGGTACGCCCATGGTTCTGTGCACCCACTGGCAGAGTCTGTTCAGCAACGGCCGGCGCACGGGACTGCGGATCTTGGACGAGATCTGTCGCCGGGTGCAGCAGTGGGAGCCTGAACAGGCCCGGTGGACGACGTGCAGTGATCTGGCGATGATTGTGGCCACCTCATCGGACGGTCCGTGACCGAGCGCGGTTTGATCCTATGGAGCCACAACGCCCACTGGTTTCAGGGTGCACCGAGTCTGTGGCGGGAGGAACGAGCCGCACCCCATCCCGTGGCGCTGACAGCGCTCACAGACCTGTATGCGTCACTGAGTCCCGATCTCCTACTGTTGCAGGAGGTGCCCGGTGCCGAGGTGGCTGAAGAGCTCGGCGGCAGACTCGATATGCACGGCCACTTTTGCCCCGGCGGCGAACGGCCCGAATATGGAGGCAGCATCATGTGGCATCGCGACCTGACGGGCGACGTCGATGATCCGAGCAGCTGCCGAACGCCGGTAGGCTGCAAGTTCGAGCGAATCTGCATGCATCTGAGGATAAACGTCGGAGCCCACTGCCTAAGCTTGCTCAACGTCCATCTGCCGAGCAACCGATTCGCCCCCCATCGGCGCGGCGAGCCCCTACGTCTCGCCGAGATCGAGACTGCCTTCGACGCGGTAGACTCCCCCGATGTCGTCGCCGGCGACTTCAATGAGCGGCCTGACAGCTCCGTCTACGAGTACATGCAGCGGCGGGGATATTGCGATCCTCACCATAACGATTCGGCTGAGCGTCGCATCGATTACGTGTGGACGCGAGAAAATCGGATACAGTCTCGGCCGCTGCTCTCTCCCGAAGCATTTGAGATCTCCGCTTACGAGGGCACAGCGATGAGCGATCACCGTCCCGTCGGCGCCGAGATCACCCTGACCTAGCGAGGATGTTGAGATGAGACACGGATGACGTGTTTTTCGATGCCGGCGGTATGATCTATGGCTTCGAAGGCGAGGCGTCTGGTGGCGCCCGTCGACTCTTACGTCCATATGGCGTGACATCTCCCACTACCTCTTACGTTGGAATCACCCTGGGAGGATGTCCGCCGTAATCCACTTGAAGGTGATTGCGCCGTGGCTGACTGGAAAATATTGGATATGAGTGCCGGATGCTCGTTTTGCGACAAGGCTGGATCACAGTGAGAGTGTTTGAGGGGAAATTGAGTTCTTCCGAAGTCGTGACCCAATAATTTCGCTGTGAGTTACGAACTCAACAACATCAAAGCGATGGTCTTCGACTTTGACTACACCCTTGCCGATTCGTCGAAGGGCGTGGTGCAGTGCATCCGCTATGCTCAGGGCCAGATGGGGCTTCCCCTGTCGAGCGATGAAGAAATCTTGCCCACCATTGGGCTGTCCGTAGGGGATACCCTTGCGAAACTCAGCGGCGAGCGAGAGCGAGATCGTGTCGATGAATTCGCCCGGTTATTTCTGGTGAAAGCGGACGAAGTTATGTCAGATTGTACCGAGGTCTACGACAGTGTGCCGGCGACCTTCGCTCATCTGCAGAGCAATCAGCTGCGTATCGGCATTGCCTCGACAAAATACCGCTACCGTATCGAGGCGATTCTGGGGCGAAAGGGGCTGAGTGGCTTCGTCGATGTGGTGGTCGGCGCGGAAGACGTGACCGAACACAAGCCCCATCCTGCTTGCCTGTTGCAGGCGGCACGCCATTTCGGTCTGCCGCCTGCCTCCGTCCTCTACGTGGGGGACAGCCTTCCCGATGCTGGTGCGGCACAGCGTGGCGGGCTGCCCTTCGTGGCTGTCCTCACCGGTCACACCGCCGCCGCTGACTTCGGCAGCTATGCGCCGCTGGCCATTTTCGACGGTATCGCCGAACTTCCTCACTGGGTGGACCGCTTCAGATTCAGCGGCAACGGAAACTCCGCTATGGGTACCCATTAAGAATGACGGAAGCCCGCGCCTTTGCGCCTGGTAACATCTCCGGCGTCTTCAAGATCATCCCTCATGAGGATCCGGCGCAGATGCACTCCCTGGGACTTGGCTTCACCGTCGAGCACGGGGTCGAGGTCAGCGTGCGCGAGGGGGAAGGGGACACCTCGGTCACGTTCAACGGTGAGGCCATCGACTTTCCTACGGTTGTCACTGTTGCCGAGCGGCTTGCCGCTGGGCGGGCGCTGGTCATTGACATCGCGACGCCTCTGCCGCTGAGCAGTGGCTTTGGCTTGAGTGGTGCCAGCGCCTTGGCGACTGCGTACGCAGGGAACGAGCTTCTTGACCTCGGCAAGAAACGTGACGAACTGGCTCTGCTCACCCACGTCGCTGAGGTGGAGCAACTCACCGGTCTCGGTGACGTGTGCGCCCAATTCCACGGCGGCTGCCTGACAAAACTGAGCCCCGGCGATCCTCTAGGCGCTCAACGTCTGGCGGTGGAGGCGGGCGTCGAGATCCACTACCGGTACTTCAGTGCCATCCGCACTCGCGACATTCTCGCCGACGAAAGGCGGCGGCGGCAAATCAATGACGCGGCGGACGAGGCGCTCTCGGCGCTGGCCGGACTGGCGGAAATGGAAGCGGTTGCGGTAGAAGATTGTGTTCGTATTTCACGGGGGTTTGCCGAATCGAGTGGATTGCTTGAGCATGAGGGCGTGCGCGCTGCCGTCGACGAGGTGGAGGCCGCAGGGGGGAACTCGTCGATGATCATGCTCGGTAACGCTGTGTTCTCCACCGTGCCTTTCACCGGATCTGCGCGCACGACACTACAGCACCGCGCCGGGGAAGTGCTGTAGGTATCGTCGTCAATGACGGACGTTCCTGAAACTCACCCGCGCTATCTATCGTTGCGCACCCGTGACGACATCGTCGCCGGCGTGGAGAAGGGGATCACCTCGCCGCAGGGCCTCATCGCTCACGGTCGCGGAGAAGCCTACGACTACCTACTCGGCGAAGAGACCGGTCCCTGGGCGGACCGCGCGATTCAAGCCGCGGCTGCCGCCCTGCTAATCGCTGATCGTCCGGTGATTTCCGTGAACGGCAACGCCGCGGCTCTCGCCCCCGCCGGCCTGGTGGCGCTGAGTGAAGCTACCGGAGCACCGCTGGAGGTCAACATCTTCCACGTCTCATCAGATCGCGAGCTCGCCATCGCGGAACACCTTCATGTGTTTGGTGCTACCGAGGTCCTTCTACCCAATTCAGATGGGCCTACTCTCGATCATATCGACTCCAACCGCCGCTTCGTGAACCCCGAAGGGATCTTGAAGAGCGACTGGGTCTTCGTGCCCATGGAAGACGGGGATCGCTGCGAGGCGTTGCGCAAGATGGGGAAAGACGTCATCACTGTAGACCTGAATCCGCTGTCGCGCACGGCGCACACGGCGACGATTACTATCGTCGACAACCTGGTGCGCGCCCTGCCGCGGCTAGTGGAGTCGGTGAGAGGCCTGGAGGAGTACAGGAACGCGTGCAGGCGGGAGCAAGCGTTGAGGGCCTACGCACACGCCGAAACCCTGTCGGAGGCGGAAGCGGCGATTCGTGGGATCGAGGGTGAAGGGGTTGGATGATGAGCTTTCGCGTCGCCTTCACCGCTGATTTCTTGAAACCCGGGAGTATAGACCCGGTCTTTCCCGACATCGACATCCGGGCCCTCGACGTTTTCGGCGTGGAGCACGAGATCCTCACTTCCGGCGATGAGGAGATCGTACAGGGCCAGCTCGCCGATTTCGATGCTGTCGTCGTGCTGGGCCCGCGTGTAAGCGTTGCTTCGCTGGAAGGCGCAGAGCACCTGGCGGTGGTAGCCCGCATCGGCGTGGGCTACGACTCTGTCGACGTCGACGCCTGCACGCGCGAAAGCGTAGCCCTCACCATTACACCTGACGGTGTGCGCCGCCCCGTAGCCAGCGCCGCGTTGACCTTCTTGTTGGCGCTATCCCACAAGCTGCTAATGAAAGACCGCCTCACCCGCGAGGGGCGCTGGGGGGAGAAGGCCGAGCACATGGGCATCGGCTTGCGCGGACGAACACTGGGGTTCGTCGGGATGGGCAACATAGGTCGCGAGATCCTGAGACTCACCGAGCCCCTCGACATGGACCGGATCGTTGCTGACCCCTATGCCGATGCCGAGCACATGCGCCGCCTCGGCGTCGAAATAATGGGCCTGCCGACCGTGCTGGACCGCGCCGATTTTGTCATCATCTGCTGCGCCCTCAATGATGATACTCACCACCTGATCGGAGAGGCCGAGCTGAAGCGAATGAAGAAGAGTGCCCACCTCATCAATGTGGCGCGCGGCCCCATAGTAAATCAGAAAGCGTTGACCACCGCGCTTCAGGAGGGGCACATTGCGGGCGCCGCCCTCGACGTATTTGAAGAAGAACCCGTTGACTCTAACGAGCCTCTGCTTCAGTTGGACAATGTCATCGCAAGCCCACATGCTCTGTCGTGGACGGACGAGAGTTTTCGCATGATGGGGGAGAGTGCATTCGCCGGCATTCTCGCCGCCTCTGAAGGCCGTGAGCCCCACCACGTGGTTAACAAGCAGGTGATAGAAAGCGAGCGCTTTCAGGCCAAGCTCGCCGCCTGCGCCGAGCGCCGCCAACGAGGATAGGACACGGACAGGAGCCGATGCGAGAGAATCCGGTCAAGGTCAAGATCAACGCGGGGGGTGTCTCGATCGGCACCATGTCTCAGGAGTTCATTACCTCGGGCCTGCCGCGGCTCTCGGCGGCCGCTGGAGCGGAGTTCAACATCTACGACATGGAGCACACCTCGTGGTCGATCGAGACCATGCGCTCCGTGCTCGCTGCCAATGCCGGTATCGACATCGTGCCCATCGTGCGTGTACCGGCGACGGAGTACCACTTCATGGCGCGCATGATGGACGCCGGCGCCATGGGCATCAAAGTGCCGATGGTGCACAACGCCGCGCAGGCGCGACGCATCGTCGACGCCTGCAAGTACCCTCCTATCGGCAAGCGTGGCTCCGGGTTCTCTATAGCTCACGACGACTATATTCCCGGCGACGTGGTTGCGAAGATGCCTATTGCTAATGAGCATGGCCTCGTGATTGTCCAGATCGAAAGCCCCGAGGGAGTGGCTAACGCCGCAGAGATCGCCGCGGTGGAGGGCGTGGACGTGCTGTGGATCGGCCACTTCGACCTTTCCAACTTCATGGGCATTCCTGCCCAGTTCGACCATCCCGATTTCGAGAAAGCCGTAGATACGGTGATCGATGCCTGCGAGAAAGAGGGGAAGACTGTGGGCCGTGTGGGTGGATTACCTGAGGAGTGCGCCGCCCTCATCGATCGTGGCGTTCGCATCATCTCGTACGGGGTTGACCTCGATCTTTACCGCAATGCCCTGACCCAGGGGATCGGGCAGATCCGCAAGCACCCCAAGGTGAAGTAGCGGCGGTGTGACCGATTCCGCCAGTCTGCCCGCGCTTCCCACCGTCGATGATGTCCGCGCCGCCGCCGAGTTCATCGAGCCCTACCTGTCCCCCACGCCGCTTGTGCACAGCGAGCTGTTGTCTGAGCGACTGGGCTGTCACTACTCCGTCAAGTGCGAGTCCCTCCAGCCTACGGGTGCCTTCAAGGTGCGGGGTGGTGTCAACTTGGTGGGCCAGCTGAGCGCCAAAGAGCGGGAAGATGGCCTGATCAGTGCCAGCACGGGAAACCACGGTCAGTCCATCGCCTACGCCGGCCGCCTCTTCAACGTCCCTGTTGTGATCTACGCTCCCGCGGAGAACGCCGACCCTGACAAGCTGGAGGCGATGCGCTCGCTCGGCGCCGATGTGCGGCAGCACGGTCGCGACTTCGACGATGCGCGGGAGCAGGTGGAACGCGTAGCGAAGGAGGAACGTCTGCGTTATGTGCACTCCGCCAACGAGCCGCTGCTGATCGCTGGGGTAGGGACGATCGGATTGGAGATTATTGAGACCGCACCGGATACCGCGGTCATTATCGTGCCCGTAGGTGGGGGAAGTGGTGCTGCCGGGGTCTGCTTGGCGGTAAAGGCGTACAACCCTGAGATCCGAGTCATCGGTGTGCAGTCTAAGTTAGCGCCGGCGGCATGGCGAGCGTGGAAAGATCGCGACCTCTTAGTGAGGGCGGAGATGCAGACCGAGCACGGGGGTCTGGCGACGCGAGTGCCTTTCGAGATGACGCAGCGCATGCTCTGGGCTCAGCTCGACGACTTCATCACCGTCACCGACGCAGAGATACGCGAAGCAATACCCCGGCTGGCGAGCGATGCCAAGCTGATGGCAGAGGGGGCGGGGGCAGCGAGTTTGGCGGCGGCCTGGTCGCTGCGGGATCAGCTCGCGGGGAAGACGGTGGTGGGCGTATTAAGTGGCGGAAATTTGTCGTTGAAGAGATCGGTGGAAGGGTTTGCGGAGAGTTAACCGGATAGCGCGGTAGGTTGGGGTCAGGGTAGTTGCCGGCGAATCCGTCTTGACCCATCGTAACATCGGGTCTTCACTAGCAGAAACTGACCGAGGAGGCTGCATGGAAATCAGACCGCTCGGAAACACCGGAATCGACGTATCTCGCCTTTGCTTCGGAACCGGCACCTCAGGATGGGCGGGTGCATCAAATCAGACGAGGCTGGGTATGGACGCGTTCGTAGAGCTGCTGCTCTACGGCTACGGGAAGGGAATCCTGTTCTGGGACCTGGCCGACCAGTACGGCAGCCACGCCAACGCCGCAAAGGCCCTGAAGCAGGTCGATCGCAGGAGCGTTGTCCTGACCACGAAGACCACCGCGAGCAGCAAGAGTGAGGCGGAGGCCGACATCGATCGCTTCCTTCGCGAGCTCGGCGCGGACTACCTCGACATTGTCCTCATGCACTGCTTGACCAGCGCAGACTGGTCGGAAAGCAAGCGCGGGGTCATGGAAGCCCTAACGGCTGCCAAGGCGGCGGGGAAGATCCGCGCCCACGGCGTTTCCTGCCACGATCTGGGCGCCTTCGAAGTCGCCGCTGACGAACTCTGGGTCGAGGTGGTGCTGGCCCGCATTAATTACGGCGGTCACCACATGGACGGCCCGCCGGAGACTATTGTCCCAATCATCGAGCGCATGGCCGACAACGGTAAAGGCGTCTACGGTATGAAGGTGGTTGGCGCGGGCGAGCTCGATGACGATGCGCGCAACGCCATCCATTACGTGCTTGACCTGCCTTCTATTGAGGCCATTACCATCGGCATGATCAGCCAGGCAGAGGTCGATGAGAATGTCGGCTGGGTCGAAGAGCACGCCCTTGCGCCGGCTTGATTGGGGACCGCGGGTCAGCAGACCCATCAGCACGGGTCTCTTGAGGCCGCGCCATCCCTCTCGACCTCGGGACAGTGCCTATGGAAAAAGATGTGTCACTTCACGAGAACTGCGGTGTTCTACTAAGAAAACTGGACAACTCGAAAGAGGGGACGAACCATGAAAAGCCCACTGAGATCACACGGGCGGCGACTCCCGGTCGTTGCTGCGGCCATGATGGCGCTTCTGTTCACCTGGGGATGTGAAGGTGACACCGTCGTCTCACCCACCACCACCGTCTCGCCCGATGAATCTCCCCTCAACAGCAGTATCCACGTGTCCGGCACTGGCACGGCGACTGCCATGCCCGATCTCGTGGAGGCCTACGTTGGAGTGCAGACCTTTGCCGCGACCGCTGAGGCCGCCGTTGACAACAACAGCGCGCTGATGACCGCCGTCATCAACGCCCTCACTGCCTCCGGCATCGCTCTCGACGACATCGAGACGACCAACTTCAGCGTGAGACCCCAGCGCGACTATTCGAGCGACGAAGAGCCGAAAGTCGTCGGGTTTTGGGTAGACAACACCGCTCTGGTCACCATTCGCGACATCTCGGGCGTCGGCTCCATTCTGACAGTGGCGGTCACTGCGGGGGCCAACAACATCGGCGGCGTCACCTTCACTGTCTCCGACGCCGACAGCCTTCGCCAGGCGGCGCGCGCCGACGCCGTCTCCGACGCCCGCAACCGGGCTCAGACGCTGGCCGACGCCGCCGGGGTCGAGCTTGGCGAGGTGCTTTCCATCACCGAGCTTTCCGGCTTCTTGCCCATCAAGGTTCGCGCCGAGTTCGATGTCGAGGCCACCTCCGTGCCCGTACAGTCTGGGGAGCTTTCAGTGACGGCTCAGGTGCAGGTAGTTTTCAAGATCCGCTGAACAGTCATGGCCACGCGGGGCAACCGCCATGACGCGATGTCCCGATCCGTTAGGGTGGGGTGATCACTGGAGAGGAGCATTCGTAACTGGGAACAGCCTTATGAATTTCTGTGGGCTCCTTCTCACCCCTTTCACTCACTGCGAGCCGGACCACATTCCATTCGACTTTTCGTCTCGGGATTCCGAAGTAAATCTGTGACGAAGCGCGCCGGTGCATTGGCGCTCTGTCGCCCGGGGGAGGTCTCGTCTTTATCCCCTGGACGCGTCGAGACGGTCAGAGCAACAGGGGTCTACTTCGCGCCTGTGTGCAGCTCGACGGGGAAGAGATGCGGCGTGTTTCACCTTGGCTCGCTGACTGTTCCGGATTTGGCCTGACCTAGCCGTACTCGATGACGACCTTTCCGGTCTCTCCCGCCGCGAAGGTCTCGAAGGCGGTGGCCATCTCTGCGAACGGAAAGCGGTGGCTGATGAGATCGCGGATCGGAAGGCCATTTGCGTACATCTCCCTCATCTTCGGAATCTCCGAGTAGTGGTAGTACCACCCGCCCGTCGCCGTGATGTCCCGTCGGATGAAGTGGTCGCTGGGTGACAGAGGAATCGGTCCTTGCTCGCCGTTGAAAACGACGGTTCCACCGGTGCGAACGGCATCGAAGCAGGCGAGCGCCGATTTCTCACGGCCCGCCGCCTCCACGCAGGCATCGGGACCTGCGCCTGAGGTGAGCTCTCGCACCGCTTCGGCGCCTTCACGAGCACGGGCATTGATCCCGTCCGACGCTCCCAGTTGCTTGGCGATCTCCAAGCGGGCGGGCACTACGTCGATGGCGATGACCCGTCGTCCCAGCCAGGCCTGCAGTAACACGTTGCCCAGACCGATGGGCCCGACTCCGAATACGGCAACCGTCTCGATCTCTTGGGAGGACAGCTTCAGCGAGGTATGGTGGGGGACTCCCAGTCCGTCACCGGTGAGCAGTGTCGCTGCATCCCAGGGCACGTCGGGGGGAAGCCGATAGCAGGCGTTCGCACCTGCGACAAAGCGCTCCGCGTGCATGCTGCCGAAGTAGCGGCGACCGTTGCACCAGGTGTAGTGGAACCGGGAGCATTCCTCGCACGCACCGCAACCGGCGATGGCGCTTGCGCCCACCCGGGTGCCCACCTTCAGCTCCGTCACCCCTTCACCTATGGCAACCACCGTACCCACCGCCTCGTGGCCGCTGTTGCCGTCCGCCATCCCCTCGCCGCGATAGCTTTTCAGCTCACTGCCGCAGATCGCCGACATCGCGGTCTCGATGATGACCTCGCCGGGCCCTGGGACTGGCTCGGCGACGTCGACCACCACGGTCCGGCCCTGACCTTGAAGCTGCAGACTTCGCATGATCCCTACACCTCGAGAGGAAATTCTGTAGCGAGGTCTACGGGGCGACCCTCGCGCGCCGAGCGGCGTAGGGCGGCCTCGAACTGAAGCTCTTCAAGACCGGCAACGCCGGGAATGGGTGGCGGCTCATTGCGCCGGATCGAATTCAGATAAGCGTCGAGAGATTTCTCGAAAGAGGCGCGGTACTGATCCCAGCGAGAGTGATTGTCGATCAGCGTGTGCGACTCGGTGTAACGATTTTCGGGGGTGACAATCTCGAAAGAACCGTCGAGATCCTTAAAGCGAATCGTGC
Organism: Candidatus Latescibacterota bacterium; assembly: GCA_036336855.1. GTDB lineage: Bacteria > Latescibacterota > UBA2968 > UBA8231 > UBA8231 > JAYZFI01. The sequence goes on from JAYZFI010000010.1 coordinate 38,830, forward strand.
CTCGCTCGAAGTTCAGCAGCACATCGTACAGAGAGCCACTGAAGTCGGTGCCGTTCGTCCCTATGATCGTGCCGCTGGCTCCGCTCTCCATCTGGAAAGCACCGGCGACATCCACGGCGTCCTTGTATGGGACATTTCCGGTGAGCGCTGTGATTCGCGCTGTCCGCCCTGCGAACAGGCGTAGCAGATCGATGCAGTGGCTCCAACAGGCGTAGTTAACGAACAGCGAAGCCTGAATCATGGCACCCAGATCGCGCTTGGCGATCAGCTGTTGCGCGCGTACGGTCTGGTCGAAAAACCGGTAGTTGAAGACCATGGCCGTCTCGGCGCCAGCGGCATCAGCGCGCTGCAAGAGCTCCCGTGCCTGCAGGAAATCCTCTTCGCTGACATTGGCATGGCCCGCGGCGGCGACCAGCGGCTTCTCAAAGAACAGGCGGCGCGGCTTTCCCCCCTCTAACAGTGTTGTTGTTGCTTCATAGCGCTGGGTCTCATTCGTGAGCACCAGTACGGTATCCAGGGCGGCTGCTACAAGCTCCTGCGGCGAATCGACCACCAGGCCACCAAACTCCGCCGCGCAGGCCTCCGCCTTGTCGCGGGTTCGCGAGCAGTAGACGAACTCCACGTCCGGCTGGCTGGAGAGAAAGGGTAGGTAGTTTCCGTGGGCTATCTTGCCCGTGCCCAGTACTCCGATCCGCATGACGATCAGCTCGCAGCGCCGCCCCAACGTGCGAGCATGGGCACCATGACGGCATGGTCGAAGTTGTCCGCCTGCACCTCGATGCC
>JAYZFI010000011.1:0-49057 GCA_036336855.1 Candidatus Latescibacterota bacterium
CATGCGCATGTAGTTTGATCGATCGGGATGGCGACATTTGTCCCTCACCGGCGCGACGACTTATTGAAGCGGACGACAGCCCGCGAAGAAGTTGATTCTTCGCCGGCGGTCGTCCTTATGTTCCGAATTCCGTGCCCCGTCTCTGTTGTGGCTCTGTACGCCCTAATGCCTGCCCTTCTCCTGCTGCTGACGAGCGCTGCAACATTGACCCCTGCCTGGTCCCAGCCGGATTTGACGCCGCGCGCCGAACTCATCGCCGAACACCGTTCGCTCCTGGCGCAGCTGCAGGCGCATAAGCCAAGGACGCCTTACCTCGTTATCAGCACCGTCGATAACCGCGTGTTGCTGCGCGACCCAACGCATCGCATCGATCGCGACGCCGTGGCTGCTACCGGTGCTCCCCGTCGCTTTGAGAGCCCGGATGCCTGGAAGCCGGCGTGGAACTTCGCTACCCCGAAGGGGCGATTCGAAGTACTGCGCAAGGTCGTTGATCCGATCTGGGTGAAGCCAGAGTGGGCCTTTCTTGAGTCAGGGGAGGAAGTGCCGGTATTCGCGGAAGACCCTCGCCGCATCCACCGCGGTGTGCTCGGCGAGTACGCTCTCTACTTTCTCAAGGACTACATGATCCACGGAACGCTGTACGAGGTGAATCTAGGGAAGAGCATCACGCACGGTTGTGTGAGGGTGAGCAGCGCGGACCTGCGCTATCTCTACGAACGGGTGAGGCTCGGCTGGCCCGTGTACGTGTACTGAAGCGGTAGTGACAGCTCTGTGGTTGGAGGAACAACGGCTCCACCTGTGCAATGATCTGCCCGCTCCCGACCCGCCACCCGCCGAAGCGCTGATCCGGGTTCGGCAGGCAGACATCTGCAACACGGACATCGAACTGTTCCGCGGCCTATATCCTCACGCCGGCGTACTTAGGCACGAATTCGTCGGGGAGGTGGTTGCTGGCATCGAGCTGTTGACTAGTGGCCGCGTCGATGTCGATTCGTTCAACGAGGCCTGTCACCCCTTTCCCGATGCCGTCGCTGCCATGGAGCACGCAAATCGTCGAGGCGCCGGTAAGATACTCCTTGATGTGAAGGCGTCCCGGTGATCGACGGAACTCGCGAAAGTCGAACCGCGATGGCTTGGGTCTGCCTGATCCTCTGCCTGCAAGCACCCATCCATTCTGCAGCGCAAGATTCGGCGCCTCTGCCTCGGATCAATCGGGCGTTGCAGCGGTGGTTGCAGTTGATCGACGGCGATCTCCCCTTTGCGATCCTCGATCTCGAGAGCCAGGCGCTGCGTCTACACCACGGCAGTGCCCTCTTGCGAGCGGGTGTGGTGGAATCAGCCTCCCTCGATCCTTGGCCCCCGAGCGATCTCGTCCTCGAAGCCAAGCTGCGAAGCTATCGCCGACTCTCACCACACCGCGAGCCCGCTGCCGGGCCCTTTGACTGGGAGCAGTACCTCGCCGAGGAAGCCACCGAAAACTCAGCTCTGTTGTTCTCTCACAGTTTGCTGATGTACAGCACTGAAATTTGGGAGCCGGTGCGATCGCCGTCGATTCGCGTTTCTCCCGAGGACTTGATCGCCTTTTACGGCGCCCTTCAGGAGGGAGCTCCCCTCGTCTTGCTGCCGTTTGGCTGGAGCTCCGTGACTGAGAAAGAGCAGTGAGCGACTTGGAGGCCGGTTGGGCGGCGAGGGACATCACGCCCCCCGTGGGAGTCTGGATGGGAGGTTACTGGGGTCGGCCGGCACCCGCGCAGGCTGTCCAAGATTCTCTGGCGGCGCGGGCCCTGGTGTGGCGGGTGCGGGACCAGATAGCCGGCGTTGTGAGCCTCGACCTCATCGCCGTTACTGCCGAGATGACGAACCGGATTCGACGCCAGATCTCCGTACAGACGGGCATGGCGGTGTCGGCGCTCATGGTTTGTTGCACCCACTCCCACGCCGGTCCACTCACCATTCCCTTTCGTGGCATGGGCACCATGGACGCCGACTATATCCAGAGGGTGGAAGAGGAAACGGTGGCGGCGGTAGAGCATGCGGTTGAGGCGCTGGTCCCGGTGGCGATGTGTTGGGGCAAGGCGTCAGTGGAGATCGCCGAGAACCGCCGGTGTCTACGCGTAGGCAATCGCGCGGCGTCGCGTCTTTCCGGAGAGACCGTCTCTCACTGGGCCCACGTATTGCGCTTCGAAACTGCGGAGGGCGATCTCGCCAGCCTCGTGCAGCACGCATGCCATCCCGTTGTGCTCGGCGCCGACAACGTGGACATCAGCGCCGAATATCCGGGTGTGGCGGTGCGCGAGATCAAGGCAGCAACCGGAGGGTTCGCGATGTTTGTCAATGGGGCCTGCGGGGACATCAATCCTGTTCACACCAACGCCGACTATGCTCAGGTAGAGGTTATCGGGAGAATGCTGGCTGCGTCGGTACTCGATGCGGAGACCGTGCCGATGACGGTGTCATCTCTGGCGAGCTCCACACAGCCTGTGGATCTACCCCTTCAGGATCCGCCGACTCGCTCACGTGCCTGGGTGATCCGTATTCGCCACGAACTGGGAAGCGCGCTGAAGGCGCTCTCTCTACCCGGTCAGGTGGCCATGCAGGTTCCGCGCGCCCATCGCGATTGGGCGCGAGAGTTGACCCGTGTTGCGGGTCGGGGTGGTGGGGGAGGCGTCCAGCCCTTCGAGGTGCAGGCGATCCGGCTGGGGCCGGTACGCCTGGTGGGGCTAGAAGGCGAGATCTTCCTGCGCTATCAGCTGGACTTGGAGGCCGACAGCGAAACGCCCCTGCTGGTCTGCGGATTTGCCAATGGCTGCGTGGGCTACGTGCCAACGACAGCAGAGTTCGCCCTCGGCGGCTACGAAGTGGACGAGGCCTACGTCGTCTACCCGAGTGTGCTCATGCTCGCACCCAAGTGCGAGGCGGTGCTGCGTCAGGGAATCGCGAAGGTGCTGGAGGCAGTGAGCGACTGAGAGCGAGAAACTGGGTTAGTGAGCGGAGAAGAAGCGTTTGTCGGTGCCACCGGGTCCGACGCGAACTTCAACGCGTTTACCACAACGCGGGCAGGCACCGTTGTAGCGCTTACCTTCCTTGTCGAGGTACGCCCGCGCATAGACGTTGCAGCACTGGTAGTGCACACCTAGAAATTTGCGTTTCTCCGTCATCGTGCGAGCCTGCGGCCTAGATAACTTCGACCTTGCGGATGGTCAAGTGCGGGAAAGGTTTGCACCACTTCCTGAGGTTGCGGAACTTAGGTCACGCCACGATGGATGGGACAGCACGTCAGCGAGCCGCAGGTCCGCGGTGCGGCGACCGGAGGATAGCGTGACCACGGCTGACAGAGAGGGACATTCCGCAGAGGCAGAGTCGCCCGCGCAGCTGGCGCCGGAGGACGCGGAAGATCTACGGATGGAGCTGCAAACCATCTACGACGAGGTTCCCTCCACCTGCTGTGCGAACTCGGGCGAGTGCTGTTCTCTCACCGATAGCGAGCTCGACGAAGGCTACGCGACGATGTTTCCCTTGTATCAGGCGGAGTACCTCAATATCGTCGAGTACGTGCGCCGCGCGTTTCCCGCAGAGCGTCAGCGCCAATTGTTGGCCTTCACGCAAGAGCGCCCGATGCGCTGTCCCTTCCTCGGCAATAACGATCATTGCACGATCTACGCCGTACGGCCGCTCATCTGTCGTACCTACGCGGTGATGAATCCGCAGACGATCCGCGAAGCGGCGGAGCGGCATCACGGTGAGCTGCCCGAGGACTGGATTAGGGGATTCACGTTGCGCGAGAGTGGAATGGTCTGTCCTCGGGTGACGGTGACGCAGCCGGAGAGGTTGGTTAAGCACGCACAGAACCTGATCACGTTCGCCTACGAGCGTGCCCTCACGCGCCTGAGCCGAAAGACGGCCTTGGTTCCGCTTGAGAGACGCAAGATCATCCGCGGCATAATCCGTCAGCGATCCTGGCCGGTGCGCTGGACCTGGGGCGGCTACAATGCGTTGCGCCAGACATCGACGCAGTGGATCCGCGATCGCCTGCGAGAATACTGGAAGAAAGCCGATCTTAAGGACCTGGGTTGATGGGCGAATGCGAATCATCGGGGTAACGGAAGCGCAGGTCGGTGATGTCATCGCCGGACCGGTAATCAACGACGAGGGTCGAGTTCTATTGCCGGCGGGCGCCAAGCTTTCCGTGGCGGTGTTGTAGGGACTGTGGACCATGGACGAAATCGCGAACAACGAGTATATCCCCGACGGTCCGACATGATCGACGGACGGCACCTGGAGGAATTCGGGGAGAGCAGTTTCTGATGGCGATTACCTATCGTGTGGCCATTCTCGGGTGCCGGGGCCGCGGTACGGATGCGGCACGGGCTTACCACCAACACCCGCGCACGGAAGTGGTCGGGTTGTGCGATCTGCTGCCCGAGCGACTGCAGACTCTGGGAGACGAGCTGGAAGTGTCGGCGCGCTACGATGACTACCATAGAATGATTGAAGCGCTGGGTCCCGATCTCGTCGCCATTCCCACCGGTACCGAATTCCACTTCGAGCTGTCCATGGGGGTGCTCGAGCATGGGGTGCATATCGACGTGGAAAAACCCATGTGCCAGAACCTCGAGGAGGCCGACCGGGTTGTGGGCCACGCTGCCAGGCAGCAGTGCCGTGTTGCCGTGCACCATCAAGGACGCACCGGCGGTGCCATGACCGCCCTGCGCCAAGTGCTCGACAGCGGTCGCATCGGCGAGCCGCGCCTGCTGTTCGGCAGTGGCAAAGGATATTACGGCGGTTACGGGCTGATGAACATCGGCACTCACATGCTGAACAACATGGTCGGCATCGCCGGTCACGCCACCTCGGTTATGGGCACCACATTGACGGACGGCCGATCAGCGACGCCCGAAGACGTCATCCCCGCCGCCAGTGGCATGGGGTTTGTAACCGGTGAGCACATTACCGCCCACTTGCAGTTTGCCGGCAACGTCAGCGGAGTTCTGATGCAGCACCGTTTTCCCAGAGTGGATTCCGTGGGCCATTGTCTGGAGGTCTACGGTAGTGAAGGGCGACTGTTCTGGCGCAGCTCCGGAGCGTGGTGGTTGCCAGTCCCCCACGATCAGCCCGGCGACCCCGAGCGCGTCTGGGAGAAACTGCCCTCCGTTGTGCCAGACTCCTTCGATCCGGAGCAACCGGCCGCTGCGGATGACTACTGCTACGCCGAGGAGTATGTGCAGGCTCTCGACGAAGGCCGGGATCACGAGTGTAGCGGCGTTGAGGGTCGCCACGTGATGGAGATAATGATGGGGATTTTCGAATCGGGAGCTTTGGGAACGCGAATCGAGCTGCCACAAGCGGATCGTAGCCATCCGCTGCTGCGCTGGCGTCAGAAGCACGGTTTGGCCGAGCCCAATGCGATGCCCCGGCCCTACAACGAGTGGCTGGAAGCCGAGGACCGGCGACTGGGACGGAACTGAGGACGGCGCCGGATTCGATGAGCGGCCTGCTACGCATTCTCAACCTTCGGCGAAACGAGACGGCCAAGGTCTCCCTGGCGGCCCTCGTGTTCTTCTTCGTTGCCGTCGACGATGGCATTGTCAAGTCAGTTTCCTCGGGTGTGTTCAACATCCGGGTCGGCCCCCAGCGCCTTCCCGAGATGTACAGCTGGATCGCCGTGCTGTTCTCCGCCACTATGGTGGGGCTGTCATACCTGACAACGAAGGTGCGTCGGCGCCGGCTCGTGTTTGCTCTGTTCAGCGCTGTCGCCGGCGTCCTCGCCCTCAACACGGTAGCGCTGTGGGCCAGCGAGCATGTGAGTGGCGCCTCCGGAGCCGGACTCTACGCCTTTCTCTTCATCTCTTCCGAGATCATCCGCAACATCGCCGGGTTCCAGGTCTGGATCGTCGCCGGCGGGATCTGCTACACATCGCGAGCGAAAGTCCTGTTCCCGTTGCTGGCGGCGAGCACCACAGTGGGAGATGTCTTCGGCGGGCTGCTGGTTCGTGCCTTCGGCGGCGTTTTCGAACCCTACCAGATCTACGGTCTCGCCGTCTTCAACACCATCGTCGTTATAATGCTGCTGCGACCTCTGTTCCGACGCTACTTCGTAGCTCCTAATGGCGAGGGTGATGGTGAGGGTGAGGCGGTCAGCCTCGGTGAGAATCTCCGGCTCTTTCTGGGCTCGACCTATCTGAGGCTGCTGTTTCTACTATCGCTGGTGCTGTTCGCGCTCTACACCGCAATCCACTACGGGTTAAGCGTGGTCGCCCGCGGGTATTATCCGAAGGAAGGCGACCTCACCGCGTTCTTCGGCCTGTTTTTTGCCTTCGCCGGGGTGGCGACCCTGCTGACGACGACGCTGTTGCTGCGTCACATTCTGCGCTGGCTCGGTGTGGGCAACATCTATCTCTGGGTCTGCTTGGTGCATGCCGCCATCGCTGGCATGCTTGCGGTGCTGTTCTCCTACACTCTGCCCCCGACTCTGGTGGTGGCAGTGTTCGCCTTCAACGTGCTCAACTACGTCCTCCTCGATTCCATCATCGCCCCTACCTACCAGGTACTGATGACGCTCGTGCCGGAGCGCAACAGCGACGGTACGCGCATGATCATGGAAGGTGGATTCATGCTGCTGGGTGGATTGCTCGGCGCCGGGATCACCTCCGCACATGCCCAGGGTGCCCTCGACCTCAATCAGTTCTTCCTGTTGCTACTGGGCATCAGTTCGTTGATGGCGCTCGCCGGTTCGGGCCTGAAGCGCAGTTATCGCGAGGTACTCATCCAGGCGGTGCGCGACCAGAATTTCGACGTCGAAGACGAACAGGCGATGGCCTCCCTCAAGGACGTCATCAGTCACTCTGTCGAGTTTCCCCGTTCCCTCATCCTGCACAACGACGATGGCGTGCGGCAGATGGGGATCGAGATTCTGCGCCAGAATCCGGCGGCGGCGGCCAGTGTCTGCCTGCCCTTGCTCGGGCACGAGAACTCCCGCCTGCGCGGGGCCGCTCTGCAGGCCCTGCGTGGTTCTGACCTCCAAGTTGAGGAATTCCGGACGATTCTGGGCCTGCTCGACGACGACGATTCCGAGGTGCGTCTGCACGCGGCCCGGGTGGTGTCGGCGGTGATCGAGGACCCCGCCTCCAGGGAGAGCCTGGCAACGGAGACGCAGGTTCAGATTCTCAAGTCGGTGTCACCCCGGCTGGTACCCGACGCCGACAACCCGGCTCTGCAAACGGAGTTCCTGTTTATCCTCGACGTACTGGGCGACGAGGCCTCGCAGGCGGCTCGAGCCCCCATGGTGGAGGATCTACTCAACAGCGAGGTCGAGGAGGATCTCACTGCTGGGATCGAGGTGGTGATTCGTTTGGGCACGACCCGATCCTACGAGCAGATACCGGCCCTGCTCGAGCACAACCATCCCGTAGTGCGCGAAGCGGCCGTGAAGGGTCTGGCGCAGCGGGACGACGCCGATGCCTGCGCTTTACTTGTCGATACTCTCGACGATCCCGATCCCGATGTCGTGAGCGCCACCAAGAAGGCACTCGCTGCAGGAGCCGCGAACTACCGTGAATACATGGTTTCTGCCACAGATGCGGCCTCGCGGCGGCAATGGGAGGGGTTGATTCTCGCCCTCACCGAATCGGAGAACGGCCAGACGAGCGCCGAGCGTATCGTCGCCTCCTGTCGAGAACGTCTGCTGCAGGCCAATCGCTATCTCGTCGTTGCCGAGCAACTCGAGCGCGATCAGCTCGGCTCGTCGGGAGGTCTGCTGCGCGATCAGCTCGAGCTTGAGTGCCAGACGGTGCGCGATGTCGTCATCGCCTTGCTCGGCGAGCTCGGAGACGTGGAGGTGGTGGCCGACCTTGTGCAGCGGATGAACGAGGACAACCCAGGGGCCCGGGAAAACGCCATCGAGCTGCTACAGAACATCGGCGACCGGGAACTCATGGAGCCCCTGCTGCCCCTGCTGACCGACGATCGCGAAGAGAGTCTTAGCGAAGCGCTGCGCCTCAGCGAATGGCACGACCGGTCGCCGGCTCTGCCGGAAGCGATCGTGCACGTGCTGCGCACCCGGGATCCCTGGACCCAGCTGGCCGCCGCTTGGGCGGCTGTGTCCATGGGCCGCGCCGATCTAATCAAGGAGCTCAGAGAGCACTCCGAGCACACGAAGGAGATTGAGGAGATGACCCAAGCCACGGACCGCGACGACTCGAAGGAGCCCCTGACCAACATCGAGAAGATCACATTCCTTAAGGAGTCGAGCTTCTTTGCTGCCCTGCCCCTCGAGGAACTCTACCACGTCGCCCTGTCCGTTCAGGAGGAGGCGGTGCGGTCGGGAACCACGGTGATCGAGCAGGGGTCTCTGGGTGACAAGATGTACATCGTCATCGACGGCCGGCTCGAGGTACGGGTCTTCGGCGATACGGAGGGCGACACCGGACAGCAGGTAGCTCAGCTTGAAGATCGGCAGGTCTTCGGCGATATGGCCCTGCTCGACGATGAGCCACGTTCGGCCTCCGTCATCGCCTTGGAGGAGTGTCGCCTGTTGTCGTTGCAGCGCTCAGATCTCGAGCGGATCCTGCGCCGATACTCCTCGATCGCCTTCAGCATGATGCGCATGCTGTCGCAACGCCTGCGAGAGGCCCAGGCCGCCTAACCGCTGTACATACAGTCACTTATGCATCACCTCTACTTCATCCCGAGGTTCAAAGGTGTTGCGGAAAGTGGCAAATTACAGATGTTCTATAGGCTATGTTTGAAATGCTCACATCAGAAAAGGGACGTGCATGGTCATCTACAACGACGGCGAAACGGAACTGCTACGTCGCTACTTCGAGGACATCGAGGACTCCCGGCCTCTATCCCGGGAGCGGGAGGTAGAGCTCGCCGACCGGATCACCAGGGGCGACATGGAGGCTCGGGACGAGTTGGTGCAGGCGAATCTGCGCTTCGTCGTCGATGTCGCTCGCCAGTATCAGAATCGCGGTCTCACTATGGCCGAGCTCGTCAGCGCTGGCAATGTGGGACTGATGAAAGCGGCAGATCGTTTCGACGGCGAGCGCGGCTTCAAGTTCATCTCCTACGCGGTCTGGTGGATTCGGCAGTCTATCATGCAAACTCTTACCGACCAGACCCGCACTGTGCGCGTTCCTATCACTCGCCAAAACCTGTTGCGCGATATCAACCGCGTGACCAAGGAACTCGGCGGCGAGAGCCGCGACGTCACCGTCGATGAGATCGCCTCGGCCCTGGGTGTGCCAGAAGCTGAGGTCGTGGAGACAATGACGAAGGGCAGGCCCGAGACCTCCCTCGATCGCACCTTCGACGACGAAGGTGATCGCAGCATGATGAATCTGCTACGCGACGAGTCGGCCCCCTCTCCAGACGCCGGCGTCGAGTACCAGAATATGCGTGGCCAGGTCGACTGCGTCCTCGATGTCCTCGACACCCGTGAGCGCTACATCGTGCGCTGCTACTACGGCTTGGACGGGGAAGAACCTCTCACTCTCGAGCAGATCGGCGAGCTCATGAGGCTGACCCGCGAACGCGTACGCCAGCTCAAGGAGCGTGCCCTCGGCAAGCTCCGCGGCCCCGAGCGCTATCGCTTTCTCGAGAGCATGGTCGAAGATTTGCAGACCTGACGAGCCGGACGGTGGGTTCCGGGCCTGTCAAATTCACGAAAATCCGTCGCCGGTGTAATTGACGCGGCGCCGTCCAACTACGTCCCATGCCATCATAGTTGCCGAAACATCAAATCCCAGAGCTTGCGGGACGATAACGGGCCTGATGTGCATGGCCGTGGTGTTCCGCGCTCCAGTTGAAGAAAGCCGGCTGGTCATCTTCGAGCGTAGTCGCAACCTCTGCCAGGACAGCTGTGAAGGCGAGGCGGACATCTCACGCTGTGTTCCCGAGATCGCCGAAACAGTGTCGTTGCGATTTCCACGGTTTTCCACCACATCCGGAAGCTGTGCAACGGGGGGCTAATCATCTTCGAGCGCAACGGGCGTTGTGCTTCTGCATGATCAACGCAGCCCTCGAGCAAGTCCGTCAGTTCGCTCATCGACCGAACCGTCGGTTGCGACCTGGCCACAGAGCCCACCTCGGACGATCCCAAGGCGCCGAAAAGTATCAATGAGGCCGTCCGATCTATTCGCAGTATCTCGGTGAAGGTCGGCAGGCTCTGACCATCCCGGCTCAGTCGAGGTCGCCGTACTGTAGCCGAAGCGTGCTAAGCTCGCGAGCGAGTTCGGCGACGCGCTTGGCGCAGGCGGGATCGTCGTAGCGGTTCACCAGCTCGTGGGGGTCGCTGTTGAGGTCGAAGTACTCCCAGTAGTCGCCCTCGCTGTGGTACTCGATGAGCTTGTCGTGGTGGGTGCGTATGCCGCGATGGGGACCAATGCGGTGGGAAGTGAAGTATCGAAATCCAGGCTCTGACATCTGCTCGGGACCGGTATCGCGCAACCGCCAGGAATCCTCGTAGTAGGCGTAGTACACCGACTGGCGCCAGTCCTCCGGTGGTGTGCCTTGCATCAGGGGCCGCAGACTGCAGCCCTGTACGGTAGCGGGAATCTCGACGCCGGCGAAGTCGAGAATGGTGGGTGCCACATCCACGTTCATGGCCAGATCGTTGCTGACGACTCCACTCGGGGTTGCTCCCGGGAAGCGGGCGACGAAGGGGATGCGCTCAGCCGGATCGTACATGAAGCGCTTGTCGTACCAGCCGTGCTCGCCGAGAAAATAGCCGTGATCGGAGGTGTAGATGACGAGGGTATCGTCGGCGCGTCCGGTCTCGTCGAGGTGGTCGAGAACGCGGCCTACGTTTTCGTCGACGCCGACGATGGTGCGCCAACGATCACGGATAAAGCGGCGATAGATCCAACGCTTGCGCTCCGGTGCGTCCAGATTGGGCGGTAGGTCATCGTAGTCGGGCGCTAGGGAGACGTCGAAGCGCATGTCCTCTGAGAGATCGGCGATGCGGCGGGTGGTGTAGTCGTCGTCGAAGGCCGGCGGTAGGGGGGGCTCGACGTCAGCGAACAGCCCGGCGTGGCGTGGCGCCGGCGTGAAGGGTCGGTGCGGTGCCTTGAACTGATGGACGAGGCAGAAGGGTTGAGATCTCGACTGCTGGAGGAAGTCGATAGCCATGTCGGTGGTGATGTCCGTGGCGTAGCCGTGCTTCTGCACCTCAGTGCCGTTGTAGATGTATACCGGATCGAAGTAGACCCCTTGTCCCGGGTGTATGCACCAGGTATCGAAACCGCGCGGTGCCTGGCGGATGTGGTACTTGCCGACGAGGCCGGTGCGATACCCGGCGGCTTGGAGGAGCTCCGGGAAGGTGGGGACGGTGGGGTCGAGGACCTCGATGTCGTCGGCGCTCTCGGAATTGCCGCGGATGCCGTGCACGTGGGAAAGCGCGCCGGTAAGCACCGTGGCCCGCGACGGCGCGCACAGGGCGTTGGTGCAGAACGCATTGGTGAAGCGAGTGCCATCGGAGGCGATGCGGTCGAGATTGGGAGTGGGCGGCAACTGATTGCCACCGTAACAGGTCATCTCCCGCACGGTGTGATCGTCGGTCATTATGAACAGGATGTTAGGACGATCCGTCATCGTCAGTCATTTCTCTCCGTCATGTGCTCCAGCACAAGGCACCACGGGCGAACACGCAACCGTCCTCGACGCTCGGCTCGAAGGGCAGAGCTGCCCACTCGTCCAGTGCATCCACCGGCTGGGTGTCGAATTGGCCGTAAACGAGGATTGTCGATGCCCCCGGCCCTCCGATCCCATCCGCCTCCACGGCGAGATGCTCTTGAGTGACCAGCACTTCGCCGCCGCTCAGGCCGGCAGCGTTCGGCGACCCCAGCCGGCGGCACTGGTCATGTGCGCCGCGTGTGCGTGCAATGAGAAAATGCTGGGGATGTGAAGAAATTATAACAGCTGTTGACGATGATGATTCGCAGCGTCCTGTAGCGTTGTGGTCCAGTGCGCTCACGAGCCTCCCGCCGTCAGTGAGAGCTGGAGCCGTCGCAGAGCACGCAGTCGCGCCAGGTTACGACGGTCCTCCGCCAGGTTGTTCCCCTTTGGGGTCTCGAGAACCATGGGGATGTGCGCCAGTCGCGCGTCGTTGACGATGTGGGAGAACCCCTCGATGCCGATGCAGCCCTGTCCGATATGTTCGTGACGGTCGCGGTGCGATCCCAGGGGCATCTTGCTGTCGTTGAGGTGGAGGATGCGAAGCCGGGACAAGCCGACGACACGGCAGAGTTCGTCCATCGTGGCATGGTAATCATCGGCTTTGACCAGCGAATAACCGGCGGCAAATATGTGGCAACTGTCGATGCAGACGCCGACGCGATCCGAATCCACGGCGTCGATAATCGCAGATAGCTCTTCGAAGCAGGACCCGAGGTTGGAACCGGCACCGGCCGTGGCCTCCAAACACAGGGTTACATCGCGGTCCGCGGGGAAGTCGTCGAGCAGGCGATTCAAATTGAGAGCGATGCGGGCCAGTCCGGCGTCGGCGCCGGAGCCTACGTGGGCCCCGGGATGGAAGATCAGATTGGGGATCGCCAATGTCTGACAACGGTCGGTTTCCACGCGCAGCGACTCGTAGGATTTCTCGTTGAGCTCTTCGTCGGGTGAGGCGAGGTTGATCAGGTAGCTGGCATGGCAGCACACCACGGGGATCCCGGTGCGCTCGCGCGCCGCGTAATAGCGATCGATCTCATCGTTAGGAAGGGGTCGGGCCCGCCACTGGTGGTTGCTCTTGGTGAAGATCTGCAGGACGTCGCAGCCGGCTTGGACGCCCCTTTCGAAGGCAGTGTGGACGCCACCCGCGATCGATTCGTGGGCTCCGAATCGAGGTAGTGTGTGGACCGGGGAGCTAGCCAATCCGGACGGCCTGCTCGGCGAGGACAAGCCCGCCGCAGATTCCCGGACGTGAGCCGAGGCCGGGCGGGACGACGTAGTGGTCTATGTCTTCGAGGATTGCCGGAGATTGGATGTAGCCACGTAGCTGCTCCGTCAGCTGTTGGCGCACCTTCGGGAACAGATGGCTCTGCTCCATGATCCCGCCGCCGAGAATGAGCCGTTGCGGGGACAGTGTGAAGATGAAGTTCGCCAGGGCACAGGCCAGATAGCGCGCCTCCAGGTCCCAGGCGGGATGGTGACTCTCCAGCGACGGCGCGGGTCGACCCCAGCGCTGCTGAATAGCCGGACCAGAGGCTAGGCCTTCCAGACAGTCGCCGTGGAAGGGGCAGGCGCCGGCAAAGGGATCAGTGGCTAGGTCATGGGGCACGGGCACGTGACCCATCTCGGGGTGGACGAGGCCATGAAGGAGGTTGCCCTCGACGACCGCTCCGCCGCCGATGCCTGTGCCCACCGTGAGGTAGACAAGGTTCTGTAGGCCCTGCGCGGCACCCCAGCGTTGCTCGCCGAGGGCAGCCGCGTTCACGTCAGTGTCAAAGCCGAGGGGGAGATCGAGCATGCGCAGTGGCCCGAGGATGTCGACGTGACCCCAACCCGGCTTGGGTGTGGTCGTAATGTGGCCGTAGGTCGGCGAGTCGGGGGAGAGATCCACCGGTCCGAAGCAACCGACTCCGATGGCATCGAGGGGCTGTTGCCGGTGATGGTCGACGAAAAATTCGACCACCCGTGACAGGGTCAGCTCCGAGCTTGCAGTGTCGATGGTGAGTTCGGAGTCGATGGTGTCGGGACTGCCGCCCACCGCGCAGATGAATTTGGTGCCCCCCGCCTCCACGGCGCCATAGCGACCCATCAGTGACCTCTTCCCGTTAGCGGCGACGTGGGCATGTTCAAACGGGCGGAAGGACGAGGTACTCGCCATCGCGGATGCCATAGTCGTCGGGTAGCTCGCGGTAGTCGACGCCGGAGCGACCGTTGTAGTCCCAGACCACCTCGCCATCCTTGAGGGTGAGTTCGCAGACCAAACGGTGCTTAGCCTGCAGCGTGCCGTCGAAGGAGTCCATGTAGCCGAAAGATCCCTCCTGCAGGGCGAGGACGGCGACATCGGCAGCGGCACCCACGCTCAGAGTGCCGTGCTCGCGGTGGTCGATGATCTTGGCGGGCTCCACCGTGGATAGGCGAATGACGTCGTAGAGGGGCATGCCCATGACCAGGAACTTCGACATCGTGGTGGGCATGTCGAGCATGCCGATGTTCATGCTCATTCGGTGGAGATCGGTGGAGATCGAGTCGGGCCACCAGCTCTTCTCCACGCAGGGCACAGCGTTACGGAAGCAGAAGCTTCCGGCGCCATGGCCGACGTCGAAGCGAACACCGCGCTCGCGCGCCTCAGTGAGGTAGGGAAGCACGTTTCCATCGGCGTCGAACAGCGGCGTCGGACCGCGGTACATGTGAGTGCTGATGTCGCCGGGGCGCAAACGATCGCTGATGAGCTCGTGATACGGGCGCTCGTGCCGAAAGTAGCCGAAGTCGACCATCACCGGCTTGTGGCAGAGTTCTCCGGCTTTGAGCAGACGCTCCACTGAAGTCCAGTCGGGCTCGACGTAGTGCGCCGTTTTTAGCCCGACGACGACATCCTCGTGCTCTTTGGCTATGTCGGCGCAGGGTCGCGGATCCATGTCGTGGGTATTTTGCTCGGTGCTCATCGTCGTCATGCCGAGTCCGACGATATTGACGAAGGCGTAGGTGCGGGTGGTGAAGCGGTCCAGAACGCGGTTGCGGAAGTCGGGAAAGTTGCGGTAGCCGGCGCTGCCGGTGTCGACCATGGTCGTGGTGCCGGAGCGAAAGCTGAAGCCGTCGGGCAGGAGGCTGTTGTCTCCCGCCCACGCTCCGGGGTTGCCGGCGGTGGCGTAGAGATGCACGTGGATGTCCACGAGCCCCGGAGTTACGTAGAGCCCGCTGACGTGGATAGCCTCGCGCGATCTCTCGATGGGAATGGCCTGGTCGACGGCGGCGATCTTGCCGTCCTGGATGGCAATGTCGCGTGGCCCGTCGATTCCGTTGGCTGGGTCGATGACATGTGCCCCGTGCAGCACGAGATCAAATGGCATTCAGGTTCACGTCCTCCGATGGTGGGGATGGTAAGGAAGGGGCAAAGGAAACGCCGATGCTACTTCACCGCCAGCGTGGGATGGTTGCGGCGGATTGCGCGATCTATGTTAGCCCGCCAGCGTTCGATCTAAGTCAGTGAGGTGAGTTGATGGATATGATTCGTGAGGACCGAAGAGTGCTCGTGTTCAGCGCCCACGCCGCTGACTTCTGCTCGCGGGCGGGGGGAACGATCTGCAAGCTCGTTGATGCCGGCAGCGCGGTAAAGGTCTACGACATGAGCTACGGAGAGAGGTGCGAGTCACCGGCGCTGTGGAAGCGGGAGCCTCCACCTACGCTGGAGGAGGTGAAGCAGATTCGCGCGCGCGAGATCGAGGTGGCGGCGCAGGTCCTTGGCGCCGACATCGAGTGCCTCGACTATGGGGACAGTCCGCTGCTGGTGGGTCCGAAACGTCGTCAGCAGCTGCTCGAAATTTTTCGCGAGTATCAGCCCGACTTGGTCTTGAGCCACTGGATCGACGACCGGTTGCACCCCGATCACGCCGAGACCACCCAGGCGGTACTGTGGGCGAGCCGCTACTGCTTTCGCCCCGGACTCAATGTTGCAAGCAAGCCCTGCCCCGCTCCCCAGGTTGTCTGCTACGAAACCACCCTGGGAACGGCGCCGGTGTCGGGCTTCGTGCCCAATCTTTACGTAGATATCACCGACGTTATCGAGCGAAAGACCGAAGCGCTGTGCCAGCTTGCGGCGCAGCCGGATCTCCCCCTGCGCTACGAGCTTCTGGCGCGCTACCGTGCCTTTGAGGCGCAGTCCACGGCGTGGATGAAGGACTGCGAGTTCGCGGAAGGGTTCGTCCGGTTGGGAACAGAAGCGGCGGGCTACAGCGGGCCAGCGGCGGCCTACACAAGCTGAACGGTAGAAACGACGCGGCTACTGCGGTCGCTGGAAGATGAGCAGCAGCGGCCGACTGTCGTCTGGATCCGCTTCGCGCGACAGGTCGTTGTTGTCGAGGATGACGTAGACCCGATCCTGGTCCATGCACAGCCCCCTGCCGTGGCCGGCAGAGCTGTTTTCGTAGCGGAACGCAGGGGCATTGGTGACGTGGCCGTAGGTCCAGGCCTCCATTTCGGTGAGACTGTCCGAGTCGTAGTCGATACGCACCACGGCATCGCTGTTGCGCTGCAGAGCGAATAGCTCGTCGCCGTCGCGATAGAGATCAGAGAAGTCAACGGGACGATCGTGAGTCAATGCGAGTAAGGTCTCATCGCAGGCCAGCGCCTGAATTTCGGAGCTTGTCTCCATGCCATTGACGTTCACCACCTTGCTGTCGACAGTGGTCACCTCCAACAGGCCGCGGGGCTCGCGCTCGGCGGCGAGTACGAAGCGAGACGGGTTCAGTAGAGCGAGACCTTCTATCCGTGCGTTCTTGGTCTCGAACAGGCCAGCTGAGCGACCCACCTTTTCCACACTTGGAGTCACCCATTCTACCAAGCGACCGTCCTCGCTGATTCGCAGCACCCGATAGGTGGACTCGCTGACTATGAAAAAACTTTCGTTCCAGTAGGTGAGACCCTCGAAATCGAGTCGGCGCACCCAGGCCCCGGACCAAGGGGCGTTGAAGACGATGTATGGCTCCATGATAACTGCCTCGGAGTCGGGGTCGAGGTCGAGACGGTAGACACTGTGGTCGTTCTTGTTGGAGACGGTGAACAGTAGGCCGTCGACGTAGGTCAGGCCCGATGGATGTGGAGAATCGGGTCCGTCCACCGGGAGCGCTGCGATGAGCTCGAGCTTGGTGGTAGGTAGCTGTGCCAGAGCTGCATGGGCCAGCGACAGGGCAAGGAGGGCGGTGGAAAGATGTCGGAGGCGTGGAGCGATCATAAGCAGGCGAGGGAAGGAAAAGGAAGCTCTCGGTGGGATTCGCATTCTCCGGAGACGGCCAGTATCACCCACTTGTTCCTCCGCTTCTCCGCACCACCAAGGGGATAGGTGAGAAGTATATACGGGATTAACAGATCGGCAACGGGTGGGGCCTCCCGGAGATTACTCGCCCTGGGTGAGCTCTCGGTGCAATCGACGGGTGAGCTCATCATCGGAGGTGGTGGTGGGAGTGGGTGGTGTCGTCTGGGTGCGGCGATACAGACACCATCCCGCGGCCGCCAGGCCGAGAATGGCGATGACGATGGGGCCCCACCAAGCGAAGACGCCGGCGCCCTCGTAAGGAGGAGACGCGAGGATCTCCTGTCCGAAGGTGGCAACGAGATGATCGCGAATCTGCTCCGAGCTGCGGCCGGAGACGAGCCAGGTTCGAATAGAATCTCGCAGCACTGCTGCCTGGTTGCTGGGGCACTCGTTCAGCAGGGACCCTGGACAGTAAGGGCTCATAAGCGAGGTGAAGAGCCCTCCGGCGGCTACGTCGGTTTCGGTGCGGCCGTACCCGGACTGGGCCTGGACCCCGCTGCTGAGGGCGAGAACCAAGTAAAGGGCGGAGAGCGTGGCCATACCGACAAGGAACGGGGATCTCTCCGCCAGCGCAAATGAAGCCCTGGCGAACCCTACAGTTCGAGGTTTAACTGGCATATTATCAAACTGTTAGAATGATTTACATTGATTCGAAGGTGACTTTGACGGCAAAGAGCACGAAGAATACGATGGCGTAGACAAAGAGAGACTTGTAGGCGATCTCACAGCGACTGCGAATAGCTCCGGCTCTCATGTGGTGAGCCTTCCAAACAATACGCTGTATCAAGTATTACTTTATACTAATTAAAACTATATCGGCCATTACATCTATATCGGCCATTACATGTTGAAACCGGAGGCTTCGTGATCTGGACACACAGAATTGCGCAACGCTAGGAACTCAACCGATTCAGGAACTTCTCTACCTGGTGGAGGGTGGGCAAACCACGTTGACCGCCGAGTTGGCGGCAGTTGAGGGCACCTACAGCAGAGGCGAATCGCATGACTCGATCCAAGGGCCATTCCTGTAGCAGACCGTAGATGAAGCTGCCGTGGTAGGCGTCACCGGCCCCGGTGGTGTCGCGAGCCTTTACGGCATGGGTGGGAACGCGGACGTACTCGCCGGCGGACAGCGCCAGCGATCCTCGCTCTCCGAGAGTGAGTACGGAGTGACCGGCACCCCGCTCCACCAAGGCCCGGAGGATGGCCTCGTCTGCAGCCCACGGCATCCAACGACGGGCGAAGTACTCGGAGACGATGGCGTAGTCCACGAGGGGGAGCAGCAGGTCTAGGTCGGCGTGTTGCCAGGTTCCGTCCCAGGTGACGGTGAGACCGAGCCCCTTGGCCATGCGGGCGGCGGCAATCTCCACCTCGTCGGCGTCGTCGAGGTGGAGTACGCGGGCGTCTGAAAATAACGAAGAACTCAACTCGTCGGCACCGAGGGGCGCACAGGTCTCGGCCAGGGTGAGGAAGCCGCGCTCGCCGCTGCCAGACTCGACGAGGACGACGGCGCGTCGGGATCGAGCACCTGGCTCGCGTTCTACGAGGCTGACATCAACCCCGAAGCGGCGCAATTCGTCGAGAATGAAGTCGCCATCGGCGTCGTCACCGAGTCGACCCAGGAACCGAGTCTGCACACCGAGTCGGCTGAGGGCGGCCAGTGCCGTTGGAACTGGGCCTCCACACTGTTGCGACCGCTCCCTGGCGCGTCCCGACTCACCGAAGGTGGGGATTTCATCGATCACGTAGAGGTCGTCGACGGTGACCAGCCCAAGGCCGACAACATCCGGAACGGGGGCAGACATAGCGGTATATTAGCTCCGGTTGCAGGTCTGTGCATCTGATTACTGGCGGTTCGGTGCCATCTCTCATAAAGGAGGAGTGAGATCCTCTTTCTACCCCGTCATTGCTCTCGCTTCGACCTCGCCACGGCCGTGATGGCAGGGCTCTTGCATGCCACACCTGCCTCTCCATCCTATTCCTTCTGCGCCCAGAATCACCTGACATCACATGTGCCCAAGATCGCGAGTGCCTCCAGCTTGCCGTCCACCGGTACGATTCAGGCTGTCGCCATCTTTGCCCGCTTTGCCGACGAGGAGCCCGCCGACGTGCCGGGCTACGCAGCCGATCTCTTTCGTCCTGAACTGGAGGGCAGTGTCAGCCACTTCTATGCCGAGATGTCCCGAGGACAGCTCGCGGTTAGCGGCGAAGCGCTGTCCCGAGAATACGACTCTAGCTTGGGGACCTCTGCCTACCTCTCCTCCAGCTCTCACCGGCCGGGTGATTTCGGACAGTTCAGCCGCGAGATTCTGACCGCTGCCGACGAGGATGTCGACTTCGGCCAATTCGACAACGACGGGCCCGACGGTCGACCGAACTCGGGAGACGATGATGGCACCGTCGATGCCGTCTTTCTCATTCTCCGCGACATCCCTTCCGGGTTTCTCGTGGGTGATGCGGACGGATTGGCGCAGCTCGGGTTGGAGGCGGCGATATCCACTAACGATCCAGCCGCCAGCGGCGGCCGGATTCGCATCCGCGCCGATGGCATCACCCCCGGTGGCACGATTCAGGGGGGTTCATCGCTGAGCGAGGTCGCTGGCATCATTGCCCACGAGCTTGGGCATCTGCTCGGGCTACCGGACCTGTTCGACACCGATTTCACCACCTCCGAGGGCGACCTCGACCCCGAAAAAGATTCCGCTGGAATCGGCTATTGGGGATTGATGGGGCACGGTGCGCAAGGATGGAATAACGCTGGAGGACCGACACCTTTCTGCGTCTGGAGTCTGAAAAGACTGGGGTGGATCGGTAGGGCCAATCGTCGGCTTCGCACGGTCACCGAGAGCGAAACTGACGCTATCATCGCCGATGTGCACGGCACCGGCGAAGTGATAGAGATCCGGCTCGGGGGACCGGAGTACCTGTTGCTGGCGCATCGTCAACGCAGCGGCAGTTACTACGACCGCGATCTGCCCGCTGAGGGGCTTTTGATCTGGCATGTCAACGACGCCCTCGGTAACAACGCCACGGAGGCGACCAAGCGCGTCGATCTCGTCTGCGCAGACGGGCGCTTTTTCGACGCCGGATTCCCGCAGGGTGATCACCCCGGCTTCGACGACGGCGGTGACAACCTTGACTTCTGGTCACACGACACGGCGATCAGTGAGGGCAAAGCGGGAAATCTCGGTGATGCCACGGATGTTTTCGACGGCGTCAAATACACCCAATTTTCGCCGATCAGCAACCCATCAGCACAAGGCGTGAGCGTCGAACACATTCGCCGTATAGGCGAGACCATGGTCGTCGATATCGATGTCGCAGATCGCCGACGCGCTGGCGACGTGGACACCCGAGAGACATGGTCGGACACCGTCGAGGTCGTGGGGGATATCACCGTCTCCCACGAGGCCCAGCTCGACATCGCACCCGGTACTGTCATCTTGTTCGGGCCCGACACTCGGCAATGGGGTACGGACCGTGATCGATGCGAGTTCGACGTGTTCGGTGGGCTGACAGCGTTCGGCAATCGAGGTCCAGATCGTGGACGTCGCACCAAGTTCGGCTCGGCAGAGAACCAGCCGGAGCCTGGCGACTGGGCGGGGATCCGGCTCCACGCCAACGCCACTGTCAACTTCCGATCGGTGGAGATCGTCGACGCAGCCCGTGGGGTGCACGGTGCCGGACTGACGCGCACTCAGTATTTCGACGACGTGCAATTCCGCAACATCACATCCGACGCCATCGACATCATTTTCGAGATGCGGCCCCCGAGGGGCGACTCTGTCGAGAACGCTGATCTCATGCTGCACGATCTCGACATCGAATCGGTGGGGGGCCGGGGCATCAGCGTAGGTGGAGAAGCCTCCGTAGAAATTACCGGCACTAAGGCCACAGGATGTTCGGGGGCGGGCCTACACTGCTCAAGCCGTCGTCTGCGCTGCGCCACTTCTGAGTTCACCGGCAACGGTGTCACGGAGGGCTATGAAGTGGTGATCGAGCGGGATGTTGTCGGGGAGATAGAGGACAATCGCTTTCGTGGCGAAGGCACCGGCGTGCTGTTCAACATCAGTGGCGACGTGATCCTGAAAGGCAACCGATTCGACGGCTACGACAAGGCGTTGATAGCGCGTAGTGCTAAGCCGCGCATCATCAACAATGTCTTCGCTAACGTCGACACCGTGATCGAAGTGACCGGCTTCGTGGTTCCGGAAGACATACAATTGAATTCTGTCGATTCTGCCCGGTGGCTGGTGGTCAACCGTACTGACGTAGGCATCGATGTCGCCCGCAATTGGTGGGGAACCAGCGACGTGGTGGCGATCGCCGCTGGCATGATAGGTGACGTAACCTTTTCACCCGTCCTCAACTTCGATCCTCAGTTGTCCGTGAACTTCCACCTCGAGCAGAATCGCCCCAATCCGTTCAACGTGGAGACCGTGATCGACTTCACCGTGGGCATCATGGACGCGTCGCTGTCCTCGGCGGAGATGATGACCCTCGACATTCATAACATCACTGGTGGCCACCTGCGCCGACTCGTGGAGGCACCGCCTGCCCCTGGGGTCTACACCGTGGTGTGGGATGGCAGAGATGACGACGGCCTTAGGGCGGCCAGCGGGGTCTACTACTGCGAGTTGTCCGTGGGTGGCATCACCTTGCACCGCAAGCTCACTCTGCTCCGCTGAGACACTCTTCGATCGTCTTCGGCCAATGGCCTCAAGCAGGCGTGGCAGCTGGCGGTCGGCCAGCATGTCTCCCGTTTGGTAGCGCGTGCAGAGTGAGCAATTCGGCCCTATTCACTGGAGCAGGCAGAACAAGGAGCGGGACACGGAGTGCCACTGCGCTTCGAGCGAATCCGAAGAGCGCGGGTAGATTACGATGCGACGATGTTGTGCAAACACGTGGAGGCGGTGTCAGCGTGAACAGAGGGAGATTCAAAGAACTGGTGGAGGCGGCGCTAGAGCGCATCCCCCTACACTTCCGTCAGGCCATGGACAACGTCGCTATCGTCGTCGTCGACTGGCCTGAACGGGCGCTGATGGAGAACATGTACGGGGATCCTGAAACCTATGTTTACGGCCTGTTTTCGGGCACACCCTTGCCTGAGCGGCACGTCGAGGATTCCGGCGATCTACCGGCGTGTATCACCATCTTCCAGGCGGCCCTCGAGGCGGATTTCACCAACCTCGCGGAACTCGAGATGGAGTTGGAGGTCACGCTCGTCCACGAGATCGCGCACTTCATGGGCTTCGACGAGGAGGATCTCGAGAAACTTGGCTACGCCTGAACGTCAACCAACGGATAGGGCGACCTCGAAGGCGGAGACGATGCGATCGGCCTCCGACTGGCACAGAGTCAGCGGAGGCGACAGGGTGAGAACGCTGTCGGGACCAATGACGGCGTGGCTCATCTGTCCCACGATCACTCCCTCACCGCGTAGCCGACCCTTGATCGCTGCCGTCGCCGGTGTGTTGAGTCGACCCTCGCCGTTGGGTTCGATCAGTTCCAAGCCGATCATGAGGCCCAGGCCCCGCACGTCGCCGAGTGTGGGAGCCTGGAGTTTCTGCAGCTGTTCGAGCAGGTAGCCGCCGACGGCGGCAGCGTTCTCCCATAACCGTTCGCGCACCAGGATATCAATGTTGGCGAGGGCGGCGGCGCAACAGGCGGGATGGCCACCGTACGTGCACACTTGGGCGAACTCCTTTCCTTCACCGGGTTCGCCATCGAAAGCGTCGAAGACCTCTTCGGTAACGGTCGTTGCTCCTAGAGGCAAATAGCCCGAGGTGATGCCTTTGGCCTGCACCATGATGTCGGGAACTACTTCCCAATGCTCGCAGGCCATCAATTTCCCCGTGCGGCCCCAACCGGTGATCACCTCGTCGGCGATGAGGAGAACTCCGTAGCGCTCACAGATCTCGCGAACCCGCGGGAGGTAGTCGTCGGGAGGTACGATGACACCTCCTCCGCCGATGACGGGCTCCACGACGATGGCGGCAACGGTCTCTGGCCCTTCGCGCTGAATGACCTGCTCAAACTCGTCGGCGCAGGCCAGGCCGCATGCGGGATATTCGAGCTTGAGGGGGCACCGATAGCAGTAGGGCGGATCTACGTGCAGGAAGCCCGGTGCCAGGGGTTCGTAAGGGATGCGTCGACCTAGCTGGCCGGTGGCGGACAACGCTCCCAGGGTGAAGCCGTGATAGCCCTGATAGCGGGCGATGATCTTGTGCCGATTCTCACCCGGGTGGCGCTGCCGGCCGTACTGACGGGCGATCTTAAAGGCGGTCTCATTAGCCTCCGAACCGCTGTTGCTGAAGAACGTGCGGGTCAGACCGCCAGGCAGCAGCTCTGCCAAGCGATGCGCCAGCTCTACCGCTGGACCGTTGATCTGCGACAACGGGTAGTAGGGAAGCTGCAATAGTTGGGAGAAGGCGGCCTCGGCAATCTCTCGTCGCCCGTAGCCCACATTGACGTTCCACAGGCCGCCACCGGCGTCGATATAAGAGTTGCCTTCGGAGTCCCGGAGTGTGCAGCCGTTGCCCTCGGCGATGACGAGCAGTTCGGTGCCAGCAACTAGTTGCCGGTGTTGGAACAAGGGGTGCCAGGTATGTTGGTGATCGAGCTGGCGCAGTGAGTCGGTACTCAGCGGTTCGGACATGGGCGGCGATCTCCGTAAGAGGGGCCCTTAGTTAGCGATCTCTTTGGGAACGGGTAAAGAATAGACTCACTTCACCTTCTCGTAGGCCGCAGGTAGCAGCCCACCGGAGAGCAGGTGTTCCTTAAGGGTGCGGGCGTGAGTGCAAGCGCCGCGGTAGGAAAAGCCCTTGCAGCCGCAGGTGACGTCGGCATCGAGGTTCGCACCCAGAGATTTCCCCTTCACGAGGTCATCGACGATCCGCGCCTTAGTTTCGAGCACGGTGTGCACGAACTCCTCGACCGTGCCGCAAGCCACCATGTAGGTGACATTAACGGCACCCGTCTGGCCGATGTGATAGGCGCGGTCTTTGGCCTGCCAATAGTTCGCCGGTACCCAGTCGAGGTAGTTGAAGATCACCAGCCGCCCTGCTGTCAGATTCACGCCCGTGCCGCTAGCCGCCGAAGGCGGCGAACACCGCTTCGAAACTCATGGGATGGGGTCTTCCGTCGGATCCAGTCCGCGGGCCCTCGAGCGCAGCGCCTCCTCGTGCCGACCGAGCCGACCCTGAACGACGGCGAGGTCGACGTAGGGTTCTCGCTGATTCATCCATTCCGCCACCCGGGTCAAAGCAACCCGGGATTCCTCCCACAGCGCTCGTGCCGCCGCTGAATCGCCATGCGCCGCGGCATCCTCGGCAAAAATGAAGGCGATCTTGCTCCACTCCTGGTGCACGGCCAGGTCGTTCCGGTTGAGATAGGGATCCTTCTGCAGCTGATAGATTTCGCGGATCACGGGAAGGGCCTCGGCATGACGTCCGCTACGCGCCAGGGCGATGGCGTAGAACTTGCGATAGCTGAAGGCCCGCTCACCCGGGGTGTTGAGCTCGTCTGGCGGTGCCACAGCGATGGCAGTGGCCAGAGCCCGTGCCGCCTCGGAGAAACGGCTGCCTTCGACCTCCATGTAGTAGTAGGCCAGCGTCCACTGCTTGTAGTGAAGGATCTGATTCGCCGGGCCGTGCAGCAGGTGTTCGAGTCGAGCTGTCGCCCGGGGCTCACTGGCGTTCACACCGACCCACAGCCCGCTGTGGACGATCATGATGGGCAGCACCCAACGACCCACCATGGGCAAGGCGGCGTCTCCCAGCCTGTTGCGGAGGCACTGGATGCCCCACCGCGACAGCGGCAGGGTTGGGAACGACATGAGGTCCCAGTCTCTGCCCGCCAAGATGAGGTCGTGCGCGTAGATGAGCGCTGACGAGCCCGCTGCCGCTATGCCCAGGAAGGTGATCATAGGCGTGCCCGGCGTTCGCGAGATCAGGGAGAGCAGGCCCCACAGCGCCCCGAACGGGCCAACCAGAAGCAGCTCGTTGCCCAGGTTCTGCCAGTGCCTTGGTGACAGCAGTCCATAGCGTCCGGGGACTTCACCGACCAGGGGCAGATGCAGACCCCGGTAGAAAAGCAGGTAGCCGCCTATCGCACAGGTAAAGAGCAACGCTGCCAGGGGCACGCCGATCTGGCGCCGGCGGAGCAGCGGACCGAGCCGGCGGTCTCTCCAGGCCAGATAGAGCCAGGACGGAACCAGCGAGATGGCGAGCATGTGAGTGAGCACGGCCAGTGTTAGCACGGCACCGGCCCACCAGAGGGATCGTTCGTCGTGCACGCTATCTAGGGCCACCGACAGATACACCGCGGTGAGCACGGTAACCAGCGTGTAACTCTCGGCGTACCCGAAGAACAGCTGAATCGTGCCCAGACTGGCCAGGAACAGACTGAGAGCTAACCGGTGCAACGGCGACTCTGTCAGCTGCCCGCCGATCCGCCAGAGCACGGCCAGGTAGGCGCCGCCAGCTGCGCAGCTCACCCACTCATAAGCATCCACGGGAGACCACCCGAGCAGTTCGCGACCGGCGACATAGGCGATGTAGTGAATGACCAGATCCAAGGCCTGGTGAAAGTTGATGAACTCGAGGCCGAGGATCTGCAGGCTCGCGTTGTGCCAGGAGATCTCGCTGAAAGGTCGAGACTTCAGGAGGGCGTTTTCGAGTACGGCAAACCACTTGAAGCTGTCACCCAGCGTGTGGGCGCGAACCCGGAACAGGTAGAGCGCGGGAACGGCGAGGACCGCGATCAGCCACGGCAGCGCCCTGTGCGGTGGGTGGTGGGCCTCGAAGTAGAGCGGAGCCAGCGCTGCGACCACCGGAATGGCGAAGAGAAGGGCGATGGTCCAGCCGGGGTAGTAGACGGCAACGTTCACACCCCACAGGGAGACGGGCGCCCACAGGCCGACGAAATGGAGCAGCAGGTAGGCAAATGCGGGGGCGTAAACTAGCGAAAGGACTGGCCGGTCCCACTGCTTCCAAGGGAGTGACGACATGGTGATTTGCAGAGCCATTGCTAGATGAACTTAACGCAGCGGTGCCGCCCCGGAGGCGTTCAAAGGGAGACCAGTTCCCTGATAGAACTTGAGCCACCAGACAATCGCCTGCACGACAACGAGTTGCATCGACAAATCCGGTACGGCGAGATTCTGACAGAATCCCTACCAGCTCGAACCGGCAGTGCAAATGCGGTCTTCTGTGCGCAGTCCACTTTTGGCCAACGAGTTACGCCAGTGTGACCAGGGCTGGCACGACCTCTACTACGACGCGGGCAGTGCTTTCGTTTCATCGATGCTGCGAGCCGCTGTGGCTTTTCCCGGAGATCTCCCATGCGCCGCTCACTGATCACATCCCTGCTGTCTGCCTGAAGCCTTGTCATCGCCTGCGGCGACAGCGGCGAAGACCGTGCCTTAACGCGGACGGCGGCCTCGGGGCGAAGGAGATCGTACTCGACGTGGCCCGCGACGTCCGAAATAATCTGGCGACGCACTTCAACCGGGGTGCCGTCAGCTGCCCAGATCAACGGAGATCCGTCCATTTCAATGAAATCTCCCACTCCGCCGATGGCGGTGAGGGGTTAGTCACCGAAGATGTCGCCGCGCGAAGGCAGACCCTCACCGTCCGTGATGCTCCACCTGGTGCTGCTCTGCGGGGTAGCGGTACCGGCCGATCACTGCTTTGTTACCCCCCGTCAGAACACATACAGGGAGGGTCACGTGGGATTTTCGAGACAACTGGTTGGGCTGGCGATCGTCGGGCTGGCGGGCTGTGCCGGCTTGCGGACGGGTGGTCAGCCGGTGGAGCTGACCGCCAAGATCGTCAGCATCAGCGAGGAGTACGCCAACATCAACACCGACCTTAGCCGCAACGAGTTGAGCTCACACGGCATAAGGATGAAGACCCGCTTTCGCGTGCGCTTCGGCGATCGCACGATCACTGCGATGCTGGGATCCGGCTATTCGGATGTACCCCGGGGGAAATGGGTGGCATTGATCGAGGAAGACGGCAACATGCAGTTGGCCATCAGCTTCGGTCACGCCGCCACGGACCTGGGCTGCCAGATCGGCGACACGCTGTATATCGAGACGCCCATTGCGCCGTAGGCAGCGGCCAAGAGACTACTCAGACGCGAGCAGCCAACGTCATGTAAACGTTATGCGGAAACTACCGCGACCGCTTCCACCTCGACGAGCATTTCCGGTAGCACCAGCACGGGCGAGGTTACAGTGGAACTAGCCGGAATCGCGGCGGGAAAGGCCTCGGTGCGAGCCGTCTTGTACTCGTTATAGCGGTCCACGTCCGTGATGAAGGCGGTGATCTTGACTACGTCGCTCATGGCTGCTCCGGCGGCGCTCAGCACCTCGCGAATATTGGCGAAAACCTGCCGTGACTGCGCCAGCATGTCGCCAGGTCCCACGATTTCGCCGTCGACGCTAAGCGGCCCCTGCCCGGACACGTAGATTGTGTTGCCGACCCGAACCGCTTGGGAGATGCGGAAGTCTTTTGCCCACGGCCAGTCCGGGTTGATCGTTTGTCGATCGCTCATGTAGTCTCCTCAACGACGTTGGGGTTTGGGCGTTGCGAGGAAGCGCTTGGTGTCATCGACCAGATGAGTCCGGTCGACGAAGACTTCCGCGCCAGCCGGCTGCGCGCGTGAACGCAAACGCCGGCTAACCAGTCGTCGAAGAACAGGATCTCCTCGGGGGCTGCTCTCTGTCAACTCTGCTCGGAGAAGTGATCGGGTCTCTCTACGGTCATGCAGCGGCCAAAGATCTCCGGGCGAAGGGTGAAGTCATTTTGAAAGAAATGATGCCTCGCTCTTCAAGAGCCCGTAGATCCCCCGCATGACGCGATCACAAATTCGCCATCGAGGAGAAGGCCTTGAAGCCGGACGCTGTCAGCCTCAGTCATAATTACTCTTCTTGTGATCTCCGAGCAGACGGCGCTGGCGCGGTGAAGCCTGTGCGAGCAGCTCTTCGTCGAAGCGGAAGCCGTGGGGGTACGGCGGAAACTTCTGGGTGATCATCCGCTGCGCATAATGTACTTGAAGGAGGTAGCGCATCTGACGACTGGTGTTCGGAGTGCCCCGATGCCAGACCTCGGATCGGAATAGCAGGCCGTCGCCACTGTTGCAAATGATTGCATGCTCGCCCTGGCCCTTGAATTCGGTGTCCCCATTGGGTGGGCGACCTGCGCGGTGGCTGCCGGGCACAAAGTGGGTGGGACCGAGCTCCTCATACATGTCGTCCAGGTAGTAGTGCATGGTGGAGATAAACACCGGTATCTGCACGCGCTCGTCCTCTAGGACCTCCTCGGGTAACGTCAACGGCTGCCAATCGGCGTGCAGTGTTTGCGGTGGGCGGCCTGGGCCGGTAAGCCACACCGTCATGCCGATCACGTGAGCGTCATTGCCGTGGATTTCCTCTACCAGGTCGATCACTCCGGGACGGTCGACGAAGCCGAGGAGCAGGGGATCCCGGTTGAAGGCGTTGTTGAGAACTTTGGTGGGGAATTCCCCCTCACCGGCGTGTCTCTCGGTGTCGGAGTACTCGGGTACCGGTTTGAGCCGATCCATGGTCTCGCGCAGCTCGGCGACCTCGCCGGGAGTCAGGATTGCAGGGAAGTAGGTGAAGCCGTCTTCGCGCATGGCCTGTGCTTGGCGCTCGAGATTGGGATGGTGAACGAGGTGTAAGCCTTTCGCCATGCTCTGTCAGTCCCTCCGGATCGAGGGGGCGGCCATGACGGCGCGCTCCTGCTCGGTCATGTCTTCGATGTAGTCGGGATAAGTGACATGGTGGACTCCCGCACTGTAGGCCTGATAGCCAGGGCTGAACTTGTACAGTAAAGCTCGTCGCTGATGATCACCGGTCCAGGGCAGGGTGCCATGGGTGAGGGTTTCGGTGAAGATCACCGCGTCACCTGCCTGGCCTTCGACTTCGACAACGTGTTCTCTGTAGCTCTCCCAGTTTTTCATCGGTTCCGGGCACGGTAGGTTCGCTTTGTGGCTGCCCGGTATGACGGCGACGCCACCGTCACCAGGGCTTTCATCGGCGAGCAGGAATTCCACCACGGTCAGCCCTGTGTAGATACGGCCGTCCTTGAAGAAGTAGGCTTCGGAGAAGTTGGGCCGCTCCACGCCGCCGCCGTGCAGGGTTCCGCCTTCGCAGCCCTGATCCATCGCGATGAGTCCGGGGCCATGATCGAGGCGGTAGCCGCGACCGAGGATCTCCTCCAAATAGGGTCTGACCACGGGATGTACGAGCAACTCGCGAAAGGGTTCGCACCATGGTCGGTCCCAAGCCAACATGCCGCCGAGGTCAATGCGATAGGAGGTGCCCGCCAAAGCCGCGGAGTCGCCGGCGAGAGAGCCCTCTCGTTCCGCCATGGCATCGGTATGATGGTCGATGGCGACGTTGAGCCGGGCAACGTCGTCGCCACTAAGCGCTCCGTGCAGTACCAGATAGCCATTTAGGTCAAAGAGATATTTCTCGTCGTCATTCATCTCCTAAGCCTTTATCAAATAGTGGTTTACAGCTTCCCGAGCCTACCGCTTCGCCCGCCAGTTATCCCCGTAGTGATCCATGAAGTCCAGGAAGAAGTGACGCGTCGATGGCGTACATCCGTCGAGATAACCGAACTCGTCGAACCATGGCTGATCGGAGAAGTAGTCGAAGCGGGGGTGGGAGCGTGCGGTGTACGTGAGCATCAACGTGCGACGGGGTTGGTCGTGATGATAGCGGCCGCGATGAATCGCGCATGGATTGAAAGCAACGGCATCACCGGCGGCAAGATCAGCGCGTACAGCGCCGGGCATGGCGTCAGAGGTGTTGTTAGCTTGGCCGTCTCCGCGACGAATGGCGTATTCGGCATCCGTGTCCCAGCGCAGGTGTGATCCCGGCACGACCTCGACATCGTCGGAGTCCAGCAGCGGGATCTGCAGTTGTAAGGAGGTGCCGCTGTCACCGCCACTGACGATCAAGGCCTTCTCGTCATCCTCATCCGGACAGTGAAACTGGGAGTCCCGATGCCAGTTGCCGTCGCGACTGTTTTCGAGAGGATTCATGAACAGGCTGGTGCAGCGAAAAAGAGGATCGTCGCCGAGAATTTCACGACTGATATCGAGGACAGCATCGGTGGCTGTGGCTTCGAGGAGCTCGATGAGTTGGGCGGGTTGAGCGCGGTGGTATTGCGGGTGATTGAGGTGGCGCATGACTGTGGCGTCGGGGCCACCCCCTGGCTCACCGGTCTCGGGATTGTAGGCGCGCCACTGAGTAAGGCACTCGTTGCAGACGCTCAGCAGCCGACGGGCGAGATCCTTCGGGTAGAGTCCGCGCACGATGACGTGGCCCTGGTTCTTCCAGTCTCGTGAAAGATCGATCACGCCGTAGATGTCTTCGCGGTGGTGGGCGTGGCAATCCCCACCGCATCGGCGAGATGGGGCAGTCCATCCCTATCGAGGCAGGCTAGCAGGCCTTCGCAGAGTTGCCGCAACAGGCCGGGGCCGCGGAAGATGAAAGCGGAATAGACCTGGACCAGTGAAGCGCCGAGGCAGATCCGGTGGTAGGCCTCTTCCGGAGTGCTGATGCCGCCCACGCCGATGATTCGATAGCGTTGGCGATCCATGCGCTGGTACCAAGCTGCTGTAGCATCATCGATCAAGGAACGGACCGGGCGACCACAGAGGGTGCCCGGCATGGAATCGCTGACCGAGGACGGGGTGCGTAGCGGGTAGTGCAGACCTGGCGGCAGATTGAAAATGAATCCGGCGATGAAGGTAAAGGGCTCAACGGCTTCGAGGATGGCGTCGATGCGGGGGAGATCGGCATGGGCGGTGAACTTGAGGAAGACGGGTGGTAAGGCATTGATGCCTTGATATTCGGACAGGAGCTCCGCCACGCGCCTTGGTTGCAGAAAAGGGCTCTCGCCTCCCGTGGTATTTGGGCAGTTTAGGTTTAGGGCTATATAGTCGGCACGAGCGCGAAAGGGCTTGGCGGCGGCGGTGAGCTCTGCGATCACATGTTCAGGTTCGGTGGCCCCACCCGTGTTGGTTTCTACGAGGTTGATGCCCAATGGCATGGGGGTCGGGCACGCGTCGACGCGATGGGCGACGGCGTCGCTGCCCTCGTTAGGCACGCCGTAGTTGACGACGATGGCTTCGTCCCGGGGCAGTCGAAATAACCGGGGCCGAGGATTGCCCTCGGATGGATGAGCGGAGATCGAGCCGATCTCGACGAAGCCCAGACCCATGGCGGCGAGGGCCTCAATAATACGGCCGTTCTTGTCGAAGCCGGCGGCCATGCCCACGGGATTGGCAAAGGGAATCCCGGCGACTTCGCAGTGAAGCCGGTCGTCGTCCGGCGGTGCGAACAGGCTGTGCAAGGCAGCGCGACCGATCCGGCTCGAACCCAGCCACTCTCCGAGGGCGAGGGTGTACTCGTGCACGCGCTCGGCGTCACAGCGAAACAATAGCGGGCGAATCAGTCGGGTGTAGGTGCTCATGGGGGCGTTGCGGCGTTCGCCTTGCACAAGGTCGCCAGTGGCTGCTACTTCTCCGCTGGACATGGAGGCCAAGAAGGAGAGCGATGAAACCGAAATTACTGCTGACAAAGATCTTCCAAAACGAGGCGTTTGGATCGCTTCAGCGCAAGGAAGGGATCGCTAAGCTGTCGGAGATCGCCGAGCTGGTAGACTACGATGGCGATCTCACCGGTGACAAGGCGGACGGGGTCATCGGCGTCATTGCCGACTCTGCCCTCGTCCACCGTGAGTTCTACGATAGCCCAGATCTCCGTATCGTTGCCCGCTGGGGCGTGGGTTACGACAAAGTGCAGCTGCCTATCGCCAATGAACTCGGTGTGGTAGTGACGGTGACGCCCGTGCACATGGACGCGGTGGCGGAGTACACCATCGCCCAGTGGATGGCGACGCTCAAGAGAACCCACACCCTTAACCGGATGTCCCACGCTGGCGACTTCACTATCATTCGCACCTACGAAGCGCAGGGATCGACCTTCGGTCTGTACGGCTTCGGCCGTATCGGTCAGCAGGTGGCAATGCGCGCCAAGCCCCTGCTCGGCGAGTCGGGCCGGCTGCTGGTGTACGACGTTCGCCCGGACATTGACGAAGTCGCCGCTCGGTTCGGCGCCGAGGTGGCCAGGGACCCCCACGACCTGTTTCACGAATCGGACACGGTTTCCCTGCACGTTTCCGGGGACGAAACCATAGTCGATTATACCTGCTTCCAGACGATGAAGCCCCACGCCTCACTGATCAACCCCTCACGGGGTAACCTCGTCGACGACAACGCCGCTCGGCGCGCCATCGACGAGGAGCTCATCACCTATTACGTGGTGGACGATCCAGTAAATGGTCCTCGGGAGGTGCATAGGGACCATCCGCGCATCATTTGTACCAACCACAACGGCGGCATCACCGTGGAGTCCGTGAGGCGTCTCGACACCAAGACCTTCGAGCAGGTCACCGACGCCATTTACGGCCGGCAGCCGGAACACGTGCTCAATACCGAGGTGCTCGAGCACGAGCGGGTGCGTGCCTGGCTGTCTTAATGTCTCGTGGGATTGTCTAGCGCCCGGATCCCACCTGCTCTATGGCATCGAGCAGGCTGCGCTCGATAAGATCACAAATCTCGTCGATCTCCGCTTCGGTGGCGGTAAGTGCTGGACCGGCAGCAAACCACCCGGGATCAACGCGGAGAATGAGTCCATTGGCTAGCGCCGTGCGTTTCAGCGCGCGGCCCAGCTCATGGAAGGGCTGGTTACCCGAGTCTTCGCGCACGAGTTCAACGCCGCGGAACAGCCCCTTGCCACGAACTTCTCGTACTACACCGTACTGTCTCAGGCCCTCCAGACGATTCGCCATGCGCTCACCGAGCTTGCGGGCACGCACGTCGAGCGCGTGCTCTGAGATTTCGTCCATCACGGCAATTCCCGCTGCAGCGCCCACGGGGTGACCTGAGTAGGTGTGACCATGAGCGAAGCTTCCCAACGCGGGATCGAGGAAGGCGTCGGCCATGTCGGCGCGGGCCATCATCGCACCTAGGGGAACGGTACCGCTGGAGAGGCCCTTGCCGCCACATATGATGTCGGGAGTGACGCCGTAGGTCTGCGCCGCAAACATGGATCCGGTGCGGCCGAAAGCGGTGATAATCTCGTCGAAGATGAGTAAGACGTCGTAGCGGTCGCAGATGTCGCGCAGGATCTGGAAGTACTCGTCTGTAGGGGTGATGACGCCGCCGGTATTGCTCACGGGCTCGAGGATGATGCCAGCCACGGTGTCGGGGTCTTCGTGAATGATGACGTCCTCGAACAACCGGGCGCTGAAGCGGTTACACTCTTCCCAGCTGTCGAAACGGTCGCGGTAGTAAGTTGGCGGTAGAACCTTGAGAAAGCCCGTCGGGGCCGGCTCAAAAGGAGTCTTACGTGCTCCCGTACCGCTGGCGGCCATGGCTCCCATGGTGGCGCCATGATAACCGTGATAGCGACTGATGAACTTGTATTTCCCTGGCCGACTGCTCTGACGGAAATACTGGCGAGCGAATTTGAGAGCCGACTCCATTGATTCGGAGCCGCCGCTGTAAGATTTGATGAAGTTGAGAGAGCCCGGAGTCACTGAGCCGAGGCGTTCCACGAAGTCGAGGGTCACATCGGCGGTACCGTGCATGGGAGGTGCGAAACTTAGCCGTTCCAGCTGCCGGGTTATGGCCTCGATGACACGGGGGTGGCCGTGCCCCAGGGTGGCGGCGTAGACGCCGGCGATGGCGTCGAGATAGCGTCGGCCCTCCACGTCCCAGTACTCCAAGCCCCGGGCGCGCTCCACGATCAGGGGAGCGGCGAGGAAGTCGCAGTGGTGCTGGTAGTCGAGGAAGGTGCGGTTGAGCAACTCCCGATGGCGTTGACTAATTCGTTGAGATGACACTGAATGCCAGCGATCGTCTTAGAGGGAACATATCCTACAACGATAGAGGAGTAATGACATGGCACTCAAGTTCGCCTTCCTTGGCGCCTGGCACAGCCATGCCGTCATGCACGTGCGCGAGGCTGCGCAGCGTCCGGACGAGTTCGAGCTCGTGGGTATGTGTGATCCGGATGCCGAAGTCATTGCGCACAATCTCGAGCGCTGGGCGCGCCACGAAATTGCTGTTCCCGTTCTCGACTCGCGCAAGGCGGTGCTTGACAGCGACGCCGAAGTGATCGTTGTCGAAGGGCACGTATACGAGAATCTCGAATATGCCGAGGCGGCGCTGCAAGCCGGCAAGCACGTGCTACTGGAGAAACCCGCCGGAGTTGATCTTGCGCAACTGGAGCGCATTCATGCGCTGGCCGTGGACCACGGGCTCGTTCTCAACATGGCTTACATGTGGCGCTACAACCCGGCAATTCAGGAGATGCTGCGCCTGCACGCGGCGGGCGCCTTCGGACAGGTCTTCCAGTACCGGGGTCACATTCCCAAACCCAAGGCCTGGCACGCCCAGCTGGCGGTGGAGTACAACGTCTATTACGGTGCCGTGTACTTCGAAATGGCCGGACACCTCATCGACCTCATGGTGGCCTTTCTCGGAGAGCCCCACACCGTGCTGCCTGCTCTCGCCTGCCACTACGGAGATCGAGTCGACGTCGATAACGCCATGGTTGTGCACGAGTGTGCGGACGGTCTCGGCCTGGTGGACACCACGGCGATGCAGGTGGGGATGGACCGTCGCGTCGAGGTCCACGGCACCGGCGGCACCGCCCTGCACGAGCCGCTTGGATCCAACCGCTTGCGAGTGCTGCTCGAGGAGGGTGCGGAGGGATATCCCGCCGGGGAGTGGGTGGAGCGCGAATTCGACAGCGGCCCCGACACCGGCTCCCTGTTGCGCGAGATGGCCGCCTGTATCGATGGCAAAGACAAGGACTTTGGCTTCGACCACGACCTGGCGGTACAGCGTACCCTGCTCAGAGGCTGCGGCGTCGAGGATGGTGAGGCGCTGTGCAAGGACATCTCAGAGAGGACGTCATCGTGAAGATTACCAGAATTGAACCCATTCTCGCCGATGGCGGACACCGGTTGTTCGTGTTCGTCAAGGTATACACAGATCAGGATGGCCTCGTGGGGTGGGGAGAGGCCTCTTTGGAAGGCAAGCCGCGAGCGGTCGCGGGCTGCATCGAAGACATGGAGTCCATGATCCTGGGCGAAGACCCCCGGCGAGTGGAGCACTGCTGGCAAATCCTTTACCGCAGTGGGTTTTGGAGGCTCGGGGTCATCGGCCTGTCGGCGCTGTCGGGCATCGACCAGGCGCTCTGGGACATCAAGGGAAAGGAGTTGGGAAGGCCGGTGTACGAGTTGCTTGGCGGCAAGGTCCGCGACTGCGTGCGCATGTACACCCACTTTGGGGGTTCGACCCCCGAGGCGATGGCCGAGGAGGCGCTGTCGAAGAAGGAGAAGGGCTGGACGGCGGTGAAGACGGTGCCGGTGCCGTTAACCCGCATGCTGGACGGCCCCGCTGTGCTCAAAGAGGCGGAGGCCGGGCTACGCGCCGTGCGCGAAGCCCTGGGTGACGAGACTGACATTCTCCTTGACCTGCACGGTCGGCTGACGCCGCAGATGGCGATTCAGTACGGAAAGTGTTTCGAGACCTACAACCCGTTCTGCCTGGAAGAGCCCAGTCAGGCAGAGAACCCGGCGGCCATGGCGCGCATCGCCCGGGCGCTAAAGACCCCGATTGCCACCGGGGAGCGGCTTTTCACGAGATGGGGTTTCCGTGAGGTTCTGGAACAGGAGGCGGCGTCGCTCTTGCAGCCCGACACCTGCCACGCCGGCGGCATCAGCGAGACGCGCCGGATCGGCGCCATGGGCGAGGTGTACTACGCCGGGCTGGCGCCGCACAATCCGTACGGGCCAGTGTCGACGGCAGCCTGTGTGCACGTAGACCTGGCGGCGCCCAATTTCGTCATCCAGGAGATGGTGGACCCCGATGTGGCGCCGGAGGCCATGGAGTGCGTGAAGGAGGCGCTACCTGTGGTGGACGGTCACATCGAGGCGCCCACAAAGCCTGGGCTGGGCGTGGAGGTAGACGAAGAGGCCTGTCGACGCAAGCAACCGGATTTCAGTCGCAAAGCGGGTGGTCTGTTGGTCGAGCGATACGGCGCCTACCACGCCGATGGCAGCGTTGCAGACTCGTAGATAAGAGTCATTACAGAGGGTGATCGATCACGAGGGACATGTAGAGACTGCACGTGATTCAAGCAGCATTGTCTATTCGACTACCTCACTCAGAAGTTCCTTTGCGCGTGTCCCAACGGCTTTCATTGTTCGGTGAGAATCGGTCCAGCTCGGTCTTGAGGGTGTCGCAGGAGCATCACGGGCCAACCAGATCGAGCCCTGAATCGCGGGGATTGGGGTCCCCTACGACGGGTGTCGCGCTGTGGGCAGACCGTGGGCCTCGCACCACTCACGCAGCGGATTATAGCCGCCCTGTGGGTGGAAGGCAGAGTCCGTGTTCAGCGATTCGCCCACCAGGTACTTCTGTAGCGGACTCAGACGGTCGACGAACTCCGAAGCCTGGCGGCGGAAGTCCATGGGCATGACCCAGCGATAACCATATCCGATCATTACGGCCTTGCGGGTGACGTCGGTGAGATTCACGGCACCGGCGTGCCAAGTGCGGTTCTCGAAAATCAGGCAGTCCCCCGGCTGCAGAGAGGGCTCGAGCGTGCCTTTGGGATCACCGCCTTCCGGGACGTATAGAGGCACCTTCAAGCGATTGCTTCCCGGCACTACCATAGTGACCCCGGAAGACGGCTCGGTGAGGTCGGTGAGGTAGTACGCGCACTTGAGCTCGATCCGGGGTATCGCCGCATGCCCCATGTCCATCATGGCCTGCGCGTAGTCGCGGTGCCAGCCCGGCTGACGACGAATGGGGTTAGTGCCGGGCGGATCGGGCTTGCTGTGAATCAGGTGTGAGGTCATGAGCTGGAGATTGGCGCCCAACAGCTGCACGACCAGCGGTAGCATAGTGGGATGGTCAATGAGGGGCACGAAGGCGGGATCCAGTGCGACGCAGTTGCGGAAGCCGTCGCGCTGACCGTCCGTTGCGCGCTGACGGCCCTTTCCGAGGTCCGTGGCGATGAGTTGGTCTCCGGCCTCGATTAGCGTGGCGATCTGCTTCGCATCGAGGGCGTTGCGGATGATGAGATAACCCTCCTCATCGAATTGGCGCAGCATATCGGCGTCGATGGGGTCGTATTGCAGGTCGACATTCACCGTGGGTGCTGTCATGGGTTCCACAACTCCTGGGTGAGGTCGAGACTGCGACGGATGGCATCGGAGGGATCGGGAAGCTGTGGGTGCATCTCCAGGCTCACGGGCCCGTCGTAACCGACATCGCGCAGTGCATAGAAGAACGCCGACAGGGAATCCCGGGTCTGCACGCCGTCGGTCAGTGCGAGATGGAGATCTCCAACCCCATCGTTGTCGTCGAGATGAACGTAGCCGAGCCGGGCTCCGGCGGCGCTGAGCATGCTGACGGGATCTTCCCCCGACATCTGCGCGTGCCCAATGTCGAACAGTAGATGAAGATTTGGATGGCCCGCCTCGGTGATGAACTCGAGGGTGTCGGCTACGGAAGGCATAGCGGTACCGGGGAAGTGCTCAATGCAGAGCTTGAGACCGAGGGTGGCACCGTGGTCGGCGAGTCGACACAGGGGATCGAAGTAGCGTTGGCGGGAGTCACTGTCGCGCGGAGGATCAGGGACCACGTAAGACCACCGGGCACCGAGAGAGGCAGCGTGAGCCATTCCCTGCTCGAGATGGCCGTAGGCGCGATCCACTCTGTCGATGTCATCGCTGTCGAGGGTAGCTCCCTTCGGCATCTCGTGAGACGCCGCAATGCAGGTTACGGTAAGTCCGAGCTCGTGCCCTCGGGCCTGCAGCGCTGGGGTGCGTAACATACTGGCCCGGATATCCAAAGCCTGCAGCCCGATCTTTTGAAGGCGCTCGAGCTTATCAGCTTCGGGGCACTCGAGTGCCCAGGAACAGCAGGAGAGAATCACGGCGAGCCGGTGCCCTTCCTCTCCTGGGCACGCATGAGGGCGGCGCTGAGCTGTCGCGTCGCTGTCTCGATGTTGCTCTTGAGGCCGATTTTCCAGACGTCGCTGTGTCGCGACATGGTGATTACATCCATTCCCGTCTCCGCCTGATCGCCCACGCCCACGCCAGCTCGCACCACCACGTGAGCGAGATTCTCACCCTCGTACACGGCGCCGATCACTTCGCTTTTGGTGATGTTCATGTCGAACTGGTTCATCTGACCCTTGATGAACTGCATCAACCCTGTGTAGAAGTCGACGGCATTCATGGAGCGCACGTGGTCGATGGTCGCTGTGCCCCCGAACATGAGGGTGCGCATCTGCGCCAAGCGCTGCTGGTCTTCGAGCTCGAGGATGGGAAGGAACATTTCCTTCAGGCCCTGCAGGGCATCGGGGTCGATGTACCGGCCGGTAGCAGCCATGCCCTCCCCAGAGAGCACCTGCAGGTATTCGAAGGCAACGGCCTCCGGGTCACTTTGAGCGGAGAGCGGGTGCAGACTCGCTGTTGCGAGGAGTAGCATGAAGAGGTAGTGGGACAGACGCATGGAGGGCTCCGTAGATAGAGGTGGACTCAGATGCCGGCACCGCCATCGACGGTGATCATGGACCCGGTGATCATGGAGGCGTCGTTCGAAGCGGCGTAGAGAAAAGTACGGGCGACGTCTTCCGGCGTGCACAGCCGGCCCAAGGGAGTAGAGCGGCGCCGAGCTTCGTAATTAGCCGGATTGTTGATGCTGGTTTCCCAGTCGTTGGGGCTGTGCTCGTGGTTGGCGCGGATGAAGTCGGTGTCGACGTGGCCGGGGTTGATGAGGACGCAGCGGATGTTGTCAGCGGCGTAGCTGGCGGCCGTGCTCCGGGTAAGGGCCACAAGGCCAATCTTACTCACGCCGTAAGCCGGAGACCCCGCGCCCTGTCGGATCGAGCCCAGAGAGCCCACGTGAAGGATGACACCGCTGCCGGCGCGTCGCATGCCTGGGATCACAGCCTTGGTGCCGAGAAAATTCGCCGTAAGATTGGCATCGAGGATCTGACGCCACATCTGTTCCGTCTGCTTATCGAAGGAAACGCGGTAGTTGGAACCGGCTAGGTTGCAAAGCGTGTCTACAGGCCCTCCGAGCTCGGCCTCGGCGGTGGCTACGGCCTGCTTCCAATCGCTGCTCGAACATACGTCGAGGGCGATGGCGTGGGCTCGGTGTCCCTGCTGGCGCAACTCCTTGGCGACGGGCTCGGCTCGGTCGAGAGCGAGGTCGGCGATGGCAACGGCGGCGCCCTCGGCGGCGAAGCAGCGCACCGTGGCGCTGCCCATGGATCCGGCACCGCCGGTGATCATAGCGATGCGGCTCTCGAGTCTGGGGGACGAAGAGCTCATTTGATGACGAAAAATTCTCCGAAGGCGGCGCGTCTCACTGTTTTTCCTTGGCGGGAGGGCTCAGTTGAGGTCCGCGAGTACCTCCGCTGCATGCTCGGCAGGGGTCACAGAGTCGTACACCTTGGCAACGACCCCTTTGCCATCGATAAGACAGGTGATGCGCGAAGGAGTGGAGGATGAATCCTCTGCCGCTCCGTACGCTATGCTCACGCTCTTGTCGGTGTCGCAGAGCAGATCGAAGGGAAGTTCGAACTTCTCCCTGAAGGCTTTGTTGGCTTCAAGCGAATCAAAGCTGATACCGAGAATCACGGCATTGCGGTCAGTGAACTCTTGGATTCGATCACGGAATCCGTTGGATTCTATTGTTCACCCACCGGTATCGGCCTTCGGATACCAATAGAGAACAACGGACTTTCCGCGAAATTGGTTCAGGGTCAGGTAGACGCCATCCTGGTTCGAAACACTGAACCCTGGGGCGGCGTCGCCCACGTTGAGTATTGGCATGAATCGGCTCCTATTGTGGTGAAACGGCGCGCAGAACTAAAGCCGACAGCTTGCTCAGGGCCAATAGGTTTGCAACATCTCTTCCACCGGCACGGCGCCAGCTTCAGATTTGTAGTCGAGAGCCTGGAGGTAGACGTCAGCTCGGATGGGCCGCCCGGCCTTGGCACCGAAGGCGGCGACCGCTCTGACGCAGGAGCTATATTGTTCCAAGACAGCGAGCCCGCAGTGGCTCGTCAACTCGGAAAATTGGAGGCCTAATGAGCTCTGTCCTGGTCTACATCGGCACCTACACGGAAGACCCTGAGGAAGGAATCTATCGATTTCGTCTGAACATCGATTCCGGAGAGCTCATCCTCGTCGGGGTGACCTCGGCCGTGCCTGACCCGTTCTACCTGGTGGTGAACGACGCCGGAGACCGCCTGTACGCGGGCAACGCCGTCGATGAGATCGATGGGTTAGCGGAGGGCGCGGTGAGCGCGTTTGCCATCGGCTCTGATTCTGGGGATCTCACCTTCCTCAACCGGCAGCCCTGCCGTGGCAGGCTGCCCTGCTATCTGTCCTTGGAGAGCAGCGGTCGCTGGCTGCTGGTGGGCAATTACAACTCCGGCAGCGTCGCCGTTCTGCCCATCATGGGCGATGGATCGCTGGGCCGTCCGTCAGACTCACATCAGCACAGGGGTAAGAGCGTCAACGAGGAGCGCCAGGAAGGGCCGCACGTGCACTCCATTGTGTTGGACCCCACGGAGAGTTGGGCATACGCTCCCGATTTGGGAATCGACAAGGTGATGATCTACGGGTTCGACGCCGTCACCGGCACTCTAACGCCTGCGTCCCCGGACTCTGTGGGCACGGCTCCAGGTGCGGGTCCCCGGCACTTCGCCTTCCACCCGAATGGCCATTTCGCATACTTGC
This sequence comes from Candidatus Latescibacterota bacterium, assembly GCA_036336855.1. GTDB lineage: Bacteria > Latescibacterota > UBA2968 > UBA8231 > UBA8231 > JAYZFI01. The sequence goes on from JAYZFI010000011.1 coordinate 40,858, forward strand.
TCAACGAGCTCGACAACACGTTCAACGTGTACGACTTCGACGCGGCGACCGGGGCGCTGAGGGAGAAGCAGTCCCTGTCCATGCAGCGTGCCAACTACGACGGCGAGAATTGCTCAGCAGACGTGAAGATTCGGCCTTGCGGCGACGTGCTCTATGGAACTAACCGCGGACCAGATGACATCGCTGTTTTCGGCATCGATGCCGAGACCGGCATGCTGACGCCTTCCGGGCACACCTCTGCCCAGGGGCGTTGGCCGTGGAACATCGGCATCGACCCCAGTGCGCGGTTCCTGCTGGCAACGAACTACAACAGCAGCAAAGTGGTGGTCCTCGCTATCGACGGAGACAGCGGTGCTCTGACTCCTACCGGGTACGAGGTAGAGGTGCCGAAGCCCGTGAACGTGTGCATTGCTCCCCATGTTGGAAAGTAGGGTGAGGATGGGGCGGGTCCCTCCGATTTCCGTGCCGATGGCACTCGTTGCTGTGCTGTCAGCGATCGTCATGAGCTGCTCCGATCCCTGCGCCACGGCCGACGTGGAGGCCGTTCTCGCCAAGGCGGCAGCCGAGCCCGGGGCGGTACGCACCGAATCCGGTCTGGTGTTTCGCCAGCTCAAGCCGGGGTATGGTCCACAGCCCAGTGAAGACAACTTGGTGAGCGTCCACTACGAGGGCAAACTTCTTGATGGCACGGTGTTTGACAGCTCCGTGAAGCGGGGAAGGCCGTCGGACTTCCGGTTGAATGAGGTGATCCCCGGCTGGACGGAGGGTCTGCAGATGCTCAAAGGGGGTGGCAAGGCGAAACTGACCATACCACCGGGCCTGGCTTACGGCGAGAAGGGGGCTCGCAGCAAGATCCCCGGATGTTCGGTGCTGATATTCGAGGTGGAACTACTAGGGATCTATGACTGAACAACCCTCCGGCTCAAGAGACGGGCTCAAGGTGGAGGTTCTCCTTGACCGAGCGGCTCCATCGGCCGGCGGCGAGAATGGCCTCGACCATGCCTCGCTCGTGGGCGACACCCCGCCCAGCGATGTCGAAGGCGGTGCCGTGATCCACGGAAGTGCGCAGAAAGTGCAAGCCCATGGTAAGGCTCACTGTGCCGTGAAAATCGAGGGTTTTTGAGGCGATGTGTCCCTGGTCGTGGTATAGGGAGAGCACCCCGTCGTAACGCTCCTCCAGTGCCTGGTGAAAGACGGAGTCCGCCGGAATCGGTCCTGCCACCCTCCAACCGCGTCTCACCGCTTGGGCCACCGCCGGTGTGATGACTTCCATCTCCTCCGTACCGAACAACCCCTGCTCGCCGCCGTGCGGGTTCAGTGCCGCCACGGCGACTTCGGGCTCTTTCACGCCTAACTGACGCAGGTAGAGGTCGCACAGGGGTAGGGCATTGAGAATGAGGTCCTGGGTGATGGCGTCGGGGATCTCGCGAAACGAGATGTGTCGGGTGAGGAAGAAGATCTTCAGAGTTTTCACCACGAATAGCGTCATGGGCTCCCGGTGGGCGGCCCTGGCCTTGAGAGCTGCTGTGTGATCGATAAATGGCGCCTGTGCGGCCTGCAGAGACTCCTTGTTGAGGGGCGCGGTGGCGAGGCCTTCGAGATCGCCGGTAAGGGCGGCGTCCACAGCGGTGTCGAGGTAGGCGAGGCCGGCGCTTCCGCCGTCCGATGATACTTCACCCATGGCGAGCGGTTCGGAGAGCACACCACAATCGATGTAGTCGACGGCGCCATGCTGAAAAGTGCCGTTCTGCGGATTTGAGATCTCGTTCAGGGCCAGGGCAGCGTTGAGGAATCTTACCGTATCGGAAAGTATTGCCCCGTCGGCGTAGACCACTGGCCGTGTGGTGTTGTAGCAGGCGTGATCCTGCAGGGCTTTGATGATGATTTCCGGGCCTATGCCGGCGGGGTCCCCGATGGTGAGACCGATGAGGGGCCGGGAATCCTTGTTCATACCCGCTCGCTGTGTTGCCTAAAGGATCTCGACAACTCCTCCGAAGTTGGTCTTAAGCTCCTTGGCAGAGCCGAAGTTGACGCTGATGTTGCGCGTGCGCTCCTGTTTATTGTGATGTTCCAGCACTTCCAGATCCAGGAGCTTGGGCAGCATGACGTCGAGGATGAGCTCGTTGGGATGCCGCGACCGCGCGAACTCGAGGCAATGTTTCCTGTCACCGGCCCGCACGACATCAGAGCTGCAGCAATCGAGAACAGTGCTGATCTAGGTTGCGGTGACCTTGGAGTCTTCGCCGATCAAAAATTGACGGAGAGACGTGGTTGTCGTTCATGGCGGTTCGATGATACTGCTTCGTCGGGCGGCGGCCAAGGGGCGATGACCTATCAGGGCGGGGAGATTACATTCTTCCACTTCACTTAATCTGAGAGGCAAGGTGCTAATGTCCAGTGATCGGCTCTTCCATCGCGTCCAGAGCGACAAGTGGCTGCACATCAGTCACGGGGAGGGTGTCTACTTATACGACGACAACGGAGAGGCTTATCTCGACGCCTGTGCCGGGGTGCACGTGGTCAGCATCGGCCACGGCGTTTCAGAAATCGTTGCGGCCATGGACGAGCAGGCTCGTAAGGTATGCTTCACCTATGCACGCTTCCTCACGCAGCCGCAGATCGATCTCGCCGAGCACATCGCAGCGCTGACGCCGGGAGATCTCAACCGCGTGTTCTTCATCTCCGGTGGCTCAGAGGCGACAGAGTCGGCGATGAAGGTCGCCCGCAAGTACCACGTGGAAACCGGTAATCCGAACAAGCACAAGGTGGTGACGCGGTGGCAGAGCTGGCACGGCAACACGGTGGGGGCGCTGTCGATGTCAGGGCGCTCAACGTGGCGGCAGGATTACGTACCCTACCTACTGGACTTTCCCCACATCCGCACCTGTTATCCCTACCGTTGCCCGTACTGTCGGGATCATGGCGATTGCAATCTGACCTGCGCCGACGATCTCGAACGGGTCATTCTGCAGGAGGGAGCGGATTCCATCTCCGCCTTCATCGCCGAGCCCATACTTGGCACCTCCTGCTGCGGGCTCACCCCACCACCCGGGTACTTCCAGCGTATTCGCGAAATTTGCAATCGCTACAACGTGCTCATGATCGTCGACGAGGTCGTGACCGGATTTGGCCGCACCGGTCTGAACTTCGGCATCGAGCACTTCGACGTGGTTCCGGACATTATGGCGACGGGAAAGGGGCTTAGCAGTGGCTACACGCCGATCGCCGCCACCGTCGTGCGCGACGAGATATACGATGCCATCTACCGCAAGCAGAACTACTATGTGCACGGTCACACGTACGGTGGCAATCCGCTTTCGTGTGCCGTCGCCTTGGCCGTGCAGCGGTATGTCGAGAAGCATGGTCTCGTAGAGCGTTCCCGTCACATGGGTGATCTCATGCTCGAACAGATGCGAGATCTAGAATCCCATCCTATCGTGGGGGCGGTTCGGGGTAAGGGTCTGCTCACCGGCGTGGAGTTTGTTGCCGACAAGGAAACTCGAGAAGCCTTTCCGGTGGAGTGGGGAGTGACCGCAGCGGTAGTGGATCGAGTCTTCGCGCAGAAGGTGCTGATCATGCCAGGTGCCCCGGGCCTGGTGGATGGTGCTGCCGGCGATCACATTGCCATCAGCCCGCCCTTCACCATCGACGAGGCTCAGGTGGCGCAGACGGTAGCTGCGGTGAAGACGGCCATCGACGAGGTCGCGCGGGAGCTTGGGCACTGAACTCAGGGGTACCCTACTTCGCTCGTCGGGGCTGGCTGCTGTGGAGACACTGGCGCACGGATCGCGATCGTCCCGATCTCGCCAAGTTGCGAGCGATCGAGCAGCCGGAGGCCTTCGTCTGGGCGATCCTGCCACATGCGGCGCGCACTTTCTCCTCCTGCATTGTCATGCTCCCCAAAGACAAAGCCCTCGCTGCGGCGGTGGGGTATATGTACTGCCGCGCCTTGGACACGTACGAGGATTTATCTCGAGAGCCCACGGCTGCCCTCGACGCTTTCGCCCAACGCTTTTCGGTGGAGCCGAAGCCCCTGACCCCGAACGATCTGCCGGCTCTTGAGCCGGTTCAGGTTCAGGACGACCGTGATCGTGCCCACTTACTGCTGGTGGAGCGCCTGGCGCAGGTGGATACGGTGTATGGGCGACTGATGCCGGCGCATCGCAGCGGTATCGCCCGTTGTGTTCGCGAGATGGCCCAGGGTATGAAGCGGCGGCACTGCGATGCGTCCGAGGACGTGCTGAGCTACTGCCGGTCGGTGATTGGCAATCCTACTGTCTTTGCCCTCGAATTGCTGCTGGATCGGCATCTCACTCTGGATGAGCATGAGACGGCCATGCAGGTGGGGGAGTTAGTGCAAATAGCTAACATCACCCGTGATATCGAAAAGGATCTCGACCGGGGCGTCTGCTACGACGCGAGGCTGCGAGCTTGCAACGATCGCGAGGCGATCGAGACGGTGCGTAGGGACCTGATGACGACAGCACTGCACCGAGGAGAGGCCTATCGGCGGATGATGGCGATGATGCAGTGTCCGCGATGGCAGTTGGGTCGGGCGGCGGCCTTGCTCATGCTGATGTTCACCAACCGCTACTACGACGAATGTGCGCGTCAAGTCGGATACTGTGGCTGGTCAGCGACCCGGCGCACCTGGAGACTGTTTGCCAGCGTGGCTCCTGCCGTGCTGTCGCACGGATACGCCATGCGCAAAGCCAAGCAGGTAGAATCGGCCTGGTCGCGCTTTGCTCTATCGCCGAGCTGACTCAGCTGAGAGTGACCGAATTGCCCGTGCGCATGGACTCATAGGCGGCAAAGACAAGTCTTAGGGTTCGGAGATTATCGTGCACATCGGTTTCGGGGTGCTCAATGTCGCCGTCTAGGGCCCGCATAACAGAAGCCATGGTGCCCACGAAGGCATCGGGAAACCAGGTTTCGGCAAATTCGTAGCTCTGCCAGGTTTCGCCAATGTAGGTGCGAAAAATATCGGGACTGCCATCGGGGTAGTTCATAAGTAATCCCATGGTGCGCACAGCGAGGCCATTCGTACCCTCGACGCGGAACTGCGCCTGTTGACCCTCGATGCCGTAGGAGGCGTGATGATTGGTGAGAACGGTGGCGCGCAGCTGTTCGGGGAAGGTTAGCAGCAGATTCAGCCGCGTTTCGCCGACGGCATCGTACCCAGGTAATGACGAGCCGTCGCAAAACAGGGAGACTGGTTCGGCTCCGGTGAGGTAGCGAATGGAGTCGATGTAGTGGATCGAGTGGTAGAGCACATCGATGGTGCTTTTCCTTCTGATCCACTCCCACATGTGCCATGGAGTGTCCACGAAGACGAGAAAGGCAAGGTTGAACAGTTCGCCGAGGGCGCCCTGCTTGTGAAGGTGGTGAGACATGCGCACCCCCGGCTCCCAGCGCATCTGCTGGTTCACCGCAGCGATGACGCCGTGACCATCGATGATCTCCACGGTGCGTTGCGCGGTCTCGTAGTCCTCGGCCAATGGTTTCTGGATGAGCATGGCTTTACCAGCGCTACCTACCGCGTCCACAACCACGACGTTCTCTGTTGCTGGCAGCGCAATGTCGACGATGTCGGTGCTATCATCGCCGAGCAACTCGTTCAGACTCTCGTAAACCTTCGGTATATCAAAGGCCGCGGCTGCCGCTCGCGCCTTGTCGTGGTCTAGGTCGAAGATGCCCTGAACGCGGAAACCGCACTTTCGGTAGGCGGGCAGATGAGCACCGGTGACGATTCCCCCCGCGCCGCACAGGGCGATGCCGCGATCCATGTGGCCCGGAAGCACGGGCAAGTGCGGAGAGATGCTCACGACACCGAGTCCTCCGTCTGTTCCCAGCGGGTCATGAGCTCGGCCATCTCAGCTTCGAGGGCACTCCTCTCCTTCTCCAGAGATCGCATTTGGTCACGAGGTGTGCTCTGGTAAAATTTAGGATTAGCGAAGGTTTGGTCGATTTCGCGAATTCGGAATTCAACTGCTTCGATTCGTGCGATGAGTTCATTCTGGCGCTGCTGGTCGTGTTTTCTTCGAGCTTTCGACTTGTCTCCATCATTCGACTTGGCTCCGCCGTTGGCTCGTTTTTTCCTATTACTTTTCTCCTTGCGAGCCTTGAGGACGACGCGGTCGGCGTCGAGATGATCGTCCCCACAGAAGTGGACGTAAGCCTCGTAACTACCCTGATAATCCCGAATTCCATCCTGGCGAATTTCGATGATGCGCGTCGCAAGTTGGTTGACTAGCCAACGATCATGGGAAACTAGAATCAAGGTACCCGGATAATTCTGCAGGCCTTCCACTAGGGCCTCGATCGACTCGAGGTCGAGGTGGTTAGTGGGCTCGTCGAGGACGAGGACATTTGGCTGCTGAATGGCGAGGCGGGTAAAAACTAGTCTCGCTGCCTCGCCGCCGGACAGCGCGCTAAGTGGCTTTTTCGCGTCGTCGCCAGAGAACAGGGTGAGACCCATCTGGCCGCGCACGAAGCCGATTCCGCGATCGAGACTGGTGTCTCCAACCCAGGCTTCGGCTGAGCGGTGAGGTGGTTGCAGCTGGTCCTGATGGTCCTGGGCGAAGTAACCAGGGAGGGTCTCGTAGCCCCACTCGATATCTCCCTCGTCTGCCTTGAGCTGTCCCATGATGATCTTTAGCAGGGTAGACTTGCCGATGCCGTTCGGCCCCATGATGGCCAGGCGATCGCCGCGGTGGATGGTGAGGTCGACGCCGTGTAAGACCTCGTTGTCGTCGAAGGCCTTCTTAATTCCTTTCACCTGCAGCACCTCTCGGCCGCTGTCGCGTTTCTGTTGAAAGCGGAAGGTGGGGTAGCGGCGCGAGCTCGGGGCGAGGTATTCGATGGCGTTGGCCATCTTCTCGATGAGGCGAACCTTGCTCTGTGCTTGCCGTGCCTTCGACGACTTCGCGCGGAATCGGTCGACAAACTTCTGGTGGTGGGCAATTTCGCGCTCGCGACCCGTGATGTCGCGCTCGCGGCGCTCGCGCTCCAAGCGCTTGGATTCGATGAAACGGCTGTAGTCGCCGTGATAAAGCAGGGCGGACTCGTAGTCTAAGTCGATGATGTGGGTGGCCACGTTGTCGAGAAAGCGGTGATCGTGAGAGATCACGACAACGGGACCTGGGAAATCGCGCAGAAAAATTTCCAGCCAGCGGATAGCGAGGATGTCGAGGTGGTTGGTGGGCTCGTCGAGGAGAAGGGCATCGGGTTCGCTGGCCAGAACCCGGGCGAGCAGTACGCGCAACTTAAAGCCGCCGGACAGTGTCGACAGTGGGTCACAATGGATGGCCGCCGGCAAGCCTAGACCCTCAAGTATGGCTGCGGCGCGGGCCTCTGCGCTGTAACCGTCGTACTGCTGGATGAGTTCCTCGAGCTCAGAGAAGCGGTCGGCGTCGAACTCGATTTCGGCACGAGCTAGGAGAGTTTCCTTCTCCTCCATGACCTTCCACAGCTGCACGTTGCCCATGAGGGTGACGTGTAAAATAGACGCGCTCTCATAGAGAAATTGATCCTGGCGTAGTACTCCGAGGCGAGTACGCTTGGGGTAGCTGACATCACCGGTGCTGGCCTCTATATCGCCACACAGAATGTTGAGCAATGTGGTCTTGCCGGAGCCGTTGGCGCCCACGAGGCCGTAGCGTTCCCCGGGATTGAGCTGCAGGGCGACATCGGCGAACAGGGTGCGATCGCCGTAGGCTTTGGACAGGTTAGATGTGGAGATCATGCGGGACGTGTCATTAGGCAGGTCGGAATGCTCGTTCCTAATAGTGTAGGGACAAGTTCGAATCTTGTCCGACACGCTTTGCTCAGACGTCGAGAATCCCGTGGGCAAGCGGATCGTAGCGTTGGCGACATGCTGCCGACGTCCACCGTGACTTCTTCGGCTAGGCGCTGGTCTCAGGCCAGGTGGTCTGCAGTCTCTTCATATCATCGGGCCCCCTCCTCGGAGAGGATCTCGTCATCACTTAGGTGTTGGGAGAGGAACTGCAACAAAGCATTCAGGGATATTTCGTGGCCACCGGGGTGGATGTGCAGGCAGAGAGACTCCCGGGCATCAAAGTCGTCGTACGTGGGCTCGATCTCTGTAAACGCCTGTTGCGCAAGGTGGACATGGAACTGCGTTTCGGGCTCCAACATCCCATTCTGACACATCAGCGCGCGGGGTGCGCCAAGAGCGTAG
>JAYZFI010000012.1:0-54689 GCA_036336855.1 Candidatus Latescibacterota bacterium
GATGCCCCGGTGCTGGACAATAGCGGCACGATGAGCCTGACGGGGATCGACGAGGATAACACCAACTCCGCCGGCACCACCATCGCCGCCCTTATCGCCAGCGCCAGCGGCGACCGCATCATCGACGCGGATGCCGCCGCCATCGAGGGCATCGCCGTCATCGCCGTCGACAACGCCAACGGCGCCTGGCAATACAGGACCGGCGGCGGTTGGAACAACTTCGGCACCCCCACGGCCTCTGCCGCCAGGCTCCTCGGCATCGGCGCCAAGATCCGCTTCGTGCCCAGCCTGAACTTTAACGAAGACAATCCACCAACGGGCCCAGGAGCCGTCGACCCCGGCATCACCTTCCGCGCCTGGGATAAGACCACCGGTAGCAACGGCAGCACCGCCAACATCAGCGCCGGCGGCGCCAGGGGGGGCACCACCGCCTACTCCACCGCCACCGAGACCGCTGCTATCGCCATCGCCGCCATCAACGATAGACCGGTGCTGGAGAATATCGAGACCAGCGTGGTAGTCTACCAAGCGGGGGATCCAGCTACCGCGATCACCGCAACGCTGACGGCTTCGGACGTTGACGACAGCGACCTCGAGAGCGCCACGGTGCAGATTACCGCCTACCACCAGAGCAGTGAAGTCGTCCTGGAATTCGTCAATCAGAACGGAATCACGGGCAGTTTCAACACGAACAACGGGAAGATGACGCTGACCGGCACGTCTTCGGTGGCCAACTACCAGGCAGCGCTGCGGTCGGTGACCTATCGGAATAGCGATACGGTAAGCCCGTCGGGGGAGACCCGCACGATGATTTTCAAGGCCAACGACGGTGACTTAAACTCCACCACGAACCCTTCGCGCAGAGTCGACGTGGACGTTGGTATACAGAACGATGCCCCATTGATGGACACTGGCGGCACGATGATCCTGACGGCGATCAGCGAGGATGACTTCACCTCCACCGGCGACGCCATCAACACCCTCCACGTCTTTACCTTTAACCGCGTCACCGACGTGGATGACGACCCCCCTGGCACCGAGGACGAGGGCATCGCCGTCATCGCCGTCGACAACACCAACGGCGCCTGGGAATTCTCCACGAACGCCGGCGGCAGCTGGACCGCCTTCGGCACCCCCACGGCCTCTGCCGCCAGGCTCCTCGGTGCCGACACCGCCAACAACAAGGTCCGCTTCGTGCCCAGCGCCTCCTTCACCGGATCCGTCGCCCCCGGCATCACCTTCCGCGCCTGGGACCAGACCACCGGTACCAACGGCAACACCGCCGACATCAGCGGCGGCGGCGCCACCGGAGGTATCACCGCTTACTCTACGGCCACCGAGACCGCCGCTATCGCTGTCGCCGCCGTCAACGATGCCCCAGTCCACACCGTGCCGGGGGCTCAGGTCACCGGTCAGGATGTGGTCCTGACCTTCTCCACCGGTAACGCCAACCTGATCAGCGTAGCTGACGTCGATGCCGGAGGTAGCAGCGTTCAGGTCACCCTCACCATCACCAATGGAACCGCCACACTCAACGGTGTCGGCGGACTGACCTTTTCTTCCGGCGGTGGCATTGCCAGCACTTTGATGGTTTTCACCGGAACCCTGACCAACATCAATGCCGCCCTCAACGGTATGGTCTTCAACCCGACACCGCCCCCCGGTTTTAACGGCGCGGCCAGCGTGCAGATACGGACCGACGACCAGGGCAATACCGGTAGCGGTGGAGCGCAAACCGACGACGACACCATCCCCATCACCGTCATTGCCTCGCACGTATCGCCCAATCCCATCGCTTTTGGCAATGTCCCGGTCAACGTGGGCTCGGTGCTCAAGGTCACCGTGTCCAACACCGACGTCTCGGCACTCACGATCACCAATATCGTCTCGGACGATGCGCAGTTCGTGCCCAGTACGACATCGCTATCGGTGGCTGGAGGCGCAACCGGAATCTTCGACGTCACCTTGACCCCCACCTCGGGCGGCAACCAGTCGGGAACCCTGACCATCACCAGCAACGACCCTGTGTTGTCGCCGGCCAACATCGGCATGACCGGCTTCGGCACCATCCGCGTGCTGAATCCCGAAATTGGCTTTGGCACGGTCGACCTCCTTGTCGCGTTACCATTGCATACGACTATCCTCAACCAAACTGGTGCCCGGGTGAACATCACGAGCATCGCGTCGTCGGATCAGCAGTTTATCAACCTTACCCCGTTGCCGGTCGCTATCGAAGACACCGAGAGCGAGGCAATCACCGTCCAGTTCCTGCCGACCTCAACCGGGCCCTTTTCGGCAACGCTTACAATATCCTATAACCCGGATGTGGTGATATCCCTGACGGGCTGTGGCGGCTCTTGCGATAGCGATAGCGGTGGCGGCGAGGACGGTGGCGAAAGAACACCCATCGCCGTGCCGTTCGGTGGCGAGGTGTATCTGCTGATGCTGGTGGTCGGATACGGGGTCTACGTCCTGTCGCGCAGAAGGCACTAACGACGGGTCCGCTGCCTGTCTCGCCGCCCGGACGACTGTTTCTTCCCCGCCTTGGGTCGACGCGAAGCGAATTACCCTAAACCAAAAAATCCTCCTTTCCTGACCTGTTCGGGTGGTTCCAACGACAACAGGTCTCTGTGTCTCCTACGGCGATTTTCGCTTCAGCGTCGGAAGGGTCGACCAAGTGCGCACCGTCCTCGGTGTAGGGGTCTCGGAGATCACCGTACCCATCTTTTCTGGCCAGAACATCACCGTCATCGCCGAGACCATCGCTTCAAACCATTTGCTTCGCATCGACGGCTATCACGCCGCCCAAGAGTTCAACAAGTGCCTGCTGAGGTGTATTCAGGCCAGAGGGGATCGGCCCGAACGGCGCAATCAAGGCCATCGTAACAATCAATAGATAAGACATAGTAACAAATAGTGTAAAGACTCAGGGAAGGCGGACGATACTAGAGAACAGAAGGAAAGGTGACCTCTTCTAGGAATCCTGCCCGCTCATGAACCGTCTTCCACTCCTCATCCTACCCCTGATTGTGCCCGCCGCGTCAGCGACGTACGGGACCAGTGCTGAAAACCGGCACGCCGAACAAGTCGATCCCGACCTTGAAATCTGGCGGCGCCGGCACCGGCGCAAGCTCCGCGGTGGGGGGACTAATGTGCGCCGAGCAGAAGGTCGACGACGAACAGAAGCGGCGCGCCAACGTCGGCACGAAGCTTGCTTCCGAAGCTTGCTTCCTTTGAGCAAGATTGGCCGTGGCGGTGTGAGATATACGGAAAGCCCGAATATTGAAAGCTGAGAAGACGCGCGCGCTGAAAAAAACCGGAGATCGGGACGGACAACCTGGCGTCATAGACTCCAGATATAAATTCTGCTTGCTCTTCTGCCTGGGTATGGCGGGGTTGATTTGGGTCTTCGTCAGCTGTGAGGCATGGTTCAGTAGCTTTTATCTGTGGCCGATTTCCTGGACCGCCGCTTCTCTGATTGAGCTCTTCGGTGTGTCGGTGCTGGTCTACGACCCCCCAGGCCAGGAGAGTCTCTGCATCCTTGAAATCGGTCGCTTCGTCTTTCACGTCGAATACGAGTGCAGCGGGATTTCGGCCTTCTTCATCTATTTGGCGGCTCTGATCGCCTATCCTGCCAAATCAGGCCACAAAGTTCGCGGCGCCCTGATCGGCATGCTGGCCTTTTTCGCCTACGGTGCGCTGCGCTTGGCGATCCTGGGCGCTATTGCCATCACTATCCCCGATCTGTTGCGTTTTTTCCACCTGTATTTCATGGTCATTCTCAATCTCGGTTTCGTGATGATGCTCTGGGCCGATTGGATACGGAAAATAGCGGAGCCTATTGCAGAGCCGGCCTATTGATGATGCTTCCCATGATACGATCTCCCCGTCAATTCCTCTGCGAGTTTCTGCTCGCCGGCGCCTTCTTACTCGTGGGCTGGACCTACGTCTCCGACCTCTACCTGGAATCGCTTCTGGGGGGAGTCAATCTGGGACTCTGGTTCACGAACGCCTCGATCTATCTGCGCTCCGGCGAACCGTTCGGCCAAGGCGTGGCCTGTCCAGAGGTCATAGCGGCGGCGGCCCTCTTCACAGCCAGCTCCAGCCGTTCTCTGCGCTGGCGCCTGCGCGGGGTCGTGGTTTCGGTATCTATACTCTGGTTTTTGCAGGCTGGGCTGATCGTGCTCGAGCTCCATCTGGTGACCCGGCAGGTCGCCGGCCAGGAACTGGTGGCGCTGATCAGGAGCTGGTCCGGCCCTGCTCTGGTGTTGATGGTATGGGTCGGTTGCGGTTCGCTACTAGGGTCCAGAGCGGAGGAGCAAGAAAACCCCCAGGCGACCGCCCTAGAGAGTACACCCGTCCCTGCACAGTCGCAGGACGGTTATCGGTCTAAGACCCGGTCGAAGAAAACAAAAAAAGGCAAGAGCAAACGTCGTCGGCACCATCCGCAAGAAGCGCGCGGAGCCACGCTGCAACCCACGTTGTCCTGATACAAAGTAGCGTCGCCCGGGGCCAGCGGACCGGATGCGAGCCGGAGCTCTTCAAGCTCCAAATTCCGAAAAAGGCGTGCAGCGCCAGGCTCAGAGCGTCGGCGTAGCCCGGGGCCAGCGTTGGTCTTCTTCGATGTTGGGATAGGAGTCGAGGAAATCGAAGGCCACCCGATGTCCGGCGGGCAAAGCAGACTATTCTCACCGGATTCGGGACGCGAGCCGACGAGACCACCAGTACAGCCTTCACCGATGCGGCCGACACTGGGGCGAAAAGTCGATGGCATCTATCACTCCTACAATAAGTTGTACGTTCATATGCCGACGGCGTCGGCACGCTGGCGCTGGGCTACGGCCCGGTCTCGCAGTTGATCGCAATGACGTCCCTGCTCTACATCGGACTCAACGTGGTCACGGGCTCGATGACGGTGGCGAACCTCGACTCCCTGGGAAAATCGTCGTCACCTTGGCCGGCCGGGCTGCCTCCAGCAAGACTACCGGCAGCCACATGACCGATGATCTCGACGAGACGGTCAAGATCGTGGGAGGAATAGGCGGATCCCTCCAAGTCGGCGCAGCCGACCTATCAAATTGGGGTTCAACGATATGCGTGCCTTTTCCGCGTTCCTGAATCTGAACGCGATATCGGGTCCCACACTGTTCACCGAGTGGACGGAGATCTCCCAGTTGGATCAGACGATTGGTGAGGTAGCCCAGGACCGCGGTGACATCGGCGCCGGCATGAACTGGCTGCAGCACCCAATCAATTTCTTGCAGAGAACTCCATCGAGACCAACACGATTTCCGAAGGCGCACTGCGTGACGCCAACATGGCCCACGAAGCGACGGCCGCCTCGAAGGTCAATGTCCTCCTCTTAACCAGGCGACGACGGCCAGGCTAACCAGCGCCAACCTGCAATTTCTCTGTGCCTGCTGAAGGCGCAGAAAAAGGCAGACTCAAGGTCGGTCCATTAGCAGACGATAATAGGAACTAGGTAACAGGTAAGAAGGGGATCAACAACGACCCGCCGGTAACGGCACACAGAAAGACAGCCAAGCCAGGCCCTGCCATGTGGAGGCCTGGTGGGTTCGTATGGCCCTCAAGCTGGATGTGGCGAGGGTCCGCGACGCCGGCAGGCGGTAGTGATGGGGATAGCGCTAAAGTTTCCCACCAGAGCCGCCGATAAGGAGGAAAGACAAGGGTTTATACCCCGACCATAGTGATGTATTTACAGAACACTGCATTCATCGCCGCCTCGGCGCAGACAAGGAGGTAGCAACAGTCTAACTGCTTCTGTTATCCACGTTTTATCTCTGTTAATCGATCGGAATAGGTACAAAGCAGCCACGTTGGGGAACGAGGCGCTGAGCTACAGCGGCAAGGATGCCGTTTGGCAATTAGATCAACAAGGAGGTTCGACTAGTTATGCCGCTCCGTGTGAACAGCAACATAGCCGCCATCAATGCAAGGCGGCACATCAACGCGAATCAACGAGACTTGAATCTCAGGCTGGAGCGTCTGTCCTCCGGGCTGCGGCTGAATCGTGCAGGAGACGACGCCGCAGGGCTGGCAGTTCGCGAAGGCATGCGTTCAGAAATCGTTGGACTGAAGCAGAACGTTCTCAACTCCGAACAGGCGATGAATCTGATCCAAGTCGCCGAAGGATCTCTCAACGAAGTCAACGGGATCCTCATCCGTATGCAGGAACTGGCGACGCAGTCGTCAAACTCGACGCTCACGGATACGAATCGTGAGGCCGTTCAGGGCGAGTTCAACGCGTTGACGGCTGAGATCGACCGCATCGCCCAATCCACCACGTATAACGACCAGAACCTGCTCACTGGTTACGGCAATACGATGGATAGCGCAGAATCCACGGTCGTCACTGAAAGCGCCACCAGCGGTGTCACCAGGACCTACATCACCGGCGCTCAGGAAGGGATCTATACGTTTGAGGACGAGGAAGGGGGAAACCTCACCCTAGGCAACGGCATTGTCACTCAGACAATCTCTCTGGGCACGATTCTGGACAGCGGAACTACCACTGTCGGTGAGGGTGAGGATGCAGAGGACGTGACAACTCAATTTGTGGCTACCGGCACGCAGGTAGTCGCCAACTTTGACCGGCTGGGCATTCAGGTCACGTTGGCGGGAGCCGAGGTCGCGGTCGCGAGCGGTCAGTACCTCGACACCAATCTGGACGGTCAGACGATCGTCATCGAAAACGGTACCGGCGGTGTTTTTCAGGTTGGCCCCAAGGACCAAGCGCATAACCGCATCGAGATCTCCATTTTGAATATGAAGGCCAGCGAGAGCGTGTTAAATCTGGGAGATGTGGGGGTAACAACTGCCACGGCCGCGCAAAGTGCGATCACGCGTGTCGATTCGGCCATCCTTGCCGTTTCCACGCAACGCGGGCACCTGGGTGCTATCCAGAACCGCCTGGGCTTCGCGATCGGGTACACCGAGAACGAGATCGAGAATATCTCGGCTTCGGAGGCGTCGATCAGCGACGCCGACATCGCCGAAGAGGTCACGGCCTTCACTCGGGCTCAGATCCTCTCGCAGGCGGCGACGGCGATGCTGGCCCAAGCCAATGTACTGCCGCCGAACGCCCTGGCGCTGCTGCAGTAAAGAGGGATGGCTGTCGCTCCGGGCGCTGAGATGAGAATTCGACGGATGAGGTGAAATGACCAATTGGTCGTCTCACCTCATCGTCAGTTTCGTGAGTCGCAGCCGACCTCACAACGAGCACAAAGAGCAGGTACGAAAAATGCTTATGAGTTCATTCACAGGGACGTACTTCTGAGCGAAGCAAGTGACATGGAAGGCATAAGTGCTGCAAAACCTGCAGCTAACACTGGGCACGGACGCCCTGAGAGGGTGCAGACCGAAGCTGGATCAGCCCATGCTGGCGGCCGCGTCGGGGAGCACCCCGCTCCAGCGTCAAGTGAGAAGGCGGAGGCGACACAACCTCTGCAGATAGAGGCTGTGGAGCAGCTCGCAGTCGAGCTCAGTGCCGCTCTGAACCAGTCTGACGGTGATTTTTCGGTCTCCGTCGACCAGGAATTCGACGTAGTGGTGGTAACCGTCACGGACGAGAAGACTGGTGAGGTTGTGAAGCAGTTTCCACCTAAGGAGTTCCTGGACGGGGAACGCAACATGGACACGATCGTCGGTCTACTCATCGACGACGAGGTGTGAGAGAATTCGTTAAGGCTTAGTGATGTGAAACAGAGGTTGCGGTCGGGCAGCAGGCCGCTCTTCTCGTACGCAGTGACAGCGGTTTCATGAGTTCGTCGGGGAGGGAATGAACTTCCTTCGCCGACCGCCATCTTTTCCGCTCGATCCCCCACCGGAAGAACACCGGAAGACGGGACGGAAACGCGATGACCCAAGGAATTAGCTCCAGATCCGGAATCAACTTCAGTGGACTCAGCTCAGGCCTTGACACCGACCTAATCATCGAGCAGTTGGTGAGCCTCGAGCGGCGCCCAATCAATTTGATTCAGCGGCGCCAGGTTCGGCTTGCGCAACAAAAGTCCATTGTTAAGGAGATCAACACCGGTCTCCTTAGCCTCAAGAGCAAAGCGCAGAATCTGGCCAAAGACGATCTGTTTTCCATCGTCGACGTCAGCTCTTCTGACAGTGGCAAGATCGCCGTGTCGGCGACCAACGAGGCCGCCGCCGGGTCCTTCACCGTAGAAGTTCACGGCTTGGCTCAGGCCCGCTCCCTGTCTTCGCGCAGTTTTGCCAATATCGATCAAGCGCTGAACCTAAGTGGCGAATTCGTCATCAACGGCAAGGGTATTGAGATTAGCGATACCGACAGCCTGATCGACGTGCGCGACGCCATCAGCACAGCGGACGCCAACGTGAACGCGCAGATCCTCACCGTCGCCAACGGCGACAATCGGCTGATCGTCAGTGCCGAAGTGGTGGGCGTTGAAGGCTTCGACGTAAAGGATGCTTCCGCGACTGACGTCCTGCAGTCGCTGGGCTTCACGTCGTCCGCCACCGATATCAAAAACAGCTTTGCCAACGGGGGACGGAGTGACCGTTTCCTATCTGACACCGATGCCATCGGTACCCTGCTCAATCTCGGATCGCCGCCATCGGGCACGGCGACGATCGCCGGCCAGGACGTCGACATCAATCTGGCTGCGGACTCCCTCAACGACATCCGGGACAAGATCAACGCCGCCGGCATTGCCGGGGTCACGGCCACTGTCTCCAGCGTCGAGGAGGGGGGGCTGACGCGTTACGAGATGGAGATTCAGGGCACGACCGACATCTTCGACAATACCGGCACGCTAGAGACTCTGGGCGTAACAAACTCCAGCGGGGGTTTACAGACCGCGATCATCGCTGGTGCCGAGACCGACGCCTTTACCAGCACTACGACGGCTGTGGGCTCTCTGCTCGGGATGGGAACGGCGCCCACGGGCTCTGTGCAGATCCTCGACCAGTCACTGGACATCGACCTCGGCGTCGACAGCCTGACGGCGATCCAAACGAAGATCAACGATGCCGCCATCGCCGGCGTCACGGCGACGGTCACGTCCGACACGGATGAGGAGGGCAACAGCAGCTTCCGCCTGCGCATCGATGGGACCACCGATTTCGTCGACGCTGCCAACGTACTTGAAAGTCTGGGGGTGTTGGAGGGCGCCAACAGCGCCTTCGAGTCGGTCGCTCGCGCTCTGACCGGCAACGTGGCGAACCAGGATACGGGTGCCATTCTCAATCCCAGCGGCAATGGCGCCGTCAGCAGCGAGGTCGCCAGCGATACCGATCTTGTCAGCGGGCAGGTGGGGTCGAGTGCGTCGGGGAATATCTTCATCGACGAAACTGAGGTCTTCATCGATCTGGCGAGTGACTCGCTTAATGACATTCGGGACCGCATCAACACTGCTGGGATCTCCGGCGTGTCGGCGACAGTGAACATCACCGGCCCCTCTAACTTCGAACTGGAGATCGCCGGGAGTGCCGATTTCGCGGACGACAATGGCGTGCTAGAGGCGCTGGGTTTCCTCGGAGCGCCGACAACGATGACGGCGGAAACCCGCTTCGACGACATCGTTGGGGCCCAGGTTGCCTCCGGGGACACGATAGCGATCTCGGGAACGAACCACGACGGCGATCAGGTCGCGGGCAGCTTCACGATCTCGAGCACGAATCTCAAGGTGCAGAGCCTGCTGACCCAAGTAGAGTCCTTCTTCGAAGGGGAGGTCACTGCTTCGGTGGACGGCTCCGGTCGCATCCTGGTGTCCAACGATCAGGCTGGGCAGAGCTCGCTGACCCTGAGCCTGTCGGCGAACAACGAGGGAGGAGGTAGTCTCTCCTTCGGCACACTTGCCGTGACTGCCCAGGGCTCGAACGCTCGCTCTAGCGAGTTGTCCGCCGGCCAAGATGCGGAGGTCAGCATCAACGGCATCGCCGTGTACCGATCGACGAACACGATCACCGACGCCATTCAAGGGGTTACACTTACCCTGAACGAAGTTACCGACGCCGGTGAAGAAATCGAGATTGACGTCGCTCGCGATGACACGACCCAACTGCGCAATCAGCTGCAGGATTTCGTCGACGAGTTCAACCGCGCCAACGACCTGATCAATCAGCAATTCGTCATTGGTGACAACGGCGAGGGCGGGCCGCTCTCTGGCGACTCTACGTTGATCGGCCTGCAGAGCCAACTGCGTTCGGCCATCAACGGCCAGGTCGACGTCGACGGCGATCTCAACGCTCTGGTGCTGGTGGGGATCACCTTCGATCGGGAAGGCCGCCTCACCATCGAGGACGAGCGTCTCACCGAGGCCTTGGACAACAACCTGCAGAATGTACAGCAGTTATTCACGGCGCGAGGCACGACGACGAATTCCGGCGTAGAGTTCATCCGCAGCACCCAGCGTACCGACGCCGGGGACCACGCGGTGAATGTCACCCAGGCGGCGACCCGCGCCGAGGGGCTGGGGACCACTGATCTATCGGCCGGTATTGCCGCAGAACAGACTCTCACTATCAGCGAAACCGGCCAGGACCAGACGGCTGTAATTCAACTGAGCGCCGGCGACGATATCGATACCATCGTCACCAAGATCAACTCCGTGCTGGCCAGCGCGGTCGCTGAGGCGCGCCGTAGCGCCACGGTCAACACGACGGACGGCACGACAGCAATCACGACATTGACGACCCTTGATCAGATCAACGGCGCCGGCGTGGCCAACGGCGACTCCATTCGCATCCAGGGCACGACCCACAGGGGCAGCGCCGTGGTGCGAGAGTTCAATATCGACGATGCCTCGACTCAGACGGTGGGCGATCTGCTCAATGAGGTGCGCTCGTTGTTCGGCAACCAGGTCAGCGCCATCGTCGATTCCGAGGGACGCATTCAGGTCACCGACAACCAAGTTGGGTCCAGCAATCTGACGGTGACTTTCGTAGAGGGCAATGAAGGAGGCGGAAGTCTAGATTTCGGCAGCATCGAAGCGAGCGAGGAAGGTCGCCTGCCCATGGACATTGTCGCCCAGAACCAGGGCGGGCTTCTGTTTCTGCAACATGAGTCTTTCGGAGAGCGCAACGGCTTCACGATCTCGCAGAGCGTGGACCAGCTCGGGTTCGCCGAGGACAGCTTCACTGGACTGGACGTGGCGGGCACGATCAACGGTGAGACCGCGGAGGGTTCGGGCCGCATGCTCACCGGCGCTCAAGACAACGAGACGACCGATGGCCTGGTGCTGCGGGTGACGGCCGATGCTGATGTGGTCGCTGCCAACAACGACTTGGGGTCGATCAGTTTGATCTACGGCGTCGGGCGCATTCTTAACGATACTCTTTCCTTCATCACCGACAGCATTGATGGCACGCTCGTGAACCGCGAACAGGCCATCGACGACACCATCGAGAATCTCGACGATCAGATCGCTGCTATGGAACGGCGGGTGTCGCAAACACAGGCAGGACTGGTGAGGAAGTTCTCATCGCTGGAAGGGAGTCTGGCCACCCTGCAGTCGCAGGGGAATTTCCTGGCCTCACAGCTCGCCGGGCTGACATCGTCGGCAGGCTGATAGAAACTCGAACGCGAGAGACCTGAGACTCTGACGCCATGAATCGAGCACCTTTGCAACAGAAGTACAGTACCGTGCAGATCAAGACGGCCAACAAGGGCAAGTTGATCGTCATGCTGTACCAGGGAGCCGTGCGCTTCATGAAGAAGGCGCTTCTGCAGATGGAGAACAAGGACATGGAGGGCAAGGGAAACAGCCTGATCCGTGCTCAGGACATCATTTTGGAGCTGCTTTACGCCCTCGATGAGAATCTGATCAAGGATGGCAATGAGCTCGCCCTCAACCTGCAACGGGTCTATCTCTACTGCTATCGCCGGCTGGTGCACGCCAACGTCCACCTTGACATCAAGGCGATCGAAGAGGTGATCGAGCTGCTTGGCAATCTGCTCGAGGCGTGGGAGAAGGTGGCTGAGAGTCCCAGTGGAGACGGGCCCGCCGGTCCCACGCAGTCGGTGGCACTGACGGGATAGTTGGGGGGGGTGATTGATCTCGTGCGCCACGATCACACATCTCAAGATGTCGCCAAGGTAATAGAGGCGCTGGAGGCTCAGTGCGCCGACTACCGCACCATGTATCAGGTCGGCGTTGAGCAACGACAGTGTATCCTGCAGGATGATCTCGATGGCCTGAATATGGCCGCGAATCGCATGCGCCTGCTGATGGACAGCATCCGTGCTCGTAGCGCCCACATGCCTGCGCAGTTGGGCAGACATGCGGGAGACCATCCGGAGATCGCGGAGCGCGCCCAGGCCCTCAAGGCCCTCATCTCCTCCATCCAAGAGGTGCGCCGGACCAGCGAGACCGCCATACGGGATTTGCAGAACCAGACTCGAGCAGAGCTGCGCCGCTTTGACCAGGGGCGCAGGGCTTGGCGCGGGTACGGGAAGGCATCCACGGGCCGGGGTGAAGAAGCTCGATTCTTCGACGATAAGCGCTAGCGCGCAAGAAATATTGCTCAAGAAGTAGTCCGTGAAATCCGGTTCCCGCCCAAGGTGACCGGATTTTCTTATAATTGGGACGGTATTGTGGTAAAGTTCTCGGCCAAGGGGCCGATATGAAAAGAGGTGGTGGGAACCGGTCCCCAGGGATCGGGGTGCGGTCTCCGGCACAACTCCGGAGATGTCGCAACCCGCAGAGCGAGGAATGACGATATGCGCATAGACGGGCTACCAAATCGGTCCAAGATAACCCAGGTCCAACAGCGAGATGATGGAGCAAAGCCCACGCGTGGCGTGAGCAAGGCGGGCGATTCCGTCGAAATCTCGCCGAGTGGACGACAGGTATCTGAGCTTAACGAGACGCTAAAGAACGCTCCGGCCGAGCCGAATCCGCGCATCAAGGAAATTCGAGGGCGTGTGGAGTCGGGCTATTACGATTCCGCTGAGGTCCGGCAAGAGATCGCCGGCGCCTTGCTTAACTCCTCAACGGCCTTCCACGAAGTCGTGGACGAAGTCGCCCGGGTTCGTGACCTCCAGACCGAGTTGGACACCATTCCTGATACTCGATCTGGACGTGTCGACGAGGCGCGTCAACGAATGGGCAGCGGCTTCTACGACCAGTCTGAAATTCGCGAGCAGACGGCCCAAAGCTTCCTCGACGAGATTGTATAGCGATCTCGTCGCGTAGCCGGGTCAAGGCTCCGAAGGAGGCCGGCATAGACACTCCCGGCTTGAGTCTGATCTCGGCTGAACTGAAAAACCGATCTTAGGGACGGTGACATCAATGTCACCGTCTGTTTTTTTGTTCTCGGCCAAAGTCACACGAAGCCCAATTGCTCCAGTCCTTAACGATCGGTATTGACGCTGGCGGAACTCACACCCGGGCTGTGCTCAGTGACCCGGCCGGGGCCCTCCTTGCTAGCGTTCAGGCAGGACCGGGGAACTACCAAGCTCTGGGAGATGGCGGAGTTCAGCAGCTCATCTCCGACCTGCTCATGGAGTTGCAGACGCAGTCCGGGCGTGACCTGCCGGCGGGCAGCGTCTGCCTGTGCGTGGGGATGGCGGGCGCAGGCCGCAAGGACGACCAGCAGCAGGCGTCGGCGGCGATGACATCGCTGGAACCCATCGCGAAAGCCGAGGTTGTCAGCGACGCCCGAATCGCCTTGGAGGGCGCGCACGGAGGTAATCCGGGAATCGTCGTCATCGCCGGTACCGGCTCGATGGTGTTGGGACGCAATGGCCAGGGCAACCTCTCCCGTGCCGGGGGCTTGGGGCCTATTCTCGGGGATGAGGGATCGGCGTATCGGCTCGTTATCGAGGCGTTGCAGCTCATCTTGCGCTGGCGCGATGGATGGGGACCAGAAATTCCCTTCGCCGACGAGCTCAGAACAGCTCTTGGCTTGGACAGCTGGGACGGGGTGATTGGGCAGCTGTATCAGGATCCCAAGAGCCGCCACCGCTTCGCAGCAGCCAGTCCAGTGCTATTCGCCGCCGCCAGGGGAGGTGACCCCCAAGCAATAGAGATCATTGAGCGTCAGGCGGGCCAACTTGGCCTGCAAGCCGCAGCAGTGGCGAAGAGGCTGGAGATGGACCGACCCGATATCGCCGGTCTGGGGGGGCTCTTTCGCGAGCGAGAGTTGCTTTGGCGTCCCATCGTCGCCGGCTTCGAAGCCGCTGGGCTTCAGGCAGAGCTTGTCGAAGCCCGGCTGCAGCCAGTGTTTGGGGCTCTACTCATGGCCCGTACCGAGGCGGCTCAGAAGACACCTTCCCGGCAGCTCGAGCGCTGGTCTGAATACCTGCTCAACGACGCTTGACAGCAACGGGGGTGGTACTACCTTCAATCGAGTCGGGCTGACATAACCTTTCTCCCTATTTTCCTAGCAGTTAGATCGGCCTCCGGCTTTCTTGCTTCCCCCTCCCTCCACAGCAGGTTGATTCGTGGTCAGAGATACGCTCTCAGAGCGTGAACAGTTGGTATTGAGCGTCCTGGTGCGGGCTCACGTGGAGGTGGGTGGACCGGTGGGTTCGGGCACCTTGTTGGAAAGGGAGAGCTTCGAATGCAGCCCCGCGACCATCCGCAAGACACTGGCCAGCCTTGAGGAGAAGGGTTTCGTCAGTCAGCCCCACACCTCGGCGGGGAGGCAACCGACCAACAAAGGCTACCGTCTTTTTGTCGAGGAGTCGGTGAACAGTGCGCCCGCAGATGGACCGTCGATTGGTCTCGTTCGCCGTCAGCTGGAGGGTGCTCTGCAAGAGGTGGCAGCCAACCATATCTCGGCCGACGAGATTCACGTGCAGCTGGCCCAGATCATCGGCGGTCTGTCCATGCAGCTGGGGCTATTCCTTGCTCCCCGTTTCGAGCAGGGCAAGCTACAGTCTCTTGAGCTCGTCCGCCTCACGGATCGCCGTCTGCTCATGGTTGTCACCCTGACCCAAGGGCCGGTGAAAGGCCTGGTGATCGAAGTGGGATCATCGGTCGACAACGAGGCCGTCGTCGGAGTCTGCTCTCGGCTCAACGAGAAGCTAGCCGGGCTGACGATGGAGGAGATTGGGAACACGGTTCGCGAGCGCGTCGGCGACTTCCCCGGCGAACCGGAGTTGCTCAAGGTTGTCGTTGACGAGATCGAGTCAATCGGCGTCCCCATCACGGAGAGGCTTCACGTCGCCGGTGCCCGCAATATCTGCGTGCAGCCGGAGTTTCGCGATTCCCTGCAAGTGGCCGATGTGCTCAATCTGGTGGAACACAAGGAGATGTTAGTAGATCTGCTATCCCGCCGTCACGGCGTCGTGGTGACGATCGGGGACGAGAACGAGCCCGCCGAGCTCCGTCTGTGCAGCCTGGTCACGGCAAGCTTCGAAGTCGACGGAGCCACGGGCGTACTCGGTGTCATGGGGCCGACACGCATGGACTATGACCAGGTAGTGGCACTGGTGGACTACGTCGCCACGCGAGCGCCCGATCTCGTCTGATCTGACGACCGTATTGGCTTGGCTATAGACGCGAGCCCATTCCCGCGGGGGTGGGCTCGGCATGTGTACACATCAAAACGAGACAGGAAGTGCGGGATTCGGAAGTAGATGATCGAGCGTGAGGAAAAGATAGAAGAGCAGGAGCGCGACGAAGGCGATCCTGAGGCTGAGGTCGACGAACCCGCCGTGGCGGCAACGGCGCAAGGCGCGGAGGAAGAGTCCGAAGAAGAGACCTTAGAAGCCAGAGCTGAGCGGCTCGAGGCCGAATTGGCAGAGAGCCGCGACCGCCATCTGCGCGCTGCTGCCGAGCTTGAGAACTTCCGCAAGCGCACGATCAAGATCCGCGCCGAAACACGAGATGACACTTTGCGCGACGTGCTGTTACAAGTCGCTCCACTGCTCGACAACATGTGGCGGGCGTTGGGGCAGGAGCAGTCGGACGTCGAATCCCTGCGCCGGGGCGTGGAGCTTATCGTCAAGCAGTTCAACGACATCCTCAAGGGATTCGGTCTCGAGGAAATTGAGACGGAGGCTCAGCCCTTTGATCCCAATCTCCACGAGGCCGTGCTGCAGGTGGAGAGCGACGACTACCCGCCCGGCACGGTGATGAGTGAGATGGAGCGGGGCTACACACTGAGAGATCGCGTCGTTCGCGCGGCGCGAGTCATCGTCAGCAAAGAGAGGGAGGCGTCGTCTGTCGAGGGTGAGGGGGACGAAGGTGATGGTGAGTCTGAACGGGAGAGCGATAGTTGATGGGCAAAGTAATCGGGATTGATCTGGGCACGACGAATTCCTGCGTAGCAGTGCTGGAGTCGCCGGAGGTCGATGCGGTGGCGCTGGACGCAGCGCTGGAGACGCTGAACACGGCGTCACACAAGTTGGCCGAGGTCGTGTGCCAGGAAGCCCAGCAACAGGCCGGAGCCGAAGAAGGTGCTGCCCCACCGCCGCCAGAGGCGGGCACGTCCGATGACGACAAGAAGGACCGAGGGGAAGGCGCGGTAGATGCTGACTTCGAAGTGGTGGACGAGGATCCGAAGGATCAGAAGTAGGCAACTGAATGGCCAAGCGCGACTATTACGAAGTGCTCGGCGTCGACAAGGACGCGGGCGAGGATGAGATCAAGAGCACCTATCGCAAGCTGGCGCTCACTTTCCATCCCGACCGCAATCCCGGCGATGCTCAGGCGGAAGCGAATTTCAAAGAGGCATCGGAGGCCTACGAGGTGCTCAGTGATGCTGACAAGAGGGCGAATTACGATCGCTTCGGGCACGCCGGGACCGAGGGCAATTTCGGTAGCGGTGGCTTTCAGTGGTCAGACTTCACTCATGCCGGCGACGTTGAGGACATCTTTGGCGACTTCTTCGGATCCATCTTCAGTGGAGGAGGGCGCCGTCAGCGTGGTTCCAGCGGGCCTCCGCGAGGCCGCGATCTCAAGATCGCTCTCAAGCTCAACCTCGAAGAGGTAGTGGCGGGCACGGAGAAGAAGATCAATCTGCAGCGGCACAGGGCCTGCGGAACTTGCGGAGGCGACGGAGCGGCTCCGGGCACCGACAGCCTCACCTGCGACACCTGTGGTGGGGTTGGGCAGGTTCAGCAGATCTCTCGCTCGTTCTTCGGCCAGTCGGTAGCCGTTACTCCCTGCCCCAAATGCCAGGGCGAGGGTAAGATCATCGCTGATCCCTGTCGCACCTGCTCGGGCGAAGGGCGGGTTCGGGAGAAATCGACGATCACCGTCCGTATTCCCGCCGGGGTGAGCACGGGCAATTACATCCCTCTGCGCGGACAGGGCGACGTCGGACTTCGCGGTGGGCCTGAGGGGGATTGTCTCGTATTCATTGAAGAGATCGAGCACGATCACTTCGAACGGGAAGGCAACGACATCATCTTTCGTCTGCCCATCAGCATCGGTCAGGCCGCCCTCGGCGACGAAGTGCAAGTAGAGACTCTGCATGGTGATGTGCAGATGAAGATCCCCGAAGGCACCCAGTCGGGTCGCATTTTCCGCCTGCGCGGCAAAGGTGTTCCCGATGTCGAGAGCCGTGGTATCGGCGATCAATTGGTGAAGGTGGTGGTGTGGACTCCAACGCGTCTGTCCGCGGAGGAGCGGCGTGTCTTCGAGGAGCTGAATCGTCTGCAGCGCGAGCGCGTCTCGAACGAGGGTCGCAGCTTTTTCGACAAGATGCGAGAAACGCTGAGAGACGGATGACCACCTTTCCGCGAACCATGCCCGAAGATTTGGACGGGCCGTTGCGGGGTGTGCGCAACGCTGTGGCGATCGCTAGCGCTAAGGGCGGGGTTGGCAAGTCCACGGTGGCATCCAACCTGGCCCTGGCGAGCCAGCAGCTGGGGGCTCGGGTGGGACTCATGGACGGCGACATCTACGGTCCAAGTCTGCCCTTGCTCATGGGGGTACGAGAGCAGCCGGAGATCACCCCCGAGGATCGTCTCATTCCCATCGACGCGCACGGGCTCTCCGTGATGTCTATGGGATTCATCGCCGACGAGAACACCCCAGTGGTGTGGCGCGGTCCGCTGCTGGCGCAGGCGGTGCAGCAATTTCTGCATCAGGTGGAGTGGGGGGAGCTCGACATTCTCTATCTCGATCTGCCACCTGGCACCGGTGACATCCCCCTGACCATAAGCCAGGCGATTGCTCTCAGTGGAGCGGTGATCGTCACTACACCTCAGGACGTCGCCTTGGAGGATGTCGAGCGCGGCATCGCCATGTTCGACAAGGTCGACATCGAAGTACTCGGACTCGTCGAGAACATGAGCTACTATCTCTGTCCTCATTGCTCGCAGAGACACCCGATGTTCGGTGAAGGTGGTGGCCGGGGGCTGGCGCAGAAGCTTGACGTCGAATTCCTCGGTGAGGTCCCCTTGGATCCAATGATTCGGGCCGCGGGTGACGAGGGCAAGCCGCTTCTCCTGCACTCTGCCGATGCACCTCACAACCAGACCTTTAGCGACATCGCCGAGCGCGTCGCCAACGCGCTGACGAGTCTGGCATGACCATCGTGGCCCGTCCGCTGCTGCGCTGGATTCACGCCAATTTCCTCTGGCTCTATCTCCTTTGGCCCTCCCTGCTGTGCCGCGTCGGCGACCCCGCCGCCGCCTGACATTTTCGTCGTCTCCGGCGTGCTCTTCAGCGCCATCGCCGCTGACTTGCGCCGGGATTACGAGCGCATGGCTGGCCTTCAGGTGGGTGATCGGCTTTGGGAGTTGCTGCCAGGGCGCCCTGGCCGGGTTGCTGCGGTGCCATCGATGCCGGTACTGCATGTCAGTGCTGTTCGCTCTCGCCCGTAGCGTGGCAGCGTCCTGGACGCCCTTCGCGGTTGTCATATAGCGCAGCTGGCTCTAGCCCGAGCGGCTTGCCGCTCCTCGCGGCGGAGTGGTATCTTTAGACAGAGCCGTCCACTCCCTTGCGTCTTCTTCTGCCGTCTTTCCCATCGTCTGCAATTCTCTCTTCCCACCCACCGTCCAGAGGGGGTGCCGAGTCATCCAGGACACCAAGAGTCCGCTCTCCGGGGCTGACGCCGGGACCGACCACTGGCACCGGATTGTCTTTCGAGCCCCCGAGCGCCTTGTGGATGAGCTCAGTGATGCTTGCCACGAGCTGAACTCCTGCGGACTGCAGACCGAAAGCGACCGTCACGGTGTGGCAACCCTGATGGCGTATTTCTCCTCTGATCTTCCGCTCGCAGAACTCGAAACGCAATTGAACTCGGTGCTGCGCAGTTTCGACCTCGCCGCTACAGAGCTGTCGGTGGGTAGCGAAGGTCACCGAGACTGGTCTCTGGAGTGGAGAAAATTCTACCAACCTCTGCGGGTCGGCCGTCATATCGTGGTGCATCCGCCGTGGATCCCGGTCGCCCGGGTTGAAGGTGAAATTCACATCGCCATCGAGCCAGCTATGGCTTTTGGCACCGGCGGACACGAATCTACGCAGGCGGCGTTGATGGGACTCGAAAATCACCTGCAGCCAGGAGATCGCGGTCTCGACGTGGGGACGGGTAGCGGGATCCTCAGTATCGCCGCCATCCATCTTGGCGCCGACACCATGACGGCCATCGATGTCGATCCCGTGGCTGTGGCCAATGCCCGCCACAACGTGCGCGAGAACTTGGGAGACGAGGCGCAGCGGGTGACGGTGGAGCGTGGTGGCCCCGGGGAGATCGCCGCGTCCGCCTTCGATTTCATCGTGGCGAACATGGAGCGTCACATCGTGCGTCCCCTCTTGGCGGACATAGAGAGGCGGCTGGCCACCGGAGGCACGGTGCTGTTCTCGGGAATGTTGGAGTTCGAGCGTACGGAATTCGAACGCGAGGTCGCTGCTCTCGGCCTTTGCTGCGACACCAGCTGGGTTTGCAATGGCTGGTTGGGTTTGGGCGTGCGGCGTCGGGCGAAGAAATGAGCGCTTTTCTCGTCGACCCCGACGATGTGAGAGGGGACAGCTTGTGTTTGCGTGACGAAGAGGCGCATCACGTGCGTGTACGCAGAATCCGTCCGGGAGAGCGCTGCGACGTGATCGATGGCCGGGGTACCAGCTATGAAGTGGAACTGCGCGAGATCGGGGATGACCGAGTTGAAGCCGACATCCTCGGTGTTCACGAGGGTCGTGGCGAGCGCCGCACGATGCTGCATCTGGCGGCAGCCCTGACCAAGGGACAGCGCTTCGATTACGCCGTGGAGAAGGCGACCGAGGTCGGTGTGGCGTCGATTATCCCCGTAGAGACCGCGCGAACTGTGGCGCGACAGGAGCGCGGACAGAAGCGGGTAGAGCGCTGGCGGCGACTCGCCGTGGCGGCGGCCAAGCAGGCTGGTCGCTCGGTTATTCCCGAGATAGGGGACGTGACGAAGTTGGAAGAGGTCGCCGATGGCCCCCTGGCCGATGTGGATATGAAGCTGATGGCGAGCGCACGAGGAAGTGAAGAGCTTTCCAACAGCCTATCCAATTCCGGAGCAGGCCGTTCGGCGCTGCTCTTCATCGGGCCCGAAGGTTGTTTCTGCGAGGCGGAAGAGACCTTCTTGCGGAACCAAGGCGCGCGCGCATTCACCTGGGGTTCATCAACGCTGCGCGCGGACACCGCCTGTGTCGTATTGAGCGCCCTCGTCTTGGATGCGCTGGAAGATCCCAGACGAGGAAGGCCAAGCGAGAGATAGCTAAGGAGAGGTAGGCAATGGGATACCGAGTACTCGTTCTCAACGGTCCCAATCTCAATCTGCTGGGTACCCGAGAGCCGGATGTGTACGGCACGATCACTCTCGACCACGTCGAAAACTTAGCGCGGATGGTGGCTGCCGAGCTTGACATGGAGTTGCGCTTTCTACAGTCAAATCACGAAGGCGATCTGGTCGAGATTATCCACAAGGCGATAGGCGAGGTGGATGGCTTAGTCATCAATGCCGGAGCACTGACCCATTACAGCGTGAGCCTGCGGGATGCCATCTCCGGCGCCGGCTTGCCGACTGTCGAGGTTCACCTGTCTAATATTCACGCCCGGGAGGCTTTTCGACATCGCTCGGTCATCGCCGCCGTGTGTGTGGGGCAGATCTGCGGATTCGGCGCCGGCTCTTACCGCCTGGGGTTGCAGGCTCTGCAAGCCCACCTCGACACCCTATCGGAAGGGGAGAAAAGCCGATGCCCTTCATGATGCGTGTTCTGATGATTGCCCTCTTCCACAGTCTGGCTGCTCCGCTGAAGGCGGATCCGATGTTCATAGTGGATCGCGAGCAGGTGAATATTCGCGAAGATGCCACCACGCAATCGCGTCGCATCTCGGTGCTCAAGCGCGGCGAGGAGGTCGAGCTGCTAGGCCGGCATCAGAACTGGCTGCAGATTCGGCTCCCGGATGGGCAAATTGGCTGGGTGCATTCCCAGCTTATGCAAGAGCGACTGCTCATTGTCGAGCAGGGTGTGCGTATACGGTCGGGCCCGTCCACGAACGATTCCCCTGTCACCATTGTTTATCGGGGGCAGGAGGTTCACCGCTTGCGTTCGCGCGGAGGTTGGACGGAGGTGAAGCTTCAGGACGGCCGCACGGGTTGGGTCAACGACCGATTCGTGCGGTCCAAGACGAGTGCCGACGCCGGTTCGGAAGTGCCTGCTGTCAAGCCGGTAGCGGATTCCGAAGAATCGCCAGAGCCGCAAGCGGAAACCGACGCCAAATCCGATTCCATCGACATTGACGAACCCGTGCAGCGGAATCCCTACGCAGAGGGATTGCAACACGAGGCTGGCGGAGACTACGAGCGGGCGCTGAAGAGCTTCGAGGAAGTTCTAATCGCCGAACCCGCGAATGTGAACGCTCTGTTCCACGCTGCCCAGGCCCACCGTCACCTCGGTCAGCTGCGACAGGCGTTGACGAAGTTGTACCGCGCCCAGGATCTGAGCGGTGGTCGCAAGGATATCTATCTCACAATGTGGGAGGTTTACCGCCTGAGCGAACAGCCCGATTCGGCGGCGAAGTATCAGGCGTTGTTCCGGGGACGGCCTATTCCCTCGGCGAGCGCAGGGGCAGACGGCGGTGACTCTATTGTGGACGAGGGGAGTGCCGAAGAGGAAGCGGACGAGGGTTTGGGAGGCCCCTGGCTGTTGCTCGGTCTTGCCGGCATCGGTCTGTTTGCCCTCGGAGGCCTAGCTTGGTGGATCTCGGTGTCGTCTGGAGACGACACCGACAGCAAGGCGCAAGTGTCGGCATCGACGGCGCCGGCAAGCAAGTTCTCACGAATGCTGGGGACGGAGAGCAGCGCCGCCGCCGGGGGAGAAGCGACGGCGGAGGAGGAGATGGCTCTGGAGCGCCAGATCGAAGACCGCTGGCGCGAGCTGCGCACGAGCGATCAACTCTTCAAAGCTGCTGTATCAGCCGGTGGTGGTGGAGAGGCGGCCGAGATGAAGAGCCTCCTCGATCAGATTGACGAGTTACGCAGCAACATGGACGCTCAGGGCGAACGAGCGAAGGTCTACGCTGACATCGTTCGCCTGCAGAACATGAAAATAGAGGCTATGACTGAGGAGATTCGACGACTGCGGGCCCGCAAGTAGCCGGCCAGCGGGGTGGGTCTAGAACTGGTAGACCACCCCCAGTTGTGGAGAGCCGCCGGAGTGCAAGGTGAGCTCGGGGAAGACCCGCTTGGTCTTCTTCTTAGGAATGACGGAGACGCCAAGACTGCCCAGTGCCAGGATTGCGGAGCCCCATCCCAGTAGACGGGCTCGATTCGACTTGTCGCGCAGATCGCGAGCCTTGGCAAGAATTCCATTTTCTCTGTTGAGAGTGGCCTCGCGGTCGCGATCCGAAGCGGTGTCAAACTGGAGCCAGGAGATCAGCCCCAAGGCGACGGTGCCCCCGAGAAAGCTGATATAGGGAAATTCGGTGACGGTAACGGTCTTGGCCTGGCCGCCGAGGGAGTCGAGGGTGACGATCTTGTTGACTTCCATGGTCCCGAAGGTGAAGACCTCCCCATCGGCATCGCGGATGATGATCAGATCTTCCGTGCGCTCGATGAGCTCGCCCATGACGACATTTCCGTCGGTGAGATAGACTCGAGTGTTAGTGCCACCACCCTGAGCCAGAACGGAGAACGGCTGCAGCAAGAACAAGGCGCTGATGAAGTATATGAGGGGCGTTCGCAGCATGGCAGACAATCTGACATCGTGTGGATCGGCAATATAACCGCCACGTGAGATAGGGCCAAGGCTAGGAGAATCTACTCGTCATGCCGAAAGGAGTCAGTTGCCTAGCGGTGGGCACAAAACAGATCGAAAAAGCCACCGTTGCCGAAATCGAGGCGTACGTTCGTGAGCACGGCATTAACCGAAGTGTGCTGTCCGCGTTGGAGCGAGACCGCCGCATCGGAGTGCGGCGCATCGCCGTGCGCGAACGCCGGCGCCAGAGCGGAGTGCGAGCGGAGCAAGTACGTCAGCGGAAGATTTGCGAAATCGAGTGTTCGCACTGGGCCAAAGGGCGTTACCACGTCGCCGGGGTAGACGAGGTTGGTCGCGGCTGCCTGGCGGGGCCCGTGGTCGCGGCGGCGGTGATATTGCCTCCATGGATCGAACTGCCCGGGATTGACGACTCCAAAGAGATAGAGGAAGAAAATCGAGAGAGCCTCGCCCAGCAGATTCAGCGCCAGGCCACCGCTTGGCAGGTAGCCTCTGTCCACAGCGAGCAGATCGACCGCATCAACATTCTCGAGGCTTCGATGGAGGCGATGCGCCAGTGTCTGCGCGGCCTATCCGTCAGCCCCGACCACGTGCTAGTCGATGGTTCCCGGGTCCCGGGCGGTTCGTTTCCGGAGACGGCGGTCGTCGACGGCGACGCGCGTTCGGTGACGATCGCTGCGGCGTCGATCGTGGCCAAGGTGAGACGTGATTACATGATGGCGCAGTATGACAAGAGCTTTCCCGAATACGGATTCGCCAGTAACAAGGGCTACGCGAGCGCCCAGCATCGGCAGGCGTTACGAACGTACGGCCCGTGTCCTTTGCATCGGCGCTCCTTCGCGCCACTGTCCTTGCCACCACATGACCAAATGAGTCTCGGTCTGCCACACACCGGCGGATCGGTGACGAAATCGTCCGTGGGAAAGAGGGGAGAGCTGGCAGCAACGGACTATCTCATCGCCGCCGGCTATCGGATTCTCGAGCGTGGATATCGGGGCGCTGGCGCGGAGATCGACCTCATCGCCGAGCACGCGGGGTGCCTGGTCTTCGCCGAGGTCAAAGGGACGAACAAAGGCTCAGCACTACATTCCGAGGGCGGGGTCGACGCCGGGAAACAGAGCGACTTGATTCGCGCCGCCCGCCATTTCCTGGCAGGCCTGCGCCAACCCCGCGAGAGCCGCTTTGACGTGGTCGCCGTCGATCTGTCCACTGATCCGGCTTGCGTCACCCACTTTGAGGATGCTTTTCCCGCAACGATCTGACAACAATTCCCGCTATGCTCGTCTCATCTCCTCTAGATCGTCGTAGACGAGATCGCCGTCCACGATGGTGGCCATCGCCTTACCGATCAGGTCGAAGCCGTCGAAGGGGGTGTTGCGGGACAGCGATCGAAAGGTCCGTGAATCCACCACCCAGCGCCTGTCGGGGTCGATCACTGTGATGTCGGCACGAGTTCCAACGGTGAGAGTGCCTCCGGGTAAGCCGAAAATCTGTGCCGGAGCCGACGTCCACTTGGCGATGGCTTGAGAAAGAGTGAGAACACCGGCACCGACCAGGCAGGTAAGGGTGAGGCCAATCGCCGTCTCTAGGCCCACGATGCCCATGGGAGCGGACTCCATGCTCTGGGCCTTCTCTTCCGCACTGTGTGGGGCGTGATCGGTGGCGATAGTGTCGATGGTGCCGTCGGCAAGCCCGACGCGCGTGGCGGCGACGTCGCTGGCGGCGCGCAGCGGCGGGCTCATCTTGGCAGCTGTGCTCTGGCGCTCCACCTCCTCGTCCGTGAGTACGAAGTGATGGGGCAGGACTTCGCAGGTTACGGGGAGTCCCTCGGTCTTGGCCTCACGGACCAACTGCACCGCCCCTTCCGTACTAATGTGCATAACGTGCAGGGCGCCGCCGGTTTTGCGGACCCAATCGACATCGCGCTGTATCATCCTCTCTTCACTCGATGACGGCATGCCCGGCAGATTCATGCGGCGACTGACATCGCCCTCGTGCATACAGCCCCCGGCGGTCAAGGACCTCATCTCCTCGTGGGGGAATAGGGGTAGGTTCAACGCTGCGCTGCGCCGCAGCCCTTCACCCATAAGTTCGCTGCTTTCCACTGGATCCCCGTCGTCGGAGAAAGCGATGGCGCCTGCGGCGGCGAGCTCTTCTAGTGGAGCCAGCTCCTGACCCTGACGCCCTTGGCTGATGCAGCCGACGGTGTGCACTCGCACGGATCCGCGCTCACGAGCTCGCACCAGCAGGCTCTCGACGCGCTCCGCGGTATCCGGGGGCGGATTAGTGTTCGGCATGGCGACGACGACACAGATCCCTCCCGCTGCGGCTGCGGCGGTGGCGCTGGCGATGGTTTCCTTGTGCTCGAACCCGGGTTCGCGCAGGTGCACGTGAGAGTCGATGAATCCGGGTGCGACGACGAGCCCGCCGACGTCGATAACCTGTTTCGCGTCGGCATGGATCCGGGCTTCCACGGCAGAGATGACTCCGCCCTCCACCAGCAGGTCCGCTGGCTCATCGATGCCATTGGCCGGATCAACGATCCGGCCTCCTCGCAGCAGAAGGTCACTCAAGAGTGGATCTCTCCAATGTGTAGAGATTGCAGGAGCTCGGATTCGGTGAGAATGGCTGGCAGTCTCCAGCCTCGCTCGTGCAGCAGTGCTCTCAACACCATGGTCCGCGGCAGTTCCAGGCCGAGTCGAGATGCCTGCTCCGGATCGCCAAGCAGATCGTGGGGAGTGCCGTTACCTGCAAGCTCCCCTTCGCAGAGCACGATCAGGTCGTCGGCGAGCTCTGCGACCAGGTCCATGTCGTGGCTGATCAGCACGACGGTGCCGCCGCGCTCGCGGTGGCGGCGGAACAGGTCCATCAGGATGTCCCGAGATTCGCCATCGAGGCCGGCGGTGGGCTCGTCGAGGACGAGGGTGTCGGTCTGCATGGCTATCACGCCGGCGATCGCCGCTCGCCGACGTTCACCACCGGACAACGTGAAGGGGGAGCGGGCCATGAAGCTCTCCGGTAGCAAGCCGACTTCGCTCAACGACCAGCGTACTCGTTGTTCCGTCTCAGAGTCACTCAAGCCCAACTGTCGAGGACCGAAGGCAATGTCGGCGGCGACGGTCTCCTCGAAGAGCTGCGCTTCCGGGAACTGGAACACCAGGCCGACCTTCCGTCGCAGGTGGCTGAGGCGCTTGGGGACTTCTCGGCCGTGATGGGTGATGCGACCCTGGGTGGGACGCAGAAGACCGTTGAGATGTTGGGCAAAGGTCGTCTTGCCTGAGCCGCTGCCACCGAGGAGGCCGACGATGACACCACCGTTCACGGAGACGCTGAGATCGCGGAGGGCGTGGATCGGCTCCTTCAGCCCTCGAGTGTACGTATGCCAGACCCTGTCGGTAGCAAACAGAGGAGGGCCCTGCCGTTTGGCGAGAGATGGCTGCGCAGGTCCGGTGGAGGTCGGCTGTGGTCGGCGAATCAGCTGGTCGGCGAGCTCGGTGAGGGTCAGTGGGGTAGTATCCTCGGACAAGTTCAGTTGGCGCGAGATTCGGAGCGCGAAGGGGAGGTGCGTCCGGTGATCGTGACCAGACAACACCTGCCGCGGCGTTCCATCGGCAACAAGCCGACCGGCGTGCAGGCACAGCACGTGGTCGGCGAGGCAGGCCTCCTCGGCAGATTGGGTTACGTGCAGGACACCGATGTCGTGCTCGCTGCAGAGAACCGGAAGCAGGTCAAGAACCCGTCGACGACCGGCTGCATCCAGAAGCGAGGTTGGCTCGTCTAACACTAGATAACGTGGTCGCAGGGCGATGCTGGAAGCGATTGCGAGACGCTGGCGCTGACCTCCGGACAAGAGATGGGGCGGGTGAGTTCGATAGGCGAGCAGGTCGAAGCGCTGGAGCATGTCTTCAATCCGCTCACGCATTGGCACTGGCGCAACCCCGTAATTCTCCAAGCCGAAAGCGATCTCCGACTCGGCGGTGGGGGCTACCAGCTGATCGTCGGGGTTTTGAAAGACCATCCCCACGAGTCGAATTCGCTGCGCACCGGTATCCGTCGCCGAGCTGATTCCGTCGACTTCCACTGACCCGGAAGTGGGCGAGAGCAGACCGTTTAGACAACGAGCCAGTGTGGTCTTACCCGATCCATTGGCGCCGATGAGGGCAACGTATTCGCCGCGATCGAGGCGGAATTCCACGTCGTGCAGGGCGACATTACCGCTGGGGTGCCTGTAGCAAAGAGAATGAGTGCGGATCAAAGGTCGAGGGCCGTCTTTGTGCGTTGCTATCAATAGAGAGAGACAATTGACATGTGCTTGCGCCACTGAGTACCTTGAAACCCGTAACTTCTTTTCCTGCAGTCAAGTTCGGAGGCTGTCGCTTGCTGAATCGCGCGCTCTTTGAGCGCCTTGCCCTTACCCTGTGGGGGGTAGGTGCAATCACCCTGTTCGCTGGGTGCGGCAGCGACAACAACGACGAGCCCAACATCGTTGGCCCTGACCTGCCCGAGGGACCTGGCCGTGTTTACCCGGTCAGCGATGTCACTTTCAAATCCATCGACGGCATCGCCGTCTCCGGCCTTTTCGGACAACAGGTGTCCGGATCTGGTCCGCATCCCGTAGTTATCCTCGTCCATGATGTGGGCAATAGCCTTGCCGGAGATGAGTGGGTGTTTTCCGGGCTTTTCGAGGAACTCCTAGAGGGTGGCTACGGCGTACTCGCTATCGACATGCGCGGTCACGGTGATACGCCCCTGCCGAAGGATGGACGGGAGAATCCGGTGCTGTTGCTGTCCGATCTGCCCAGCCTGCATTTGGATGTGCGGGCGGGAATTACCTGGCTGCGGTTGCAGGGAAATGTCGACAACGGTCGA
Organism: Candidatus Latescibacterota bacterium; assembly: GCA_036336855.1. Taxonomy (GTDB): domain Bacteria; phylum Latescibacterota; class UBA2968; order UBA8231; family UBA8231; genus JAYZFI01. The sequence goes on from JAYZFI010000012.1 coordinate 27,999, forward strand.
ATTGCGGTGGTCGGCAACGGCGGCGGCGGCAATGTGGCGTACGTGGCCATGGGGGCCTTCCCCGATGACCTGCGCGCCGGCGTCGCTCTGTCGCCGGGCCTCTGGGACCAGGGATTACAGCCGCTCATCATGGGCAGCGATCTGGATCCCTTCGCGCCGCACTCCATGCTTTACCTAGTGGGAGACCAGGACGTGCTGTCCGTCAGCGACACCGAGTCCCTGTCATACCGCGATTTCGCCACCCTTCTGGCCTCCCGCACCGTCAGTCCAAAGAACGTGACCACATTCAGCGGCGTCGACGCCCACGGGATCGACTTGCTACAAGCTTCCGAAGCCGTGGATCTCATTCTCGGCTGGCTGGACACCCACCTCTAAGACCTCTTCCCCGTCCAAGAACGGTTTTCCCTCTTCCGCGGTGTCTTACGGAAGGACGATGGCCAAATGTGCGGATCTCCGTAATCATTCCCGCGCTGAACGAGGAAAAGACGATCGTTCGAGTCGTGGAGGCGATTCCTACCGATCTCGTCGACGAGATCATCGTCGTCGACAATGGTTCCACGGACGCCACGGTCATTTCCGCGGAGCAGGCCGGTGCTCAGGTGGTGAGCGAGCCTCGCAGAGGCTACGGGCAAGCCTGTTTGACCGGAATCGCCCATCTCAATCCGAAAGCGGAGGTTGTTGTCTTCGTTGACGGTGACGCCTCCGATCGTCCGGAGGAGATGTCGGAGCTGGTGCAGCCGATTCTCAACGGCCAAGCGGATCTCGTCATCGGTTCACGAGTTCTTGGGACCCGAGAGCCAGGCGCACTGACCCCTCAGGCCCGGTTCGGCAATGCCTTGGCCACCTTTCTCATTAAGGGCCTGTACGGTGTCCGCTACACCGACCTTGGCCCGTTCCGGGCGATCACCTGGCGGGCGCTGAACCAGCTCGACAGGGCCGATCGCGACTTCGGCTGGACGGCGGAGATGCAGGTCAAAGCGGCTCGCTTGGGCCTGCGCAGTTGTGAGTTGCCGGTGAGCTACCGCAAGAGAAGAGAGGGAAGTTCGAAAGTAGCGGGTTCACTGCGGGGAGCAATATTCGCCGGCTGGAAGATCCTGACCACGATTCTTAGGCACGTCGGGCGGGACTGAGTCCACATGCTCGCACTTACTGAGATTCTCGTCCCCCGGGCAGCTACATCTTCCCACAATCTGTCTCACGCCATTCTCTCATCCTCTCTGAGCAATTCCAACTTCTGCACAATCCCGACCGTGGGGGAGCCTCTTGCGGGGCCCAGATTCGGAAAAAGTGGCATCATGAAAAACTCCAAGTCCCGGCCAAAGTTCGTGGCAGGGTTTTCCGAAAGAACGGAACAGGTGGTTTGTGGCTTGATGGACTGCTATAGAGGCGTTATACCCCGGTTGCAGCCAGCAGCGACCTGTCTCTACATGGGAGATTTCCAGGCGGAACGATTTCGTCCTGCGTAGCAAGGAGGCGACGCAAGAACATGATCAATGCTAACAACAACATCGCTGCCATCAACGTGCAGCGGGCGGTCGGCCGCAATGTGATGGGGACAAGTCGCCAGTTAGAGAGACTGTTGTCTGGACTCAGAGTCAGCCGGGCCTCCGACGACGCGTCCGGGCTCGTGGTCTCTCAGGGGCTGCGATCCGAGACGGCGAAGCTGAACCAAAACATCCGCAACGCCCAGCAGGGATAAGATCTGCTGCAGGTCGCAGAGGGGTCACTCAGGGAGGTAAATAGCATCCGCACAGGCGCTGGCACTCCTTGCCTTGCGAGTGAGGGGGTGGCAACAGTCACAGGCCATCGCCAGTTCCGACGGGAAGAGGTGCTCTCAAGGATGAGTCACCCCCCTTGTTGTGACCCGCTCTGATGCTTGCCCCCAGTCGGAGCGGCCCGTAGTTTCGCCCGACTCCACCGTCCCACTACTTCTGCATTCCCACTGCGGCGATCGATGAAACTGCAGGAACTCGACTTCGATCTGCCCCCCGATCAGATCGCGCAGTACCCCGCGGAGAGACGCGACGCATCGCGCCTGCTCGCCGTGGAGCGTAACGGCCAGGGGCGGTGCCATCATACCTTTGCCGACATCGTCGAGCTCCTGAATCCTGAGGACACCCTGGTGCTGAATCGCAGCCGAGTCCTGCCTGTGCGTCTGCATGGAATCAAAGCGCGCACCGGGGGTAGGATCGAGCTATTGGTAATGCGACGGGACGAAGAGGGCGTCTGGCTGGCCATGGGGCGGCCAATACGTAATCTAGAGCCGGGAGACGAGGTCGAGCTTTTCGCCCAGGGGCTGCGCCTGGAGCTGGTGGAACGAACGGCTGACGATCACCTCCGTCTACGTGAGCTTACGCCATTGGCGGTGGCGAGCAAATGCGATGACCCCACCGGGTTGGTGGCGATACAAGACCTTATGGAGGCGGAAGGGCATATTCCTTTGCCTCCGTACATTCGTCGCGAGCCGGTTGCTGAGGACCACGAGCGCTATCAGACGGTGTTCGCTTGTGAGCCGGGTTCGATCGCTGCCCCTACGGCGGGGTTGCACTTTACACCGGAGATTCTCGAGGCGCTACGCCGCAAAGGGTTGGCGCTCCTGAAGATCCTGCTGCACGTCGGACCCGGAACCTTCGCTCCGATACGAGAAGACGATCCCACTCATCACCGACTGGAAGCTGAGTACTTTCAGCTCGAAGAGGATCAGGCAGAAGAGATTAGGCAGCGCTGTCGCGCCGGCGGACGCACGATAGCTGTTGGCACGACGTCGGTGCGCTTGCTGGAGACCGCCGCCGGCAGCGGTGAACTGCTTGCGGGCAGAGACTGGACGGACCTGCTCATCACTCCCGGACACGAGTTTCGCGCCGTGGATGCAGTGTTGAGCAACTTCCATCTACCACGCTCTAGTCTGCTCATGTTGATCGCCGCCTTCGCCGGCTACGAGACCACCATGCAGAGCTATGCCGAAGCGGTGCGTGAAGGCTACCGTTTCTACAGTTATGGTGACGCCATGCTGGTGAGCTGAATCGTTGATGACGTCTCAAGCACACGTGGTTATCCCGGCAGCGGGGAGCGGCTCACGCATGGTCGGAGCGCCGGTGCCAAAGCAGTACTTGCCGTTAGGCGACAGCACCGTACTCGGCGAAACTCTGCGTCGGTTGCAGCGCTGCCCATCGGTGGGTTCGGTCACAGTCGCCATCCGGGAGCAAGACAGAGCGCTCTACGACGGAACGCTGGGTAGGGCAGGCGAATGTGACAAGGTCGAGTTCCCGGTCGTGGGCGGCAAGAAACGATCGGATTCAGTTCGCGCTGGCGTTGAAGCCATTCCGGCCGGCGCGGAGATCGTACTCATCCACGACGCCGTACGCCCGTGGATCAGTGTGGATTTGGTAGAACGGGTCGTTGAGGGAGCGAGGTGCTACGGTGCCGTGATCCCCACTGTCGCTGTGAAGGACACGGTGAAGGAGATCGACGCCGGCCGGGTTGTTGCCACCCCGGACCGCACTCGACTGGTGCTGGCGCAGACACCACAGGGGTTTCACAAGTCAGTGTTGCTCGAAGCCTTCGCCGCTTTGCCCAATGGCTCCTCTACCGATGAGGCCGGGTTGGTGGAGCGCGCCGGTGGAACCGTATACCTAGTCGAGGGCGACTACGAGAACGTGAAGATCACCACGATGGAAGATCTCGACTACGCCGCGCACGTCACTGCACCGCTACGGATCGGACTGGGATACGACGTGCACGCTTTCAGTTCGGAGGCCGCAGATGCCCTCGTGTTAGGCGGTGTCCGCATTGCCCACCACCGCCGGCTGGAGGGTCATTCGGACGCCGACGTGCTCTCCCATGCTATCATCGATGCCCTGCTTGGGGCGGCGAGAATGGGAGACATCGGCCGGCTCTATCCCGATACTGATGCCCAGTACGAGGGCATCTCTAGCCTATGTCTAGTCGCCGATGTGCGCGAGCGCCTGGGCGCCGCCGGGCTCACTGTGGTCAACATTGATGCCGTAGTCATGGCGCAGGCGCCGCGCCTGGCTGGGCACGCCGAGGAGATGACGCGAGTGATAGCGGGGAAGCTGCGAATCGCAGCAGAAGCCGTCTCGGTGAAGGCGACGACCACGGAGGGCCTCGGTTTCGTGGGTCGGGAAGAGGGAATTGCCGCACAGGCTGTGGCACAGATAGCTCTCGGCTGACGGTTCCCTTGGGACAATACCTAGATCTCCTAATCACTCGGATCGGCGAATGGCCGCCGGCGGTGGTTTACGGCTTCGTAGTGATCAGCGCCTTTCTCGAGAACGTGGTTCCTCCCGTTCCTGGGGATACGGTGGTTGTCTTCACCGCCTATCTGGCCGGGCGGGGCGTCCTACACTGGATGCCCGTATATGCGGGCACTTGCGCCGGTGGGGTGGTAGGATTCCTGGTGATGTACTGGATCGGCTTGCGGGGTGGACGGTCCCTGTTTCGTGGTGATTCGGAACAAGGTTCATGGACCCTCGGCCGGCTGTTCTCGGCGCAGCGACTGGAGCAGGCGGAAGGCTGGCTGAAGCGCTATGGGGCCTGGCTGGTTCTGGGCAACCGCTTCCTCAGTGGGATCCGCTCGGTGATCGCCATAGCTGCTGGGGTTGGGAAGATGAATTGGCGGTCGGTGGCGCTGTTGGGCACTCTGAGCATGGTGGCGTGGAATGGAATCCTGCTCTACACCGGGTTGGTGATAGGGGAGAATTGGGAATTGGTGGGGGAATATCTGGCGCACTACAACCAGATCGTCGCCGCCGTTCTGGCGCTGGCGATCCTGGCGGCGGCGGCCCGGCGCTGGAGGAAGCGCTCTGCAGGCAGTGGCTACATTGACAGTTCTCGGGAGGGCCCGTAGCTTTATCCGCTCGTGACCGGGTAGAAAACCGATCATCCGGATCATCGTCCAACTTCGTGTGGGACCGCAACTTGACGACTACGACATACTCGCCCAAAGCCTCCGAGGTCGAACGGCGCTGGTTCGTCGTCGATGCCAAGGGCAAAACCCTCGGCCGACTATCCAGCCAGATCGCCGGGATTTTGCGTGGCAAGCACAAACCGACCTACACGCCCCACATGGACATGGGCGATCACGTGGTCGTCATCAACGCATCCGAGGTGGTAGTCACGGGACGCAAGGCCGAGCAGAAGGTCTACTACCACCACACCGGCTATCCCGGCGGCATTCGCTCCACCCCTTACAGCCGGATGATGGAGACCCATCCGGATCGCGTAGTCCGCAAGGCTATACGGGGAATGATGCCGCACAATACTTTGGGTCGGCAGATGCTGAAGAAGCTGCGAGTCTACGGTGGCTCGGAGCATCGCCACGCCGCGCAGAAGCCGGAAGCACTCGACCTCTAGGCCGAAACGATCGGGAAAGAGTACGATCGCGAAAGACTGAACAATAATGGCAGAAGAGCAGGTATTCGAAGCAACGGGCCGCCGCAAGACGTCGGTGGCGAGAGTTCGCATTCGCGCCGGTTCCGGACAGATCTTCATCAATGGCCAGCCCGTGGCCGACTACCTTCGGCGGGCGACGCTGGAGATGATTATGGTGCAACCTCTACAGGTCACCGAGATGCGCGATCGTTTCGACATCCACATCAGCTCGCGAGGTGGCGGACTTCGAGGCCAAGCGGGCGCGGCTTCCCTTGGCATTGCCCGTGCCCTCGTGGAATCCGATCCGACGCTGCGCGCGTCGCTGAAGAAGGCCGGTTTCCTGACGCGTGATCCGCGCGAGAAAGAGCGCAAGAAGTACGGATTGGCAGGCGCCCGTAAGCGCTTCCAATTCTCGAAACGGTAGGACACTCGCAAGACGAGTGCATACACCGGCCGGAGGCCGGAATTTCCACGTTCCCCAGATGGGTACGGGGGTGTTCCCACGGACTTGGTCCATGAGAATCCCGTACTCAGATGACGGGGGGCGGCAGGCCAACCACTCTATAGGAGCACCCCCTATGCCAGAAGTCAACGTCCGTGATCTGCTCGAAGCGGGCACTCATTTCGGCCATCAGACCCGCCGGTGGAACCCGAAGATGATGCCCTACATCTTCACCGAGCGGAACGGCATTCACATTCTCGACCTGAACAAGACGGCGCATATGATGTCGACGGCGTACGAGGCTGTCCGGCAGACCTCTGCCCAGGGCAAGGCGGTGCTGTTCGTCGGCACCAAGAAACAGGCTGTCGACATCATCCACACCGAGTCCGAGCGCTGTGGCATGTTCCGCGTCACCGAGCGGTGGCTGGGTGGTATGTTGACCAACTGGCACACGATCCGCCAGAACATCAGACACCTCGATCATCTGGACACGATCTCCACTGACGGCACCTATGACAAGCTGAAGAAGAAGGAGGTGCTCCTGCTCGAGAAGGAACGCACCCGCATGAACAATGTGCTGTCGGGGATACGCAAGATGGGCAATGTCCCCGGGCTCATGTACATCGTCGATATCCGGAAGGAGCGACTGGCAATGCTCGAGGCGCGCAAGCTCGGTATTCCCTCGGTAGCCATCGTCGACACCAACTGCGATCCCGATCTGGTCACCTACCCGATCCCCGGTAACGACGATGCCATTCGCTCCATTGAGCTGGTGACCCGGGTGATGGCAGACGCCGTGATCGAAGGCCGCGCCTCCAGCGATAAGGGTGATCAGGTCTTGACCGAAGAAGACGAGAAGCAGCCCGGCGAGACCGCGGCTGCAGCGAACTAAGCAGATACAGATCACAGAAGGATGCAGAGACAATAGAGATGGCAGAGATTACGGCCGCCGTCGTGCGCGAACTGCGCGAGCGCACGGGAATCGGCATGATGGATTGCAAGAGGGCGCTACAGGAGTCGGACGGCGATATGGAGAAGGCCGTCGAATTCTTGCGTAAGCAGGGGATGGCGGCAGTGGAGAAGCGCTCGGGGAGAGACGCCAAGGAAGGGGTCATCACTTCCTACATCCATCCCGGCAGCCGCCTCGGAGTGCTGGTCGAGGTCAACTGCGAAACCGACTTCGTTGCCCGCACCGACGATTTCCAAGAGTTCGCTAGGAATGTGGCCATGCATATCGCCGCCGAGCAGCCAGTGGCGGTGGATCGCGATTCGATCGACGCGGCCGTGGTGGAGAAGGAGAAGGAGATTTACCTTGAGCAGGCCAAGAATGAAGGCAAGCCTGATCACATCGCTGAAAAGATTGTGCAGGGCAGATTGGATAAATATTACCAGGAGGTCTGCCTGCTGGAGCAGTCATTCGTTAAGGATCCCGACAAGACGATCGAGGACCTTATTACCGAGCTCACCGCGAAAATTGGCGAGAAGATCGGCGTGGGTCGGTTTTCCTGCTTCAAGCTCGGAGAAGGCTAGGCCGCCCGAACTCGGAACGGCACAGGCTCGCGATTCCTCCCTCACGCAGAGGTGGATGAAGAAGCCATGATTGATGAGATCGCTGCCGAAGTCCGTCAGCAGATGGCCAGCGCCATCGATGCTTTCAAGCGCGATCTGGCGGGAATCCGCACAGGGCGTGCGACGACCTCGATCCTGGACGGAGTCCGCGTCGAGTACTACGGCACGCCGACTCCGCTGAATCAGTTGGCGACGGTCAGTGCCCCCGAGCCACGCCTGCTCACGATCAAACCCTACGAGGACAACCTCATTCCAGAGATTGAAAAGGCGATTCGCGCCGAGTCGAGTTTGGGGCTCAATCCAGCCAATGACGGGCAGCTCATCCGCTTGCCGATACCGGAGTTGACAGAGGAGCGGCGCATCGAGTTGACCAAGGTGGCGCGCAACCGCGCCGAAGATGCCCGCGTTTCCGTGCGACACGCCCGGCGTGAAGGCCTCGATTTTGCAGACACGGCGAAGAAGGACGGTGAGGTGTCGGAGGACGATGCTCGCTACGGCCACGACCGCATCCAGGAGCTCACCGACGACTTCGTCAAGCAGGTGGACGAGATCATCAAGCTCAAGGAAGTGGAGATCATGGAGGTGTAGGTCAGCCCCCAGCCACGACAGTTCCGATCTGCAGAGGGGGCTGCGACGAATCGCGGCTGCCCTTTTCTGTTATCGTCGGCGGAGCCGCTTGCGGGGCGGTGGCTGCAGGCTCTCGATCTGTTCGAGGAGTTCGTCCTCCAGACGCTCCCGGTGTTCTTCCGGGATAGGCAGAGGCTCTTCCGATTGCTCGGGATCGATTTTCCCACCCCCAGCGATTTCGTTACGCAGGTCCTGACGCTGCCGCCCGAGAATCGCGATCTTGTGGTCCTGCAGGGAAGCGAGATCCTCGTAGGTCTGAAGCTGGGACTGGCGATCCAGCAGGCCAATGTGGATCTGATCGACAGCGGCAGTGGCGGTGACCCGGGCAGTGGATAGGGCCTCCTCGTCGGGGACGTCGAGATTCTCTAGGTTCTGGGCGATCTCCTCGCCGAGGATGCGACGCCGACCAGCCAGAACACGCAGACGAAGCCGGTTCAGCCGCCGTTGGCGCATGACGATGGCGGCGAGCGCAGCGCATAGGCCGGTGGCTGCAGCGGCGATGGCGATAGCGAGAAGGTAGTCCACGGTGCTTGAATCAAAGACCCGGATGAAGGTGCCGGGGTTGCGGGATGATGTTGCCGTGCTGTAATTTAGCCACATTTGTAGCAATCCAGCAATTCCCCAATTGGGCCTGTCTCAGCCCCGACACACCCCACATGACCGAAGGAACCGACACTCTCGTCGGCAAGCTGCAGGCGGAAATCGCACGCCTGAAGGACGAGAATCACAAGCTCCGTGCGAGCAATCGGCGCTGGATGCGGATTGCCGGAACGGATTCGCTCACGGGTCTGCCCAACAAGGTGTTCTTCACTACCGCCCTGCTGCCGCAGGCGATCAGTGAGGCCAACGCCGAAGGGATGCCCTTAGGCTGCGTCATGATGGCTCCCGACAAACTCGGCGACATCAATGCTGAGTTCGGACGCAAGGGGGGCGACGAGGTCGTCAAGGGGATTGGCAAATTCCTCAGTGAGAGCGTCGAGGAAAATGAGAAGCTCGTGCACATGGATGGCGCGAACTTCGTGCTTATGGTGCCCAACGCCGATCTGGTAAAGACCAAGCGACGCAGCCTTACCCTGCGAGCCCGCGTCCTCAACCGCCAGTTTGACACGGGTAGTACGCAAGTGCACCTGACACTGAGCCTGGGAGTGGTATCGCGCGCGTCTTCTATCGAAGGTGCTACTCCCGCTGTCAAAGAAATTGTCGAGGAGTTTCTTCGTCGCTTGGAGACCGCTCTCGACCAGGCCAAGGGAATGGGAGGGGATCGTCCCTTCGAGGATCCGGAGATAAGCTTCTGATCCTCTGCCATCGGTGGCAGACAGTCGCGGGCGGTGCGTAATTGGGAATGTTCTACAACATCCTGCTGTCTGCGAGGCCGAAGCAGTGGGTGAAGAATCTCTTCGTTCTCGCCGCGTTGTTTTTCTCGCGTCACCTGTTCCACCAAGTCTACCTGCTGCAGGCCCTGGGAGGGATGGCCACTTTCGTCCTGCTCAGCGCTGGGGTTTATTTGGTCAACGATCTGTTTGACCTGGAAGCAGATCGGCGACACCCCGAGAAATCGAAGCGCCCACTGGCCAGTGGCGCGTTGAGTCCTGCGAGCGCAGGGGTAGCTGCCTTCGTGCTGTTTGCCGGGGGTCTCGCCCTGGCTTTTCGCCTCTCCGCCGATTTCGGATGGATCGCGGCGTCTTACGCCGCGGTGAATTTCGCCTACTCCTTCCGCCTCAAGCAGGTGGTGTTGGTTGACGTGCTCGTCGTCGCCAGCGGCTTCCTGTTGCGCGCTCTGGGTGGGGCAGTGGTCATCGACGTCTTCATTTCCACTTGGTTTGTTCTCTGCAGCTTCACCCTAACTCTGCTCCTCACCACGGTGAAGCGAAGGCAGGAACTGGTGCGCCTGCAGTCCGCGGCAGCCGAGCACCGGGCGGCGCTCGCTGAATACCAGCTGCCGTTCCTTGATCAGGTCATTAGCATTCTCACGTCGGCGACGATTGTCTGCTACGCTCTCTACGCGATGGGAGTGGGAGAGGAAGAGTCACGCAACATGCAGTGGACGATTCCCTTGGTGTTCTACGGTGTGCTCCGCTACCTGTACGTCGTCCACCGGCACGGCGACGGCGACGATCCCACAGCGTTGCTGTTCCGGGACCGGGCCCTGCAGGTGACGGTGTTGGCGTGGGCGGCGCTGAGTCTGGGACTGCTGTACTTCCGGGAGTGATTACGGGAGGAAAGAGAGCTAGCTGGTGGAGCAAATCGGGATTGAAACGTCGACCTCAGGATTGTAAAGCGGATGAAGGGCCATTGGACTCGCTTCGTTCATATCCGCAACACTCTGTCTCGCTGAGATATGAGATTACCACTGGCTTCGCGTCGATCTATGCGGGTCGGATCTCGTTCCGTTCGTTCGGTTAGTATCCTGTTCGCAATCCGCGGCAGAGTGGTGACGCACGCGAAGGCCGACTCATCTGATGCGCGGTTGGACGCCGATTACATCTAATTCAGAGGACAATCGACCGGTGCTCAGTTCTGCCCAGATCAACTCGTTCAAGACGCATGGTCACCTGATTCTTCCCGGCTTTATCGATACCGACACGGTCCTACAGTGGCAAGATCAATTCTGGACTCATCTTGGCTGTACGATCGACGAACCGGACAAGTGGCCAGATCGAGTCGAGGGCTTCCAGCCAGATCCACTCTTCGGCGATCTCCTGCAGTCGACCGTGCACCACGTCGGGGGAGGTCACTTTAGTGGGGGTGGCTGTGGGGTGCTCGTGCGCTGGCCGCAGACTGACCATGAGTGGGAGATGCCAGCGACAGGTCATCTGGATGGGTATCCCGGCGAAGGGTGTCAGGCTGTTTTGATGGTGGGCGCTACCACCTACTTGCACGATGTCGACACTCATGGCGGAGCTTACACCTACTGGCCTGGCAGTCACCATGTCGCGCATCGCTACTTCCGCGAATATCCCGATCAGATCGAGGGGACTTTTCGAGAGACGTCCCAGTGGGAGGACCGTGGGTGGGGGATTTTCTCGGATGAAGGGCCCGATCCGCCGCGAGAGTTCGTCGCTAGGGCGGGCGATGTCATCCTCTGGCATGGTTGGCTCTGTCACACAGGGTCAACTAATGCGAATCGCTCGCCACGGGTCGGCCTCTTCGCCCGTTGGGTTCACGAGGACGATTCGGAAGTTCGCCGAGCGATTCCCGAAGATCCATGGCACCACTGGGCGATCTAGAGCGAGCCCGCTGACGATCGGCTTGAGACACCCAATCTTTCGAAGTTCTGACGAAGCTTATCCAGATCTTCGGGCCGGTTCAGCTCGTACATGAACACGCCCTGATATCCAACGTTCCGAAGCATTTGGACGATCGATGGCCAGGCGATATTGCCTAATCCAGGCAATAGATGCTCGTCCTGCTCCCCATGATTGTCATGGATGTGCAATGTCATCAGGTGCGGTCCTGCCGTTCGCAAAGCGGCAACCGGATCTCCCGCCAAATTTTGATGTCCCGTGTCAATGACCACGCCCACATTGGATCCCCCCAATTGGTCCATCAGCCCGACCAATCGAGCAGGATCACAGGTATAGCCCCGGGAGGTATTCTCCAGCGCGAAACGGACCCCTTTCGGTCGGGCATAGCGTGCCAGCTTGTCGAGATGCTCCACAAACGTATCCCGCTTCTCTTCGTGTCCCTCGTCTTGAGGCTCGGGAATCCGGATATCGTGCGTTACGAGAATGCCGCCCCCCATCGCCTCCATCGCATCCACCGCCTGCCCATAGGCGGACAAGGTCTTTTCCTGCTGGGCCAAATCGGTGAGGTCCAGATCATGATCGGACTTTTCCAGATGGATGTGCAGGGAATTCAGGTGTAGTCCCAGCGCTCTCATTTCCCCTCTCAGGCCGTGGAAGAGTGCTTCATCCGCAAAGGAGAATCCGGGGTGGTAGTCCGTCAGTTCGACGGATTCAACTTCCGCATCTCTCAAATCTCGCAACAGGTCACCATTGAGCGGTCGATCCCGAAATAGCAGTGTCGACAGACCCAGCTTCATATCTCCTGATCTTTCTCTTGGGGTGGTGGGGGCAATCGCTCCTAAGTAAGTAAACCCATACTTATTGACATCGACCGGTTTTCGTTCGCCGCCACGCAATGCCGCCGAACGGCCGAACTCCATCTACACTGCGTGAGGCACAACACGCGCGGGCCTCAACCTCGGATCGACCTGCCGTCCACGGTAGTCTCTGCGTCGGGATGCAGGGCGAGAAAGTCGGCGCGATGCGCAACGCCTTCGCGAGGCCCAACGCTGCCACGTGGAGTGCTGCACGGATCTCGAGCCGTCGCAGAATCACTTGGAACAACTCTTCACAGTCACCCGGTTTCCTTGCGTTCTCTATGACATCACGATCCCAGTCAAACATCGTTGTTCGTTCAACATGGGTAGGCGAGCATTCGGCCTCTCTCAGATTCAAAAACCACTCAGCCGGATAGTGCCTCTCGAAGGGTCTTCTTCAATATTGCATTGATGACCTCGCCATCTTTGAGTTGCTGAGCGAGAAGCGCTACAGGGCCAGGCGAGATGTTCTTGACGGGGACGTTGGTGGTTTCGGCCTTGCGGTCCACGCCAAACTTTCTTTACAGAGCAGGGCTTGCCAGATGGCCTTGTGCATCCGACGACGTGAGGTGTCCCTCATCGATCCAATGCAATACCTTTTTCAGCGTCGGCGACACCGGTTCGTTCTGCCTGTTCCAGCTCGGAAAGAGCAATCCGAAGGCGCTACGCCCCGTCTCGGCCACGCACGTAATTCTTGCGCCCTACGGCCGTCGATCGAGTAGCGGACTCGCGTCAGTCCCTTCCGCCCAGAGACGTCACAGATGTACGCCATAGTTAGGTGTGGCCGGTCATGTGGGATTGTCCGGTTTCGTTGGGGCATTGTTGAGTTGGAAACTGAGGACTTCAAAGTCGATGAAGTCAACGATCTGCAGAGGGAATAGCGAAGAAGGTGGCGCTATGGCAAAGAGATGGGCGACGCTGCCGGTGCTGGCAACGCCGCGTTATATGCTGGTGGAGCAGATCGGGATTGAACCGACGACCTCAGGCTTGCAAAGCCCGCGCTCTCCCAACTGAGCTACTGCCCCAGCCAGGTCCCGCCTCGAAGGATGTGCCTGCGTACACTACAGGGTGATTTCAGGCCGGGGCTGATTCGCCGCCAGACTCGTCGTCTCCCTCCTCGAAGCGTAACAGAATCGTGGAGGCGATGAACAAGGAGAAGAATGTGAACCCAAAGATGTCGACGCGAAGGTAGTCGTAGACCTTACCCACTGCGTCGATGGTGTACCCGCCGAGGCTGACGAGGTACAGCACGATGCTCCCGAGTTGGATTTTCTCCAGCATGCTCTTGCTCTTATCCCAAACCACTGCGATAGCCTCCAGACAGCAGGGTCAGGAAGACACCTGCACCCAGCATGCAATGACTATACACGCACCAACTAGATACATTTGCGCCAAGATAGGGACAGTGCGGATGATCGTCAACGAAACCAGGTAGACCCGCTTACGAAGCTAAGCGAAGAGATTAAAATTATGAGCCAGGCCATAGTTGCGGGCGCTGTCCGAACCGCGATTGGCACCTTCGGAGGCGCCCTAAAGGATGTTCCACCTCAGCAGCTGGGGGCGAAGGTGATCCAGTCAGCGGCGGAAAGGGCACAATTGCCCCTGGCGAAGGTCGATGAGGTGATATTGGGGATGATCTATCAAGGGGGGCAGGGATCGAATCCGGCCCGTCAGGCCGCAGTCCATGCTGGCGTGCCCTACGAAGTTCCGTCCATGGGAATCAACAAAATGTGTGGATCCGGTCTACGTGCGATAACTCTGGCGGCAGCGGCGACGAATTCAGGGGAGAGCGATGTCGTCATTGCCGGTGGCATGGAGAGCATGAGCCAGGTACCGTACGCCTTGCTGAGTGCACGCTGGGGGGTACGCATTGGCCACGGCGAAATCACCGACCTGATGATCTTGGACGGGTTGTGGGACTGCTTCTACGACTGCCACATGGGAATCACGGCGGAGAACCTAGCCGAGGAGTACGATATTCCACGACAAGATCAGGACGCCTTTGCCCTGCAGAGTCAAGAGCGTTACGCTGCGGCCCAGCAGCGTGGCCTGTTCGACGAAGAGATTGTCCCCGTGCACATACCGCAGCGCAAAGGTGACCCTGAGGTGGTCTTCGATGTCGACGAGCACCCGCGCAAGGACACCAGCTTAGAGCGGTTGGGGCAGCTGGAGGCAGCCTTCAAGAAAGGTGGCACCGTGACTGCCGGGAACGCATCGGGCATCAACGATGGTGCGGCGGCAGTAGTGGTGATGTCCGATGCGGAAGCGGAGCGCTTGGGGATCGAACCCCTAGCGACCATCGTCGATTGGGTGTCCGTGGGCGTGGATCCGCGCATTATGGGCATCGGTCCGGCGCCCGCTATTCGTGCTCTGTTGAAACGCGCTACGCTCGATTTAACAGACATCGATTTGATCGAGGTCAACGAGGCCTTCGCCGCCCAGACCCTTGCGGTTGGTAAGGATCTGGGTTGGGATGAGGAGCGGGTCAACGTCAACGGCGGGGCGATTGCTCTTGGGCACCCTGTTGGTGCGAGTGGTGCTCGGATCGCCATCACCCTGATTCACGAGATGCAGCGTCGAGGAGCAAAGCGCGGTATTGCGGCGCTCTGTATCGGCGGTGGCATGGGAATCGCGGTGTTGTTCGAACGCCCTTGATTGAAGAAACGACGATTCTTTCTAATTCTCCCCCTCGCGATCGCGATAGGCGTGGTGCAACGTCATGGGGACGCTCAAGTGGGCGATGCGGCTCTATGTGATCCGGAACTCCGGATCCTGCACAAGGCGCCCCACGAAAGCCACCTGGTCAATGGCCGGCAGTCCCAAATCGGACATGCGAATCCCTCTTTGGAGAATGGCGTGATTGCGTGTGCTTCACCCGGCGTGAGAGCCGTTCGGCCTTCCGAAGTTGGAGGGATGCCACCGAATGACGCTTGCAACAACGGTAATGTCATAGGCTTCGGCTGTCGCAGCAGGGGCGAACGTGCCACCTCTTTGGAGCGTGGTTAATGCCTAGAATGTCCACAAGTCCTCCTCGGGGCCAGCACTTCACCCCGTCCACGGTGGCGGACTTCATCTGGTCACTTCTGGGCGACCTCGGTGTGCGACGGTCTGCGTCGATCATCGATCCGGCAGCCGGCCAGGGCGCTCTGCTGAGGGCCGCCGTTCGCTGGGGCGCGGCGAGGGAAGCCTGTGTAGGCCTGGAGATCGACGCGGTGGTCATCGACAGCACTGCGACTCGCGCCGGAGTTCGACTCGGGGACGGATTGCTCGACGCACATTTTTCCGCGAAGGGCTTCGACGTGGTGATAGGCAATCCTCCCTTTGGGCGGGTGCGGGAGATCCTCTCCGCGGAGCAGATCGATGCGCTTGTCGAGAACCCCTTGAGGCGAGGGCTCTGGGGACCGGGCCGAGACTCGACATTTCCCGGTCGAGCTGTGGAGCCGTTGTTCCTGTTGCGCGCCGTGGACTTGGCTCGCCCCGGTGGTGTCGTGGCCTTCATCCTACCTGACGGATTTCTCTGCAACCGTCGTCTGCAGGGCGTTCGTGATTGCCTTCTCGACGTGGCAACGCCGATTGTGGTGGTGGCGTTGCCCGCGGGTGTGTTTCGTCGCCGGGGGCTGAACGCCTCGACCCACGTGGTTGTCCTGCGCAAGGCGATCAACAGCAGCTTTAAGACCGAGATGGTTGAGCGCAGGCACGTCAAGCGAGGACGTCTGCCTGAAACTTTGCAGCACATGCGAGCCGATGTCGCCAATGGCAAGAGGACGATCTCCGTGGCGGCAGAGGAGCTGCGAGGGCGCCGCTGGGATCCCGGGTTCTGGCAGGGCCGAGAGGCTCTGACGGCCTGGAGCTTGGGGGAGACGGTGAGATTGGGCAACTTCATCGAACATCTCACGTACGGTCCCATCGTCACCGGCGAAAAGGCGGCGCACGTGCCCGACGGGGTCCGTTGCATCCGGCAGGGCGACTTTACCGACACCGGACTGCGACGAACTCCACAGCTGTGCGTGTATAGGAACTCAGTGCACGATCCCTCACGTAGCCGGGTGCGCCAAGGAGATCTGCTGCTACCCCGATCTGGTGCCGGATCTCTGGGCAAGAACCGGCTCGCCGTCTACCTCGAGGAGAGGCCGGCGAATGTGGGCTGCTTCGTCGACGTCATCCGTCTCAAGGGGATCAACCCGTTCTTTGTGTGGGCCTTTCTGCGCTCGCGGCCCGGGTGGGCACAGATTCGCGCCGTCATCAATGGGGTGGGCACCCCCAACATTAGCTTCGACGAGATTCGCGCCCTGCGTCTGCCACCACTGCCTCGGCTGGCACAGGAGAGGATGGAGCAGCGCTATCGCCAGGAGGTGCTCGACCTGCATCTGCGGGGTGAGGACGACGAGCGAGCAGCCGCCGAGGCGGGGATGCGCTTTGCGGCTGTGGTGGAGGATTTGGAAGCTGAGATGCAAGACTGATGGACCAATGCGAAACGAGTGTATTTTGCTGATCCCCTCACAATTGTGGTCTGATTACATCAGCTGGGCCACACCTCGTCCCGCCTGATTTTCCCACCGTTTCATGTCCACCTCTTCACCACGATCTTCTCAGGGCTCGACCAATCGGCTCGCCGCCGAAACCAGTCCTTATTTGCGCCAGCATGCGGGCAATCCTGTTGACTGGTATCCCTGGGGGAAGGAAGCCTTCGCGCTGGCCAGGGAGAGCGATCGTCCGATCCTGCTGTCGGTGGGATATTCTGCCTGTCATTGGTGCCACGTCATGGAGCGCGAGTCCTTCGAGAACGAGTTGATCGCCGGGATCATGAACGAGCGCTTCGTCAACGTGAAGGTCGACCGTGAGGAGCGACCCGAAGTCGACGAGATTTACATGGCGGCTGTGCAGGCAATGACGGGAAGCGGTGGTTGGCCCATGACGGTGTTTGTCACCCCCGATCTGCAGCCGTTTTACGGGGGAACCTACTTCCCGCCGGAAGATCGCGACGGTCGGCCCGGGTTTCTGAAAATCCTGCACGCCGTTTCCGATCACTACCGTGAGGAGCCGGACCGCATCGTCGAGCAGACGAAGCGGATACAGGAGTTTCTCGAACAGAACGCAGATCCTCTGCGGGGCGAGCGGATCCCTAACGAGACCAGAACCCTCGACGGGGCCTATCGGGTGCTGACCGACAGCTTCGATTCCCGTTACGGCGGCTTTTCCGGCACCGGCCCCAAGTTTCCGCCCAGCGCTAGCCTCACGCTGCTGCTGCGGTATTCGCAGGAGTCGGGCGTTGCCGACGCCCTCGAGATGGTCGAGCTGACTTTGCGCAAGATGGCGGAAGGGGACATGTACGATCAGCTCGGGGGCGGGTTTCATCGATATTCGGTGGACGAGCGCTGGCTGGTCCCACATTTCGAGAAGATGCTCTACGACAACGCCCTGCTGGTTCTCGTCTATCTGGAGGCCGCCCAGACGACCGGGGACTCCTTCTACCGTCGGGTGGCGCGGGAGACCCTAAACTACGTGGTGCGGGAAATGGAGCGACCGGACGGCGGCTACAGCGCTGCCCAGGACGCCGATAGCGAAGGGGAGGAGGGCCTGTTCTTCGTGTGGACGCCGGAGCAGGTGGAAGAGGCGATTAACGACGAGCATCAGGCCCACCTGCTCTGTCGCTACTACGACGTGACACCTCATGGAAATTATGAGGGTGGCACAAGTGTTCTCCACGTCAAGGGCAGCGTTAGCGAAGTGGCGCGAAAGCTGGGAGTGGATGCGGCGGAGCTGGCCGAAGCGGTGAGCGCAGGGCGGGCGAAGCTGCTGGCACGTCGCGCTGAGCGAATCGCGCCGGATCGTGACGACAAGATCGTCGTCGCCTGGAACGGCTTCATGATCAGCGCCATGGCGCGCGGCTTCCAGGTGTTGGGAGATCGGTGCTTTCTGCTGTCCGCTCAGCGGGCTGCCCGCTTCATCACGAAATCGCTACTCGCCGATGACGGTGAGCTGCAGCATCGATGGATGCCGGGCGCTCCACCGCTGCCCGGGCAACAGGACGACTATGCCGCTGTGGCCTGTGGTCTTGTTGATCTCTACGAGGCCGACGGCGACACATCGTGGCTGCAGGGCGCGGTCGGTGTGACAGAGAGCATGCTAGAGCGGTTCTGGGATGAAGAGCGCGGTGCGTTCTACTACACGGAAGCGGAGCGTGAGGATCTGATAGTGCGTAGTAAGAATCCGCTGGACAGCGCTACCCCTTCGGGCAACAGCCTGGCTACCTTGGCCCTGTTGCGCCTCCACCACCTGACGGGACGCGCTATCTATCGCCAGCGCGCGGAACAGGTTCTGGCACTCTACGCAGAGTTAATGGAATCTTCACCGGATGCGGTGTCGCTGATGGTGACGGCCCTGCATCTGGCCCAGCGCGCCCCCACGGAAGTAACCATCCTTGGGGAGAACGAAGACGAGGTCGAGGATCTGCGACGTGAGGTGAACGCCGTGTTTCTGCCCCGCAGAGCTCTGACCCTACAATATGGGCGACCAGACGACGAGACCTTCAAGCTGTTGCCGGCGCTGAGGCGCCGAGACTTCGTAGAAGGCGACACTGTGGCCTACGTCTGTCACGATGCAGAGTGCTCGTTGCCACAGCGCGAACCAGCAAAGTTGCGTGGGCTACTACAACAAGTGGCACGGCGGTGAGCGTCCTGACTGGGCGCTCCGCCTCTTGTGCCTTAGAGCAGTGTTTGGCCGGTTGGCGCAGGTGCTGCATCTGGAAGGGCTGCCGAATCGCCACTGGAGAGTCCGAAGGCGAAACGGAGTTCATTCGCACTCTGCCCGGAACCGCGGGCAAGGCCTCAGCGCAGGAGGACGACGAGCAGTGAGGGCAGAGGAAGGCGAGCAGGCCCCGGAAGTCGTCGATTCCATTCTCGACACTATCGGCGACACTCCACTCTTCGAGCTGCGCCGGCTGCCGCCTGTAGGAAGCGCGCGCATTCTGGGCAAGGTGGAGGCAGGAAATCCGTCTGGTAGCGTTAAAGATCGAATCGGTGTCAGCATGATTCGCGCCGCCGAAGCTGCGGGGCACCTCCGACCCGGGATGAAGATCGTCGAGCCCACTAGCGGCAACACCGGGATTGCCCTCGCCATGGCGTCGGCGGCGCTGGGTTACGAGCTGGTGCTGACCATGCCCGACAGCATGAGCCAGGAGCGCGTCTCGGTGATGGCGGCGTACGGCGCCCGCATCGAGCTGACACCCGGCGCCGACGACATGCCCGGCGCGATTCGGCGTGCGGAGGAAATCATCGCTGAAGATCCCGACAATGGGTTTATGCCCCAGCAGTTCAGCAACGCCGCCAACCCCGACATTCACCGTCGGACGACGGCGCTGGAGCTTCTGCGTGATACCAGCGGACGGATTGATGCATTCGTCGCCGGTGTCGGTACCGGGGGCACTATCACCGGTGTCGGGGCTGCGCTGAAGGAGAAGCTATCGAAGATCCGCATCGTCGCGGTCGAGCCCTCGCGATCGCCAGTACTGGCCGGTGGTTCGGCCGGACTACACGGGATTCAGGGGATCGGTGCCGGCTTCGTCCCCGATGTGCTCGACCGCTCCGTCATTGACGAGGTCGTCGCCATAGACGACGAAGTCGCCTTCGCGTACACGCGTCGACTCGCTCGCGAGGAGGGATTGCTCGTTGGGCCTTCAGCGGGGGCCAACGTGGCGGCGGCGCTGAGGGTGGCCGCCGACGTTGGAGAGTCGGGAACGGTGGCGACCGTGCTCTGCGACACCGGCTTCCGCTACTTCAGCGTCGGCGGCTTCATCAGCGAAGGAAAGAGCTGAGCGTCCGGTAACTTGGGCGATCCTGCCTGAGCCGTATTCCCTTGCACGCCTACACCCCTCTCGGTGTTTCCAGGACAAACAGGTAGATGCCGCTGGCCATGGGATGGCCTTGGTGATCTTGTTTCAGCCACACGAGGTTGTGAAAGCACGGGCGGGACGTGGTGATCCACGGGCCCGCGGCGCTGTTCACGTGTAGACACAGCGGTGAATTTGCTGCCTCCGTCACGGAGACAAGAATGTTGGCTGTGAGTTGAAGGGATTCGGAAAGCGCCACGAAAGCACTCGAGGGCGATGATAGAGTCGCGTCGAGCACTGCCGTGGGAGAGTCTGCTGCTCGTTTGGGGGCGGCGCCGACAGAGATCCCCCGGGAGTTCGCATGGAGCGTTATAGATACACAGGATTCATGGAATTGAGCGCAGGCGAATCGGACTCTCGTGATAAACGCGTGGAAGGGCTGATTTCTTGCGGAATTCTCGCGATGTGACAGAGATCACGCTATTCGTCCCTCAGCACTTGCATGACGAGATCGTGGAACTGCGGTCGCCAGTCGAGAAACGCCTGATTGCTCCGCGAGGGATGCACACGATTTGTGAGCACAATGATGTAAAGGCCCAATCGGGGATCGATCCAGATCGATGTTCCGGTGAATCCTGTGTGTCCGAAGGCTTCAGGCGACAGCCGCTGACCGGAAGGGCCATCGGCATGCGCCGTGTCCCAGCCCAGGGCGCGAGTAGAGCCGGGGACCAAGTGTTGAGGCCTGCGGAATTCGGCGAGAGATGACATGCCTGGTCCTCGCTGCTCGAGGAAGCAACGCGCAGCGGTCTCGAGGTCACTCAGGGCGGCGAACAGACCCGCGTGGCCGGCGACGCCGTCCATGAGGAAGGCATTCTCGTCGTGCACGACTCCTCTCACTAGCTCCTTTCGCCACGGACATACTTCAGTGGCGGCCACGTCGTCGACCGAAATTGCGGGGTTGTCCAAGGGACGGTAGGTGGCGGTGGTCATGCCGGCTGGAGATAGAACCCGCTCCGTGGCAAGGCGATCTATGCGGTCATCGGTCATCTGCTCGAGCAGATCGCCGATGACAACGGGACCGATGTCGCTGTAGAGGGTGCGGACTCCTGGCTCGGCTTCGATGGGAACCTGCAGAAACCGATCCACGATTTGACGACGACGATCTTGGGCCCCGCAGGCGCTAGGTGGGTACTGCTGGCGCAAGCGCAACCCCGAAGGCAATCCGGCGCAGTGGGCCAGCAGTTGACGCAGAGAGAGCTGTCGCGTGTTGTCAGGATAGTAGTTGGGCAGCAATTCGCCGAGCGGGGCGTCGAGATCGAGCTCGCCCCGCGAGTGCAGGTCCATGCAGAGCCAGCCAGTGACGAGAACTTTGGTGAGGCTGGCCAGGTCGAAGAGGGTCTGTTCGGCAACGGGTTGGCGAGTGGGGATCGCCGTCGCCGCTCCGCCCACGAAGCTCCCTCGCAGGCCCCTCGCGGGGTGAGCCGCGGCGGCGACTATGGCGGGCGTGATGTCGTGGTCGAGGGCGTTTTTCGCGGCTTGTGTGAGCCGTTCGAGGCCACTCATGTCCTGATTGTTCCAGTCGTCAAAACACCCTCATCCACCTCGTTGACACCCCCTATGGTCACCTGTACATTTAGAGCTATACACGGAGATACGTCAAAGGTTTGGCCGACCGTGATCCGACAATGCTAATCGGAGACTTGGCAGAGCAGGCCGGAGTTTCCACGCGCACCATCCGATATTACGAAGAGTTGGGAATTGTTAAACCCGCTGAGCGTACGAGCGGCGGATTCCGGCGTTACTGCTCCGACCAGCTTCGACGCTTGCAGATCATTCAGGGACTGAAGAGTCTGGGGTTCGAGCTCGAGCAGATCCGCCAGCTCTTTGATTTGCGCGATGCAGCCGAGACCGGCGGCGACCTGGCCCGGCAGATGGTGGATATCCTCACCACCCATCAGCGGGAGATCGACACCAAGGTTCAGCACTACCAAGCGATGAAGGAGCGCAATGCCCGCGGGATCGACGTCCTAAGCGGTTGCTTTTGTTGCAGTGTGAAGGTGTCAGAGCGCGACTGTCATCAGTGTGATGTATACCGCGAGCACTCCGAGGTGCCCGACCTTGTCGAGTGCGCGATCTATCAGGAGTAGAGGAAGCACCTGAAGACGACATGGTTACCGTTTCCGATTCAGCCGTCCTGGAGATCCGCAGCCTTCTCAAGCGTGAGGGCAAGAGCCCTGGTCACGGATTGCGCGTGGCAGTCATGGGGGGGGGATGTTCGGGTTTTCAGTATAAACTCGAGTTCGTGGAGGCTCCGGAAGAGATGGACCAGGTCTTCGAAGAGAACGGCGTGAAGGTCTTCGTCGATCCCAAGAGCAGTCTCTACCTCAACGGGGTTGTAATTGACTACGAGGACGGACTCATGGGCTCGGGATTTCGGGTTGAGAATCCCAATGCCCGGACCACCTGTGGCTGCGGCGAGTCGTTCTCAGTCTGAAGTCTGCTTCGGCGCCGATCGACCGCCGGTTCCTTCCAACATCATTTAACTGGATAATCTGGCAACGACGCCCGTAGACCCTCGCGTCCTCGCGGCCATGCTCCCGTTCTACACGGAGCAGTTCGGCAATCCGGCGAGCCGCACCCATGCCTACGGACTGGCCGCGGCGGAGGCGGTGGAGAAGGCACGGGCGCAGGTCGCCGATTTCATCGGGGCGCGTCCCCGAGAGATCCTCTTCACCAGCGGGGCCACAGAGGCCAACAGCTTGGCGATCAAGGGGGTGCTAGCGCTTAGCGGAATGCCGCGTCCTCACGTGGTGACCTGCGGCACCGAGCATCGGGCGGTGCTCGACACCCTGCGAAGGCTCCGCGGCAGCGGTGACATCGAGGTCACAGAGGTCGGCGTCAACGCCGAGGGGGAGGTCGATCTTGGCAAGTTGCGAGCAGCGATGACCAACCGTACCATCCTCCTGTGTCTGATGGCCGGCAACAACGAGACCGGCACGGTGCACGATCTCGAGGCGGTAAGCGCTCTGGTCGCAGAGTTCGAGGGCAGAGTTCTCTGGCACTGCGATGCCGCGCAGGCCGTGGGCAAGATCCCCTTAAACGCCCGCTCTCTGGGCATCGATCTGCTGTCCATCTCTGCCCACAAGATCTACGGACCCAAGGGACAGGGCGCGCTGTTCGTACGCCGCCGCCGGCCACCCATTCGCCTGTTGCCGCTGCAGGAGGGAGGTGGCCAGGAGCGGGGTCTACGCTCGGGCACGTTAAACGTGCCCGGCATCGTCGGGCTGGGCACGGCCTGCGCGATCATGACCGAGGAGGGCGCTGCCGAAGCGCAGCGGGTCGGCTTCCTGCGGGACTGCCTGCAGAGCGGTCTCGAGTGCGGCGTGGAAGAGTCCCGGCCGCACAGTGCTGGGGCACAGCGGCTACCGGGTTGTTTGAACATGACCTTCCCGGGTACGGACGGTACCGAACTCATGCTGGCCTTGAGGGATATCGCGTTATCTGCTGGTTCCGCTTGTAGCTCAGGTGACAGTTCTCCGTCGCACGTTCTGGCGGCGATGGGAGTTGACGACACGACGGCATTTAGCTCATTGCGTTTCGGCATCGGTCGCTTCACCACGGAGGAAGAGATCGACCGAACGATCGGGCGGATCAGCGAGGAGGTCGGGCGCTTGCGGTTGGCGACCCGCACAAGAGATTCACGAAGTATCGAGTAGGATAGAGAGACACGAGAAGGAAGGAGATCAGATGGCTCTGACGTCGGGCCAGCTCTTGGCAATGATCAAGGAGGGCATCACCGAAGTCATGCCTGGCGAGGTCAAGCGTTGCCTTGAGTCAGGGAAGGTCAAATGCCTCATCGACGTGCGCGAACGGGACGAGGTCATGGACGGCTACATCCCCGGTGCTCAACTCATTCCCCGGGGGTTTCTCGAGCTCAACGTGGAAGAGGACGTTACCATGAACCGGGATGAGTCCATCGTCCTCTACTGCGCCGGCGGAAACCGCTCCGCCCTTGCAGCGCGCGACCTCGAGGTTATGGGCTATACCAAGGTGAGCTCCATGATCGGGGGAATTAAGGGGTGGAAGGACGCCGGTTTCGGTATCGAGACCGACGGTCTGCTCAGTGATGAGGATCTGCAGCGCTACTCCCGCCACATCATCTTGCCGGAGGTGGGGGAGAAGGGTCAGCAGGATCTGCTCAACGCCAAGGTGCTACTCATCGGCGCTGGTGGCCTGGGTTGCCCCACCGCCCTTTACTTGACGGCAGCCGGTATCGGCAATATCGGCATAGTCGATGCTGACGTCGTTGACAGGAGCAATCTGCAGCGCCAGGTGTTGTTCGGTGAGGAGTCCCTGGGCCGTCCGAAGGTCGAGGCGGCGCGCGACCGACTCCTTGATCTCAATCCGGGAATCGAGATCAAGACCTATCACGAGCTGATCACGTCGGCGAACGCAATTCAGCTCATCGGCGACTACGACATCATCGTGAACGGCTGCGATAATTTCCCAACCCGCTACCTAGTTAATGACGCAGCGGTGCTGTTGGGTAAGCCGGTCGTGGACGGCAGCATCTTCCGCTTCGAGGGACAGGCTACGGTCTACAACTCCGCCGAAGGCGGTCCCTGCTATCGGTGCCTCTATCCCGAGCCTCCGCCTCCCGGAGAGGTGCCCAGCTGCGCCGAGGGTGGCGTGCTCGGCGTTCTACCCGGCACCATCGGGCTTGTCCAGGCCACCGAGGTTGTGAAGCTTGTTATTGGCCAGGGTACACCGTTGGTCGGCAAGATGATCCTCTATGATGCACTGGAGATGAAATTCCGCGAGCTGCGGCTGCGACGAAATGCGGAATGCCCGGTGTGCGGGGACGAGCCCACAGTAACCGAGCTCATCGACTACGAGCAGTTCTGCGGACTGCCTGGTCACAGCGAGGCTGCCGGCTGAGTAGGGAGAATACCACAAAAAGGACGGGCGGGCGCCGAAGGGAAGCAGACAGTCAACCCTCGCCGTTCTCGTTATGAGCGCCCTTTCGAGCGAATCGAAAAACTTAATATTGACTCTCGACGAGGAGGGGGATGCCGATCCCGTTCTCGATCTGCCGGAATTGTTCGGGGACTCGCATCCGGTGGAGGTCGAGATCGGCATCGGCAAGGGGCGCTTTCTGCTCGATGCCGCGGAGCGACTGCCGGAGGTCAACTTCATCGGCGTGGAGTACGCGGCGAAGTACCTACGGCTGGCTCACGGGCGGGCACTGCGGCGGGGACTGACCAACATCCGCTTCGTGCATTCCGATGCTCGCGAGTTCCTCGAGTTCTTCCTTGCCACGGGCTCTGTGCAGATCATTCACCTGTACTTCCCCGATCCCTGGCCCAAGAAGCGCCACCACAAGCGTCGCATCATCAATGCCGAGTTTTTCCGCGAGGTGATCCGCATCCTCGTGCCCGGAGGCCGCCTGCGGTTGGCGACAGATCACGATGACTACCTCGAGGCCATGGTCGAAATGCTGGCCGAATTTCCCGACGACCTCGTCCCTGTGAAGGGGGTGTGGGAAGGAGCCCACACCAATTACGAGGAGAAGTTCTTGGCCCGTGGCCAGCAGATCCACCGGCGGATTTTCGCCACACCGAGCTGATTGTCTACGAGGTCAGCCTTTCGCCTCAGGCCAAGCAACAACCCCCACTATCCTGAGATTCCGAGGCGCCGTCGCGGCTCGAAGGAAATTCTGTTTCCTATTGTATCCTACAATTTAATAACCACTTATGGGTTTTTTCTTGCGGGAGAAGTTTTCCCCTTGACAGTCCCTGAGGGGTGCAAGTATACTATTCAATGGTGAATATAGGTGTAATAGGGTGTATAGTGGGGAAACCCATGAACCTGCTACTGAAGGCCGATGGATATCGATGGCGCAGTTCCTGGGCGAATACGAGGTGACGGTAGACGAGAAGGGGAGGATCTTCTTGCCTGCTGATCTGCGCCGAAATCTCGACTCTGAGGCAGATGACACCCTCGTCGTGGTGCGCGGGCTCGACGGCTGCCTGACGGCGCACCCGCGGAATATCTGGGCGACGATTGCGGGGAAGATGCTGAGGCTGCCGCAGACCGACCAGAAGGTGCGCCTATACTATAGAACCACTCTCTCCCAGGCGGCCGAAATCAAGCTCGATCGCCAGGGAAGGACCTCGATCCCCAAGAAACTGCTGGACAGAGTGGGGATCTGCGAGCGGATGACGGTGATCGGCGCTCTGGACAAGCTCGAGTTTTGGGATCCGGAAAAATGGCGGCAGTACCTGCAGCAGGCTGAGTCCGGTTTAGAGGATGCCGCCGAAGATTTGAACCTGTAGTGCTTTGACGGACCCGTCGAACCGTGGGGTCTGGCGCTGAGGCTCAAGTGCAATACCACGAACCGGTGATGGAAGGGGAGGTTCTCGAGTACTTGGTGGGTCCCCGGCAGGGACTCTACCTGGACGCGACCATCGGAGGAGGAGGTCACGGCGAAGGCATTCTGGGAGAGCTAGAAAGAGAAGGTCACCTGATCGCCTGTGATAGAGATTCGGCGGCACTGAACGAGGCGGGCCGTCGTCTCAGCCCATACCGCGGGCGGGTGACGATTCTCCGATGCGCGTTTTCCTCCCTCGCCGACTCGGTGGTCCCCTACATCCGCCAGCAGGCTCGTGGGGGGGTGGACGGAGCTCTATTCGTTGTGGGCGTGAGCTCACACCAGATCGACGAGGGTAACCG
>JAYZFI010000013.1:0-16915 GCA_036336855.1 Candidatus Latescibacterota bacterium
CCAGTACAGGGTGTCTTCGTCGATGTCAAATAAGGTCAGGCCGGCTAGAGTGCCGGCCGACGCCAGGTAGCGGACTCGGTCGGGCGTGAGCTCGTGCAGGCGCTGGCGCATCGAGGCGATGCCGTGGTGCACGCGGTCGAGATCAGCACCGATTTCTTCGAAGCGGGCCTCCTCCCCGGGGCGCACCTCGAGCAGCTCGCCACCGTGATGGAAGGATAGCTCGTAGTGATTCTCGCCAGGGCCGTCGACGATGAATCCGCTGACTTGCGGGAAGGCGCTGGCCATGTCTTGCGTGTTGGCCGGCGAGCCGCCGCCGCCGAAGATGAACACCGGCCAGCCGCGGCCGGCGGCGGCGTCGAGCATGGCGTGGAGCTGACGCTCCTTGTCGGGGTCGCTGGGCGCGTCCGCAGGGGGCGACTCGCCGAAGCGTTCGTAGATCTTGGCGTCCGGTGTCCAGCAGCGGACGCCACTGTCGAAGCTCATGCGGCCGATGACGAGGCCGCGTACGCCACCGTCGTGCCAGGCGTCAAAGCGCTCCTTATAGCCGTTTATCCAGTATTCG
Source organism: Candidatus Latescibacterota bacterium (assembly GCA_036336855.1). Lineage (GTDB taxonomy): Bacteria > Latescibacterota > UBA2968 > UBA8231 > UBA8231 > JAYZFI01. The sequence goes on from JAYZFI010000013.1 coordinate 563, forward strand.
AGGGGATTGTGGGCAAAGATCCAGCAGTTCATTGGCTGCCTCCAGTGCTGCGAAACAGATCGGGCGCACCAACGGGGGCAATCGCGACGTCGAGATCGCAGCCATCGCCGATAGTGTGCGTGATGGGGCGAATCTGTTTCTGGATGTGGTGCTGGTGATGGATGGGCTCGCACAGGTGCGAGGCCGCCCGGCGGCTATCGCGGACGACGATGGGGCGGCTCGGGCTGCAGGCGGGCTGGGACCACGTGGGCGGGCACTTTCTGAATATGACTCTCGAACTCGGGCTGCTTACACAGTTGCTCGGAGAAGAAGAGTGGCAACGTAATTTGGATGTCAAGTTTGATAGGGTAAAAGGGAGTGGCACAATATGTTAAAAAGATTATTTGATATCTATAGATGAGGATGAGAAGTCGCAGAGTCTCCCGATCTGTCGATCCGGTTCGAGTTCGGGCGTAGCGATCAGCCCCGTCAAGTGATGCCGAGCTCAGGCCTGTATGGGCGAGAGCCTGGGTGATCAATTCTTTGAGTAGTCGCTGCGTTTGACGAAGACGTTTAGGGAGCTGTTGACGCCATGGTTCGGCAGGTCGTCGAACACGGCCCGTACCGCCGGATTCTCAAGGTAGGCAACGGCATCCGCCATGCTATCGAATTCCATCTCGATGACGCGGTGGGGTGAGGCGCCGTAGTAGTTGTCGTAAGAGGCAATGCGCTGCAACTCGGGCGGTGCCTGGAGATCGGCGGCCACGGATGTTACCCAGGCAATGTAATCCGCCTTTCCGCCGACGGGGTAGTCGACGGTCATTACGTACTTCACGGGTGTGATTTCGGCGTGGTGATCAGCCTCGGCGCTGGTCACTACGCCGGAGGCGAACTGCAGCGTTAGGACGAAGATCCCGCCGATTCCGGAAAAGAGCAACTTCTGTCTGGTCTGCATACGTTAGCCCTCCAATGTGCTGGTGTGCGGATATGCTCAGGCTTTTGCTCTCACCCGGCAGAAGTGTAGGGCCACAGCCAAATGCCACCAATTCCTGACGATGCTCGAATGAGATCAAGCACGACGGATTCCCGAATCGATCCAAGCGCCCCACTTCCAGGTCGATCAGGAACTGGCCAAGGCCGGGAAAGTGTCGTATGCCCGGATGTGCGCGTTTTGTCATGGGTCAGGCGCCGTGTCGTCGGGCTACGCACCGGAGCTGCGCGCCTCGGCCGCGGTGCCTTCCAGCATCTCCTTTACCGAGGTTGTCAGGGACGGGACCCGACTGCCCACTTATAGCGAGCTCACCGACGAGGAGCTGAGAGCGTTGCAGCACTATCTGCGTAGCCAAGCAAAGGGAGAGCCTCTTCCGTAGCTGATAGGGAGGGGTGGCACTCCAAAACCACCCGCTCTGTTCCGGGGGCCGTCCATTCAGCGGTTTAGGGACTGGAACAGAAAGCCCCGCGTGGGCTTTCACGCGGGGCTTCTTGGTTCTACCGGTGGTATTGGCTACGACGTTTTATCGGCCAAGTGCGTCTTCATCTTTGCGATCAACTCGTCATCGTCGGCGCAGGATGCGACCATGTCGGCAAAGGCCTCGGACGACATCTCCACTCCCTCCAGGAAGCGCTCGTCAGCCGCTCAAGGGAAGATGTAGTCGCCGAGCCGCCCTTCAGCGCGCGCCCTGGCTTTGTCGGCGATGCGAGCGAGCCAATAGATGTCTCCAATCATCGTGCTTCGGGCTCGCGGCTTGAAATCGAGACTGTCTGATTCACTCATTCAGATTTCTCCATTTGTTGGAATAGCTGTCTCGAAGGAACCCACAAGTAGGGATGTGGGTCAAGCACCGGCAGCCGGGCCACTCTTCCAAGATCGCTGTTGCGCTCATGCACGGAGGCCCAATCACTCACCTGATCGGGGTTCCGAATGAGGATCGCATCAGTGTCGGATGAAGGCAGTAGTTGGCGAGACTGGGAGTGGGGAGCCGCTGGCAGTCAAGCTGCGTAAAGGATTGAGATCATGATGACGCCGAAGACGAGACTGCTCGCCAGAAGAACCGAACCCAACAATCTCTCTTTATACATTTTGAACCAGAGATAGACGCCCGTTGCACCGAGGACAAGCAGTCCCACTGAAAGAAGAAGCATCAGGGCGCCCCACACGTTGTGGACGGTGTATTCATGATCGAATCCGAAAGTGGAATGCATCCAGATTAGCATGCTGATGAAGGGGTAATAGCTCCGGGAGACGTGGGCAATAGTGTCACCCTGGACGTAATCCACGTCGTCGACGGTGCCCATGCGGCTGACTTGCAGATGAATCCGGCCGCCATCGAACTGGCGGATGTTGCTGACATTGCCCCTGAGGTCCGTCGTTTTGAGCAAATAGCTGGCTAGGGCACGGGGCGTGGTTGCCTCTAAGGGATCGACGGAGACTGGGAATTCGCTTCGTTGAGGCTCAGCACTGAACCACTTGTGGGAGAATTGGATGGCGCTGACACCGAAAACCAAAACCGTCGTCGACAGGAACAGGCCGACAAGCAGGTGAGTGTCTCGGAGAAGCCTGTGCATATCCCTACCTGATGATTGTATAGAAGGCGATGATGATCACCGCGCCGCTGGCCAGGGAGATCTGAGCCCAGAGATTTTGACTCGGCCGCTCCCGATAGCCTGGGCGGGAAACGAGCCACAGATAGATACCGGTGAGGGCCATCAGAATCAGGGACCAGCTTGAGATCTCGACGTACCAGGCCCAGGTCTGCAGACGCCAGTCATCGCCGGTGCGAGGCGGCGTAATCGTGTGAAGTTCGAAGAAATACTGCCAGGTATCGAAGGGTTGGGTGCGAATGCGGACCCGATCGTTGGCCTCGTACACTGTAATTTCGTAGCGGCGTGCTGGGGTAGGTAGACGGAAGCGGAGGTTATTGTCCGCGTCACGATGCATGGTCCAGTTGGGGGTGGGACTCGTCAGAGGTATCGCGAGCTCTCGCTGGATATGATCGGCGAGTTGGTGGTCGTCAAGGTCGCCCGGGACATGGAGGTGCTTGAAATCAACGGCGGCTTTCGGCGCAGGTCGGTCTTGCGAGCGTGGTAGAATACTGGCGGTGATTCCGACCAGCCCAAAGACAATGAGTGTCGAGGCGTTGACCAGCCCGGTGTACATGTGAATGCGCTTGATCAGCGTCATGGCATGGTCTTGCGAAAAGACGTCAATTGTCCCACGAGGGAAAGGTATTCAACATCGCCCCGTTCTCTCACTTCGGCGATGACCCTGCGCGGTCCAGGCATTCGTGTGTTAGAATCGTGTAAAGCGATGACGCCTCCAGGTTCCAGACAGGTGAACCAGCTTTCGAAGTCAGACTTAACGTGCTGGTAGCCGTGGTTTCCGTCGATGAAGACGAAGCCGAATCGGCTGGCGCTACCCATGGCAGCAAAGGCGTCGCGAGATGTCATGATGTGGATCGCGACGACATCTCCGGCCCCGGCTTCAGCGAGATTTCGCTCGAAGTCAGCAAAGGAGGGACCGAGCTCCGGCATGGGGGCGGTCTCGTCCTGCCAGTAGTTGATGCCCTCGTGAGGATCCACTGAGTGAACACGAGTTCCCACGATGCGTGCGGCCGTGGCTAAAATGACGGTGGACTTCCCGTGCCAAGAACCGATTTCAAGGGTGGGACCGAGTTGGCCGGTATCGAGGACGTGTCGATAGAGCTCCCGGGCCTCATCGTCTTCGAGCCAGCCCGTGGTTGCGCGACTGATGTCGAGCGCGCGTGAGAGCTCGGGAGAATCAGTTACCACAAGCTGGGGTGGCCGTCGATTTAATCCGCACTAGATCCGATTCGGCCAATGTGATGGATGAGCAGTCCGATTGTCTTGAGAATGTCTGCGAGTCGATCACGCTGTGAAAAAGCTTACCGGGCTATGATGCGGCTGGTGGGGGCTTCATTCGCCTCGGAAAATCGGCGGACCGGTTGTTCCCACCGACACCGGCCATCTTGCCTAAAGAGGTGTCGGGCAGAACGTGGCAGATGGCGTTGCCACAGTCAGTTTCCATGTGACGCTTCTGGAAGATGAGGACGAGCACGCCGCCGTGAAGGTTGACGGATTCCACGGGATGCTGATCCTTCTCAAACGTTTGGCACTGGGAAAAACCGACGAGAAATAGATGGTACAATCGTATGCTCAGAGCCGTCAATATCGCTCTCTCCAAATCCAAACCCGTATGATCGGTTGAGGTTCTGTGATCCGCACGCGCCGATTTGTGATTATGTGGGCATTGTTGTATTTCGTCGTGCAGGATATTTCCAGGATGATGTATAGAAGAGAATTTCGGCTGTGACACTCTTTATTCGGGACGATGGACGGATCGATTCTACGGTGATTATTCTGACCGAGCTTGGGCTCAGCGACCCAAGCTCACGCACAAGAAAAGGGATGGTTCTATGAGTCTGTTGTTCTATCTGTGGCTTCACTTGGCTGGGGTCGGCCTGGTACTCATTGCGTTGGGCGGACTTGCCAGGCTGCCCGACCACAGCGGCAAAGGGCTGGAGATCGCTCATGGTGTGGGAATGCTCATCGCTTTTGTGTCCGGCTTCGGGCTGATCGCCAAATCCGGAATCGAGTGGCCGTGGCCAGGATGGATCTACGGGAAGCTGTTGATCTGGCTGGTTCTAGGAGCTAGCTCGACCGTACTCAAGAAACTGCCCCAGCTATCGCCGATGCTTCGCTGGGTGCTCTGGGTTGTGTTCATTTTGGCGGCGTGGCTAGCGACGTACAAGCCTTTCTGAACGAGACTGTACGGCAGAACGACTTGTTTTCGTGCTCCACGTGTGTACCGGTCGGGTTCCGGGAGGCAAGGAAGGTCCGCTTGATTTCCGCCGACCGCACGACATCGAGGCGACTGCTCACATATAGGAGCAGCTCCATGGAGATGATCTTGCTACGGGTGCGGATGTTGCGTTTGATAGGGACCCCAGAGATCACCAAGCTGTCGCTCGCCGCGGCAAGCGACACTGCCATCAGTGACACAAGAATTACCGCGAACTGGTAGCTGGGCGCGTTAGCCGATTCACTACCTTGAATCGCCGGATTCATCCCCTCAAGACATGATCCGCACTGACGATACGGCCACCAAGATGGAGGAGTGTATATGGCGCAGGGGTTGAAGGCCAAGATCCGCAGTGGCGAGCAGACCCTGGGATTCGGCCTGCGCTACGACGCTGGCCGGCAGCAGTTCGAGCAAGCGCTGGAAGGTGCATCCTACGACTTTGTCTTCGTAGACGGTCAGCACTCGCCGCTTTCCGAGGAGCGTCTCGTCGAGTTCTGTAACATCGCCGACAATTACGATTTGCCCGTGCGCTTCCGCATCAAGCATCCTCACGATGCCTATCTCGTCGGCAATATGCTCGACCTTGGCCCCACGGGAATTGAGGTGCCCCTCGTGGAGAGCGCGATGACAGCGCACGAGGTGGTGGAGAGCTTTTACTTTCCGCCCATTGGGCGGCGCAGCAACGGAGGCGCGGCGCGCCGACACATCGAAAACTTTCCTCAAGTCAATGACTACGTCGCGTGGTGGAACGATAACGGTGTGCTGTGGTTGCAGGTGGAGTCCATGCAGGGTGTTCTCCACGCCCACGGCATGGCTCTGCCCGAGGTGGACTGTCTCTCCTTCGGGCCCACGGATCTGACCTTAGACATCGAATCCCATCCGAATCCACCGTACTCGACCCTCGAGGCTTGTGTTGAGGCCGTGGCACGCTCTGTGGAGGGTACGCAGACGGCGATTTGCTACCGCAACGGCTCGCCGGACACCCGCCAGCACTGGGCCGATCTCGGGGTCACCGTCTTTCTCGAAGCACCTGTGTCGCGCTGAGCGCTGCACCGTCCGGATTGAGCGCCGGGTCCGGCGATGGGGAGAGGGACCCCACCCTCCGTGCCCAGCTGACGAGATTTCTCCTCCCCCTCGTCCTCACCCACTTCGTTCACGAACTCAGCGTCCAGTTCGTCAACGGGGGTATCGCCCGAACTCCCAACCCCACTCTCACCCTCGCCGCTGTAGCCCTCGCCATGGGCATCGCCTACCTGCACGCCAGCCCCCTATCGCAGATCCGCCAGCTTGGTCTCACCTTGGTGGAAGATCTGGCCTCGGCCCGCCAGGTGTTCGTCTTCGTTTCCCTGTGCAGCGGTCTGATGTGCCTGCCTCTAGCCGCCATTGCGCTGATTCCCTTTGTCGGCGACTTCGTCCTCTATTGGCTGCACGGGACGTCCGTCCCGCTCGCCGAGGTCGTGCGCTTCGCCCTGCTTGTGCTCGTGCCGTTACCCCTGATCGAGGGAATTCTGCGCTTGATGTCAGGGATGCTGCTGCGCGCACGTCGAACGGACGTGCTCAGTGCCGGCACGGTGATCAGCATCGCCGTCAGCATCGGCGCCGTGTTCGCTCTCATACCCACCAACCTGGTACAGTCGCGGCCGATTTGGTTGCCCCTCATTGTCATCTACGTGGGGCTCACCGTGGAGCTCGTCGTCATGGGATGGGGATGTCACCGCTTTGTGCACCCCCAGTTGCGAGGGCGGAGAAATGACTCCGCGGCCGAAGCCGTAGCGCCGATCGGTCTATGCTACCTGACCCGGTTTTTCTGGCCCCTCGCGCTTATTCAGCTGATCCAGGGTTTGAGCCGGCCGGTTATCAACCTCTTCGTTTCTCGGGGGGCGGAGGCGGAGAGCGCCCTGGCCGCCCTCGCCATCGTCTACTCCCTTGCCCATATCTGGTACGGCTGGGTTAACGAGCTCAAATCCCTGCCCGTTGCCTTTCAGCAGCATGGGCAGTGGGGGTTGGGTGAGGTGCGCCGGTTCTGCGCTTTCTGTGCAGCGCTCTCTTTCGCGCTGATGCTCGTCGCCTTGTCGACGCCTTTGCGCGACGTGATTCTATTGCAGCTGATCGGGGTCAGCGAAGAGATCGCCCTTCGCTGCCAGGTGCCGCTCATCCTGTTCTCGTTCTTTCCCGTCGCTGTGGGCGTGCGCTCCTACTACCACGGCATCGCCCTGCTCGAACACCGTCCCCGCAGCCTGGTTCTGAGTGCGCCTGCCCGCATCGGCATCATCGTTGCGGTCTTGGCCCTGCTGCCGCAGAGCGAAGTGCCGGGAGCGACGCGTGGGATCGCCGCACTGCTGGCCGGATTTGTCCTTGAAGCCGTCGTTTGCTGGTACAACGTGCGTGTCCGGTCCGTCCCTTAACTAACGTGCGGCAGGCGGCGGTTCGGAGAAGCGAATTGCTTTGGCTGGTGTCGTATACGTTCATGAGCGCAGCGTCACAGGTGCACATAGCGAGCAGGAGACGCCAGTCATGGTGAAAACCCAGTCCGTGGTGTTTGTCAGTCCCGGAGAGGTGGCCGTCGAGGATGTGAGCCTACGTCCGCCCGATTCTGGCGAAGTGCATCTCCGGGCTCACACTACGCTGATCAGTCCCGGTACGGAGCGCGCCTTCCTTCTCGGCCTGCCAAATACGTCGCAGGAATACCCCCAGCGCCCCGGCTACAATTTTACCGGGGAAGTCGTCGCCCTTGGCGAGGGCGTGGAAGAACTCACGATCGGCCAACGTGTGGTCGCCGCCGCCCGCCACGCTTGCGATGTGGTGATCGCCGCCTCCCAGGTCGTGCCCGTACCGGACGGCGTCGCTCACGAACAGGCTGTGTTCTTCAACATGCTTGGCATCGCTCTGCAGGGAGTACGGCGCTCTCGCCTCGAACTCGGCGAATCCGTCGTCATCATGGGCCAGGGCCAGGTGGGCCTCCTTGCGATGATGTTGAGCCGCATCGCCGGAGCTGTGCCTGTTGTCGCCCTCGATCCCGATGCGCGGCGCCGTGGGGTCAGCGAAAAGGTGGGAGTGGACCGCGTCCTCGATTCCAGCGACAAGGCTGCTGTCCGCGATCTTCTTGCCGATCTCGGCGGCGGTGCCGACGTCGTCATTGAAGCCACTGGCGCCCCGCAGCCCATCCCCACCGCCTTTCATCTCGCCCGCCGCGGCGGGCGCGTGGTTCTGCTCGCTAGCACTCGTGGTGAGACGGAGAGCGTCAACTTCTACCGGGAGGTGCACAAGAAGGGCCTCACCCTCTACGGCGCCCACAATAGTGCGCGGCCGTCGGCGGACTCGCAGCCCAGCGTCTGGACCTGGCGCCGCGATGCGGTCGCTGTGCTCGAGCTGATGGCGCATTCTCGGCTGGACATGACCCCGCTGATTTCCCATCGCTTCACTGCCACTGATGCAACCTCGGCCTACGCGCTGCTGGCCGATTGGGATCCCAGCATCGTCGGCGTAATCCTGGACTGGTCGTGAGCGCGCGGGGACAGGTCCTGGCGCCCGTGCGTGTCGCCGGCATAGCGGACTACGACGAGGCCATGCGCTTCACTGATCTCGTCTTCCGCCCCGGCCAGCGCGGCCGACGCATCGTAGAGAGCCAATACCCCCATCTTTATCGTCAGGAACCTGGTCACGCGCGCCGACTCATGATCCTGCGCGACGGGGAGGGGGGTTTGGGGCCCATCATCGGTTGCATCGGCGTACATCCCATCTCCCTGCGGTCAGACGAAGCGCGCATCAGCGTGGGAGGCATCGGCATTGTCGGGGCCCACCCCGAGCGACGCGGCGAAGGGATCATGACCCGCCTTCTGCATGCCGCAATCACTCGCATGCAGCGCCAGAGAAAGGCGGTCTCCGTACTCACCGGCGACCGATTGCGCTACGGTCGCTTCGGGTGGGAAAATGGCGGCTGCTCCAACCTCTTCTCCCTCACCCCGCGAAGTACCGGAGAAGTCAACGCAAACCGATCTTTACGCCTGCTTCGGCTCTCGAACGGGGCTCGAAGATCGGTGTGGAAGCGAATCGCCGACATCGCCGACCGTCAGCCATATGGTGTGGTGCGCAATCGGATGGAGCAGCATGCGGTGATGCTACGCAAGGGCAAAGAGGGCTGGTACTGCCACTCTGGAGAGCGCTTCGCATACGCTGTGCTCTCCGGCCCGAATCGGAAGAGTCGTCCCTACGTCCGCGTGGATGAGGTAGGAGGCGAATCCCAGCTCGTTCAGCAGATCCTGTGTCAGCTCATGCAGCGCTTTCATCTGTCCCGACTAGATGGCCTGTCCGGACCCAATCCTGAAGAGGTCGAGCACTTTCAGTCGATCAGCGAAAGCTGGAGCCGAATCACCGACGGCATGGTCCGAGTGAACGACATCAGCCTGCTGTGCCAACAGCTGGAACCCCTGCTGCGCCGGCGAGCTCGCAATTTGGCCCTCAGAGGAGTCGTACGCTTTATCAACCCGGAAGGTGGCGATCCAGGCATCCTCCGCCTGGGGCGGGGGGGACGGTCCTATCGCATCGAGCTGGATCGCCAGCAGCTCACACGGCTGCTGTTCGGACTCGTCCCTGTCTCCGAACAAGCTAGCGACACGGCAGGTCTTTCCTGCGCCTGCCGATCCCTCCTCAATCCACTGTTGCCCATCCCGCTGTACTTGCCCCTGCTCAACCGCGTGTGATCGCCCGCGGAAGCTGTAAGACGTAACCCTTTGTCTCCCAAGGAGCCGGACTGACTGTCCCGAAGCGATCCGGCTTGCCAATCCACAGGGCCTTTCGTACCCTTGCGTAACCCGCACGAGAATATTCCAACTGCATTGTGAACAAGGAGTTAGTAGGATGGAGAGGTCGCTGCGATTGAGAGGCGTTCGGCTGTTGTTGGCCGGGGTTCTGGCCTTCGGCAGCCAGGCGGCATACGCCGACGTCAGCGTCTTCGTCGCCAATGTAAGCTTCGACGATGACGCCAATTTGGAGCCGGCGCTCGGATTCGGCCTGCGGTGGGGCAAGTCCAGTGGCTTCATCGCCGGTGAGACCTCGCTGCTGATCGCGCGACCCGATCGCGAGATCGCCGGCTCGGCCGAAGCGGCGACGGCCTTCTTCTACGACGGGCGTTTCCTCGTGAACATCCCCGTCGGTCAGCTCAAGCCCTTCATCGGTGTCGGTTTCGGCGCCATCACCGTGACCTCTACGGACCTGCCGTCTAGCACCGACAACCTGGGTGAAGAGGCCCTCGATGCCCTCAATACCGTCGCCGATCTGCAGACCAACTCCGCCTTCAGCTATGGCGGGGGGATCCGCTACGCCCTCAACGATCGCGTCGATGCCCGCATTGACCTCCGCCAGTACCAGGTGTTCTCCGTGAGGAGTGCGGTAGCCACTCGCGTAGCCAGTGAGCTTGAGGGTGTTACTGGAGAAACGGTAGACAAGGAGCTCACGGATGAGAGCACTGTGCAGTACAACGAAATCAGTGCCGGCATTGTCTTCCGCTTTTGATGAGAGGGCCCTGACGTCCAACACGAAGACAGAGGCCCGTCTGCAAGCGGGCTGAAAGAGTCCAAACATGGGTGCATTGTGGAGCCCACTGCAGAGTCTGGGCGTGCAGGCGATGGGATTCGTCTTCAACGCATGGGATCTGTTGCGCTTCTCGGTCGGCTCGGTAGCCGCCCTCTCTCGGTTTTTCAGTCGACAGGGTTTCCGCGCCTCCTCCCGAGTCATCGTCCAGCAGGTCTACTTTACCGGCCTGGAGGCCTTTCCCTTTCTCGGGCTGCTGTCGCTGCTGCTCGGTTCCACAGTGATCGTGCAGTCGTTGCCGCAGTTGCAGGGCATGGGCGCCGGCGGCATGATCGGCAAGATCCTCGTCATCAGCATCGTGCGCGAACTCGGGCCCATCATCACTGCCATGGTCGTCATCACTCGCTCTGGCACGGCGATGGCCGCAGAGATGGCGACCAATCGGATCACCGGTCAGGTGGAGGCCCTCGAAGCTATGGGGGTGGACGTCTTCCACTACCTAATCGCGCCGCGCGTGGTGGGTTCCATGGTTTCCGTGTTCTGCATGGTCGTCTACTTCGACGTCGTCGCCCTTATCGGTGGATTCCTGGTTGCCAGCATTCGTCTCACCATGCCCTTCACTTTATATCTGGACTATATCCTCGATACCCTGCGTCCTCTGGACCTGTGGATCAGTCTGTGCAAGAGTGTGCTCTTCGGCTTGGTGATCAGCCTGTTCAGCTGCTACCACGGCCTGCGTGCCCGTCGCGCCCCCTTCGAGGTGCCCATGGTGGCCCGCTTGGGGGTCATGCAGGCGATGTTCTTTGTGTTCGTGTCGAGTGCGGTGATCTCTGCCGTGTTCTATTGGATTTGAATTGCGGATGGCTGACTCCGTCCTGACATTCGAGCGGGTCACCCTGCAGATCGACGGTCGCACCTACCTACGCGACGTCAATCTCGAAGTCCGTGAGGGCGAGTCCGTCGTGGTCGCGGGCCTACCCGGTTGCGGAATGTCCTTCGTGCTGCGCCTCGCCCTCGGTCTCCCGGGGATGGATGGCTCTGACATCTCCCTGGGCGGAAGAGTGTACGTTCTCGGCAAGGAGATCTTCCAGCTAGGGGGAACTCAGCTGCAACGTTTGCGTCGCCGCATTGGCTCGGTGATGCGCGACGGTAGCCTCATCGAGAACATGGACATTCACCACAACGTCACGCTGCCGCTGCAGTATCACTTTCGCGACTCTATGTCGTGGTCCGAGATCGAGGCGCGTTGCGACGCCCTGCTCGACGATATGGAGTTGTCGGATCTCGGCCGTCCTGGCATACGCCCCGTGGCGCTGAACCGGGAGCAACGGTTGTACGCGTCGCTGGCGCGCGCCCTCATCGTACAGCCCTTTCTGCTGCTCCTCGACACGCCGGCTGCGGGACTGAGCCCTCGACGCGCCCAGCGTATGTGTCGCTTTGCGTTCCGCTACGAGCCGGAATTCGCCACGCCTCTGCCTGGAGAGGCGCCGTGTCGGGTGCCCACGCGGGTGGTGACGACGTCAGATCTAGGCAGTTATCTCAAGTTTGCCGATCGCATCCTGGTCTTTACCGCCGACGGGGATATTCTAGATGCCGGCGACGCCGTCTCCGCGCAGGCCAGCTCCGACTCGCGGGTGCGTGAGCTCATCGACTGCGAAGACTGCAATGAAGCGGAGCTGGCGGCGGACGGCTCCAACATCAACGCGGGAGGGGAACATGGCTAAGACGATCCGCAAGAGACTGGTGGAGTCCTCGATTGGACAGCTACTGGTGGGGATATTTGTCGCGGTCGCCGCTGTGGGCTTTGGCTGGCTGCTGTTCGGTCTGGGCCAGGGACCGGATAGCTACCCGTTGATTGCCGAATTCGAAACCCTCGGCAACATCAGCGTTGCCACAAAAGTGCGTCTGCGCGGCTTTGACGTAGGCAAGGTGGATGGCATCCAGTTCCAGCCCACTCCGGAGGTGGGGGATTCCTATTTCCTGGTCGAACTCGGCATCGAGAAACGCTACCCTATTCCTGAGGGTGTGGTAGCGGAAATCCGTGGCGGTGGGCTAGTGGGTGAGGCGTCCATTCATCTCGATGTGAGCGAGGCTGGATCCGGTCGATTGCCGGCGGGCAGCCGGATTCCCGGCCGCTCCGATCTGGGGATGAAGAGTCTAATTGCGAAAGTGAAGGACGCGGCGGCCAAGCTTGGTGGGGCTGGGGGCGCTATCAAGGACGCCAAGCTCGGTGAGCGTCTTGGTTCCATCCGCACCAGCGTCGCCAAGATCGCCGCCGATCTCGGGCGCATGTCCCTAAGCGCCGACAGTCTACTCGTTGCCAGTCGCCACATGGTGACCGGCATGGAGCCGGGAATACAGAGCAGCCTGGAGAGCCTGGATCGCTCCATGGCGCGATTGGCCCTCACCTTGAGTCGTACCGACACCTTGGTGGCGGCGACCGGGACCGATGTGCAGGGCTCGGTGAAAGCGATGCGCCAGCTGGTGGAGCGGCTCGACGCCGTGCTCACTCGCGTCGATGCCTTGGTCACCAACAAGGAACGGGAGATCGACGACACCTTGAGTAATCTGCACGCCGCATCAGCGGCGGTGCGGGAGATCAGCGAGCACCCTTGGAAGCTGGTCACTGGACAGGGAGCGGCGACGACCGACACCGTGCGTCCGGACAGCCCATGATGGCCGCCGGTGGCATCCGCCCTCTGCGCGAGCGTCTGCTGGAGGCTCGGCGTGGTAACCGCCGCGAGCTGGTTGGCGAGATCGTCGACGGCGTGCATCGCCTCGCCGGGGACGGCTACCGTTGCTGTCTCGTCGACTACGACCGTTGCCGCACCGAGTTTTTTGTGCGCCTTCTCGGTTTCGAAAACGATCGCATCAAGGCGGAGTTCGAGTTTCCCCTTGATCCCGAGGTTCCCGCAGTGCAACTCGTTCCGCTTTCCCATCTGGCCGACTACGACGAGGTGCGGGACCCCTACCGGATCCGTGAGATCTACGAGGACATGGGGGAGTTCATCAAGCGCAAGAAGGCGCGTATTGAGTATCAGCGACCGCTGGCGGTCGGTGGACCCGCGGCCAGGGTCGTCGGTCCGGGCCAACCTCAGGCTCAGCGGACCCCGCCCTGGCGCCGTCGCTGGCGATTGCCGGTGTCGCCGTTCGTGTCCTCCGGGATTGCCATTTTGTGGGCGGGGGTGGGCCTGGCGTGCACGTCGAGTCTGATCCTCTTTCTCTTCATTTCGTAAGAGACAGGAGCTGACGCCGATTGACCACCGCATCTACCGCCAATTCACCACAAGCTGACACCTGCAGCTACCAACGCGAGGATGGCTCGCACTGCCCGGGTCCGAAGGAGGGCGGTGGCCAGTTGTGCTACTGGCACGATGGTGATGCTTCCAAGGAGGCGCCGGAGGCAACACAACGCCTGGAGGAATGGGCTGCCACCGGAGAGTCCATGGAGGGCTTCGTGCTGCGCTACGCGCAGTTGCAGGGGGTGAAGCTCTACCAAGGCAAGCAGCCGATTCTCAAGAACGCCAATCTGTTTCGTGCCGAGCTGCCGGGTGCCAGCATGTACCGCGCCGATCTGCGCGGCGCCGAACTGCTGAAGTCGAACCTTGCCGGCGCCAATCTAAACGAGGCGCGCCTGGAAGATGCGGAACTGCTCGGCGCCAATTTCGACGGCACCCGCCTCGAGCGCGTGCAATGGGGGGAGCAGTGCATCAACGAACGCCAGGCTCGCGAGGCGCTTGATGGGGGCGACCGCGATCAGGCGATCGTCAAATTCGAAGAAGCAGAGGAGATCTACCGCACGCTGCGCCGGGCCCATGATGGCGCGGGCCATTTCGAGCAGGCGGGGGTGTTTTTCCGCTGCGAGATGACCATGAGGCGCATGTTACTCAAGCCCTGGTCGATGGCGCGGTTGTGGTCGCGACTCGTCGACATGTTCTGCGCCTACGGTGAGAGTCCGCCTCGGGTCATTGTCTCGTCAGCGCTGTTCAATTTCGCCTGCGCCCTTGTCTACTGGGGATTCGGCGTCAACGGTCCGGATGGACCTATAGGCTTCGATACCGCTGCCAGCATCAAGGACAATGCGTACGCGCTCTACAACTGCGTGTACTACAGCATCGTTACCTTCACAACCCTCGGCTACGGCGAGATCACCCCGCCCCCTGGGGGGATGCGGATCCTTGCTGCCCTGCAGGCCTTCAGCGGCGCTTTCATGATGGCCATGTTCGTCGCCGTCTTCGGCAAGAAGATGACCCGGGGATGAGCCGTCCACGCTGGGCCCTCGTGTCCGCCGCCTTACTGGCCACTTCCCTGGTGGCGGCGCAAACCCTGTCCACGGCGCAGCAGCACTTCCAACAGGGCTACGCTCTACATATGGGTGAGGGAGATGAGGGTGACGGAGGACCTGATCTTAAGCAGGCCGTTCGCTACTACTCTGAGGCACTCAAGCTTGATCCCAATTTCTTCGAGGCTCACGCCAACGCTGGCCGCGCCCACTTCGAGCTCGGCGACTACCGCCGCGCCAAGTTCCATCTCAGCGAAGCGATCAAGCTGGCGCGTAATCGCGACGAGATCTCCGAGGTGGTAGAAGCTCAGCTTTCCTCCGACATCGGCGGCTGCTTTTTCAAGCAGGGGAGTCTCAAGGAGGCGGAACGCTGGTTTCGAGGCGCGATTCGCCTAGCCCCCGACGAGGTAGAGGGGCACTTCAACCTCATCAACCTGCTCATCAGCGCCGATCGCATCGAAGAGGGGCGCCAGCACCTGACTGTAGCGCGGGAGATGGCGCCGAGCTCGACGTACAATATCCTCGACGGCCGGATTACCGGGAACGAGAGCCAATCGTGGACGGCTCATCCCCGGGTCATCATGGTGGCTACCATCGCTATTTCAATTGGTGGCGCAGCCCTCATCTACCTGCTCCGCTCCACACGGAGAAATAGCTCTGGAAAGCAACGATCTTCTTGACGGGGCTGAGAGGCCCGTGTTACTTTGGCCGCAGAGGAGTGAATTGACCCCTCCTCACTCGGCCAGCGGCCTCATGGTGCCGTATGATCGGTCGACACGACCGGTTCTTGCGGAGAATAGGGAAGACGGTGCAGAGCCGTCGCGGCCCCGCCACTGTGACCGGCGTAGGTCCTCACTCGTGACCCCGCCCATTGGTCGCTATCGGAAAAGGAGGGTGAGGCTGCCGGAAGCCAGGAGACCTGCTTCGGGCCGTGGGGTAACAAATGCCTTCGCGGGAGGGCCGACCCGGGTCAGGTCGCAGGTGTAGATGGAACTCCACCGAGTTCGGGCAGCTACCTACCAACGCGTTCCGATCTGACGGCGCCGACTGTACATCCTCGTGAGGTTGGCTTTGTCGTGCTCCTGAGTCTCGCATCCGTCAGCGCCGGCTACTATCCAGGCACGCCGGTGCTCTCCGACATTGATCTCGCTGTTTCGCAAGGGGAGTTCCTCGGGCTTATCGGGCCCAACGGATCGGGGAAGAGTACGCTGCTGCGAGTGATTGCCGGTGTACTGGCGGTGCAGACAGGCTGCATTCGCCTCGACGGCAGAGAGCTGTCTCAGATTTCGCGTCGTCAACTGGCTCGGTCGCTCGCCGTCGTTCCCCAAGAAACGGCTTCCATGTTCGGCTTCAGTGTGCGCGAAGTCGTCGCCATGGGGCGGCATCCCTTCCTTGGCCCCTTAGGCGGTCTCTCTTCCGAGGATGTCGGTGTCATCTCGGAAGCGCTGCGGCTGACGGATACCGCCGGCTTAACGGAACGCAGCATATTAGAGTTGTCGGGCGGCGAGAGGCAGCGCGTCATCGTCGCGCGGGCGCTAGCACAGCGGCCGCGGCTGCTGCTGCTCGACGAACCGACCAATCACCTCGACATCAACCATCAAATCGAGATCTTCGATCTGTTGCGCGCGCTCAATCGTAAGCACGGGTTGACTCTGATGTGTATCACTCACGATCTCAACTTCGCCGGGGAGTATTGCGACCGTATAGTCCTCGTGCACGACGGCCGGATCCGACGTGATGGAGG